>DATKFV010000085.1:0-26174 GCA_035511035.1 Streptosporangiaceae bacterium
GCCCCAGCCCCAGCCCAGCCCAGCCCAGCCCCAGCCCCAGCCCCAGCGATGCTCCGTGATCAAGGTCTATCGATGATCACGGGTGTTCGACCGGGTTGCCACGCCTTGAACTACCGTGATCATGAAATTTCATGGATCACGGAGGATTGCGGTGTTCCGGGCACCCGCTTAAGTCTCCGTGATCATGAGCGGATCATGATCACGGACGATGACACGGGCGGCGGCGGAGTGATCAGCGCACTCAAGTTTCCGTCACGCTGACGCGTTCCATCCTTACGGCGGTTCGCGCCTCGAAATCCGCACATTAATCACCGAGATCATGAGCCCACGCCGCCTGGCAGAAGCACGCAGGCCCGCATCCCTCACTCGGGATGCGGGCCTGCGTCAAGTCGCTGGGACTCGGCTCAGTCCAGGTAGTCGCGCAGTACCTGGGAGCGCGACGGGTGGCGGAGCTTGGACATCGTCTTGGACTCGATCTGCCTGATCCGCTCCCTGGTGACGCCGTAGACCTTGCCGATCTCATCCAGGGTCTTCGGCTGGCCGTCGGTCAGGCCGAACCGCATCGAGACGACGCCTGCCTCGCGCTCGGACAACGTATCGAGCACCGAGTGCAACTGCTCCTGGAGCAGCGTGAAGCTGACGGCCTCGCCGGGCTGGATAGCTTCGGAGTCCTCGATCAGGTCGCCGAACTCGCTGTCGCCGTCCTCACCGAGCGGCGTGTGCAACGAGATCGGCTCGCGACCGTACTTCTGGACCTCGATGACCTTCTCAGGGGTCATGTCGAGCTCGGCTGCCAGTTCCTCGGGCGTCGGCTCCCGGCCCAGGTCCTGGAGCATCTGCCGCTGCACCCGGGCCAGCTTGTTGATCACCTCGACCATGTGCACGGGGATCCTGATCGTGCGGGCCTGGTCCGCCATCGCCCTGGTGATCGCCTGCCTGATCCACCAGGTCGCGTACGTGGAGAACTTGTAGCCCTTGGTGTAGTCGAACTTCTCCACGGCCCTGATCAGGCCCAGGTTGCCTTCCTGGATCAGGTCCAAGAAGAGCATGCCCCGCCCGGTGTACCGCTTGGCCAGCGAAACCACGAGCCGCAGGTTGGCCTCAAGCAGGTGGTTCTTAGCCCGGCGGCCGTCCTCGGCGATCCAGTCCAGGTCGCCGCGCACGTCCGGGGGCAGTGACCGGCCCCCTTCCGCCAGCTTCTCCTCGGCGAACAGCCCGGCCTCGATCCGCTTGGCCAGCTCGACTTCCTGTTCCGCGTTCAGCAGCGGAACCTTGCCGATCTGCTTGAGGTAATCCTTGACCGGATCGGAAGTCGCCCCAGCCACCGCTACCTGAGCCGCGGGCAGGTCCTCATCATCGTCACCGTAGACGAACGCCTCGTCTTCAGACTCGTCCGTCGTGGTCACGGTCACGGCCACGCCGACGGCTACGACACCGACCACGGGGCCATCGGCGGCCTCATCGGCCTCCTCGCCGTCATCATCACTCTCCTCAGCCGCGCCGGCGATGTCGAGGGCAGAGATCGGGTCGTCACTCTCGCCATCGCCCTCGCCCTCGTCCTCAAGCCCGGACAGGTCGTCAAGGTCTACGTCCAGGTCAGCCACATCGGCCAGGTCCGGCTCACCGTCCAGGTCACCTACGTCGGCGAGTTCAGCCTCATTGTCTAGGTCGGTCATCCCGCCGAGTTCGGAGTTGGCGTCCAGATCGGTCGCTTCAGCCAGGTTCACGTCACCTTCCAGGTCATGCAGGCCGGCGAGAGAGCTCTCGCCATCCGCGCCAGATCCCTTGCCATGACCGCCGTTAGCCCCCGCGCGAGTAGCGCCCCCATCGGCGCTGGTACCTGCTCGTGACCGGCGAGTTCGAGGCGTCGGGCTGGCCGGCGCCGGAATGGCTTGGTCAACTACTGTATCCGCTCCGCTTGATGAGATCGTCCCTGCGGCGCGGTCCTTCTTGCCCGGGCGCCTCGCCGACCGGCGTGGGCTGGCAGTCGTCGCTGTCCGCCCCGCGGCCGCCTGGCCATCCTGCGCCGCGGAATCGGCCGCCACTAGCGCGACGGCAGCGTCGGCATGCTGGCCAGCGGAGTCAGCTGGCTCAACCCGGGATTGCTGCGGAACGCGAGCGCCTGCGCCTGGCGGCGTCGGCTGCCTCCGCGCCGCGGAGCTTGCAGTGCCTGCCACCGCGGTCACCCCTTCCTTCGCTGGCCGATAAGTCGCCCCGCCTCCGTGCAACCGCACACTTCAGCTCTACTGCTCAGTCGTGCCGTCGCGCCGACATACGGCGCGAACCCGTCCGAACCAGCAGGCGACACCGACACTCTCCTGCGATCGTCTGGTAGCAAGTAGACGCTACCGCCTGGTCTGTGCCTATTTGACCGGCGACGAAGCCCCCGCTCCCCCATCCCTGGCAACCGGCACGACCTGTTCCGCTCCCGCTCCCCACCTTAGGCGCAGTTGGAAGGTAGCTCGTACCACTCCAACCCGCAGACCCCCGATCGGATCCATCCCGACAACCACACGCGGGGAAAGCGTACCCACAACTGCGGCGGCTTGATCGTGCTCGCCTGCATTCAGCCGCGTTCGCGCCCACGCCCGCCCCCGCCAAGTGGCCTGACCGGCTCGCGGCCAGGCATTTGCAGCACCAGCACGGTGACGTCGTCGTCTTGGTCGTAGCCCGCCAGCATCCGCTCGACGAGATAGTCGATGAACTTGCCAGGGTCAGCTACCGTGCCCGCCGGGGCCTGGGCGGCGACCGTGACCAGTTCGTCAAGGCCGGCATCGAGCCCTCGCTTGCGGTTCTCTACCAGGCCATCGGAGTAGAGCACCGCGGTGTGCCCGTGCGGCAATGTAAACGGGTACTGCTGTCGAGGGCTCGCCCAGCCCAGTGGCGTACCGGCTTCGGTCTGGTCCAGCCACGGGGCCGTGCCAGGCCCGAGCAGCAGCGGCGGCAGGTGCCCGGCGTTGCCGACCACGCCCTCCCCGGTCTCTGGATCGACGACGAGGTAGCAGACGGTGGTGACCTGCTCGTCCATCTCGGTCGCCATGAAGAGCCGGTCAAGCCCGGCCAGCACGGCCGCAGGACGCGGGTCGGTGAGTGCGAGCGCCCGCAGCGCGTTCCTGACCCGCCCCATCCCCGCGGCCGCCGTCAGGCCCTTGCCCATCACGTCGCCAGCCGCGACCGCGAGCTTGCCGTCAGGCAGCCGGAAGGCGTCGTACCAGTCCCCGCCCACTTCGATGGACAGCGGCTTGTAGAACGCGCGGAGCGCGATGCCCGGCACATCGGGCAGATTGTCGGGCAGCAGGCTCCGTTGCAGGGTCTCGGCCGTGGTGTGCTCGCGCTCGTAGAGCATGGCCCGTTCAAGGGCCAGCGCGCACTGGCCAGCCAGCGCCTCGAGGAAGACCCTCTCCTCGTCGTTGATCTGCCGCGGGCTCGTGAACGAGAACTGCAGCGCGCCGAGCGGGGTCCCCGATGTCGTCAGCGGCAGGCCGACCCAGGCCCGCTCGTCACTGTGGCGCAGGAATAGCTCGGCCGTGGTATCGCCCTCGAAGTGCCGCCGCAGGCTGTCGGGGCTGTCGAGCACTAGCGGGCGACGGAGCGCGACCGCGGCGGTCAGCACGCTCGGGATGTCGAGCGGGATCTCGCCGCTCAGCTCTCCTGGCCGGTCGCCGAGCGCGTCTGAGCTGATGATCCGCAGGCGAAGCCTGTCCCGGTCGACGAGGGCCACGGCCGACCGGTCGGCGCCGATCGCCGACCGGCCCACCTCGGTGATCACGCCCACGACTTCCTGTACCGACAGGGCCTCGGCCAGCAGCGACGTGGCCTGCTGGAGCCTGGAGGTGCGCAGCGCCGCGGCCGAGAGCTGCTCGGTGAGCCGGCCGCGCATCTCATCGGCCTCGCGCTGGCTCGTCACGTCCGTGCTCGCGCCCATCCACTCGACGATCGCGCCGTCCCGCTCGATCGGCACGGCCCTGACGTCGTAGTGCCGGTACGAGCCGGTCTTGGTCATGACCCGGTAACTCCCGTCGAAGACGGTGCCGGTCTTGATGCAGCTGAGCCAGTCCCGCTCGACCCGGTCCTTGTCGTCGGCGTGGATAGCAGCCAGCCAGCCGTCGGCCAGGTACTCATCAATCGACTGGCCGGTGATCCAGCGCCACTCGGGCGAGTCCTCGCTCACCTGGCCGACCGGATCGGTGACCCAGACGACCTGGTTGCCTGCTTGCACGAGCGACCGGTACCGCTCATTGGTCCGGCGGACGGCCTCGGCAGTGCTCAGGTCATCGGTGACATCCATCGCGATCACGGTGACCCCGGTAGCGCTCCCTTGCGGGTCGTGAGCCGGATACGCCGACAGGGCTAGGCGCCGATCCCCTAGCGCTTCAGCCTGGCCGTTGCCGTTCCCGTTAGTGAGGGCGTCGGACGAGGCCGCTGGCCGCGGCACGGAGAATCGGTCCAGGTCAGGTCCGGCATCGTCAGGCTTGCCCGGCCCGGCGGCGGTGACCTGGTTGAGCACGGGAAGTCCGGTGGCAAGGACGCTTCGCACGGCCGATTCGGCGACAGCCGCGACGTTCGATGGCCATACCTGGCCGATCGCGTGACCCGTCTGCTCCAGCAGCGTCCCGCCCAGCATCTGCGCGAGCGAGCTGCTCACCCGCCGCAACCGCAAGTCAGGGTCGATGAAGGCGAATCCCACGGGCGCCTGCGCGATTAGCGCATCGAGCATCGCCGAATCACACTCGTCTGCGCCAGGGCGCGGCCGCCCGGCCTGCGGGACGGATGTCGAAGCGCTCAAGGAAAGCACCTCGCATCCCAGCAAGCACTCACGGGACGATCCCCTCCCTGCGGTGTCCAACACAAGAAGGCTAGCGGCATCACGCCCGCTGGGCCTGCTGTCCGCGACGCAAGCCTGATGGCCTTCTTCCAAGGCGGCATGAGCATGCCGCGACCCAAACGCCCAGCGGCATCAAGGCCCCCGCGGCAGTGCCAGCGCAAATGCCCGGCCCTGCTGCCTCACTATGCCCCTGGCCCGCGCACCTGCGCAGGCGCCGATCTGCTACCCCGACGCGCTCAGCGCACGCAGCGTACCTAACTAGCCACGGTCCCGCCAGCCACCCAGACTAGCGCTAATGTCATTTTAGCCAGGTCAGCCGCCGGTTAGGGGCCGTTACCCAGCATCTACGCCACATCTCCGCCTCGCGGCCCAGATCAGCCCGGCCCGACAGCCAGGATCAGTGACCCCGGCTCGTCGCCGTGAACCGGTCCCGCAGCCCGTCTCCGAGCAGGTTGAACCCGACCACGACCAAGATGATCGCGATCCCAGCCGGATAGATCTCCCACCAGTACCCGGAGTAGATGGACTGGACCCCGGCGGCGATCATGTCACCCCAGTCTGACGATGGCGGCTGCACCCCGAGGCCAAGGTAGCTGAGCGTCGCCAGCACCACGATGGCGTCGGCGATCTGGAACGACACGGTGACGACGATCGTGCTGAGCGCGTTCGGCGCGATATGCCGCACGATCACGCGGATCCGTCCGCCGCCCATGCCGCGCACCGCCTGCACGAACTCCCTCGTCCGCAGCGTCAGGGCGGCGCCGCGGACCAGCCGGGCCGTGCCGAGCCACGACGTCCCCGCGATGACGAGCACCAGCAGCGCCGGTCCTGGCGCGTAGATGGCGGTCAGCAGCAGCAACAGCACGATCACGGGGATCGCGATGCCCGCGTCCACGACCCGCATCATGATCGCGTCGATGGCGCCGCCCAGATAGCCGGCCAGGGCGCCCCACAACGATCCGATCATGGTGGCGAGCACGCCCGCGGCCACGCCGACCTCCAGCGACAACTGCCCGCCGGTCATCAGCTGGCCAAGCACGTCGATCCCGTCAGGATCGGTGCCGAGCAGATGGGCCGCGCTCGGCGGGCGGCTGGCGAGCAGCAGGTTCACGTGCACCAGGTCAGGCCGGTAGAACAACGGCCCGGCAAAGCAGAACAAGGCCATCAGCCCGATGATCACCAGCCCGGCGGCCATCGTTCCGCCGAGCGAGCGGAGCCGCCAGCGGGCCCGCCAGTGGGCCCGCCACTGGGCCCGCCAGCGAAGCGACGCCCGCCGTTGCGGCGCCGCGGACGGCGATGGCGCCGGGTGCCGGTGCGGCGCCGGGTGCCGCTGCGGCGCCGCGTGCCTTGGTGGCGCCGCGTGGCGGCCACGCCCGCTCATCGCGCCCGGTACCTGATGCGCGGATCAGCGATCATGTAGCCGATGTCGGCGAGCAGCGACCCGACTACCGCCCCGGCCCCGATCACCAGGATGAACCCGAGCAGCACGGGGAAGTCGTGCTTTAGCGCCGCCTGCCAGAGCCGCCACCCGACGCCTTGGATGTTGAAAAGGCTCTCGGTGATCAGCGCGCCACCGATGATCTGCGGCAGGCTGAGCCCCGCGAGCGTGATGACAGGGATGAGGGAGTTCCGCAGGACATGCCTGGTGATGACCCGCGCCCGGCCGGCTCCCGCGCCGCGGGCCGTCCTGACGTAGTCGCTCGACAGCGCCTCGATCGCGGCCGCCCTTGAGTACCTGGCGAAGATCGCGCCAGTGAAGATAGCGAGCGTCACTACCGGCAGCGTCAGGTCACGCCAGTCGGTGAGCACCCCCGCGATGCCCGGAGCCTGCGGCCCCTCCGCCCCGAACACGTGCAAGTGAACCGCGAACACCAGGATCAGGATCGAGCCGAGGAAGAACGACGGCATCCCGTAGCCGACGTAGCTGAGCCCGCGGAACACGCGGTCGAAGGCCGAGTCACGGGCCAGTGCCTGCAGCAGGCCGAGCGGGACCGCGATGGCGACCGCGACGACGGTCGCCGTCAGCGTCAGGGCCAGGGTTCGCGGCAGGCTACTGGCCAGCAGCGAGCCGACGCTCGCCCCCTGCACCGAGGAGTAGCCGAGGTTGCCGTGCAGCACCTGGCCGAGCCAGGTCAGGTACTGCACCGGCGCCGGGGAGCCGAGCCCGTAAGCGCGACGCAGGGCGCTGACGTCAGCGGCGGTCGGGCTGACGCCAAGCAGGGCACGGGACGGCCCGCCCGGCAGCAGCCATCGGAACCCGAAGACGACCAGGCTCACTCCGACGAGCACCACGACCGCTTGACCTGCCCGCCTGACCAGGTACGTCATCACCTGCCCAAGTCACCTGGACCGGCTCGCCGCCCGGTGCGGCCAACCGCGTAATGATGCAGGCTCACCGCATGAAGTACCAGTTCTCCGGGGTCAGGGTCAGCGTCGGGGGCTGCGGCCCGATGCGCAGGCCGTCGATGGTCTCCATGAGCGCGTATGGAGCCTCGGGCTGCAGCATCACGGGAAGCTTCGGCGTGAGGTAGGCCTCCCAGTTGTACATGGCCGTCTGGAAGGCCGAGTTACTCGTGGCCTGCACCGTCTTCTTGATCAGCGCGTCGTTCTTCGCGTTGCTGTAGTCACCGAGGTTCCCGGCCGAGTTGGTCTCGTACAACTCGTCCCCCGTCGGCAGGTAGTCGGGCTGATAGCTCCAGCCCTGGCCCCAGTCAGCCAGTTCCCACTGGCATGGCTTCGGCGTCGTCGCCGTGCCGCAGCCGTTCTCGACGGTGCCGACGACATCGTCGAACGAGCCTGACTTGAGGTTGAGCTGGATGCCGACCGTCGCCGCATTCGACTTCAGCTGCAGGACCGCGGCCTGGACCCAGGCGTTGCCGGTGACGTACAGCATGTCGAACTCGAGCTTGGTCCCTGCCTTGATGCCCTCGCCGCACTCGGCCGCGTTCCCGCACGTGGTCACCCCGGCCGGGCGGACATCCCAGCCGTGCGACTGCAGCAGTTTCTCCGCCTTGTTCGCGTTGTAGGGGAACGGATCGCCCCTCTTGGCCTGCGGAGACAGGTAGGTGGTGGTGGGGGCATCGCCGACCGGACCGGTGGAGACGATCCCGTAGCCGTGCAGTGCCCCCTGGATGATCGCCGCCTGGTTCACCAGGTCCTGGAACGCCTGCCTGAAGTACTGCTGATCGAAGACGTGCACCTGCGGGTCGATCGGGTTGAAGTTGTAGGGGATGTAGTTCAGGCCCCACGTCCACAGCGGCTTCATGTGATAGTCGCTGACCGGGTTGTCCCCGACCAGCTGCCCAGGCGGCGGCACGGGCGCGTCGACGGTCGGCAGGTAGCCGACGTCGAGCGGCTGTCTGCCGCCAGCCTGCAGGACGTTGAACTCGGCCTCTTCAGAGGTGAACGGCTCCTCGATGAACTTCGTGATGTGGTCCTTCGGCACCGGGCCCGAGTAGCCGGTGTTGTAGGTGTAGGTCAAGGTGCCAGCCGAGCTATAGCTGGCGAGCTTCCAAGGGCCGTCCACAACCTGCCAGATCGGCGAGGAGACCCAGTCCGACGAGGTCGTGGCGATGCTGTTGAGGTACTTGAAGACGGCCGCGCAGTCAGCCACGACGTCAGCGCAGTCGCTCGGCGAGTTCAGGCTCGTGCGGTCCCAGTACAGCGGCAGCGGGGTGATCTGGCTGAGCTCGTTGTCGGTGAACCACAGCGGCGAGTACTTGCCGATGATCGTCATCTGCAGTTCGTCGGAGCCGACTGTCCTGATGTCCTTGACGTCGTCGGGCAGGCCACCAGGCACGTAGCCGCCGTATTCGGTGTGAGCCTCTACCTGCATCATGTTCATCCAGAACATGATGTCCTTTGATGTCACATAAGTACCGTTCGACCAGCGGTAGTGGGGCTTCAGGATGATCGTGACAGTCTGACCGCTGTACTTCGGGGCCTCGGCCAGGCTCTCGTCCTCATTCAGGTAGGGCTTTGTGCCCTGGCCCCACCAGTAAAGCGGCCGGTACATCAGGTACTGGAATTGGTCCAGGTTGACGATCGTGAAATATGAACCGGGCGCGAACGGGAAAATGTAGTTCGGCGTGACATTCGCGGGGAGCGCGTAGGTCGCCGTGCCGCCGTCGACGGGCGTGCTCGCGACGTGCGCGTGACCGTTCGCTCCGCACCCAGCGACCGCCAGCGCGAACGCGACCAGACCGGCGCAGCCGAGCGTGACCCGGCGGCCAGCCCGCCGGCCGCTCGGGCGCTCACCTCGCCGGGCCATCTCGCGACGGGCGGTCAGCCCAGGGCGCCCGTCGTTGTACCGCTGCCGAGCATGCCGCATAGCCGCAACTCCTTCGCAGTCCACTGCCGTTAGCCGCGCGACGCTGCCTTGCCGCGCAGTCAGTACCGCTTCTGCCGCCTGAGCCAATCGCCCGGCTTGCTCCCCATGAACAGGAATTATGTCTTATCTACCGAAAGACCGCTGCTGGTTCCGCGCGCTAAGCACCGCCAGTCGCAGGCGACCTGAAGCCGACGCCGCTCGCCCAGGCAGGCACTCAACAGCCGGCGGGCGCGCCGTCCGGCGCCCGCGACCGTCGCACAGCATACTTGGCTGTTAGCGCGAGTTCTTGCGATGTGGTACTGATGATGCCCTTGGTATCGGTAGTTGCCTCTTTGACGGGAACCACAGGGAAGCACAGGGCGGGCTTGCGCCGGACCTCGCTCGGAACGCTGGCCCTGGCCGCCTCGCCCTAGGGCGCCGGTTCGGTGCCGATGGCAGGTAATCTGCTGAGTGCGCCGCCATTCCTGGCGGCGCGCCGTGGTTAAGCGTGGCATCGCGGGATGCGGATCTGAAAAGCTAGGAATGTGAGCCAGCCGAGCCGACACGCCGAATCTCCAGGCGAATCAGGCCGTCCGGGCTCAGCCGGCCGGCCCCGTCACGGCACGCCGCCGCCCAACGCCCTGTTCGCCGAGATGCTGCGCGCCGCGAGGGAACTGCTCGCCGTCCGCAGCCCGCTCGACGCCGAGCTCATGGTCAGCGAGCTGCTCGGCACCTGGTGGCGGCAGCCGCCGACCGGGTCAGGACAGCTGCGCCGCCGGCGTCGCGCCGACGTTGAGGAACTCGTCGGGGAAGGGCTCGTCGACTACGCCGCCGAGCAGGGCACCCCGGCCGCGCTCGCGCTGCTGTCCGGCATCGCTTGCCTCGGCACGCCGCACCAGGCGATCAAGGCCGAGCGGGCCGCGCTCGCGCTGATGGACCGGGGCGTCGCCAGGCCCGCATGGGCCCAGCACGCCGGAGCCGTCGCCTCCGGTGACTGCTACGTGAACTCCGACGCCTACCGTGATCGCGACGAGGTGATCTGCCTTTTCAACTACGCCGGCACCGAGGACCACGCCCTCGTCGTGGTGGTGGACTACAACGCGGGCGGCATGCTCAAGGACGGCTGGGTCACCTCGCAGGTGGCCACGCTGCTGGAACGATGCGCGGAGCTCGCGGCCAGCTCGCAGGACAGCAGCGGCGCGTTCTTCCGCCCGGTCCCTGCCTCGGCCGCCCGGCGGCTGCTCGAGTCGGCCCTGCTCGTCACCGAGTCGCTCGCGGACCCGCCGGTCAGCGCCTCGTTCCCGTCCTACCACGCCTTCATCAGGGCGCGGGTCCGCACTCTGCCGCCGACCGGGCCCAAGTCGGCCTCGCCGACCGAGCCCGCCGTGCTCACCGGCCGCAAGCCCAGCTGGCGCCGCGACCGCCGGGCCATGCTCGTCGCCGAATTCCTCGCCTCCGACGAGGCTGAGGATCTCTCCGACACCGAGGCGGCCAGCCGCTGCACCGACCACATCGTGGACTACGGCTGCGACCAGGACTTCGGCCGGCCACTGCGGGTCAGCCCGGCCAAGATGGAGGCGTTCCTGCTCGACTGGCTGCCGCGCAAGGTCATGCTGACGCACTCCGAGCAGCACGCGATGCCCCACGTGCTGCTGGCCTGGGCTCGCTGGGCCGGCGCCAAGTCAGGACTCGACGCCGCGGCGATTGCCAAGACCCTGGACGCGGTCTTCGACAGCATGTCGGCGTTCAGCCGGGTGTACCGGGATCCCTCGTCGTTTGGCCTCGAGCCGAGCCTGGTCGCCAGGCTGCTTCCTGACCGCGACCTCGAGGCGCTGCCCCGGCGCGCGTTCGCGTTCGGCATGCTCAAGGGCAAGTTCGGCGGTACCGACCTGGCGACCCTGGACCCGGCGCTGGAGCGTGACCGGCGCATCCTGCTCGCCGCGGGCCACGACACCAGCCGGGGCGCCGGGCCGACTCCCGAGCACCTGGACGAGCACCTTGCCCTCGCGGACCGGCTGTGGCGTGGTGACCCGCCGGAGTTGTGGGAGGCGGCCCAGCGCCTGCTTGACCTCGGCCTGCCGCGGCACGATGTCGAGCACGCGCTCATGGACGCCATCGAGGTCGCCGGGCGGAGCGACAAGGCGATCAGGGCAGCGCTCGCCGACCTTCCGCCTGAACCCGCCCCGTGACGTCAGTCCAGCCGTCCGCCGGCCTGGTCGTCGATCTCAACGCCGATCTCGGCGAGTCGTTCGGAGCCTGGCGCCTCGGCGACGACGAGGCTCTCATGGGGATCATCACGAGCGCCAACCTCGCCTGCGGGTTCCACGCCGGCGACCCGCTGACGCTGCGGCGCGGCTGCGTCATGGCCGCGGCCGCCGGGGTCACGATCGGCGCCCAGGTGTCCTACCGCGACCTGGCCGGGTTCGGGCGCAGGGCCATGGACGTGCCTGCCGACGAGCTCGCCGCCGAACTGCTCTACCAAGTCGCCGCGCTGGACGGCATCGCCAGGGCCGAGGGCTCGCGGGTCAGCTACGTGAAGCCGCACGGCGCGCTCTACCACCGGGTACTCATCGATGAAGGCCAAGCTGGCGCGCTGGTCAGCGCCGTGCGCGACTACGATCCCGCGCTCGCGCTGCTGACCCAGCCGCACGGCGAGGCCGCCAGGCAGGCGTCGGCGGCCGGGCTGGGGGTGGTAGCCGAGGCCTTCGCGGACCGCGGCTACGAGCCGGACGGCTCGCTGACCGCGCGCGGCCGGCCAGGCGCCGTGCTCGTCGACCCTGACGAGGTCGCCGACCGCGCCCTGCGGATGGTGACCAGCGGCCTCGTCACGGCGGCGGACGGGCAAGACGTCCAGGTCAGCGCCCGGTCGCTGTGCGTGCACGGCGACACCCCCGGCGCGGTCATGCTCGCCCGGGCGGTCCGCGACCGCCTTGAACGCTCCGGAGTCCGGCTAGCGCCGTTCGCGACCCGATGATGCGGGCACGCCCCGCGGGTGATGCTGGCCTGCTGATCGACACCGACCAGCCGCCCGCCTGGCTGGCGGCCGCCATCGCCGAGGCCAGCCTGCCCGGAGTCTGTGACATCGTGCCAGGCGCCCGCACTGTCCTCGTGATCAGCTCGCCCGGCGAGGGTCTGCCGCCCGCCGAACTGGCCGCCAGGATCGCGGCGCTGCTAGTGCCCGCCCGAGCCGGCGCGGCGAAGGACGCCATCGAGATCCCGGTCGTCTACGACGGTCCCGACCTCGCCGAGGTCGCCAGCCTGACCGGCTTGTCGGTCGACGAGGTGATCGCGGCGCACGCTGCCGGGAGCTACACGGTCGGCTGGATCGGATTCTCGCCCGGCTTCGGCTACCTGACCGGGCTCGACCAGCGCCTGGCCGGGGTGCCGAGGCTGCCGACCCCTCGCCAGCAAGTGCCCGCCGGGTCGGTCGCGATCGCGGCCGGACTCGCGGCCGTCTACCCAGCGGCCTCCCCAGGCGGCTGGCGCATCCTCGGCCACACGCCCCTGCGCCTATGGGACGCCGACCGCGATCCGGCCGCCCTGCTTAGCCCCGGCCGCGGCGTCAGGTTCACGGCAATGCGAGCCGACCAACCGGGATCTCCCGCCAAGATCAACCCCATAAGCAGCCAAAAACCATCCGAAGCTCGTCAGAGCCGAGTCGGTACTCCCGCCGAGCGCCGGTCAGGCCTGGCTCAGCTCGAAGTCATCCGACCCGGGCCGCTGGCGACAGTTCAGGATCTCGGGCGGCCTGGCCTCGGCGCGATCGGCGTGCCGCCCTCGGGGGCAGCCGATGCCGCGAGCCTGATCGCCGCGAACCGACTGGTCGGCAACCGCGACGACGACGCCGCCATCGAGCTGACGCTGGGCCGCGCCGCCTTCAGGTTCACCGGGCCCGCAACGGTCGCGGTGACCGGCGCCCCAGCGCCGGTGACCGCGACTCCCGAGCACCAGGACTTGCCCCCGAATCCGCCCAGCCTGCGCCCCGGAACCAAGGTCAGGCTCGAAGGGCAGGAGCGATCCGCCGAATCGCCCGGCCACGACGGCGGCACCACCGCCACGCCGAAGGCCCAAGGTCAGCCCACCGAATCGGCCGACCGCCAGCCCCGCTTCGGGACGGCCTTCGAGGTTCCGGCGGGCGGCCAAGTCAGCGTCGGGGCTCCGCAAGCCGGGCTGCGGACCTACCTGGCCGTCGCCGGTGGCATCCATGCGCCGGCAGTGCTTGGCAGCCGGTCCGCTGACCTGCTGTCCGGGCTCGGGGGCGGACCGCTGCGGGCCGGCGACCGGCTGGCGATCGGCGCAGCCCCAACGGGCGAGGTCAGGGCCGGGCAGGTCCTGCCGAGCGCCCACGTCCCGGCCCGCGGCAGCGTCGCGCGCTTGCGGGTGATCGGCGGGCCGAGGCTGGACTGGTTCGCGGCCGACGCCCTCGATGAGCTGTGTGCCAGTGTCTACACGGTCTCCCCCGCCAGCAACCGGACCGGCCTGCGCCTCGACGGCCCGCCGCCAAGGCCCGCCAGCGACGCTGACCTGCCGAGCGAAGGCCTGGTCACGGGCGCCCTGCAGGTGCCCCCCGACGGCCGCCCGATCCTGCTGCTGGCCGATCGCCCAACGACCGGCGGCTACCCCGTGATCGCCGTGGTCATCAGCGCCGACGTCCGGATAGCGGCCCAACTCCGCCCCGGCGACCAGCTCAACTTCGCCGCGATCACCTGACAACGCGACCGGGCTCCCGCCTCGCAATCCCTCGAACCCACCGGACGTACCTGATCCGGGTCCAAGTCGTGCGCTCTCCCGACGCGGGACAAGAACGGAGGCCAAAAGATCCGTGCTATCTACCGCGATCATGGATGTCTTCATGATCAGGGAGGATCAGGGGCGTGACTTGGCCCGACCAGCGGGCGAGACGACGGGGGAAGCCGCCCCGACTGCCCCGCTGCCTTCCGTGATCAAGAGCCGGCTCGTGATCACGGAAGGTCGGCGCGCGATCGACCGAGCAGATCACCGTGATCACGGCTGCCTCATGATCGCGGACGATCGGAGGCGCGGCCTGGGAGACGCGGGCCCGGGAGACGCAGGTCCGGAGCTCCGGTCCGGAGCCCCGGTCCTGAGAATCGCGCTCCGGGCTACCACGATTTTGGTCTATCCGAAATCAGATAGACCGAAATCGGAGGAGGAACGCGCCAGCACGGGGAAGAAACGCGCCAGCACTTGGGAGCAGGTGCGCCCGCACCACGGCACTCCGAGCTACCGCGGTCTCGGTCTACCCGAAATCGGATAGACCGAAATCGGAGGAGGTCGCGCCAGCACGGGAGGGGGTGCCCGGCACGGAGAGGAGGCGTACGGGCACGAGAAGGGGTGTGCTTGCGCCGAGACTAGGCGGTCAGCCGCCGATGCCGCGGTAGGCGGCCTCGACGTCGGCGGCGGCGATCGTGGTCAGCTCGGCGGCGCTGGCCACCTCGCCGAGGTGCGCGACCCGCAGGTCGCGGGACGCGCACGCCCGCTCGTAGAGCGACCGGGCGTATCGGCCGTTGCCGAGCTCGTCGATCCGTTCCTGCTCGCAGGCCCTGGTCAGGATCTCGGTTAGCACGGGGATCGCCTCGGGAGCGAAGGAGTCCCCGGCCTGGGCGGCGAAGATCGTGCTGATCTCCACCAGTTCGGCCGGGGAGTAGCTGGGGAAGGCGATCCGGACGCTGAACCTGGACGCGAGGCCAGGATTGGTGCGCAGGAACCTGCTCATGTCCTCGGTGTAGCCGGCCAGCACGATCACGAGCCGGTCCCTGTCGTCCTCCGCACGCTTCAGCAACGTCGCCACGGCTTCGGAGCCGAACGCGTCGCCGCCGGAGTAGCCGTCGTTGTACAGCGAATAGGCCTCGTCGATGAACAGCACGCCGCCTAGGGCGGAGTCGACGAGCTTATTTGTCTTAATCGCGGTTGACCCTAGGTGATCACCTACGAGGTCGGGGCGGTGGGCTTCGACGACACCGGGCCGGACGAGCAAGCCGAGCGCGGCGAAGATCCTGGCCAGGATCCTTGCGACCGTCGTCTTGCCCGTGCCTGGCGGCCCGGTGAACACGAAGTGCCGCACGGGCGGCTGGCTGGTCAGGCCGTGCGCGTCCCGCAGCCTCGCCACCCGCAGCTGGGCCGTGATCTCATGGACCTGCCGCTTCACCGGCTCGAGCCCGACGAGCCCGTCGAGCTCGGCGAGCGCGCTTTCCAGCGTGGGCGTCTCGTCGTAGCCACGGTACCTGGAGGTCAGCTCGGCGTAGGCGTGCTCCAGGTCGCCGCCGCGCAGGGTGATCAGGTCGGTGGGCAAGGGCTCGCCGGGTCCGGCCATGACCCTGACGTCCCGAGCCTGCCCGGCCCGCTCAAGCAGGGAGCGGATGAACCGGCCGTTGCCGAGCTCGTCGCCGAGGCGCCTGCGTCCCACTTCCTCGAACATGCGCCACAGCACCGACCGCGCCTGCGGGTCGATGATCTCGCCGCGCCGGGCCACGGACAGGTCGGCCAGCTGAAGCAGTTCGGCCGGCGAGTAGCCGCCGAACTTGATCCTTACAGCGAACCTGGAGGCCAGGCCTGGATTGCTGACCAGGAACAGCTCCATCTGCCGCTCGTAGCCAGCGAGGATGATGATCAGCCGGTCCCGATCGTCCTCGGCCCGCTTGAGTAGCACCTGGACCGCCTCGTTGCCGAACCGGTCGTTCTGGCCGTCGCCCTCGTTCACCAGGCTGTACGCCTCGTCGATGAAGAGCACGCCGCCGAGGGCCGAGTCGATCAGCTCGTTCGTCTTGATGGCGGTCGCGCCGAGGTACTCACCGACCAGGTCAGAGCGCTGAGCCTCGATGACCGCGGGCACGTCGAGCAGGCCGAACGCGTAGAAGACCTTGGCGACGATCCTGGCCACGGCCGTCTTTCCGGTTCCTGGCGGGCCCAGGAAGACGAAGTGCTGCATCGGCTTGTCCGCGCCGAGGCCGGCCAGCGCCCGCCTGCGCGCCGCCTCGACCGAGGCCGCGATCGACTTCACCTGATCCTTGACCGCGGCGAGCCCGATCATGGCGTCAAGCTCGGCCATGGCCTCCTCGACCGTGATGACTGGCCGGTCGCTGGCCGCCCGTTCGGCCCCCCGGTCAGAGACAGGCCCGGTGCCTCCGCCGGTGCCGCCGGGGCGGCCGATGCGGGCCGCGGTCATCACCCGCCCGTCGCCATCGACCGGACGCTGGCCGGCTGGCCTTGCCCCTGGCCGCTGCGCTCCTGGAGCGCCTGGGTAGGCTCCGGCCGGTCCCGCTTGCCCGGCCCTGAAGCCTCCGCCGGACGCCAGCCCGGCGGGCGTGACCGGGCCACCGCCGCGTACCTGCTGGGCGCGATCGCCCTGGCGGCTGTCCTGCATGGCCTTGGCTAGCCGCCAGCCGAGCACCACGGCAGCGAGCAGCCAGGCCAGCCCGGGGCCGATAAATGACTTGCCGTCATCGAGCAGCCGGAACAGCGCGATCCCCGGCAGCAGAGCCAGGAGGATCACCCACGCGACCGTGCGGCAGGGCGCGTACCAACGACCGAGCGCGCCGGCATGCGCGATGAAGGCGACGACGACGGGCAGCAGGATCAGCGTGTACCTGGGCGCGGTGTCGCCGTGGGCTAGGCCTGACCCCAGGGCGATGCCGACGATCGTGATCGTTCCCGTTGCCCAGATCGAGCGATGGCCGGAGATGATCGCGTAGGGCGCCAGCACGATCGCGACCGGGAAGAGCACAATGCAGCAAACGGCCACGACGATGATCTTCAGCGGCCAGGGCAGTGACTCGTAGCTGCGCCGGAAACGGTCGACCACCTCCCGGGCCGGCCCACGGCCAGCCGGGGACGATGACCCCAGCGCCTGCGGCATCTCGCTCCCTTGCACCGCCTACTTGTATAGCGCATTGATGTGCGCATGCAGCGATACACATTGAGATGGGACGTCAAATCAGGCACCGCCATGTCTATTCTCGCCTATTGTCACCGAGTTCGGCGTCTAGGTCGCCGTTTTCCGTCCCTCGTGGCGCCCGCCCAGCCCGGACGATCGGCCTTGCACCGGCACCGGCTATGGTCAAAGCGGACATGCGCGGCAGGGCCCAGCGCCTCAGCGAGGAGGACGTCATGGAACGGATCGAGGCCGAACTGCTCATTCCCGGTCGCGGCGAGCCGGTGCGGGACGGTGTCGTCCTTCTCGACGGACAGCAGATCAGCTACGCGGGCCCGGCGGCCTCGGCGCCCGCGACCCCGCAGGCCCTGGTCCACGCGGCGCTGACCGTCATGCCGGGGCTATGGGACTGCCACGGCCACTTCCTTGGCACCCTGACGATGGACCTGGGCAAGCTCCCGGTCGAGCCGGTGCCGCTGCGGGCGGCCCGGTGCGCTCGCGATCTCGCTAGCGCGCTCGACGCTGGCGTCACGTCGGTGCGGGAGGTCGGCGGCCTGGGCATCTACCTCGCGATGGCCGTGGCCGATGGCGTGCTCGACGGACCTTCGATCTATGCGGCAGGCTCCATCCTCAGCACGACCGGCGGCCACGCCGACCTGCACTCGTTCCCGCTCGCCTGGGTGCACGACTTCGGCCACCATTGCGGCGAGCTGAGGCTGGCCGACGGCGAGGCCGAGTGCATGCGGGCCGTGCGGGAGCAGTTGCGGAAGAACGCCAAGGTGATCAAGATCTGCGCCTCCGGCGGCGTCATGTCAGAGATCGACGACCCGATCCACCAGCAGTTCACGATCGCCGAGATGAAGCTGATCGTCGAGGTCGCCGGCCTGGCCGAGCGCGTTGTCGCGGCGCACTGCCACGGCAAGCCAGGCATGATGGCCGCCATCGAGGCTGGTGTCCGCACCATCGAGCACGGCACCTACGCCGACGACGAGGTGCGCCAGGCGATGCGCGAGACCGGCACGATCCTCGTGCCGACCAGGACCATCGTCGAGGACATCCTCGCCAACATCAGCGCTGTCCCCGACTACGCGGCCGCCAAGCTGCTCGCGATCGCGCAGACCCACGCGGAGGCGACCACGCTGGCGATCGAGCAGGGCGTGACCGTCGCCATGGGCACCGACATCGGGATCACCGGACCTGGCCGCCCGAATTGCTGGGGCACTAACGGTGCTGAGGTCGCGCACCTGGTCAAGCTCGGGATGACCCCGCTGCAGGCGATCGAGGCGGCGACCGCGACCGCCCCGGCCACCCTCGGGCCGCAAGCCCCGCGCAGCGGCCTGCTTGCGGCAGGCTACGACGCCGACGTCATCACCGTCGGGGCCGACCCGCTCGCGGACATCTCGGTGCTCACCCGGCCCGAGCACATCACCGGCGTATGGAAGGCCGGCCGCCGGGTAAAAGGCTAGAACACTTTCTACAAAAGTAACGGCTTCGTTCCGCAACACCCCGATGCGCCTTACTGGAATCCGCACCTGCCTTAGTTAACAATTGTCGAGTATAGTGCCGTCGTGGCTTACACGATTCTCCGCACCGAACGTGAGAGATCAGTTGCCTCGGCAGCACAATAGACAGTCTCGGCAAAAGGGGGCAGTGTAAATGATCAGGGCGATTAGCGCGCGGCGAGTGCGGGCCGGCCGGACTGCGAGCGCAGTCGCCGCCGTTGCGGCCACGCTCATGCTTGCAAGTTCAGCGTCAGCGGCCGTACCCGCCAACGGCGACATCACCACAAGCCGCAGCATGCAGACCCTGTTCAACCTGGTCAGGGTCTTCGCCTCGCCCAGCACCCACGCCGAGGTTAAAAGCCACCTGACCGGATCGGGGACAGGCGTCATCGTCGCCTGCTGGACTACGGGCAGAGACTACAAGGGCACGCCAGTCTGGTACCAGATCACCGCGCCTGCCGCCGGCTACGTGCCAGCCTTCAACATTGCCGCCCATTTCTCCCCCGCGACCGGCATCCCGCACTGCCTAATCCCGGCCTTCAGCGCAGACTATTACGCGCTGGAGGCCAACCTGCGAATTCGCACGGCGCCTTCGATAACGGCGACGATCTCCGGTTACCTGGTCAGCATCGGCAGCAAGGTCACGATCAACTGCTACGCCGATGGCACCCCGATCTTCGGCGACCCCGTCTGGTACCACGCCCAGTCCCCCGAGGTCGGCTACGTGGCTGGCCGCTTCCTGAACACCGGCGGCGACCCCGCCCTAGGCGTCCCCCGCTGCTAGCCCGCAGCCCCTGCCAGCCCAGCACTGCGCCAGCCCACTACCTGGCCGCACAGAACTGCCGGGCGATGGCGCAGCCTCCTCCCCCGACTGCCCCATCGCCCGGCCCCGCCCCTCCGCCCGCTTACCTGAGCAGCGCGGAACGGCGGGGGCACTTTGCTGTCGTCAGAGCAGCAAAGTGCCCCCGCTGAGCGCGGGGAAGCGCGCCCTATCCGCGGCCGCCCTCCCGCCAGCTCGCTGGCTGAGGCACGGCTCGCTACCACCGCGCAGCGGGGGCACTTTGCTGTCGCGTGAACAGCAGTAAAGTGCCCCTGCTGCTCGGGGACAGCGGCGTTGTCGGTGGCGGGTGCGATGCTGGCGGCCATGAACAAGATCGACAAGGTCGTCGATCACGTATTGCGTGATCAATGCGACCTGATTACCCGGTCACAGGCGTTAGCTGAGGGTATGCCTGAATCGTCCCTGCGAGCCAGGTTGCGGCCTGGCGGTCGCTGGACAATCGTTCTGCCTGGTGTCTATTTCGCTCATAACGGCTCACTGACGGTTGGCCAGCGCGAAATGGCGGCCGTGCTCTACGGCGGGCGCGACAGCGTGATCACCGGCCAGTCCGCCTTAGCTCGACGCGGTGTCCGGATATCACCCACCCAAGTGATCGATGTGCTCGTGCCGCACGACCGGCGACGGCAGAGCGCTGGGTTTGTAGTGATCCATCGCACGAAGAGATTGCCGGAGCAAGCCTGGCACTCGAACGGGCTCAGATGGGCTCCAACCGCGCGGGCCGTGGCTGACGCGGTACGCGGAGAGACCGACATGCGCCGGGTGCGCGCTCTAGTCGCGGCTGCGGTCCAGCAGGGCAAGTGCACGATCGAGCAGGTGAGAGCCGAGGTACTGGCTGGACCTACTCGAGGTTCGGCAGCGCTGCGAACCGCTCTGCAGGAAGTGGCAGGCGGCGCGGACTCGGGTGTCGAAGTCGAGTTCCACCAGTTGGTCGAGGGCAGCGGGTTGCCGCAGCCCCTGTACAACGCGAGCCTCTACATCGGGCAGGAGTTCCTGGCCAGGCCGGATGCCTGGTGGCCGCGGGCCGGAGTCGCCGCTGAGGTCGACTCGCGAGAGTGGCACCTGTCACCGAGCGGCTGGCAGCGGACAATGGCCAGGCACGCGAAGATGAGCGCGCACGGCATCGTCGTGCTGCACCTCACTCCGCAGCGAATACGCACCGAGCCGGCCGTGGTCGCGTCGGAGTTGCGGGCAGCGATCCAGATCGGGGAACAACGCCCGCCTCTGGCTATCCGCGCAGTCACGAACCCGAGGTAGTGTCAGCCCGCTAGTCGGGCCGTCAGGCGCGGTTCGGCTAGCCGGCGCCTTCATTGGCGGTGGGTAGCCGACCGACTGGCCGGCTACCCACCGAGCCCGCTCACGTCGGGCTGGCGAGCGCGGGTGACTCGCCACAGGCCTCGGCTAGCTGCAGCCGCTGGTGGAGCCGCAGCCTTCGCAGACGTAGCAGCTGCCGGCTGGGCGCATCTTCGTGCCGCAGGTGAGGCAGAGCGGAGCGTCGGCGATCCGGCCCTGGTGGGACTCGATCAGCTCGGTCGAGCTGTGCGGCCCTGAGGGCGAGTTAGCCGTGCGAGCTATTGGCTGCTGGGGATCTTGAAGGTATTCACTGGGCTTGGCCACGGACTTCGGCTCTTCCCTGGGGGCTGACTGGGCCAGTTCCTCGGGGTCGACCTCCTCGGCCGCGGCGGCCGCGTCGGCGCTGTCGAGAGCCGCGGTGCGCTCGGCCACGGACAGGATGCCCAGCTCGGCGCGGCGGTCGTAGGGCAGGTGGTCGAGCGCGAGGCGGCGGAAGATGTAGTCCATTACCGAGCTGACCATGCGGATGTCGGGGTCGTCGGTGATGCCGGCTGGCTCGAACCGCATGTTCGTGAACTTGCTGACCCAGGTCTCCAGGGGGATGCCGTACTGGAGGCCGACCGAGATCGCGATCGAGAAGGCGTCCATCACGCCGGCCAGGGTCGAGCCCTGCTTGCCGAGCTTGAGGAAGACCTCGCCGAGCCCGTCGTCCGGGTAGGTCGAAGCGGTCATGTAGCCCTCGGAGCCGGCGACCGAGAACCTGGTGACCATGGCTGAGCGCTGCTTGGGCAGGCGGCGCCTGACCGGGCGGTGGTCGTGCGGCGCCGGCGCCTGGGTCGGCTGGGCTGCGGCATCGGAGGCCGCTTCGGGCTTGCGCTTGGAGGCCGACAACGGCTGGCCGACCTTGCAGTTGTCTCGGTAGATCGCGAGGGCCTTCAGGCCAAGCTTCCAGCCTTCGAAGTAGATCTTCTCGATGTCCTCGATCGTCGCTGACTCGGGCAGGTTGACCGTCTTGGAGATCGCGCCGGACAACGCGGGCTGGACGGCCGCCATCATCCGGACGTGGCCCATCGCGCTGATCGCGCGATCGCCCATGGCGCAGTCGAACACCTCGTAGTGCTCGGGCTTCAGGCCGGGCGCGCCGACCACGTTGCCGTGCTCGGCGATGTATTCGATGATCGCCTCGGCCTGCTCAGGCAGGTAGCCGAGGTTCTTCAGCGCCCTTGGCACGGTCTGATTGACGATCTGCATGGAGCCGCCGCCGACCAGCTTCTTGAACTTGACCAGCGCGAGGTCCGGCTCGACGCCGGTCGTGTCGCAGTCCATCATTAGGCCGATGGTGTTGTGGCTGATGATCCCGTTCGCGACGTAAGTCACGTTCTCCGGGACCGAGAGGTCATAGGTAGGACGCACGCCGCCGTCGTCGTTGGCCGCCACGCGCTCATACAGGAAGCCCAGCGCCCGTCCGAGGCGCGGGTCGAACGTCTCTCCAAACAGCCTGCGCGCCAGCATGCGCGGCACGCCACGGTGCTTGCGAACGGACTGGAGCACGGCATCCCGCGCGGAGTGGCCAACTGGGACCAGCTCCGCCCACTGCGTCTTGGGCAGGACGACATAGTCGTTCTTCGCTGAGGCGACCGGCTCAAGCACCGTCACAAGCTCCGACTTGCGGCGGCCCATGAACCCGACGATCTCACCGAAACTCTGAGCGTGATCGACGTTCCGCAGCCTGACCGCCCAGATCGGACCACCCCAGCCGCTCCGGGTCTGCCTGGTCGTGGTGGCTAGGCCAAGCACGAGCAGCAGCGTTCGCACCTCATCGGCGAAAGACCGGCTCGCCGAGGATACGCTCGGGACGCCTTCGAGCACCGCACCGTCGGCTTCGAACAGGCCGCGCAGGAAGGCGGCGTAGATCTCCGCGTTGTTCGTCTCCAGGATCGCCGACGGCACTCGCGGAACCGACCCCTTGCCAGCATGCCCCGGCTCGGGAAGCGACTTGGCGAATCCGGCTGCTTGCCACCAGCGCGCGAGCCGGACGGACTGCAAAGTGAGTTCGACGTAGCCCTGCCGCTGTGCTCGGACGGGAGTCAGCCCGAACAGCTCCTTGCCGAGCAATTCCAGGCGATCAGCGACGTCATCGTCCCCGTCAGCCACGCAAAAGCGCAGGCCCTTGGCGTGCAAGCTGCCGTCGCCCATGAAGTAGCCGACAAGTTCCGCCAGGTCGTCCGTCACCTCGTCGGGCACCCCGAGGTGGCGGTCGCTTGTGTAGTAAGCCTCGTCAAGCACGGGCAGCGGCACCGACCGCGGCTCGCCGACTAGCGTCCCGAATTGCAGCGGCAGCAGATCGCCCGCAGCGACATCGGCGAGCCGCTTCCATTCCCAGTCACCGGTCCGCTCGTCGACGACCTTGACCCGGTGCGTCAGGGTGCCCTGGATCCGGTAGCCGCCTTCGGTGCTGACGAGCCTGGTCGCTTCCTCGCCGTTAACGAAGAATTTGGTCGCGCGCCGTGCGCCGTCGTCGGTCGACACGTCGAGGTCGAGATCCTGCCAGCGATCGCCGTAGATATCGCCGAGCTCCGAGAGCCGCGTCAGGCCGCGGCTCGTCGTGACCAGCGTGTCACCGGTAAGACAGCCCGTCGGCGCGAGCAAGCTCGCCTGCGCGTTCCGGTAGCCGTGGGCCTCGCCGAGCGTCCTGGCGTCGTCCCAGGCGTGGTTCGCCGCGGTCAGGATGCTCGCGTCACGGCCCGCTGGCTTGGGCATGGCCCGGCTGGCGGCGGCGTGCTTGGCGATCACGGCCTTGTGCGGCACGGCGTTGCGGGCGTAGCCGTCGTACGGGCCGACGACCTTGGCGAGCTCGGCCGAACGGCGGTACGCGGTGCCGGTCATCAGCGAGGTGATCGCCCCGGCGATCGCCCGGCCGCCATCGGAGTCGTAAGCGTGGCCGGTCGCCATCAGCAGCGCGCCGAGGTTGGCGTAGCCGATGCCGAGCTGCCGGTAGGCCCGCGTCGTCGCGGTGATCTTCTCGGTCGGGAAGTCGGCGAAGCAGATCGAGATGTCCATCGCCGTGATGATCAGCTCGGTGACCCGCTGGAACCGCTCCACGTCGAAGGTGTCGTCGTCGCGCAGGAACTTCAGCAAGTTGATGCTGGCCAGGTTGCAGGACGAGTTGTCCAGGTGCACGTACTCCGAGCAGGGATTGCTGGCCGTGATCCGGCCGGACTCGGGGCAGGTGTGCCAGCTGTTGATCGTGTCGTCGTACTGGATCCCCGGGTCGGCGCACTCCCAGGCGGCCTTGGCCATCTGGCGGAACAGGCCCTTGGCCTTGACCGTCCGCAGCGGCTGGCCGGTCTGGCGGGCCAGGAGGTCGAAGTCGGCGTTCTGCTCGACCGCGCGCATGAACTCGTCGGAGACGCGCACCGAGTTGTTCGCGTTCTGGTACTGGACGCTCACGATGTCCTTGCCGCCCAGGTCCATGTCGAACCCGGCGTCGCGCAGCACCCTGACCTTCTCCTCTTCCCTGGCCTTGGTCTCGATGAACTCCTCGACGTCGGGATGGTCGACGTCGAGCACGACCATCTTCGCGGCCCGCCTCGTCGCGCCGCCTGACTTGATCGTCCCGGCGGAGGCGTCGGCACCACGCATGAACGACACCGGGCCGCTCGCGGTGCCGCCCGAGGCGAGCAGTTCCCTGCTCGACCTGATCCTGGACAGGTTCACGCCGGCGCCAGAGCCGCCCTTGAAGATCAGGCCCTCCTCGCGGTACCACTCGAGGATGGACTCCATCGTGTCGTCGACCGCGAGGATGAAGCAGGCCGACACCTGCCAGGGGGACGAGGTGCCCACGTTGAACCAGACCGGGGAGTTGAAGGCGAAGATCTGGTGGACCAGGGCGTAGGTCAGCTCGTGGTCGAAGATCTCGGCGTCCTTCTCGCTGGCGAAGTAGTCGTGCTTGCGACCAGCCTCGACGTAGGTGCTGACGACGCGGTCGATCAGCTGCTTCAGGCTCCACTCGCGTTGCGGGGTGCCGACGGCGCCGCGGAAGTACTTGGTCGTGACGATGTTCGCGGCATTCACCGACCAGGAGTCAGGGAACTCGACCCCGTGCTGCTCGAAGTTAACCGAGCCATCCCGCCAGTTCGTCATGACGACATCGCGGCGTTCCCAGGTCAGCTCGTCGTAGGGGTGAACGCCCTCGCGAGTGTAGACACGGCGGATCTGAAGGCCTTTCGGTGCATCCTTGCTGTTCTGGGTTGACGATCCGCTCGCCGCCTCGGTCATGTAGCTCCCCCTTCGTTTCCTGTTCATAGCCCGTCGATTCCCGATTGATTTCCGCGGTCAGCTGGTCATGGCTGCTGGATCCGCCTCGTTGGCTTGGTGCTGGTCGCGCGCTGGTTCGGTAGCTGAGCGGTGCGGCTTCTCGTATGGCCCTGCTCGATCTGCTGGCCCTGCTCGATCTGCTGGCTCTGCGGCCCAGGCCAGGGAGCCGTTGCCAGGGAGGTCTCGGCCCGGCTGGTCATCACGGGCGGCGTCCCGGCGCCGGTGGTCGTCGCGGGCCGCTTCCTCCCTGGCCGAGCGAAGCGCGGCGATCTCGGTCTCGAAGTCGGCCAGCGACTCGAAGCCCCGGTACACGGACGCGAACCTCAGGTAGGCGACCTCGTCGAGGGCTCGCAACGGCCCGAGGATCGCCAGCCCCACCTCCTGGGAGGGAACCTCACCGAGGCCGCGCGACCTGATCGCTTCCTCGACCCGCTGCGCCAGGATCGCCAGCTGGTCGTCGGTAACTGGCCTGCCCTGGCAGGCGCGGCGGACGCCACGGACGATCTTCTCCCTGTTGAAGGGCTCGGTGACGCCGCTGCGCTTGGCCACCATCAAGATCACGGTCTCCTGGGTGGTGAACCGCCGCCCGCATTCCGGGCACGACCTGCGCCGACGTATCGCGGCGCCTTCTTCGGCCGTACGGCTGTCGATGACGCGGCTATCCGGATAGCGACAGTACGGGCAGTACATAACGATCACCTACCCCTCTGTCGATCGGGCCGCGGACCAGGCGCCGGTCCGGGCCGCCGGGCCCGCTGAGCGGCACCCGCACGCCCCAGTCCAAGTTTAGTTGATCACAAGCTGTGGATGAACTACAGCCGTGTAAGTACTAGATATTGTGGTCCATCGGCCCGCCACACGCAAGCAGCTACGAGCAAAGACGCGGCCTCATCTCCCGAGCGCCCGCCCATCCCGGCCGGAGTCCCAGCTAGGGGGGCCGTCGTGGAGCCGTCGCAAGGCGACAGGCTGGACCCGGCCGGCGTGTCGCGGCCTGACATGACGACCGCGGCCTGAGCTAAGGGCCGCGGCTAGCCGGATGTACCAGGTTCACGCGCTAACTACAGCGTCGGCGCAACCAAGATCACCAACTGATGCTGCCCTACTAACCGGTGCCGAAGGTGAACAGCGGGTTTGCGGGCAAGGCGACGGGCACGACCGGGCGGCTGAGCCTGTTCACGCCGACGCCGGTCAGGGTCTCGGTG
>DATKFV010000086.1:0-45081 GCA_035511035.1 Streptosporangiaceae bacterium
GGGAGCGGGCGGCGGGGGCGGCGGCCGGGCCGTGGGCCGGGGGCCGGAGGGCGAGGCCGGAGGGCGAGGCCGGGGGCCGGGGCCGGGGGCCGGGGCCGGGGGCCGGCAAGGGAGCGGCTTACCCTCCACGCCGCCGGGGGAAGCTCTATGCGTAACATGCCGGGCGGGCCTCGTGCACGCGCCATAGTAAAGGCATTATTTTGAACAGGCTCGCCTGCTTGGTCGTCCCGGCAGGCTCACGTCTTACCAGGAGGTGGCGGCCGTGACAGAGGCCCAGGCTCGGTCCGGTTCGAGCACGACCACGAGCACGTCCACGAGAACGAGCAAGTTCGCGCTGAGCGATGGCCGACGCCATCCTGTGATCCTCTCCGCGGGTGCCTACGCCCTGTTCGCAGGCGTGATCTCGCTCGTGCTTGGCTTGATGAACGTCGCGCACTTCGCGGGCACCTTCCTCGGCGTCACCGCCTTCATGATCGGCCTAGTCGCTCAGATGATGTCCACGACGACCGGGCAGCGGATGATGATCATCGTCGGCGTGGTCGCGGCCTTCCCTGGGTTTGGCCTCGCTATCGCGCACGGCGGGTTCAGCGTCTAGCCGGCGTCGGCTAGCGACATCCGCTCAGGCCGGTCAGTCAGTCCGGGTCGCTAAGCTCAGGGGATGGCCAGAATCGGAGCCCACCTGCACGACGGCTATCCTCTTGAAGTAGCGAACGCGATGGGCGTGGACGCCGTGCAGTTCTTCCTCGGCGACCCGCAGGACTGGAAGGCGCCGGTCTTCCCCGGTGGCCGCGAGCCGGCCCAGGTCCGCGCCGAGTTCGAGGCCGCCGGGATAACCGCTTACGTGCACGCGCCCTACCTGATCAACGTGGCGTCACCGAACAACAGGATCAGGATCCCCATCCGCAAGATACTTGAGCAGCAGCTCAGCGCGGCCGCCTCCATCGGGGCGGCGGGCCTGATCGTGCACGGCGGCCACGTGACGGCCAGCACCGACCCGGCCGAGGGTTACGACAGCTGGCGTAAGGCGATCGAGCGCATCGACCGACCACTGCCGATGCTGATCGAGAACACCGCCGGGGGCGACGGCGCGATGGCCCGCAGCCTGGACAACATCGCCAGGCTCTGGGAGGCGATCGCCGACGGCGGCGGGGATGACGTCGGCTTCTGCCTCGATACCTGCCACGCCTACTCGGCCGGTGAGGATCTCGCGACGGTCGTGGACCGAGTCAAGGCGATCACCGGCCGGGTTGACCTCGTGCACTGCAACAACTCGCGAGACGAGTTCGACTCAGGCCGGGACCGGCACGCCGGCCTCACGTCAGGAACGATCGACCCCGCGCTCCTCGTCGCCGTCGTCCAGGCCGCGGGCTCCAACGTGATCTGCGAGACCCCCGACCCGGCCGACGACGTCCGCTGGCTCAAGGCCCAGCTAGGCGCCTAGATATCCCACTGGCCGTTCAGGCCAGGGTCGTGTTCACTAGCCACCCGGGCTTGCTGGGCAACTCGTTGGGAAGCGTGGCCAGCGACACTACGAGGCCGGTGTCGGCGGCATGCCTTGGCGACTTCGGAAGGCGCGCTTCCGCTCCGAACGGCGGTCCCACGGTCTGGGAAGGCGTCGGGGTCGGGAGGCTCGGCGTCGGGCTCGGCGAGCTTGGCGTCGGGCTCGGCGAACTCGGCGTCGGGCTCGGGCTCGGCGAGTTGCTCGGGCCCGGGTTCGGCTTCGTCGAGCACTGACTGCCGTTGCCCAGCGTCACGAAATGGTGGAAGTGGTGCTGACCCTGGCCCGGCTGGGTCGCGCACTTCGGCTTCTTCTTCTTGACCGGCAGCGCCTGCACCCACTTGGCGAACAGCGGGTTGTCGCCGGTGTATCCCTGGGCCGGCAACTGCTCGACTTGGAGGTTATTGAAGGTCTCGCTCATGAACGTGTGCCAGATGTGCGCCGGCCAGGCGCCGCCGTAGCCGCCTTGCCAACCGCCGAGGGTCGGCAGCACGTCGAGGATCTCCGGCGTCTTCGCGTTCGGCTTGGTGACGAACATGCCGACGGACATCGAGTACTGCGGTATCGCGCCGACGAACCAGGCCTGGGCCGAGAAGGCACCGGAGCCCAGTGTTCCTGTCTTGGCGATCATCGGGCGGTTCCAGACGGCGTTGGGAACGCCGGTTCCGGCGCCAAGGCCGTCAGGTAGTACCTGGGTGTCGAATGACAGCGCGTAGTCGGTGTCACCGGCCACTTCCGGCTGGAGCGCCTGCCGCTTGACGACGTGCGCGTTCATCCTGACCCCGTTGGCCCCCACGACGTACTTGATCACGTGCGGTGTGACGCTAATGCCGCCCGACACCAGCGTCGAGAACGTGTTGGCCTGGTCGACCGCCGTCAGTGAGCCCTCGCCGAGGGCGGCGTTGACCGCGCCGGGGTGACAGTTAGGGAAGTGCTTCAGGCAGTGGTTACCGAAGAGGTCATTGAGCCCAGCGACGTCAATGGGGCTGACGCCGAGGTTCTGGGCCATGTTGATGACCGACTGGACGGTGGTCCTGTGGATCAGGTCCTCATAGGCCGGGTCGTTCGACACCGCGGTCGCGTAGGGCACCGACAGGTTCTGCGCGTAGTTCTCGCTACTCTCATTGAACGGCCAATAACCGTCGGGACAGTTCGTAGTCACCTTGGACAGCATGTGCTGGTAGGTGTAGGTCCAGTCCGGCGGTATGCACAGGGGCGAGTGAGTGTTCAGCACGCTGTCCTGGACGTCCATGCCCTGGGAGACGGCGGTCGCGAGGACGTAGGGCTTGAAGGACGAGCCGACCGGTTCAGCCTGCAGGATCGAGTTGACGTTGCAGTGGTACCAGCTGCAGTGCTTGGCCCCGTAGCCTGGCCCACCGTAGAACGCGAGGATCTGGCCGGTGCCCGGCTTCTCGAGGACGGCGCTGATGTTCACGTAGGACGGCATCGGCTCGCCCATCTCCGCCATCAGTTCCTTGTTCTGCTTGACGGCGCTGTACAGCTCCTGCATCAGCTTCTGGTTGATCGTCGTGTGGATCTGCAGGCCGTCGTTGCCAAGGGCGGTGGTGGTGCCCTTGGCGCCGGAGTAACCGTAGTACGTCTGCAGCTCGTTGGCGACCAACTGCATGATGTAGCCGCGGTAGCCCTTCCAGCTGCTGTCAGGCAGGCGAATCCTGACCTTCGGGAAGTCCTTGACGGCCGCGCTCTCGTCGGTCGGGTCGGGCACGATCGCGTTCATCTGCTGCTGGGTGATCGCGCCGTCCCTGACCATGTTGGTGAGCACGTAGACCCAGCGGTCGACGAGCGAGTTGGGCAGCCCGGTCGGGATCTCGGTCGGATCGGTCGGCTCGTAGCCATACGGTGCCTGGATCATCGCGGCGATCATCGCCGCCTGGCTGACCGTGAGCTGCGTGGCCTTACGGCCGAAGTAGGTCTCGGCAGCGGCCTGCACCCCGTTGGCTCCGGCCCCGAGCGGGATCGCGTTCAGGTAGTGCCAGAGGATCCACCACTTGGGCTCCCTCTTCGCCAGCTTGATCGCGACGAAGATCTCCTTGATCTTCTGCTTCATGGTGAGGTTGCCGAGGCCGGTCGGGTCGTAATAGGTCTTGACGAACTGCTCGGTGATCGTCGAGCCGCCCTGGAGCGAGTTGCCGGACAAGTCGTCCTTGGCCGCCCTCAGGATGCCTGTGAGCGAGACGCCGCCCTCGGTGAAGAAGCTCCTGTCCTCCGCGGCGAGCACGGCCGCGACGAGGTTCTTGGAGTGCTTGATCTGGTCCTCGGTCAGCACGGTCCGGTCGGCGGTGCAGAAGCAGCCCACGACCTTGCCATCGGAGAAGTAGACCAGCGACGACTGGTGCAGCGGCTGGCTGAGCGCCACCAGCGGAACCCTAGTCGCCTTGAGCACGACAAAGAACGAGGCGATGAGCACGAGCACGAGGAGCGCCGCGAGCGCGCCCGTCAGCAGGCCCACCTTCTTGAACGACCAGTGCCGCCACCACTTGCCGCGCCAGATGCGCAGCAGGAACCGCTTGATGGGCGAGGTCGGCTCGTCATCAGGACCAGAAGGGCCGTCACCGCCGGGCGCGCCAGCGCGACGGCCGGGGCCGCCGGGCCTGGCATCGGGCTCAGCGGGCGCGTAGGGCGTCCTGGCACGAATCTTCTCGTTGAACCCGGTGTCCTCTTCCGGCGTGTAGTAGCCGGGCCTGGTCGAGCGCCGGCCGGTCGTGCCGATGCCGGTCGAGTCGTAGCCGCCCGCTGGCCTGAACCACGCGGCCGAGTCGTCGAGCGCCGGGCTGCCGTATTCGTCGGATGCCCCCCGGCGGACGCCAGGACGGCCAGCCGCGCTGCCTGAGCCCTGATAGTCACCACCGGCATAGCCATTACCCGAGTAGCCACCAGCTGAGTAGCCATTGCCGGGGTAGCCATTGCCAGAGTAGTCAGCCGGGCCCCGGCCACGATCGGAGTAGCCGTTGGCCGGGTAACCGTTGCCGGCCTGGCCATTGCCAGCCTGGCCATTGCCGTCGGAGCGGGGCGTGCGACCGCTACGCGGGGAGTACCCGCGATCCCCGCGGCCGCGAACTGGGCCGCCATCGCCGTACCCATTGGAACGGCCGGCTGAGGTGCCCGTTGAGTTACCGCCATCGACAGGCGCCGTCTCGTACCAGCCCCGCCCATTACCGCCGCCGCCGCCGATGCCGTTGGCACCGCCATTAACGCCGCCGCCTGACCCTCCCCTGCGCGTCCCTCCTGCGAGCGGATCGCTGTACCTCGGCTCGCTGTACCTGGGCTCGCTGCGCTCCGACCCGCTGGCCCTGGGCGAGCTGTGACGCGGCTCACTTCGGCGGCCACGGTGAGCACCGCCACCAGTTGGGCCGGCACCAGTTGGGCCGGCACCAGTTGGGCCGGCACCGTTGGCGGGGCCGTCGAGGGGCTGGCCGTTCGCGTCATAGGCGCCCTCGCCCTGGCCATAGGCCGACCGGCTGCCGTTGGCAGGACGATATCCGGGGAACTCGTCATCAGGCCGCGATCGGTCCGGCCAGGACGGTCCGGGGAAGTCTTGACTGCTCACCTGATCCTCGCTGGTCGGCTGTTATGCAGACGTAGGCGGAGAGAGGCTCCGCTGGGCAGCCACGCTACCCGGTGCGTACCTACTGTCCCGGTACGCTCACTAGTCTGCGCTTTCATCCTTAGTTGCGCGGGTCAATCGCCCTAACGCGCGTCCGTGCGCGCGGGTGCCCGGCGATGCCAGCTAGTCTCCAGCGCGAGCGCGGCGCCGCCGTCTCACGGACGGCTCGCCGGTACCTAGCACATACGACGACGCAAGGTGATTCCAACCGCAACTCTGACAGACCTCAACGACGTATACCTTGAACTCGCCATATTCCGCTGCCATTTCGTCGAGTTCCCTGCCCTGCTTGACCCGACCTTCGTACTGGCCAAGCTCGTCGCCGTAGACGTAGGTGACGTGCGTGAGCTTGGTCCTCCTGCAGATCGGGCACCTGGTGTCGGTGGGCTCGCCGTGGAACTTGGCCGCGCGCAGCAGGTACGGGTGCGCGTCACAGACGTCGGTGACGGTGGTCCGGCCAGCTAGCACCGACGCCAGCGTTGCCCGCCGGGCTAGTGCGTAGTCAACCACCGATCGCCTCATGACCGACAGGTTACGACGGAATCACGGCTACGCCGAGACCCCGACGGCAGTGGAAGCCGGTCAAACACTATCAGATAGTTCGAAACAGCCTGAGAGGCGCGCTGGAACTTGCGCATGAGCGCTGGACGACATATCTTTTCGATGTATCGACTCGATACATCGCGCGGATATGTAGATAGCGCGACCGAACGGTGCGGCAGGGAGGCGCGAGCGAGATGAGCGAGCGAACAAGCGTGCTCGAGCTTGCCGTCCTTGGCCTGCTGCACGAGACGCCGATGCACGGCTACGAGCTTCGCAAGCGGCTCAACTCCGTGCTCGGAGCGTTCCGCGCGTTTGGTTACGGCTCCCTGTACCCCTGCCTGAAGGACCTCACCGTCCGTGGCCTCATCGCCGAGGATACGCTGCCCGATCCAGCAAAGCCGCTGGCGGGCCGGAGGTCCAAGATCGTCTACCGGCTGACCGCCGACGGCAAGGAGTACCTGCAGGACCTGCTCGGCCAGGCTGGCCCCGCCAGCTGGGAGGACGACGGGTTCGGCGTGCGGTTCGCGTTCTTCGGCCTGACCAGGGCCGATGTGCGGCTGCGAATCCTTGAGGGCCGGCGCAGCCGGCTCGAAGAGCGAGTCGAGTCGGTCCGCGCCGGCCTCGCGAGAACCAGGGAGCGGGTCGACAGATACACCCTCGAGCTACAGCAGCATGGCCTTGAGTCGGTCGAACGCGAGGTCCGCTGGCTGAACGAGCTGATCGCCTCCGAGCGAGCGGCGGACGCTGGGTCCGCCGCCGAACCCGGAGGTGCCCCTAGGAACAGTGCCGAGAACCCGGGCGATCAAGCCGGGCCCAGGTACTGAGTAAGAAGAAAAGGAGTAAATCCTCATGGGTTCGGTACGGGTAGCCATAGTGGGCGTCGGGAACTGTGCCAGTTCCCTCGTCCAGGGCGTGGAGTACTACAAGGACGCCGACCCTGCTAGTCGGGTGCCGGGCCTCATGCACGTCCAGTTCGGCCCCTACCACGTCAGGGACATCGAGTTCGTGGCCGCGTTCGACGTGGACGCCAAGAAGGTAGGCAGGGATCTCGCCGAGGCGATCGTCGCCAGCGAGAACAACACGATCACCATTTGCGACGTGCCCCCGACCGGGATCACGGTCCAGCGCGGCCCGACCTACGACGGCCTCGGCGAGTACTACCGCGAGATCATCACCGAGTCCGACGAGGCCCCGGCGGACGTGATCCAGGTGCTGCGGGACAGCCGGGCCGACGTGCTGGTGTCCTACCTGCCGGTCGGCTCGGATGAGGCGGACAAGTTCTACGCGCAGTGCGCGATCGACGCCAAGGTCGCGTTCGTCAACGCGCTTCCCGTCTTCATCGCCTCCGACCCGGCCTGGGCCGCCAAGTTCACCGAGGCCGGCGTGCCGATCGTCGGCGACGACATCAAGTCGCAGGTCGGCGCCACCATCACGCACCGCGTGCTGGCCAAGCTCTTCGAGGACCGCGGGGTCGAGCTGCTGCGCACGTACCAGCTCAACTTCGGCGGCAACATGGACTTCATGAACATGCTGGAGCGCAAGCGCCTGCAGTCCAAGAAGATCTCCAAGACCCAGGCCGTTACCTCGCAGATACCGCACGAGATGGCCAAGGCGGACGTGCACATCGGCCCGTCCGACCACGTGCCGTGGCTGGACGACCGCAAGTTTGCCTACGTGCGCCTGGAAGGCAAGTCGTTCGGCGACACCCCGCTGAACCTCGAGTACAAGCTCGAGGTCTGGGACTCGCCGAACTCCGCCGGCGTGATCATCGACGCCGTGCGAGCCGCGAAGATCGCCAAGGACCGCGGCATCGGCGGCCCGATCCTGTCCGCCGCCTCCTACTTCATGAAGTCTCCGCCGGTCCAGTACAGCGACGACGACGCTCGTGATGCGGTCGAGAAGTTCATTCGCGGCGAGGTGGACCGCTAGCCGGCCAGCGGGCAGTAGCCCGACCAAGACGGGGCGCGCGGGCCGAGTCCAGCGCGCCCCGTTTTGTTGATAGCGGATGTTTTAGGTTTTCGGGTTTCCGGCAGTCACCCCGCGCCCCGGGCAAGCCGTACTCTGATCGAGTGGAGCCACGGTCCTCGTCGTTCATCGGCGACCTGCGTACCGTGCTCGGGCGCGCGGCCTTCAGGAAGCTGTACGCGACCAGGCTGATCTCGCAGACCGGGGACGGCATCTTCACCGCGGGCCTTGGCACCTACGTGTTCTTCAACGCGAGCGTCTTCCCTGATCCTGGCAAGGCCGCGGTCGCGTTCGCCGTGCTTTACCTGCCTTACTCCTTTGTCGGGCCGTTCGCCGGGGTCTTCATCGATCGCTGGGACCGGCGGCAGATCCTGGTCTGGTCGGCGGTGATCAGGGCGGCCTTCGTGGTCCTGGCGGCCGCCTTCATAGCCGCGGGCGCGCTCGGCTTGCCGATCTGGCTGGCGGCCCTGATCGCGCTGGGCGTGAACCGGTTCTTCCTGTCCGCGCTGTCGGCCGCGCTACCGCACGTCGTCGAGGGTGACGAGTTGGTGATGGCGAATTCGGTCGGCCCGACTTCCGGTACGGTCGTCGCGTTCATCGGCGGCATCGTAGGCACCGCGGTGCACGTGCTGACTGGCGACAATTCTTTTGGATCAGCAGCAACAATTCTCGTCGCCGGACTGTGCTACCTAGCGGCCGGCCTGTCGGCCTTGCGGATGCCGAAGGCCTCGCTCGGGCCGGCTCCCGGCGCGGGGGCGCCGCAAGGCGCCATTGGCTCCGAGCTTGAGAACGTGGTCGAGGGCCTATGGGCTGGCCTGCGCCACGTCGGGCGCAGGCGCGGCGCGGCGGGCGCGCTCCTCGCGACCGGGATACACCGGTTCCTTTACGGCATCGTGCTGCTGATGTCGGTGCTGCTGTACCGCAACTACTTCTACCACGCGAGCTCGAAGGCCGCGCTCGACCACTTCCTGCCGGTCGTGATCAGCTCCGCGGTCGGCTACGGCCTGGCGGCCTGGCTGACGCCCGTGGCCACCAGGCGGATGACCAGCCCGACCTGGATCACGTTGCTGCTGGTGGCCGGCGGAGTGCTGACCGGCGCGATCGGCGTCGGCTTCCTCCAGGTCGAGTTCGTGGTCATCGGCTTCATCCTCGGCATCGTCGCTCAGGGCATCGCGATCTCCACCACGACGATCCTGCAGCGCGACGTCGACGACGACTTCCGCGGCCGGGTATTCGCGGTCAACGACATGGTCTACAACACCGCGTTCGCCCTCGGGGCGGCCATCAGCGTGCCGTTCATGCCGATCTCGGGGCATTCGGTGACGATGCTGCTGGTCGTGGCCGTCGGCTACGTGATCGGCGCGGGCTGCTACCGGCTGCTGACCGGCCCGATGGGCGCGACCGGTCAGCCGGCGCCGGATGGGGGGTCGGTCACCACGCCGGACTCCCCGGCCCAGCGCAGCAGTTCCTGAGCGGCGCGGTCGCGGCCGAGCGGGCCGTGCTCAAGGCGGAGCTCGAGCAGGTAGTTGTAGGCCTGGCCGACCAGCGGACCCGGCTTGATCCCGAGCAGCCGCATGATCTCGTGACCGTCGAGGTCCGGCCGGATGCTGGCGAGTTCTTCCTGCTCGGCCAGCTCGTCGATCCTGGCCTCGAGCTCGTCGTAGTCCCTGGCTAGCCCCAGCGCCTTGACGCGGTTCCTGGTCGTGCAGTCGGCCCTGGTGAGCGCGTGCAGCCTGGACAGGAGCGGCCCGGCGTCGGTGACGTACCTACGCACCGCCGAGTCGGTCCACTCGCCGCTGCCAAAGCCATGGAACCGCAGGTGCAGCTCGATCAGCTTGGCCACGTCGGAGATCACGTCGGACGGGAAGCGCAGTGCCCGCAGCCTTGCCTTGGCCAGCTTGGCGCCGACCACGTCGTGGTGATGGAAGGCGACCCGGCCATCGGGCAGCAGCGACCTCGTCTTCGGCTTGCCGATGTCGTGCAGCAGCGCGGCCAGCCGCAGCCGCAGGTCGCGGTCCAGGTCATAGCGGGGCTCAAGCGCGATCGCCTGGTCGAGCACGGTCAGCGAGTGGCGGTAGACGTCCTTGTGCCGGTGGTGCTCGTCGCGCTCTAGCCGCAGCTTCGGCACCTCGGGCAGGAAGTAGTCGGCCGCGCCGGTCTCGGTGAGCAGGTCAATCCCGGCTGAAGGACCGCCTGGCCGGCTCGCCAGCAGCAGCTTGGACAGCTCGGCCGAGATCCGCTCGGCCGAGACGATCTCCAGCCTGGGCGCGAGCACCGCCATCGCCTGGACTACCTCGGGCACGGGGGTGAAGCCGAGCTCGGCCACGAACCTGGCCGCCCGCAGGATGCGGAGCGGGTCGTCGTCGAAGGAGTCCTCGGGCGCGCCCGGGGTGCGCAGCAGCTTGGCGCCGAGGTCACGCAGGCCGCCGAACGGGTCGACGAGGTCGTGCCCTGGCAGCGTGGCGGCCATCGCGTTCACCGTGAAGTCGCGCCTGACAAGGTCATCGATCAGCGAGGTGCCGTAGTTCACGGCTGGCTTGCGGGAGCCGCGGTCGTAGCGCTCGCTGCGATAGGTGGTGATCTCGACGATCACCTCGCCCTTGCGCAGGCCGACGGTGCCGTAGGCGATCCCCACCGTCCAGGTCGCGTCCGCCCAGCTAGCCGTGATCTCGACCACGCGTTCTGGCACCGCGTCGGTGGTCAGGTCGAGGTCATTCAGCGGCCGCCGCAGGAAGATGTCCCGCACCGGCCCGCCGACAAGCGCGAGCTCATGGCCGTGCCTGGCGAACAGGCGCCCGAGCTCGTCGGCGACGGGCGGGAGGGCGGCCAGCATGGCCGTCACGCCGCGGCGTTGCTCGGGCGTCAAGCTATTGGGATCGTGCACGGGCACTGAGACTAGGCGGTGCGGCGGGAGCGCGGCAAAGCGGTTACCTAGTGCGGGCTCGTTTCCGGCCGACCGGACCGGGCCGGTCGGCGCCCGCGCGAGGAACTCGCCGGCCGCAATAGCATGTGCGCCATGGCCCGCTCGCATGCCGCCAGCCACCGCAACCGTCACGTACCTGCACTCGGGCGAGCTTGTGTCACGGTCGCGGCGCTCGTCGCCGTCCTCTCCGTCCTCGCGCTGCCGGTCATCGCGGGATCGGCCGCATCGGGTGCGCGAGCCGCCCTGGACGCGCGCCGGGCCGCCTCGCCGCCGCTGGCGGTGACGGTGACCTCGGTCAGCCCTTCGTACGCCGCGCCGGGCCAGAAGATCACGATCAAGGGCCGCCTGTGGAACGGCACCGCATCGACCATGCGTGACCTGTCAGTAAGCCTGCTCTCGTCGACGGCTCCGATCCCCAACGACACCGACCTTCAGGAGTTCGCCGGCGGCACCCTTCAGCTCTCCGAGGTGCCGGTCAGCGTCTCGCCGCTTTCGGTCGGCCATCTTCGCTCGCGCCACTCGGTCGCCTGGAGCATCCGGGTGCCGGTCAGCGACCTGCGGCTGGACTGCTTCGGCGTCTACCCGCTCACCGTCTTCGCCAGCAATGCCGCCCAGAGCCGGACCTCAAGCGATCCGGTCCCGCTGCCGTTCTGGCCGGGTAAGGCCGCCATCTGCCCTGGTGCCCTGCGGCCGTCGCCGTTCCCGATCACCTGGGTCTGGCCGCTCATCGACAGCCCGCACGCTGGCCCTTGCCCTGGCCTGCTCGACAACACCCTCGCCGCCAGCATCGGGACCGGCGGGCGGCTGGCGAACCTGCTTGACGTCGGCCGGAACTACGCCGCCAGCGCCAAGCTGACCTGGGCGATCGACCCCGCGCTGCTCGACAACGTGCGGACGATGACCAAGCCGTACCAGGTCGGGAGCTCGGCGAGTTGCCTGGGCGCCACCTCGCACCCGGCTGACGGGGGCGCTAAGAGCTGGCTAAGCGATGTCGTCAGCGCGACCACTGGGCAGACCGTCTTCGTCACGCCCTATGCCGACGTGGACGTCGCTGGCCTGGCTCAGTTCGGCAACAACGCCGACCTGAAGAAGGCGTTCACGGACGGGGAGCATCTCGCCGGGCCGATGCTGCGTCGCAACACCAACCCCGCTCAGGTGCCGGCCAGCCCGAGGCGGCTGTCGGCCATCGCCTGGCCAGCCGGAGGACTGGCGAACTCCGAGGTGCTCGAGAACCTCGGCGCGATGGACATCGGCACGGTCATCCTGGCCATGCCAGCGCTACCGCCGACGTCGTCGCTGACGTTTACGCCCGGCGCCGTGACCAGCCAGTTCGACGGAGTCGGCACGAAGCTGAAGGTGCTGCTGGCCAATGGCTTGCTGAGCTCGCTGCTGGCGTCGAAGGCCACGAGCTCAACCAGCCCTGGCACGATCTTCAATGTCAGCCAGCTGTACCTGGCCGACACCGCGATGTTCGCCGGCCAGGCGCCGGCGATGAAGCGGCCGATCCTCGTCACTCCGCCGCGCCGCTGGGATCCGAGCACGACCCTCGCCTCCGACCTGCTCGCTGACACGGTCAGCGCCCCGTGGCTGGCACCCTCCTCGATCGGCCAGCTCGCGGCGCAGCCCGAGGAGCACTACTACTCGTCGGTGCTGACCCCGCCTGGGCGTGACAGCGAGCTGCCGGGGAGCCTGCTGCGCAAGGTCAGCGCGCTTGACACGAAGGTGACGCTGCTCCAGTCGATCATGAACCCGAAGGATCCTCAGCTCAGCCGGGCCGTCTTCGGCATCGAGTCGTCCAGGTGGGTCGGCCAGGCGGCACCGCAGGCCGGGCGGATGCTCACCCGTACGGCGCGCTTCGTGCACGGCCAGTTCGCGGGGCTGTCCATCGGCGGAAGGCAGACCATCCACGTGACGCTGGGCGGCCGCGTCGGCACGGTGACCGTGTCGATCCGCAACCTGCTCAATTACCCGGTCTCGGTCGGCCTGCGCGTGCGCAGCAGCAACGACACCGTCGCGGTGACGCAAAAGGTGGCGAACGAGGTATACGTGGTCCCCGCGCACAGCAGCATCGAGCCCAAGCTGAGCGTGAACGCGGCCCAGACGGGGAAGGCCACGGTCACGCTCAGCCTGAGGGCACCGAACGGCACGTTGCTGCCAGACCCGCCGGACAAGCCATTGACCTTGGAGATCAGCGCGACCAACCTCGGCACCGTGGCGCTGGTGATCTGCGCGGCGGCCCTGGCCATCTTCGTATTCGCGTCGGCCGCCCAGGCGATCAGGCGCGGCCGGCCCACGCCAGGCCCGGCCGCGGCCGGCGCCGAGGCGGGCGAGGGGGGCGACGCGGGCGACGCGGCAGCGGCGGCGGACCATCGGGATTCGCCCACTGATCCGGTTCCAGCCGATAACGTCGATAGTGACAACCCGGATGCCGGCCGGTCCGAGCTGAGCACGGCTGGACCAGGGCCTGCCAGCCTTCCTACTGAGGAGAGTCGATGAGCTCCCCAGCTCCCGATGCCCGGCCAGGCTGGACCAACGGGGAGCCGCAGGCAGCGCCGCTTCGCTCGCCAGGGGCGGGCGGCAGCAGCGGCGGGGGCCGACACCGGGCCCCAGGTGCCCACCGGGCGCGGGCAAGCGTCGGCCAGGCGGCCCCGCCGCGGCCGGCGAGCGGCGGGGCACCCCCTCCGCCAGCGGGCCCGTCGGCTTCCGCTGGCTCATCGGGCTCGTCCGGCTCAGGGCCGAGCAGCCTGGTGCGGTCGAGCAGCGTCATGGCGGTCGGGACGCTGGCGTCGCGGGTCACCGGGCTGCTGCGCACGCTCGTCCTGGTGCCCGCGATCGGCCAGATGGCACTGGCCAACTCCTATAACTACGCCAACACCCTGCCGAACACGGTCTACAACGTGGCGATCGGCGGCATCCTGACCTCGGTGATCGTGCCGCTGCTGGTGAGCGCGGCCAAGCGCCACGCCGATCGCGGCGAGAAGTACGATCAGCGGCTGTTCACCCTGGTGACCGGCTTCCTGTTCGTGATCACGCTGGCTGCGACGCTCGCGGCTGAGCCGATCGCCCGACTCTACGACCCGAGTGCCAAGGGCCCGGCCGAGCACGTCCTGATCATCTTCGCCTACTTCTTCATCCCGCAGATCTTCTTCTACGGCGTGACCTCACTAGCGGGAGCGATCTTGAACGCGCGCGGCAGCTTCGCCGCGCCGATGTGGACGCCGGTCATCAACAACATCGTGGTGATCGCCGTCACCGTCGCGTTCATGGTGTTCGCCGGCACCCACCAGAACGTCTACACCATCACGTCGTCCGAGGTGGACTTCCTCGGGATCGGCACGACGCTCGGCATCGTGGCCCAGACGGTGGCCCTGATCCCAGCGCTGCGCCGGGTCGGGTTCAGGTGGCGGCCGAGGTTCGACTTCCAGCGGGCCGACGTGGCGGAAATCGGGCGGATGTCAGGCTGGATGTTCTGCTACGTCCTCACCACCCAGGTCTCGTACTGGGTGACGGCGATCGTGATCAGCTACGCGGAGAAGGCACCGGCGGCCAAGGCGGTCGGGGCCGGGTTCTCGGCCTACAGCTACGCCTGGCTGCTCTTCCAGCTGCCCTACGCGGTGATCGCCATCTCGGTCATCACCGCGTTGCTGCCCCGGATGAGCGGCAATGCCGCTGACGGCCGCTACGACCTGGTCAGGTCGGACTTCTCCAGCGGAGTACGGCTCGGCTCGGTGATCGTCGCGCCGGCGGCGCTCGTGCTGGCCGTGCTCGGCCCTTCGCTAGCTGAGATCTTGCTGAGCTACGGCAACAACAGCGTCGCCAACGCCAGGTACCTCGGGATCGTGTTCGCGGTCTTCTCGCTCGGCCTGATGCCGTACATGCTGTTCCAGCTGCTGCTCAGGGTCTTCTACGCGCTGCACGACAGCCGCTCAGCGGCCCTCATCGGCGTGGTGACCATGGTCGTCAGCTCGGTAACGAGCCTGCTCGTCGCGGCCGCGCTGCCCCCCGTCGACCGGGTGGCCGCGCTCGGCGCGACGTTCGGCCTCGGCAACCTCGTCGGGGCGGCGGTCGCCTGGCGGGTGCTCAGCAGGCGGCTCGGCGGCCTCGCGGGCCGTCAGATCATGCGCAGCCTGGTCCGAATGCACGTCGCGGCCTTGCCCGCGGTGCTGTTCGCCATCGCCGTAGCCGTTGTCGTGACCCTGACGCTGTCGACTGGCCGGCTCGGCGCGTTGCTGGTCGTCGTGGTCGGAGGCGCCGGCGCGTTGCTGTGCTACCTGGGTGCCGCGCGAGCACTGCGACTGAGCGAGGTCACCGAGCTGTTCGGGACCGTGCGGGGCAGGCTGCGCCGGTAGAGCGCGTCCAGCGCGTCCAGCCGGGCGGGCCGTTATCTCACCGGCTTCGGCCGCCTGCCCCAAGGTCTCCGCATGGTAACGGTTTGCGACGCGGTAAGGTGGCTGCGGAGCAGCAGCGCGTGTTGTGCCGCATCATTGAATTGTCCATAACCGTGTTTGTCCACCCGGCCGACCAGCTTCCGGCATCAGGAGGAAGCGTCGAGAGCGTGACCTGACTCGGCGCAGTGACTGAATGACGACCTACACATCCGAGCCAGGCACGAAACTCGGCGGACGGTACCGGCTCGAGGACCGGATCGCCGCTGGCTCAGGATGGGCTGCCTGGAAGGCGATCGACGAGACGCTGGCTCGGCCGGTGACGGTGTTTACCTTCGCGGCCGGCTACCCGAGGGTCAGCGAGGTGGTGACCGCGGCCAGGGCCGCGAGTCGGCTCAGCGACACCCGCCTGGCCCAGGTCTTTGACGTCGAGGACGCCTGGGATCACGCCTACATCGTGCTGGAGTGGGCGGCGGGCGACGCCCTGGGCGACCTGCTCAGCGCGGGGCCGCTCGAGCCTAACAGCGGCGCCAGGATCATCGCCGAGGCGGCAGCGGCCATGTCGTCGGCGCACGCCGCGGGCGTCGCGCATCTGTGCCTGTCGCCCGGCTCGGTCAGGTGGAGCCCCACGGGCGAGGTCAAGGTCGTCGGGCTTGGCATCGACGCGGCCCTGACCGGCGCCACGTCCGACGAGCCGGTGCTGACCGATACCCGCGACCTCGGCAACCTGCTCTACGCGGCGCTGACCGGCCACTGGCCAGGGCTCGACAGCCCGCAGCTGCCATCGGCGCCGATGGTCGACGGCCAGCCTCGCAGCCCGAGGCAGGTCGTCGCCGGCATCCCGACGACCCTGTCGGAAATCGCCTGCCGGGCCATGCAGTTGTCGTCACGTGAGGGCGAGCCGCCGATCACCACCCCGGCCGAGCTGTCCTCGTCGCTGATGGCGGTGCTGCCGCCCGCACCGATACCTTCCGCGCCACCTCCGCCGGTCAGGCGTGAGCGGCCCGCGGACGGATCTGACCCCTACTGGCCAGGACGCCAGCTGGGTGAGGGCGGCTGGGCCAGTGGCTATGACGGCCAGAGCACCGATCGTCCCTACAGCGGCGAGGCCACTGGGTATAGCTGGCCCTCCGAGGGCCCAGTCGATCGGCAGCGACGTCCGGCCGACCGGGGCGGGCACCGCGCCGCCACCGGCACCGCGACGACCTCGCACAGTCGCCGTGGCCAGCGGGCGCTGCCGTTCGTTAGCGCTACCAAGTTCCCGCTCGGGATCGTCGCCGCGGTCGGCGTCCTGGTCGTGGTGGCCGCCGTGACCGCGACCGTCACCTTGTGGCCTAGCCATGGCAAGCCGCAGGCCAACGCTCGCAAGACCCATGTGAGCAGCCACCCGATCTCGCTGGCCACGCTCACTCCGGTCGGGGCGACCGGGTTCGATCCGCTCACCAGCACGAAGAACGATCCCGACAACGAGAACAGCCCGTACGCCAAGTACGCCATCGACTCCTCGGCCCAGACCGCATGGACCACGCAGTGGTACAAGACCGCGAGCTTCGGCGGGCTGAAAGCCGGATCTGGCCTGATGCTGGTCATGCCGAAGGCGGTGACCTACCGCTCGGTCACGGTGACCTTCGGCACCGGCCCTGGCGCGGATGTCAAGCTGCTCGTCGGCGACTCGGCCACCAGGAGCGCGGCGAACCTGGCCTCGATGAAGACCGTGGCCTCCGGGGACAACGTCAGCGGCACGACGACGTTCAAGATCGCAAGCTCGGCGACCGGCCGCTACCTCGTCATCTGGTTTACCCAGCTGCCGCCTAAGGCGGGCCCTGGCCACTGGTACATGGGGGCGGTATTCAACGTGGTCGTCCGGGGGCTTGGCTAAGTCACTCCCAGGTCGCGGCGGTGCCGTGGCCGTGACGTGACCTTAAGGGGAGCTAAGCTAGCCGGAAGTGCCCGGCCAGATTCCGGCCACACCACGGGCAATCATAAAATCCGACGCAGATTCGGGAGACGCGACGAAATCGCAGGAGCCTGGCGGCAGGGCGCCAGGTGGCTCGCTGCCCGCACAGCGCGGCGCGTCCCCGGCGGTGGAGTCGGACGCTGAATTGCTGCGACGCCATGTGAACGGCGACCCCGATGCGTTCGGCGAGCTCTTCCTGCGGCACAAGGACAGGCTCTGGGCGGTCGCGATCAGGACGCTCGGCGATCCCGAGGACGCCGCCGACGCCTTGCAGGACGCGATGATCTCCGCGTTCCGGCGCGCCGACAGCTTCAGGGGCGACTCGGCGGTCACCACCTGGCTGCACCGGATCGTCGTCAACGCCTGCCTTGACAAGATGCGCAGGCGAACCGCCCGGCCTGAGGTCGGCGCGAGTGACGACCACCTGCTCGACGCGGCCGCCGGCGAGGCCAGCGTCGATCCGGCCACCCGGAGCGATGTGTCGCTCGAGGTCATGGCGGCTCTTCGGCAACTGCCACGCGATCAGCAGGTGGCGCTCGTGCTCGTCGACATGCTGGACTATCCCGTTGCCGAAGCCGCGCAGGTGCTTGGCGTCGCCGAGGGAACGGTAAAGAGCCGTTGTGCCCGGGGTCGGGCGAGACTGCTGCCGAAACTGGCGCATCTTCGCCAGCCCAGCCAGGACTCGACCGCCCGCCGAGGGAACCGATTCGCGGCCGGATCCGTCCTACCTGCGCAGGAAGGGAGTGACGAAGCGCGTTGATCGGTCATTTCAGTGCCGACGAACTGGCTAGCTACCGCGCCGGGACGACGAGCGCTACCCGGGCGTCGAAGATAGCTGCGCATCTGGCCGGTTGTGTCCGGTGCGCGGGCGTCGACGCTTCGCTAGCGAACGTGTCGGCGTTGCTGGCCAGCGTGCCCGCGCAGCCAATGCCGGATCGCCTGACTGACCGAGTGTCGGCGGCGCTGGCTGCGGAGTCGACCCACCGCGCCACCGCCGTGACGGCGGCGGCGGTGTCGGCGTCGGCGGGTACGGCCCCGGCCGCCGCGGCCAGCCCGACCGGCCAGGCTGGCCGCTTGAGGACCGCTGGCGCGACCAGTCAGGGCGCTCCGACCGCAGCCGACGCCGCGCCGCCTGGTTATCACCGGTGGCGGTTGCGCATGCCCGAGTGGTCGTCACCCCTCGTGCTGCGCAGCCTCGCGGCGACCGGGGTGCTGGTGCTCCTGGCGGGCGGTGGCTTCCTGCTCGCCAGCGCGCACCATGGCCAAGGGACCGCGACCTCAGGCCCGATAGCGGCACGAGGCCCGCGAAAGGCCGTGAACCCCGGTGACCACAGCGCCAACGTGTCAGCTAGCGGCGGAGTGCGCTACCGGTACAAAGGCACCTATCTAGTAGCGAATACCATTCAATCGCGCGCCAACTATACGGTCGGTGACCTAGCCTCAGGCGTCCGCGCTGTCGTCGCCAGCACCCCCGCCATCAGCCCCGCGACGCCAGGTCCGCAGGTCACGAGCGGTACGAACAGCAACTCGACGGCCGCACCGCTAGTCCGGATCGGCGGAATCAGCGCGAGCCAGCTCACCGGCTGCCTGTCGAACATCGCGTCAGGCCGAGCGGTGCTGCTGGCCGACGTGGCCCATTATCTGGGCAAGCCGGCGGTCATCATTGTGCTGAAGCCGGTCAGCGCGGTATTTGATGTGATAGTCGTAGGCCTGGCTTGCACAGCCACGAAGGCGGACGCTATCACTAGGCTGAGCCTTCCCAAGAGCTGACGCCCCGGGAACTGGTCGTCCAGGAGCGACGACGCTGGAAGTGACTGGGCTAGCGTGGCTGCGCCGGGTGACCCAGGTGGCAGCGAGGGAATCTGGCGGGCGGCTGGACGGTTGACGCCTGTGCGGTTCGACTAAGGAGTGCGGGACACGTGATGCAGGCGCGCGATGTCGTGATCATCGGCTCAGGGCCAGCCGGATACACCGCCGCGCTATACGCGGCCAGAGCGCGACTGAGCCCGCTGGTGTTCGAGGGCTCGGTGACCTCAGGCGGGGCGCTGATGAACACCACCGACGTGGAGAACTTCCCTGGCTTCCCCGACGGCATACTCGGACCCGATCTGATGGACTCCATCCGCAAGCAGGCGGAGCGGTTCGGGGCTGAGCTCGTCGCCGACGACGTCATCGAGGTCGATCTTGAGTCGAATCCGAAGCTGGTGAAGACCCACGACGGCGAGTTCACCAGCCGGACGCTCATTATCGCGACCGGCTCAAGCTATCGCGAACTCGGCGTGCCCGGCGAGAAGCGCCTGTCAGGCCACGGCGTCTCGTGGTGCGCTACCTGTGACGGGTTCTTCTTCCGCGAGCAGGACATCGCGGTCATCGGTGGCGGAGACTCCGCCATGGAAGAGGCCACGTTCCTGACCAGATTCGCCCATTCGGTCACCATCGTCCACCGCCGCGACAGCCTGCGCGCGTCGAAGATCATGCAGGACCGGGCCATGTCCGACCCGAAGATCAAGTTCGCCTGGGACAGCGAGGTCGCCGAGATGCTCGGCGAGGACCGGCTGACCGGGCTGCGGCTGGTCAACCTGAGGACCGGCGCCGAAAGCGTGCTGCCCGTCACCGGCATTTTCATCGCTATCGGGCACGACCCCCGCAGCGAGCTCTTCACCGGTCAGTTGGCCACCGATGACGATGGCTACCTGCTGGTCGAGCAGCCCTTCACCAGGACCGCGATCTCAGGCGTCTTCGCCTGCGGTGACGTCGTGGACCGGAACTACCGACAGGCCGTCACCGCCGCTGGCAGCGGCTGTGCCGCGGCTATCGACGCCGAGCGCTGGCTAGCCGACCAGGACTCGTGACATCTTCGGCTTCCTGCGGCCGAAGCGGGTCCGCAGGCGTCACCAACACATGAGAGGAAGTTCTTCACAGTGGGCGCAGCAACCAGAGCGGTAACCGATGCTTCTTTCGAACTCGACGTACTGCAGAGCACCAAGCCAGTGATAGTGGACTACTGGGCCGAATGGTGCGGCCCGTGCCGGCAGGTAGCCCCCGTGCTCGAGGAGATCGCGGCCGAGTACAGCGACAAGATCGACGTGCTCAAGCTCAACGTCGACGATAACCCGCAGGTCGTGCAGATCTACGGCATCATGAACATCCCCACCCTCGCCGTCTTCAAGGACGGCCAGGTCGTCAAGGAGATCATCGGCGCCAAGCCGAAGTCCGCCCTCCTCGGCGAGCTAGAGGAGTTCCTCGCCTAAGGCCGACCCGAAGCCGTAGCAAGCGGCTTCGACCCGAAGCCGTAGCAAGCGGCTGGTGCCGCCGCCCCGCGAGCGCGCGCCAGCCGCTTTCGCTGTCCATCTCGAGCCGTGCTGCCGCCTGCTATCTCAAGCCGGCTGCCGCCTGCGGCGCGTCAGGCCAGGCGGAGCGGGCGGTCCGGGGTCATGGAGCCGAGTAGGCGCTCGAGTGCGACCTCGACGTCCTCGCGCCAGGAAAGGGCGGTCTTGATCTCCAGGCGCAACCGCGGGTAGCGCAGGTGCGGCCGGACGGTCTTGAAGCCGACGGCCAGCAAGTAGTCGGCGGGCATCACGCAGCTCATGCCGTCGGGCTTGAGGTCACCAAAGGCCTCGACGGCCTTGATCCCGCGATGGGTCAGATCCTTCACCAGGTTCTGGACCAGCACCCGGCCCAAGCCGCCGCCGGAGAACTCCGAGGAGATACTGGCCGTGATCATCAGGACGGCGTCGGAACTGACCGGGCTGGTCGGGAAGGCGATGGACTTTGGCACGTACTGCGGGGGCGCGTAGAGCATGTAGCCGGCCGCGACGCCGTCGACGTAGATGATCTTGCCGCAACTTCCCCACTGGAGCAGGATGTTGGAGACCCAGGCCTCCTTCTCCAGGGCGGAGTCACCGGCCTCGATAGCACGGGCCTGGCTTAGCGGGTCGAGCTCCCAGAAGACGCAACGGCGACAGCGGGTCGGCAAATCATCAAGATTGTCCAGCGTGATGCTCGCTACGCGGCGCGGCACTTAGCACCTCTGTGACCTGGCTGGGCGGCTGTGACCTGGCTGGGCAGCCCGACTACGGGAGCAGGCGCGTGACCCGCTCAGCGGCCTGGCTCCAAGACTTTGCTCTCGGTGACCATGCTTGTTTAGCAGTACCGGCCGACGGCGTGCCCCGATTGCGGCCTTGAACGTGGTAGACGTCCGTTCCGGTAGGCCCATCGTACCGTTGGAGGGCGGCCGATAGCCTATGCCCGTGACGATTCGACGGAAGAGTTTCGGCAGCGACAATCACTCAGGTGCGCATCCTGAGGTCATCGAGGCGATCGCTGAGGCGAACGGCGGTGACAGCCTGCCCTACGGCGCCGATGAATGGACCCGGCGAGCCGCTCAGGAGCTCAAGGCGACCTTCGGGGCCAGCGACGTGCTGTTCGTCTTCAACGGCACGGCCGCGAACGTCCTGGGGATCAGCTTGCTGCTCAGGCCATTCGAGGCAGTGATCTGCGCTGACTCCTCGCATCTGAACGTCGATGAGTGCGGCGCGGCCGAGCGGATCCTCGGTAACAAGCTGCTGACGATCGCCACACCGGACGGAAAGCTGACCCCGGAGCTGATCGGACCCCGGCTGGCAGGTCGCGGCGACGAGCATCGGGCCCAGCCGCGGGTGGTGCAGGTCGCGCAGGCGACCGAAGTGGGCACCTGCTATTCGCTCGACGAGTTGCGTCGGCTGAGCGAGTTCTGCCGGGCCGAGAGTCTGTACCTGTACGTTGACGGCGCCAGGCTGGCTAATGCCGCCGCGCACCTGGGATGCAAGCTGAGTGACCTGGCCGGGTGCGCCGACGTGCTGAGTTTTGGCGGCACGAAGAACGGCGCCATCGGAGCCGAGGCCGTCGTCGTCATGCGGGACGACATCGGCGATGTGGCGCCCTTCCTGCGAAAGCAGCAAATGCAGCTCGGCTCGAAGATGCGCTTCGTGGCCGCCCAGTTCGTCGCCCTCATCGAGCAGGATCTGTGGCTCCGAAGCGCCCGGCATGCCAATGCGATGGCCGAGCGGCTGGCCGCCGGAGTCGCTGACATCCCCGACGTGACCGTCCGCTACCCCGTCCAGTCGAACGCTGTGTTCGCGGTGCTTGAGGCGGAGCGCAGGCTCGCGTTGCAGGCGGATTGGACCTTCTACACCTGGGAGGAAGGCGAGGGTGTCGTGCGGTGGATGACGGCGTTCGATACCACGCCGGACGATGTCGACGCGTTCATCGACGCCATTCGGGTGAGCGGTCGACCGAGTATCTAGCGCGGGTGTTTCACGTGAAACAGCCGCAGGCGCACGAGCACGGACGCCGATCGGCCTCGAAGCCGATCCCCCCAGCCCGAGATGGGACGCACCAGCATCGTTGGCGGCTAGGGCCTGCTAGCTATTGGGCGGCCTGCGCGTCGGGATAGTCCGGTGAGATCGTCTTCACGATCCGGTCCAGGTCGTCCAGAGAGGCGAACTCCACGACGATCTTGCCTTTTCGCTGTCCGAGCTCCACCTTGACGCGGGTATCGAGCACGTCCGACAGCCGACCGGCCAGATCGGCTAGCCGGGGCGCGACCGGAGCACGACGCGGCTGCTGGCGCGGCGGCTTGGCCGGGTCGGCGCCGAGCGCGACGATCTCCTCGACGGCACGCACTGACAGCCCCTCGGCGACGATCCGGTGCGCGAGCTGCTCCTGCAGGTTCGGGTCGGCGATAGACAGCAGCGCCCGAGCGTGACCCGCGCTCAGCACCCCGGCCGCGACGCGACGCTGGACGCCGGGTGGAAGGTTCAGCAGGCGGATCGTATTCGTGATGTGCGGCCTCGACCGGCCGATCCTCTTGGCCAGCTCCTCGTGGGTCGCCTCGAAGTCATCGAGCAACTGCTGGTAAGCAGCCGCCTCCTCAAGGGCGTTGAGCTGCTGCCGATGCAAGTTCTCGATCAGGGCATCCCGAAGCAGATCGCCGTCCGAGGTCTCCTTGACGATCGCCGGAACAACGTCCAGTTCGGCCACCAGGCAGGCGCGCCACCGGCGCTCGCCCATCACGATCTGGTACTGGCCTCCATCGACCCTCCGGACCACGATGGGCTGCAGGAGGCCCACCACCTTGATCGAGGCCGCCAGTTCGGCTAGAGCTTCCTCATCGAAGATCTGCCGCGGCTGGCGGGGGTTCGGGGCGATATCAGCGACGGGTATCTCGTCGAAGTACGCACCCGGTATGGCTCCGAGACTCGGGTAGCTCGGCTGGCCCGGCGCCACGGAGCCTGGCGGCGGACTGATCGCATCCGCCTCCGCGAGCCCAACCGGAGTGGTCGGGATCAGCGCACCAAGTCCCTTGCCAAGACCCCGCTTCTGCTGCGCCATGTCCTCTCCCTGCCACGGTCGCCGACGTTCGTGACCCCATCCTGCCAGGCAAAACCACGGCACGGATCAGATCCTGTGTACGCCTGTGGATAAACGGCGCCTCGGCTCGCTAGGTATCCACAGCGCGCCATGCGCATGCACCGGCGGCGATGGATGTTTGGCTAGGCCGGTACTGCCTGCGAGTTCTGGAAAGCCATCTCCTTGGCGGCCTGCAGATAGGCGACCGCGCCGCTGGAGCCGGGGTCGTAAGTCATCACCGACTGGCCGTAGCTCGGTGCCTCCGAAACGCGGACGCTGCGCGGGATCACCGAGCCCAGCACCAGCTCGCCGAAGTGACTGCGCACCTCGTCAGCCACTTGCGACGCCAGCCTGGTCCGGCTGTCGAACATCGTGAGCAGGATCGTGGTTACCTTCAGCGTCTGGTTGAGATGGCTCTTCACCAGCTCAACCGTCCTGAGCAACTGCTCCAGGCCCTCAAGCGCGTAGTATTCGCACTGAATCGGAATGAGCACTTCAGGAGCCGCGACGAGTGCGTTGACGGTCAGCAGGCCCAGCGACGGCGGGCAGTCTATGAACACATAGTCCAAGTCCGAAGCGTCGTACTCGGCCACGGCGCGGGATAGCCTCGACTCTCGCGCCACCAGAGGAACAAGCTCGATCTCCGCGCCGGCCAGGTCGATCGTCGCCGGCGCGCAACGCAGCAACGGAAACCCATCCACCGGCCGAACCACGTCGGCCAGCGGAAGACCGTCGACGAGCACGTTGTAGATCGACGGAGTGCCCGACCTGTGCTCGACGTCCAGCGCGGTCGAGGCATTGCCCTGAGGGTCCAGATCGATCACGAGCACCCGCGAACCATGCATCGCCAGGCTCGCGGCCAGGTTGACGGCCGTCGTAGTCTTGCCGACGCCGCCTTTCTGGTTAGCGATCGTCAATATCCGGCACGAACGTGGACGCGGCCACGGCCTGTTGGTCGCCCGGGCATTCATCGCCGCTTGAGCCGCTCGCGCGATCGGCGTGTCCCCCGACGTATCCGACGCGCCAGGAATTGTCACCACGTCCTCACTCTCATCCTGAGCGCTTTCCGCGCCAGAGTAGCTACCCGCGATCATAAGCCCGTCTGGATAGCGGGGTAGCGGCTCATCAACAACGGACTGAGCATTCGCCGCGGTGCCGACGATATCCGCATCAGACATGTGACCGAACCATTCAGGCTGTTGCTCTTCCGCCGGTCCAGCTACCTCAATATCGGCTCCAGCAAACGACTCGGGCCGAACTGACGGCTCAGTTTCACGTGAAACAGTCGCATCGGGATCGTCAGGCCAGGCTTGCCCGCCCGCCTGAGCCTGCCCGCCCGCCTGAACTAGCCCGCGCGCCTGAACTAGCCCGCCAGTCCACTCGACCCTCGCCGTCTCGGCTTCCCCGCCGGCCCAGTCACCGTCGGAGGACGGCTCGCTACCAACCGGCGCCTGGCGCGAGACGGTCTCGCCACCCTCACCAGCCGGCCAGCCCAGGCCAGCACCATGGCCATGATCCGCCACACCGTTCCCGCCCACACCGTCCGCCGTCGCGCCGTTCCCGGCCGTGCCGCCCGTCACCACAGCGCTGCCCACCACAGCGCTGCCCACCACAGCGCCGTCCACCACAGCGCTCTCGCCGGGACCACTCCTGGCCAGCTCAACCGCGGATCGAGAACCTGCTAGCTCGGTCGCGCCAGCCGCCTCCGCGTGGTCAGCCAGCCCAACTCCACCGCCGATCTCCGCCTGGCCGCTGACCTCCGGACGACCGCTCAGCCCAGGCCCACCACCCAGGCCAGGCCGATCACTCAGCCCAGAACCACCACCCAGGCCAGGCCCGCCACCCAGGCCAGGCCCGCCACCCAGGCCAGGCCGATCGCTCAGCCCAGAACCACCACTCAGCCCAAACTGACCGCGCGAGTCGCCGGCCGACGTCGATGGCCAGCCGAGTCCCGATCGCGCACCGCGTACCCCCCGCATCGTGGCCGCCCCCTCCCCTGTATCGCTAGCTCCGTCCGGCCGAACCGCGCTCCCGCCTGGCTCCGCCGTCGGCTCGGTCACCCGGGAACGAGACTCTTCCTTGCGATGCCGACCGACACTCCTCGGCCAGCCGATCCCGGCGGCACCCCGCCTACCCCCTGGATCTCCTAGACCCCGTGAAACTTCGCGGCCCGCTCTATCCGCTGGGCCCCCCACATCCCTCGTGCTCCACAGACCAGGTGCGGCCGCGAACACTGCAGCCGGTGCCAGCTCAGGCCACCCCAGACCAGATCCGGCGATGGCCGTCATCACAGTCCCCTCGCCAGTCCTGCTGCCGTCGGCTCGCTGACCGACACATCGCGGTCACTTAGCGTGTCCACATACCGCGTCGGCCAGATGCTCACTAGCCTAAGCCCTCACCCCTCCGACGAGAGGCCGCACAGCCGGCCGTCCGCTGACAGCGCTCCTTGAACCTGCGGCCGAAGGCCACAGTCGCTTACCCGGCCGGTGCGGCCTGCGGAGGCTGATCTCAGCGCCTTACGGCTGCCGGGCCAGGACCGGATCTTCTCCACGGCTGGGTGAATGAGAGCAGCGGGGTGGTCAGCGCCCTCCCGGCGCCATCCGACGTGGCGCCGGGCAAGGGCGTCAAGTCGACGCCCCTCACCCTTTTACCCCGTCCAGGCCGCCGGTCCTCGCCTCCGCGAGGGCCGGCCGACCACATCGTTGGCACTTAGGTGTTGCGATGAGAACACCGAAGCGCCAACGATGTGGGCGGCACCCGGAACACTGGCACCCGGGAGCCGGGGCGTGGGATCCGGGCGTGGGATCCGGGCGCGGGAGGCGGGGAGCGGGATCCGGGGCGCAAGGGCGCGGGGCGCGGGACCGGAGGCGCGGGAGCGCGGCACGCGGAACCCGGGGCGCGGGAGCGCGGGGCGCTTTGTCGATGATCATGATGCGACACTTGCCCGGACCGCGCACGGCCGGCGCCCAGTCGGCGGCAATCGCCGCCTTAGCCGACTCTCGTCGTGAACCGGACGACCGTGGTCGGCTCGCTCAGAACCTTCGCACCGACCTCGACGATCTCTAGCCTGCGGACGCCGAGCTTGCGGAGCACCGGGCCTGCCTCGGCGACCTCTTGGGCTGCCGTCGCACCTTTGATCGCAAGCACCAGGCCGCCAGGCCTGGCGAGACCGGCGGCGAGCACAGCGAGCCGACTGAGCTTCGCCACCGCGCGCGACGCGACGACGTCAGCGCCGACCTGCCCGGCCAGCTCCTCCGCCCGCCCGCGCAGCACCAGCACGTTGTCCAGGCCAAGCTCGGAAACGCACTCGGCCAAGAACGAGGTCCTGCGCTCCATCGGCTCGACCAGCGTCACCTCGCTGTCAGGTAGCAAGATAGCCAGCACGATTCCAGGAAGCCCCGCCCCCGAGCCGAGATCAGCCACTCGCGACCCGACCGGGACCAGTTCAGCGACGACCGCGCTGTTCAGCAGATGCCGATCCCACAGCCGTGGGGACTCACTGGGGCCAAGCAGCCCTCGTTCGGTGCCAGGCCCGGCCAGCAATCTCGCGTAGGCCTGCGCCGTCGGCAGCGCCGGGCCAAAGACCAACCGCGCCGCCTCTGGCGGTGCCAGGGATGAGTCAGCCAGCACAGCGGCTCAATGCCAGGCAGGCCACCGCGGTCAGCCGACAGGCAGGACGACGACCCGGCGGTTGGGGTCGATTCCCTCCGACTCACTCCTCAGCCCGGCCGCCGCGATCGCATCGTGCACGATCTTGCGCTCGAACGCGTTCATGGCGCTCAAGGCCTTCGCTTCGCCGGACCGCTTGACCTCCTCGGCCACTGACGTGCCAAGCTCCGTCAGCTCGGTCCGCCGCTGGGCCCGATAGCCGCCGATGTCGAGCATGAGCCTTGTCCGGCTCCCGGTCTGCCGGTGCACGGCCAGCCTGGTGAGTTCCTGCAGGGCGTCGAGAACCTCGCCTCGCGAGCCGACCAGCTCGTCGAGCGTCGCTCCGACGACGGACACGACCGCTCGGTCGCCCTCCACATCCATGTCGATGTCGCCGTCAAGGTCAGCGACGTCCAAGAGGCCCTCGATATAGTCAGCGGCGATCTCGCCCTCTAGCTCAAGGTCGGCGATCTCAGGCTCGTCATCATCGTCGCCGTCCTCGCCATCGTCCTCGTCCGCTCGCGCATCGCTGGCTTGCCCGTCGCTGGCGTCGGTGTCATCGACAGGCTCGATCTCATCGTCAAGCTCGACCTGGCCGTTGGCGTCGGTCTCCGTGAGATCGTCTGATACCAGATCTTCGTTGGCGAGCACGTTCTCCCCTTGGCCCACGACAGCATCCTCCTCGTCAGAACTCGCCCGAACGGGCGTCAAAGCGCGGCTCGCGACCTTCAGCGCTTGCCCGACCGCTTGCTGCGCGACTGCCGCTGAGGCTGATTCCTGACGATCTTAGTATCTGGCTGCACTGGTACCACTGGCTCTGGCTCAGGACTCTTCCTCGAGAACCTTCGCAGCATACCGCCATCGCTATTAGCGGGATTGTGACCATTTGTCGCAGCAGTCCCGGCGGTCCCGGCCGTAGTCGGACTGGCGCCGTTCTTGGCGGCGCCGTCGCTCACCGGCCCGGGCGCGGATTTATCACCATTCGCTGAGGCGGTCCCGTTGGCCGACGCTGCCGAGCCCGTCGGCTTAGCGTCCTGCACCTTCTTGCCACCGGTCCCACCCTGGCCGTTCGCGCTGCCGTTGGCGGCCGGCTTGGCGTCCTGCACCTTCTTGCTACCGGTCCCACCCTGGCCATTGGCGGTGGACTTAGCCGAGGAGGCTGACGACGAGGATGGCGCTGACGACGCCGGCCGCTTTGGCTTCGCTGAGCCGCTGGTGAGTCCTGGAGCAGGGGCGGGCGACTTGCCGATGGGCACGTTCCCCCCGGTCATCGCGGCGGCAGCGCCGACCGGGTACTTGCGTAGCAGCACATACTGCTGGCCCAGCGTCCACAAGTTGGTCAAGACCCAGTACAGAACCAGGCCGAACGGCCAGTACAAGCCGGTGAGCGCGAACAACGGCATGACGTAGGCCATCAGCTTCTGCGACTGGCCCATAGGGTTGTCAGAGCCGGTCGGCATCATGCCGCGCTTCATGCTCTGCCTGACCGTGAGGTACGTCGTCCCCATGCTGATCAGGACCACGAACGCGACCACGATGTGCACGTGCAGCGAGGTTCCGTGCAGGAACGTGTTCTTGATCTGAACCCCGAAGATGTCCGCCTTGTTGACGTTCGTGACAAAGGAGGACTTCAGGTTGTACTTGAGCGCGGTCCCTGGCTTCCGCTCCGCGATCTCCCTGAGCACGCTAAACAAGGCGAAGAACAGCGGCATCTGGAGCACGATCGGCAGGCAGCCCATCAGCGGGTTGACGCCCGCTTCCTGGTACAGCTTCATCGTCTCCGAGTTCAGCTTCTCCTTGTCACCCTTGTACTTCTTCCGGATCTCGTTGATCTTCGGGGTGAGTGCCGTCATCGCGCGCTGCGTGTGCATCTGCTTGATGAACAGCGGGAGCAAGATCAGCCGCATGCCGACCACGAGGATCGCGATCGACAGCACCCAGGTGATACCGGCGGTCGGGCCGAGAGCCGGGCTGAGCACGTTGTAGATGTGCATGATGACCCAGGCGACCAGGTCGTTGATTGGGTCCAAGATGCTCAAGGCGTTAGTTCCCTTGCTCTATCGTCAGCGGCGCCCTCGGCACCAGCTCGGGCCGGCGGCACGGGATCCAGGCCACCAGGGTGGAACGGATGGCACCGGCTTAGCCGTCGCAGGGCCAGCCAGCTGCCCCGGCCAGCACCATGAACGGTGATCGCTTCAAGCGCGTACGCACTGCACGATGGGTAGAACCGGCAGTTCGCCCCGAGGAACGGGCTGATCACCTTGCGGTAGGCCGAGATCAACCCGGTCAGCACAAGCACAGCCGGTGACTTGGTGTCTGTCCGGTGACCCTGCGCCCCCTGGCGATCCTTCACATCGCACCACCCTGCCGCCGAAGCAGTGCTCTAACTACAACGTCCAGCTCGGCGGCCAATTCCGCCCCGCTTGCAGTCGCGGCCTGGGGATTAGCGCGCAACACAAGCAGGCTACCTCTAGGAAGCGCATGCAGGTACCCCGTCATCAGGTGCCGGAGGCGACGGCGCACCCTATTTCGCACCACGGCCTGACCAACGGCCCGGCTCACGATGAACCCCACCTTCGCGGGCTCATCGACTTCGCTCCGCACCCGCAGGTGCCCCACCAGCAGCGGACGGCCGAATCGGCCGCCCTGCCTGATCGCCGCAGTGAACTCCGTCCCGCGCCGCATCCGCGCGTCCGCCGGCAGCATCAGGGATCGTCCAGCCAGGCGTTCGGCCGTCAGGGAGACGGCTGTGCGCCCGCGACTGGAACACCGCGGCGCGGCATCTCCTGCGCCATAGCGCCCCACACGAGAGCGCGGCCCGAGAGCCCCCGAACCAGCGGCACCCTGGCAAGCACAGCCAGCATGGTCGCGGCCAGCACTGGCACACCTAGCGGTGCCCGAACCAGCAGTGCCCGAACCAGCGGTGCCCCAACCAGCGGTGTCCCGGCCAACACGGAGCGGGAAGACACCTCGCTGGTCAGACGCTGACTCGCGCACGGCCCTTGCGGCGCCGCGCGGCGAGCACGGCCCGCCCGGCCCGGGTGCGCATGCGCAGCCTGAAGCCGTGCGTCTTCGCGCGACGGCGATTGTTCGGCTGGAACGTGCGCTTGCTCACGGAAACTCCTGGTACAAGTCAATAGTCGTTAGCGACAACGGCCGGCTGTCGCCGCCATGGAACCCTCACTGCGGTAACCCCACCGCAGTCCTACTCAGACAAGGTTAGCGCGCACGCATACAGGACAGGCAGGCGACATTACGCGGTGCTCTACACGCCGTGCCCCAAAAACAACCCAAAGCGGGCGCACCAGCGCAAGTAGCACCTACTTGAGACGCACCGTCGCTCGCAAGTGGCAGCAAAGCCAGGCCAGCCAACGTTACGCTCGCGCCCGTGTCTCGTCAAACGAGCTCGTTCTCAAGCACCCCGATCAAACACTGACACTCGCCGTTTCCCTAACGTACTTCCCCCGGCACCCCTAGGCTGTGGAAAGCTCGGTCGGGCGCTGTGGACACTGGGGATGTGGACCTGTGAAGCCAGCGCGCAGCGAGCCGACGACGAGTCAGCTATGCACACGGGGCCGGACCGGACCACACTGCATCTGCGGCACCGCATCTCGCGGCACCGCATCTTGCGGCGCGGTTCTTGCGGCACTGTTCTTGCGGCACGGCACTGCACATGCTGTGGAAAAACCTGTTGAACACGTTGGGGGGCGCGAGGTGATTCTCCGATGAGCGAACCAGACCTCGCCGAAATCTGGGCCAGGTCACTCAACGACCTCGCCGACATGCAGATCGAGCCCTACCAGCGGGCCTGGCTGCAACTCACCAGGCCGCTCGGCCTGGTCGAGAACACGGCGCTGATCGCGACTCCCAATGAGTTCGCGAAGGACCAGCTGGAGAACCGGCTGCGAGTCCTGATCACGAACGCGCTATCGCGCGAGCTTGGCCGCAACATCCAGCTGGCAGTGATCATCGACCCCATCGCCACCGCGTCGTCGGCGCCGACCGCTCCGTCGGCGCCTGGCCAGGCCACCCATTCCGGGGCGGCCGACGACGCGCAAGCCGCGCCCGAACCGCTCGGCATCAGAATTCCCTTCGGCACCAGCACCGACCACGGCCACGAGCCGGTCAACGGCCAGCTGCCCAGGCCAGGCGCCGGGCACTTCCCGCTCCAGCCTGGCCCAGCGGGTCTGCCGCATCTGCCGTCGCAGCGATCGGGCCTCGACGGCCAAGACGGCTCGGGTCACCCGGTTCCGTCCGTTGGCGACCAGAACGGGCTCGGCCGGCCCATAGGCGACCGCGACGCGCGCCGGCCTGCCGACGGTACCGCCCGGCCTAACCCGACCAGGCTCAACCCGAAGTACACCTTCGAGACCTTCGTCATCGGCTCAAGCAACCGATTCGCGCACGCGGCCGCCGTCGCCGTCGCCGAGGCTCCAGCCAAGGCGTACAACCCGCTGTTCATCTACGGGGACTCTGGTCTTGGCAAGACCCATCTGCTGCATGCCATCGGGCACTACGCGCAGAGCCTGTACCAGGGCGTCCGGGTGCGCTATGTCAGCTCGGAAGAGTTCACCAACGACTTCATCAATATGATCAGGGACGGCAAGCAGGACGGCTTCCGCCGTCGCTACCGGGACGTTGACGTGCTCCTCGTCGACGACATCCAGTTCCTTGAGAACAAGGAAGGAACCCAGGAGGAGTTCTTCCACACCTTCAACACCCTGCACAACGCGACGAAGCAGATCGTGATTTCGAGCGACCGTGCGCCCAAGCGCCTGGTCACGCTGGAAGACCGGCTGCGCAGCCGGTTCGAGTGGGGCTTGCTCACCGACATCCAGCCGCCCGAGCTCGAGACCCGCATCGCGATCCTGCGCAAGAAGGCGGTGCAAGACCGGCTCAACGCGCCGCCCGAGGCGCTCGAGTACATCGCCAGCCGGATCTCCACCAACATCAGGGAGCTTGAGGGCGCGTTGATCAGGGTCAGCGCGTTCGCCAGCCTCAACCGCCAGTCGGTCGACCTCCAGCTCGCCGAGTTCGTGCTCAAGGACCTTATCCCCGAGTCCCAGGGACCTGAGATCACGGCCGCCACGATCATGGGCCAGACCGCCTCCTACTTCGGCCTGTCCATCGATGACCTGTGCGGCACCTCCAGGTCGCGAGTACTCGTCACCGCCCGCCAGATCGCGATGTACCTCTGCCGCGAGCTCACCGACATGTCGCTGCCCAAGATCGGCCAGCAGTTCGGCGGCCGCGACCACACCACCGTCATGCACGCCGAGCGCAAGATCCGGTCCCTGATGGCCGAGCGCCGGTCGATCTACAACCAGGTCACCGAGCTCACCAACAAGATCAAGCAGCACGCGCTGCCGACTTGACTGCGCGGATCCCAGCACAGCGCCGGACGGGCAGACCTCGATACTGCCCGAGCGGACATCGCTGTGACAACGACATCGCTCTTAGCGCGTGAGCGCGCACAGTGATCGATCACTCACACAACGACGTCGGGCATCACTATCTGTACACACAGGCTGTGGATGAGCTTGTGGAAGAACCTGCGGATAGGTGCGCGCCACTGGGGGCTAGCCGGGGATAACTCGCCACGACCGGCCAGCCGAGCCGCCGGTGTCCACAGATCCGCCGCCGCGGAGGCGCGTTATCCACCTAGCCTGTGCACTCAGCATGGCACCTGACCTGCGAAGATGTCTCTATCCCCAGAATCCACTGCCCCTATGACGACTACTTGCTTTAGTTATCGAGATTGCCAAGAACCAAGTAGCGCCCGCCTCGCCAAGCTCCGTGCCACCCAAGCTCTGCGCCACCCTCGGTCTGCGCCACCCTCGGTCTACGTCACCTCGGACTGAGCCACCTCGACTGAGTCACTCCCGGTCTGAGCCACCCTCGGCGCGCTCCGCCACCCCTCACCCCAGGGCTACCCACCTGCCCCGCACCCCTAAACTCCCGTGATCACCGAGTGATCCAAGATCGCGGCATTTGGGCGAACCTTGAGGCAGTCGCGATACTCGTGATCTTGAAAGCCGCCCTCGCAAGTGTCCGTGATCATGAGTGACTTCTTGATCACGGACACTCAGCGCGCGATGGACCAGGCAAATCACCGTGATCATCGTATTTTCATGATCAGGGAAGAGCAGGGGGCGTGACCCCGGTCGGCGGCGGGTGCGAGGCCTGGCGCAGTTGCCCGCCGACCTCACGCTCGCGCTGGAAGGACTCCGTGATCATGGGCGGGCGCTGATCGCGGACGATTCGTGGGGTATCCGGGGCCGACCGGGTTTCCCTGATCATGAGTGACTTCTTGATCACGGACACTCAGCGCGCGATGGACCAGGCAAATCACCGTGATCATCGTATTTTCATGATCACGGAGCATCGCGGCGCGGAAGAGGCGACGAGGGGGGCCAGGAGCGATCAGCATGGGCTGGTCGGCAGCCGACCTGACTGCCGACCTGGCGGTCGGGTCGGTCGGGTCGGTCGGGTCGGCGGGGCTAGCGGTCGGCTTGGCTGGGGCCTGGCAGTCGGATTCCGGGCCTGGCGGTCGGGTCGGCGGACCCGGCGGTCGGCTTGGCCGGGGCCTGGCAGTCGCCTGCCGGGGCCTGGCGGCCGGCTTGGTGGTCGCCTGCCGGGGCCTGGCGGCCGGATTCCGGGCCTGGCGGTCGGGTTGGCGGGGGGTCTGGCGGCCTTCCGGTGTGCCGAAGGGGGGTTCGTCCGGGAGAAGGCCAGGCGGCGCAGGCCCTACCAGGCTAGGCTTTCCAGGTCAAGAACCACCGCGAGCCGCACCACCTGAAACCCCACCCACGCGACTCGGCTCGACCTATCCAAGGACGGCCAGCTGTGCAGATCCTCGTCGAACGCGATGTCTTCGCCGATGCCGTGGCCTGGACCGCCCGGGCGCTGCCGGCCCGGCCGACCGTCCCTGTGCTCGCCGGGATGCGGCTCGCGGCCGAAGGGGACGAGCTGACCCTGTCCAGTTTCGACTACGACGTGTCTGCTCAGGCTAAGGTGCCGGTCGACACGCAGACGGCGGGCAGCGCCCTCGTCTCTGGGCGGCTACTGGCCGAGATCAGCCGCAACCTGCCAGGCAAGCCGGTCCAGCTCACCTCCGACGGCGGCCGCGCCGTGCTCACCTGCGGCAGCGCCACGTTCAACTTGCTGACGATGCCTGAGGATGAGTACCCGGCGCTGCCGGAGATGCCGCCAGCGGCCGGGACGATCGGCAGCGACGCGTTCGCCACCGCGGTCGCGCAGACCGCCGTCGCCGCGGGTCGGGACGACACGCTGCCGTCGCTGACCGGCGTGCGGATCGAGATCGAGGGCGACACCCTCACCCTGATCTCGACCGACCGGTACCGGCTCGCGGTCAGGGAACTGCGCTGGAACCCGGCGCGCCCCGACCTGTCGGCGGCCGTGCTCGTGCCAGCCAAGGCGCTGACCGACACCGCCCGCTCCCTCACCTCAGCGGCCGAGGTCTCGATCGCGCTGGCGCTCCCTGGCGAGGAGGGGGTCGGCGGTGACGGCATGATCGGCTTCGAGGCCGGCGGCCGCCGCACTACCACCAGGCTGCTGAGCGGCGAGTTCCCCCGCTACCGCACGCTACTGCCCAGCACCGTCAATGCGAATGCGGAGATCTCCACGGCCACGCTGATCGAATCGGTCCGCCGGGTCGCGCTGGTGGCCGAGCGCAACACCGCCGTGCGGCTCAGCTTCACCTCGGGCCAGCTGACCCTCGAAGCGGGCACCGGCGACGAGGCCCAGGCCGACGAGGTCATCGAGGCCAGCTTCGAAGGCGACGACCTCTCGATCGCGTTCAACCCGAGCTACCTGCTCGACGGCCTGACCGCGATGGACAGCGACACGACCAGGATCGCGTTCACCGAGGGAGGCAAGCCCGCCCTGCTCACCGGCAAGCCGGGCCCCGACGGCAACCCCGACTACCGCTACCTGCTGATGCCATTCCGCCTCAACAGCTAGCCCGCCTCAACAGCTAGCCCGCAGGCGAGCGGACGCGAGCAGATACTGTCGGGACGTGCATCTGGTCAGGCTGGCGCTTACCGACTTCCGTAGTTACCCGAGCGCCGACATCACGCTGCGCCCCGGCGTGACGACGTTCGTCGGCTCCAACGGCGCCGGCAAGACCAATCTCATCGAGGCGGCCTGCTACGTCGCGACCTACCGCAGCCACCGGGTCGCCGCCGACGCCGCGCTGATCAGGTCGGGCGCCCAGCGCGCGATCCTGCGCGCGGCCGTCAGCAGCGAGGGCAGGGACAGCCTGGTCGAGATCGAGCTCAACGTCGGCAAGGCGAACCGGGTCAGGCTCAACCGGGTAGCGCTGACCAGGCCGAGGGACGCGCTCGGGGCCCTGCGGTGCGTGCTGTTCGCGCCCGAGGACCTGGCGATCGTCAAGGGCGACCCGGAGCAGCGGCGGGGGTACCTCGACGACTTGCTGGTCGCCAGCCGCCCGAGGTACGCCGGGGTGCGGGCCGACTACGAGCGCGTGGTCAAGCAACGCAGCGCCTTGCTGAAGTCCGCCCGCGCGGCCGGGCGGTTCCCGGCCGGCCTCGAGGTCTGGGACGAGCAGCTAGTCGCCAAGGGCGCCGAGCTCACCGCGGGCCGCCTCAACCTCGTCGCGGCGCTGCGCCCGCTGGTCACCTCCAGCTACGCCGGTGTCGCCGCCGACGACCGGGGCGCCTTGATCAGCTACCGGCAGGGCTCGGAGCGGTCAGCCGTGTTCGACCCCGAGCCCGAGCTAGCCAAGCTCAGGCAGGCGATGAGCGAGTCACTCGAGCGACTGCGCCGGGCCGAGCTCGAGCGCGGCGTCTGCCTCTTCGGCCCGCATCGGGACGAGCTTGAGCTGCGCATCGGCGACTTGCCGGCCCGTGGCTACGCCAGCCACGGCGAGTCCTGGTCGCTGGCGCTCGCGCTGCGGCTGGCCGCGTTCGAGCTGTTGCGGGCTGACGGCGACGATCCTGTGCTGATGCTCGACGACGTGTTCGCTGAGCTCGACGCGGGCCGCAGGGACCGCCTGGCCGAGCTCGCGGCCGCGGCCGAGCAGGTACTTGTGACCGCGGCCGTGGCCGCCGACGTGCCCGCCGCGCTGGCCGGGTCTGCCGCGCGCTTCATGGTCGCTGGCGGGGAGGTGGCCCGTGCCTGATGACCAGCCTGACCGCGCGGCCGCGGCCGCTGCTGCCCTCGCCAAGGCCAAGGCAGCAGCGCGGGCCAGAGGTACTGTCCGTCCGGGAGCTGCCGAAAAGAATTATTTGCAGCAAAAAAGCGAGGGGACTCAACAAGGAGCAGGCCTTCCCGCCGACGGGAGCCATCGCGAGGATCCGACCTCGGGAACGCGGCCGACGGCGGGCCTGCCAGCCGGCCGGGTCCGTCGCGACGACCCGGCTCCGCTCAATGCCGCGATCAGCGGCCTCGTCAGCGCCGCGGGCTGGGAACTGGCCGTGGCGGCTGGCTCGGTGTTTGGCCGCTGGGCTGAGATCGTCGGACCGGCTCTGGCGAGTCATACGACGCCTGAGTCCTTGAACGACGGCGTTCTCGTCGTGGCCAGTGACTCCACAGCGTGGGCGGAACAGGTCAGGCTGCTGGCGAGTGACCTGGTTCGAAAACTGAATGCTGAACTTGGTGATGGAGCGGTGCTTCGGGTCCACGTTCACTGGTCGGGGAGCCGGGCAAGACAACCAGGCCAGTGGCGGGTGAAGGGCAGCCGCGGCGACCGCGACACATACGGTTAACCTGCGGTCGCATGCGGCTGAGGTAGCCGGTCCTGGCAGGTAAAATAGGCAAGGGTACCGGGACGGCCGCGGTCGGGGAAGAGCAGCGGCGAATCCGGCGCACCCGCTGACTGCGTTCGTGGTCATTGCGGTCAGGCTCGGCCCGCTTTCTGACAGGAGCGAATCGTTTGTCCTATGACGCACGATCGATCACGGTCCTCGAAGGCCTAGAGGCGGTCCGCAAGCGCCCGAGCATGTACATCGGCTCGACTGGCGAGCGCGGGCTCCACCATCTTGTCCAGGAGGTCGTGGACAACGCCGTTGACGAGGCGATGGGTGGCTTCTGCGACAGCATCGAGGTCACGTTGCTCGCGGACGGCGGGGTCAGGATCACTGACAATGGCCGCGGCATCCCGGTGGACAACCACCCGGTCGAGAACCGGCCAGCCGTCGAGGTCGTGCTGACCACGCTGCACGCGGGCGGAAAGTTCGACCGGCAGTCGTACGCCGTGTCCGGCGGCTTGCACGGGGTCGGCGTATCGGTGGTCAACGCGCTGTCGTCCGCGTTCGTGATCGAGATCCGGAAGGACGGGTACGTCTGGCGGCAGTCCTACCGGGTCGGTGACCCGACCGGGCCGCTGATCAAGGGCGAGCCGACCGATGAGACCGGCACGATCATCACGTTCTGGCCGGACGACGATATCTTCGAGACGACGACCTGGAGCTTCGAGACGCTGTCCCGGCGGCTGCAGGAGATGGCGTTCCTGAACCGGGGCCTGTCGATCACGCTGACCGACGAGCGGCCTGACGATGAGCGCACCGAGCAGGCCCAGGTCAGCTATCACTATGACGGCGGCATCGCCGACTTCGTGCGCTACATCAACCGGTCCAAGGAGCAGGTGCACGACTCCGTCATCGAGTTCGGCGCCGATGGCGAGGGCATCTCGGTCGAGGTCGCGATGCAGTGGAGCGGCTCGTACGCCGAGTCCGTGCACACCTTCGCGAACACGATCAACACGGTCGAGGGCGGTACTCATGAAGAGGGCTTCAGGTCCGCGCTGACGACGATCGTGAACAGGTACGCCCGCGAGCAGAAGCTGGTCAAGGAGAAGGACGAGCCGCTGACCGGCGACGACGTGCGCGAAGGACTGACCGCGATCATTCACGTCAAGCTGGCCGAGCCGCAGTTCGAGGGTCAGACTAAGGCCAAGCTCGGCAACACGATGGCGAAGTCGTTCGTGCAGAAAACCTGCAACGAGCACCTAGGCGACTGGTTCGAGCGCAATCCCGGCGAGGCCAAGGCGATCGTGATCAAGGCTACCCAGGCGGCGCGGGCCAGGATCGCCGCCCGGCATGCCCGCGAGCTCACCCGCAAGGGCCTGTCCGGCGGGTCCGGCCTGCCCGGCAAGCTGTCGGACTGCCAGTCGGGGAACCCGGCTCAGTGCGAGATCTACGTCGTCGAGGGTGATTCGGCCGGCGGCTCGGCCAAGGGCGGCCGCGACCCGATGTTCCAGGCGATCTTGCCGATCCGGGGCAAGATCTTGAACGTCGAGAAGGCGCGGATCGACCGGGCGCTGAAGAACAACGAGGTCCAGGCGCTGATCACCGCGCTTGGCACCGGCATCCACGACGACTTCGACATCGCCAAGCTGCGATATCACAAGATCATCTTGATGGCGGACGCCGACGTGGACGGGCAGCACATCACCACGCTGCTGCTGACCTTGATGTTCCGGTTCATGCGGCCGCTGATCGAGGCCGGTCACATGTTCCTGGCTCAGCCCCCGCTGTACAAGATCAAGTGGGACGGACGCGGCGTGCCGTCCAGCTACGCCTACTCCGACCGGGAGCGGGACGCGCTGATCGAGGCGGGCATGGCCGAAGGCAGGAAGGACCCGCGGCCGCGCGATGGCATCCAGCGGTACAAGGGCCTTGGCGAGATGGACGCGACCGAGCTATGGGAAACGACCATGGACCCGGCCCGGCGGTTGCTGAAGCTCGTCACGCTCGATGACGCCGCGCAGGCGGACGAGTTGTTCAGCGTGCTGATGGGCGAGGACGTGGAGGCGCGGCGAGCCTTCATCCAGCGCAACGCCAAGGATGTCCGCTTCCTCGACATCTAGCTTTCCGTACTTGCCGTGACCCGGTGCGCGGCTGTTTGCGATTTTGAGCGTGCTTGAAGGAGATTCCGAATGAGCGTGGATGCGACTGCGGCTGGTGGCATGGGCGGTCCCGGCGACCCCGATCTTCCCGGCGGTCCCGGCGGTCCGGACGAGCCCGGCGGCCGGATGGAGCCGGTCGACATCCAGGTCGAGATGCAGCGCAGCTACATCGACTACGCGATGTCGGTCATCGTGGGCCGGGCCCTGCCCGACGTCCGCGACGGGCTCAAGCCAGTGCACGTCCGCGTGCTCTACGCGATGTACGACGGCGGCTACCGGCCCGACCGCGGCCGGTCCAAGTGCTCGCGGGTCGTCGGCGACGTCATGGGCCAGTACCACCCGCACGGCGACTCCGCCATCTACGACACCCTGGTCAGGCTGGCCCAGACGTGGTCCATGCGGATGCCGCTGATCGACGGCCAGGGCAACTTCGGCTCACCTGGCAACGATCCGGCCGCCGCGATGCGGTACACGGAGTGCCGCCTCGCCCCGCTCGCGATGGAGATGCTGCGGGACATCGACAAGGACACCGTCGATTTCCGCCCCAACTACGACGGCCGCTCGGCCGAGCCCGTCGTGCTGCCCGCCCGGTTCCCGAACCTGCTCGTCAACGGGTCAGAGGGCATCGCGGTCGGCATGGCGACGAAGATCCCGCCGCACAACTTGCGCGAGATCACCGAGGGCGTCCTGTGGTACCTGGACAACATCGATGCCACCGACGAGGAACTGCTCGAAGCGCTGATCGAGCGGGTCAAGGGACCCGACTTCCCCACCTACGGGCAGATTGTCGGCCGTCGGGGGATCCTCGACGCCTACCGCACCGGCCGGGGCTCGATCACGATGCGCGCGGTCGTGGAGATCGACGAGGACCGCCGGGGCCGGACCTGCCTCGTGGTCAAGGAACTGCCCTACCAGGTCAACCCGGACAACCTCGCGATCAAGATCGACGAGCTGGCCAAGGAAGGCCGGGTCGCCGGCATCGCCGACGTGCAGGACCTGAGCAGCTCGCGGACCGGCCAGCAGCTGGTGATCGTGCTGAAGCGCGACGCGGTCGCGAAGGTCGTGCTGAACAACCTGTACAAGCACACCCAGCTGCAGGAGACGTTCGGCGCCAACATGCTCGCGCTGGTCGACGGGGTGCCTCGGACGCTGCGCCTGGACCAGATGATCAGGTACTGGGTCGCTCACCAGGTCGAGGTCATCGTCCGCCGGACCAGGTACTTGCTGCGCAAGGCCCAGGAGCGGGCCCACATCCTGTCCGCGCTGATCAAGGCGATCGACCAGATCGACGCCGTGATCGCCTTGATCAGGGCCAGCGAGTCCGCCGCCGTCGCCCAGCAGGGCCTGATGGCGCTGCTCGAGATCGACGAGATCCAGGCCCGCGCGATCCTGGACATGCAGCTGCGCCGGCTGGCGGCGCTCGAGCGACAGCAGCTGATCACCGAGTACGACGAGCTGATGACGCAGATCGCCGACTACGAGGCGATCCTCGCCTCGCCCGAGCGGCAGCGGCAGATCATCGGCACCGAGCTGGCCGAGATCACCGCCAAGTTCGGCGACGTCCGGCGCACCGAGCTCGTGGCCTGGGACGGCGAGGTCTCCGAGGCCGACCTGATCGCCGAGGAGGACGTGGTCGTCACGATCACCCGCGGCGGCTACGCCAAGCGCACCAAGACCGGCCTGTACCGGGCCCAGCGGCGCGGCGGCAAGGGCGTGCGCGGCGCGCAGCTTCGGACCGACGACATCGTCGAGCATTTCTTCGTTACCTCGACCCACCACTGGATCCTGTTCTTCACCAACAAGGGCCGGGTGTACCGGGCAAAGGGCTACGAGCTGCCCGATGCCGCCAGGGACGCGCGGGGGCAGCACGTCGCGAACTTGCTCGCGTTCCAGCCGGACGAGCGGATCGCCGAGGTGCTGGCGCTGCCCGACTACGCCGTCGCACCTTACCTGGTGCTCGCCACGGCCTCCGGCCTGGTCAAGAAGTCACGGCTGACCGAGTTCGACTCGACCCGGTCTGGCGGCATCATCGCGATCAGCCTGCGCGAGGACGATGAGGTGATCGCGGCCAGGCTGGTGTCGCCCGAGCAGGACATGCTGCTGGTGAGCAGGCACGCCCAGGCGATCAGGTTCCACGCCGACGACGAGGCCCTGCGGCCGATGGGCCGGGCGACCTCGGGCGTCATCGGCATGCGATTCACCAACGGCGACCAGTTGCTCGGCATGCACGTGATCGAGGCGGGTGCCGACCCTGACGTGCTGGTCGCCACCGGCGGCGGCTATGCCAAGCGGACCCCGGCCGACCAGTACCCGGTCCAGGGGCGTGGCGGCCTCGGCGTGGTCACGGCCAGGATCGTCGAGGCCAGGGGCGAGCTCATCGGCGCGCTGATGGTGGGCCTGGATGACGAGGTGTTCGCCATCACCTCGGTCGGCGGTGTGATCAGGACCTCGGCGGCCGAGATCAAGCAGTCGAGCCGGCAGACCATGGGCGTCAGGCTGGTCAATCTCGCGGCCGGCCAGACGCTCGTCGCGATCGCCCGAAACGAGGAGATCTCGGACGCCGATGACTCAGCCGAAGATTCAGTGGCTGACGACGCGGACACCGATGACCTGGATACGGCTGAAGCATCGGCCGACGGGCTCGTTGCTGGGGCGACTGAAGAGCCTCTGAGCGGGCAGAACGTCGTCGAGGACACTGAGTCGGGAGGCGACGGTCAGGACACGGACTGAGGACGTCTCACCGTCGGCGAATGACCCAGGGGCCGGTCTCGTCGTGTGCCCGTTTGTGTGCTCGCAACTAATCCGGGTACTGAGACGTCTTCAGTTGTGACTAACGTGACGATACGGCTATCTGCGGCGCGGGCGCTACGAGAGACGGATAATGTCGAGGTAGCACGCAGGCGGGAGGACGGGTGGACGACAGAGTGGATCCAGTAGCGGCTGCGCCCGGTGCGGGAAGCAGCTTCGCTGCTCAGGCGGATACTGTCGTCCGGAAAAAGGCCGACACCAAGCCCGAGGCCAAGGCCGATACGCAGGACCAGGCGGGGGACGCGGGGCCAGGGATCGCCGCGGAAAGCGAAGCTGACCTGGCCGGGTCCGAGCAGCCCGCTAAGGCATCCGTGCCGCCCGTGTCGACCTCCTTCGCCGACTCGGCCGAGCCGGTGACGGTGTCGAGGATGTCGCCGACCTTGACGTCAGATAGGGCCGTGAGCTCATCGGCCGCGCCGGCCTTGTCATCGGAGCCTGGCACCGAGGAAGCCGTTCCGACCGTGCCCGACGACGTCAAGGGCGTGGACTCAGCCGAAGCGCCGATAGCGAAGAATGGCCGCCAGGCCTATTCGTTCGGATCGTCGCCGTCAGGTAAGACGGTGCCTCCCGTGACCGACGAGCCGAAGCCGTCGGCCGCCGCGCTCGCGGCCGCCGCGCTCGCCGCCGATACGCCCACTTCCGGAGCCGGATCCGGCTACTCGCCGAGCGGCTTCGCTGACTACTCGCCGCCGGGCTATTCCTCGAAGGACTCGGCCTGGCCGGCCTCGTCCCGCGCAGCGACGTCGGGCTACCCGCCCGCGACCGCTGACAGTTCCCGGACGTCGAGCGGTTACCCAGCGGCTGACCCGCCGGCCCGCCCGTCGTCGGTCTGGACCAGCCAGGACTCAGTCTCAGGCAAGGTCGGCTACTCGCCGTCAGGGACGCAGCGCCCCGACAATGGCTTGGGCAGCCCGGCCGCCGCCGGTGCTGGTGCCGGGGCCGCGGGCGCCGGCGCGGGCACCCAGGTTCCAGGCCGGGTCGTCGCGAGCAAGGCGCCGTCAGCCAACGCCGCCCCGTCGCCGACTGAGGACCTCGTATCCAAGCTCAAGGCGCCGTTCGCGACCGTCACGAAGAAGCGGAAGCCGGCCCAGCCACCGAAACGGAGCAACCCGCTGAACGCCGCCACGGCCGCCGGTGTCGGCGCGGCGGCAGGTGCCGCCGCGGCCACGTCGCTCAAGACCAGGCCAGCTACCAAGCGAAGCCCGACCACGTCCCCGGCATCGCCGAGCAGCCGGCCCGAGCCGTCAGACTCGCGCCGCGACGCCCAGCTGGTCGTGTCCAGGATCGACCCCTGGTCGGTGATGAAGTTCAGCTTCGTGGTCTCGATGGTCGGCTGGATCGTCCTCGTCGTCGCGGTCGCCTTGCTGTACTACGCGCTGCGCGCCTTCGGGGTATTCCACTTCGTGCAGCAGGCCTACTCCACGGTGACCCAGTCAAAGGGCCACGTCGGCGGCAACGGCTTGGACTGGCTGTCGGCCTCCACCGTGATCGGGTACACGCTCTTGGTCGGTGCCGTGAACGTCGTTCTCCTCACCGCGCTGACGACCGTCGGATCGGTCGTCTACAACCTCATCACCCGGATCTCGGGCGGCGTCGAGGTCACCCTGCGCGAAGCCGACTGAACTAAGTAACCGGCTTCGCGCTCGCGTCTCGAGTGCGGTAACCTGTCTCAGCACGCCCAGGTTGGGGCGAGCATCTCGGTCACGAAAACCGGTGCGCGGAAGTCGATCCCGGTACGTGACTTCGGGGCCTGTAGCTCAGGCGGTTAGAGCGCTTCCCTGATAAGGAAGAGGTCCGAGGTTCAAGTCCTCGCAGGCCCACCTGTTGTCCCATTGTGCGAACCGCTTCCCCGGTGCCGGGGAGTGGGGCCAGGGATTTTGTACACGGGGATGAGTCCTTCCTCGGTCAATCGGATTTCGTGGATGAGTGCTTCGATGGCTGCCTTTCGTTCGGTGGGGTCGCTGGCGGCGGTGAGCAGGGCGGGCAGGTAGCCGGCGAGCCGGGCCAGGACGCCGGGGGCGGGGAGCTGGGGCTGGGCGGCGAGGGTGTCGGTGAGTTCGCCGTGCCGGGCCTTGAGCTGGGTTATCTCGGTGGTGAGTTGCGCGAGGCGGGGTCCGGCGGTGGCGTCGTCCATGGTGCCGTTCTCGAACGCCGCGTGGTACCGCCCGATCGCCGCTTCCTTCGCCGTGATCTGCGCGGCCACCGCGTCGGCTTCGGCCTTCTTGGCGTCCTGGCCGCTGTCGTCGTGAGCGCTGGCGCGCTGGATCACCGACATGAGCAGCCCGGTTTCCTGGCTGTAGAACCGCGCCAGCGCTGAGAGAACGGCGTCGTCGGCGAGTTCGGCGGGGATGCGGGCGGCGGGGCACGAACTAGGCCCGTAGCGGGCGCGGGTGAAGCAGGTGTAGTAGCGGTAGGTGCCGCCGCGTCCGTGGGCGGCGGTGCCGAGGTACTTGCAGCCGCAGGACGGGCAGGTGATCAGCCCGGTCAGGTGGTAGTCGCCGAGGCTGGCGGCCCGCTTCTGGCGGCCGCGATGTCGCGGGCACGCGCCCAGGTGGCCCGGTCGATGATCGCCGGGTGCGCGTCGGCCACGAACACCGACCCGTGCGCGATGTCGCCGGCGTAGGCCGGGTTGACCAGGGCGCGGCCGACAGCGTGCCCGGACCACGGCTGACCGCTGCGGGTCGTGACCCCCTTGCCGTTCAGCGCGGCGGCGATGTTCCGGGTGCCGAGCCGGTCGCGGGTGTAGAGCCGGAACATCTCGCCGACGTGCACGGCCTCGGCCGGGTCGGGGACGAGTTTGTGGGTGTCGGGGTCGAGGCGGTACCCGTAGGGGAGTTTCCCGCCGGCCCATTTGCCTTTGGCGGCTTTGGTGTTCATGCCGGAGGTGACGCGGTCGATGATGGTCTCGCGCTCGAACTCGGCGAACACGCCCAGGAGCTGGACCAGCATCCGCCCGATCGACGTCGACGTGTCAAACGGCTCCGTCGATGACGCGAACGCCACCCCGGCGTCGTCCAACTCGGCCAGGAGGTCGAGCAAATCGGAGAGGCGGCGGGAGAACCGGTCGACCCGGTAGACCACCAGCACGTCATACCGCCCCGCCCGCGCCGCCCGCAAGGCCCGCTGCAGGTCCGGGCGGCCCGTGGTCGCTCCGGACGCGTCGTCGGTGTAGGTCGCGACCAGCGTCCACCCCGGCTGCGACGCCACGTAGGCCGTGAGGGCGGCTTCCTGGGCCTGGATGGAGAACGGCTGATGCTCGTCGTCGGTAGACCGGCGCAGGTAGATCGCGACCCGGCGGGGTCCCGTGGGCGGCCCCAACGTGGTGCCGGTCGGCCGCCGCCGCTTCGGCTTCGCCGTGGCGGCGGGCGGGGCGAGGGTGGTGGTCATCGGGGCCTCCGGTCGGGGTGTCAGGCGGCGAGGGTCACATCGCTCTGGTGGAGGTCCCCCCC
>DATKFV010000087.1:0-13852 GCA_035511035.1 Streptosporangiaceae bacterium
GGGGCGCGGGGCGCGGGGCGCGGGGCGCGGGTCGCCGGGCGCGGGCGCGGGGCGCGCGGGGCGCGCGCCCGAGAGTCCGTGCCGGGGTGATGCCTGGGCGCGACAAAGGCTAGGTGCCCGCTGCACCGGGCGGGCACCTAGCCTTGGCGTCGCTCCCCCTTCGCTTACGCCGGTCTCGCCACCTCCTTGTCGTGGGAGGAGGAGGGCCCCTGCCGGGGGATGCGCTCGTCCCGAGGGCGCTCGGGACGGGCTAGCAGGGAGCCCGCGCTCGCGTCAGCTAGTCGGAAGGCACCAGCTCCGGATCGTCGGCGCCGACGTGCGGCTCGCCGGGAATCCCCTCCATCTCGTCTAGCTCGTCCGAATCGTCCTCGATCGGGTAGGCCTCCTCGCCGTGCACGGCCATGTCACCGACCATCAGCTCGGAGTCAGGCATGCGCAGCTTCATGAACAACCCGATGCCGCGCAGGATCAGGAACGTCACCAGGCCGTCCCAGATGATGATGGTCAGCGCGGCCCCGGCCTGGATGGCCAGCTGCTTGGGGTTGCCGTAGAGCAGGCCGGCCGTGGTCACGTTCGGGTTCTTGCCGAGGCCCACGTAGACGATCAGCTTCGGATCGGCCAGCAAGCCGACCAGCAGGCCGCCGAACAGGCCGGCGAAGCCGTGCGTGTAGACGACGCCGAGGGCATCGTCGACCTTGTTGAATGGCCAGACCTTGCGCGGCAGGTAGCCGAACAGCACCCACACCACCGCCGAGGTGAACAGGCCGATGACGATGGCGCCGACGCCGTTGACGTACCCGGCCGCCGGGGTAATGCCGACCAGGCCGCAGATCATGCCGTTGACGCCGCCCAGGAAGGTGGGCTTCTTCTCCTTCCCGAACGACATGTCCATGATGATCCAGGTCATCATCGCCACCGCGGTCGCGAGGTTGGTGTTGACCACCGCGGCGGTCGCGTCGGCTCCGGCGAAGTACGGGTCACCGCCGTTGAAGCCATTCCAGCCCAGCCACAAGATGCCCGCGCCGACAGCGATGAACAGCAGGTTGTTCGGTACTGCCTTCTCCCGGTCCCGCTTGAGCCTTGGCCCGATGACAGCGGCGGCGACGAAGCCGGACACGCCGGCCGCGAGGTGGATCACGTAGCCGCCGGAGAAGTCAAGCGCGCCCTTGCCCGCCCAGAAGCCACCGCCCCAGAGCAGGAAGGCGTTCACCGCGTACGCGAACGTGATCCAGAGCGGCACGAAGATCAGCCAGACCTTGAACTTGATCCGGCCGAGGACGCTGCCGATGAACAGGATCGGGGTGATCGCGGCGAACACGAACTGGAAGTAGACCAGCGAGCCCTGGGGGAACCTGAAATGCGGCATCGAGACCAGGGGTATGTTCGCCTGTGCCTGCTCGCCGGACGCGCCGAGGACCGGACCAGGCTTGCCAAGCAGGTGCAGGGCGCCGCCGAGCCACGGCTGCCCGAAGCCCATCTTGAACGCCCACAACACCCAGACGATCAGTGTCAGGCTGAACGCGCTGAACACCATCATCATGGTGTTGACGGCCCACTTCTTCTGCACGATCCCGCCGTACAGGACCGCGAGCGCGGGAATGCTCATCAAGCCGACAAGCGTGGCCGCGGTCATCTGCCACGCGTTGTCGCCCGAGAAGAGCCAGCTCGGATACGGACTCACTCTTCGCCTCCATAGTGGTGAAGCGAAGGGCCGCCAGACCGCTAGGCGACGCTGACCAGCATCGTCTTGCCACCGCTTCGTATGTTTAATCGGTACGGTTCATGTCTGTCATGGGCGAGTTTCGCCATCGTTTCCCGTCCGTTACGTCCCTGGAACGGATATGACTAGCCAGAACAGGGAATTCGGGCACACCAGAGGCGGCAGGTTTTACCGCGGTTACGCCGGCGTTTCGGCCGTGTTACCGATTGCCCCGCTGGTTATCGGGCCGGTCAAATTTCAGCTCGCGCGCTCGTCCGCGAGCTCGGTCACCAGGTCGCGCAGGCGCGCGATCAGCTGCCCCGCTTCGGCCCGGTCCGTGCCGATGGCCAGCGCGCCGAACTTCGCGTACCTGAACGCGGCGCTCATCATGTGCAGCACGACCCCGGTCTGGCTGACGCTGTCATAGCGCAGCGGCGAGCGCTGCACGGCCGCGATCAGCTGCCGGGGCCGCAAGCCGAAGTAACGAGGATCGGCGACGCCGTCGGAGACGTGGTACACCCGCTCGGTGCCGTCGACCATGAGCCGCCCGCTGGCGTCCGGCAGCACGCCGAGCAGGCTGGTGGCCATGATGAAGCCGTGCTTGGTCGCGGTCGAGCGGAGGTTGATCTCGCAGCCGAAGAGCCGCCAGTCGCCGCCCGTCCTGACGGCGACGAAGTCGACCCCGTAGTCACCGCCGCGCACTCCAAGCTCGGCCAGCCCGCGGCCAGCCCGCAGGCCCCACCCGATCACCTGGTCCCGGTAGTCAGGCCGGGCCGGAAAGACGCTCCCCGCATACACCTGGCCCCGGCTGCCGAGCACCTGGTCGTGCGTTGAGGTCGTGGTGACGACGCCGCCGGCGTCGATCGCGCCCTGGTAGCTGGGACTGGTCAGCTCGGCGCCCTCGATCAGCTGCTCGCCGACGACCCCTGACCTGGTGATCGCCTCGGCGAATGAAGGCCAGCCGAGCCTGGTGTCCACCAGCACCGTCCGCAGCGGCAGCAACGCCGCGATCCGCTCGCCCAGGCCAGTGCTGCTCGCGACGTCAGTGCTGCTCGCCAGCTCAGGGCGGAGCGAGCTGAGGTCGAGCAGCGCGTTGCCGAGGCCGCCGCCGTACTCGGTGCTGCTGAGCTTGAGCACGAACTTGTGGTGCCCGAGGCGGACCAGGTCGGCGAGGCCCTCGGCGAGGTCATCAACGCTCCGGCACTCCCGCGTGCCCGGCGGCACGTCGATCCCGACGCCGGCGAAGATCTGGCGGCCGGCGGCCTTCGTGCCGAGCCTGATGTACCGCGAATCCGCCTGGTCACCGGCTACGCCGAGCTCGCCGGCGAACCGCTCGAGCTTCGCCGATGGCTCGTAGTAACTGAGCATGACCGCCGCCCCGGCTTGCCGCTGCCGGTCGGCGAAGTCCCTGATCCGGCTCCTGGCCTCGGCGCCGGCGGCGGTCTCGGCGTCGAGCACCTTCGTGCTCAGCCACTGCGAGGAAGCGTCGGGCACGCTCACCAGCGTGACCCGGTCCGCGCGAGCGCCCGGCCGCTCCCGCGGATCGGCCGGGACCAGGCTGAGGTAATAGTCGACCTGGGCACGGGCGTCGCTGATCTCGGGAGCCGTCACGTAGAGCACGCGGTCGCGGCCGCGGCAGATCCCTGAGACGATCGCGGCCCCGAGCCGCCGCTCGGGAAAGTAGACCGATCCGGCGAGCCGTTCGAGAACGTCGGGACTGCATTCCCGACTCTGCATAAATACCCAAGCGTGACAAGGGGATGCCGATGACGCCATGTTTCGGATTAAACCTTCTGTGAGCCGTCGAGTGTTCGCGCGATCGCCCATACCACGCGGACACTCGGGCCAACGAAGTACATAAATAGCGACATAGTCAGCCTAAACGAAGCCCTAATCCTCGCAATGGCACATTAGGGCCAGGCCGATCCTAGAGTCGCCGCCATTAGCAACACCCTCGGCAACGGCAGTCAGCACCGAAATTTTGCGGCGCCTAATGTCTTTCCTGGCCGATCAGCCCGAGCTTGAGCTCGCCACGGTTTCGCCAGCGTCCTGGACGGGGCCGTCAGCGGCGCCCGGCTCGGCCGCGTCGAGGCCGACACCATCGAGGCCGACACCGTGCCGGATCCAGGCGCCGATCCGCCTGATCAGCGCCGGCCCGGCGCCTGACTCCGCGTGCCCGAATCCCGGCACGATCCACAGCTCCTTCGGATCCCGCGCCGCGTCGAAGATGCGCTGGCCATGGTCGACGGGGAAGTAGTCATCCTTGTCGCCGTGCACGACCAGCAACGGGATCGGCGAGATCAGCGCGGCCGCGTCATCAGGCGGCAACGGCACCGGATCCCACTTGCCGTTGCTGATCCTCGTCTTGAGCACCGCCTTGGTGATCAGCCGCCCGGTAGGGTTCTCGATCGCCAGGTGCACCAGGCGCATCGGCCTGGTGCCCCGGTAGTACCAGCGGCCAGGGCTGCTGACCGACACGACCGCGTCGACGCCGCCAACCAGGCCAGCGTGCCGCAGCACGATCGAGCCGCCCATCGAGAAGCCGAGCGTCGCGATCTTGCGGTAGCCAAGCTCGCGGGCGTAGCCGACGGCGACCTCGACGTCCTTGATCTCCTTGTCGCCGACCGTCGACACCCCGCCGGAGCGGCCGTGGCCGCGGAAGTCGAAGGTGACCACGCCGCCGAACTCGTTCAGCCGGGTCGCCACCCGCCAGACCGCGGGCCGCTGCCAGTTCAGCGTGAAGCCGTGCGCCAGCACGATCCCGAGGTCGGTGTCACCGGGCAGATGGGCCGCATCGATCGGCACGCCGTCCTCGGTCACGATCGTCCTGGCATAGGGTACGGGCTTGGCCATAGCTACATTCTGCGCGAACCTGGCCGGTAGGACGGACGACGGGGAGGACGGCACCTATGACTACGCAGGTCGGGCCCACTGCTGTCCAGCAGGTGTGCCAGCAGGCGCGCGACGCCGCGGCGGTCATGCGAGAACTGCGCACGGCCGCGAAGGACCATGCGCTCGCGCTCGTGGCCGACGCCATCGCGGCCAGTGCCGAGCCGCTCAAGACAGCGAACTCACTCGACATCGCCAAGGCGCGGGCCGATGGTGTCGCCGCGACGCTGATCGACCGGCTGACTCTCACCGATAAAAGACTTCGGGCTATGCAAAGCGCTATCCGGGCGCTAATCGGGCTACCCGACCCGGTCGGAGAGGTCGTGAGCGGCTCCGTGCGACCGAACGGCCTGCTGATCGAGAGGGTCAGGGAACCGCTCGGGGTCGTCGCGGTCGTCTACGAGGCCAGGCCCAACGTGACCGCCGACGTCGCGGCGCTGTGCCTGAAGTCAGGCAACGCCGCCGTGCTGCGCGGCTCGTCGATCGCGGCCCACACGAACGCCGCCATCGCCGACGTGATCACGGGCGCGCTGCGGCAGCAGGACGAGGTGCCCGAGCACGCGGTGCAGCTGATCCGCGACAACTCCCGTGACGCCGTGCTCGAGCTGCTCACCGCCGACGGCTACGTCGACCTGCTGGTGCCTCGAGGCGGGCCCTCGCTGCTGGCGACGGTCCGCGAGCACGCGACCGTGCCGGTCGTGATCGACGGCGACGGGAACTGCCACGTCTACGTGGACGCATCCGCCGACCTGGCGGTCGCGACCGACATCGTGGTCAACGCCAAGACCTCGCGCCCGAGCGTGTGCAACGCGGCCGAGACGTTGCTGGTGCACGCCGAGGTCGCGCCGGCGTTCTTGCCGATGGCGCTGCCCGAGCTCGCGCGGCTCGGGGTCCGGCTGCGCGGGGACGACCGGGTGCGGCAGCTCTGGCCGCAGGCCGAGCCGGCGACCGAGAGCGACTGGGCGACCGAGTACCTGGACCTGGTGCTCGCGGTGCGGGTAGTGGACAGCCTGGAGGAGGCGCTGGCTCACATCAGCCGGTGGGGCACGCGCAACTCTGAGGCGGTGGTGGCTCGCGACCTCGAGGTGGCACGGCGCTTCGCCCGCGCCGTCGACTCGGGCAGCGTCTTCGTGAACTGCTCGACCCGGTTCTCCGATGGCGGCGAGTTCGGGTACGGGCTCGAGATCGGGGTCTCGACCCAGAAGCTGCACGCTCGGGGCCCGATGGGGCTCGAGGCGCTGACCTGCGTCAAGAACGTGACCTGGGGAAGCGGTCAGGTCAGGGAGTAGATTCCCCGGCTCGGGGCTGGTCTCCGGCTCGGGGCTGGTCTCCGGCGGCTCGCTTCGCGGTGAACCGGGCCCGATCATGGAATTGCGCCAGCTCCGACGAAGCTCAGCCCCTGCACATCTCCGTGATCACGAAGAAACCGAGACCACGGAGCCTTGGCGCGTAATCACCCAGCCGAACATCCCTGATCATGCGACGAGCCTTGATCACGGAAACGCGCCGGGGCGGGCCAACGCGCAGAGACTTCCGCGAATCACGAGCCAGGCTTGATCACGGAACTCCGCAGCGTCGCGCAGCCTCGGTCCGGGATCCGTGATCATGATGGGGCTTGATCACGGAAACGCGCCGGGCGCGGGCCAACCCACAGGCATCTCCGCGATCCCGGACCAGGCTTGATCACGGAAACGCGCCGGGGCCGACGCGAGCCTTTAGCGGTCCTCCGGGCCGCCGACCTCGTTCCGACTGCCTCTCGCGCTGGGCTCACCCGGCGCCGAACACCACCAGTGAGTCCCTGTGGATCGCGTGCAGGTCGCGCACGGCCCGCCGCTCCGGCGCCCCGGCATCGACCTGGCCGCTGCGAAACGACCCGGCCGCCAGCATCGCCGCGCACGCACGCGGCTGCGACTGCAGCAGCGCATCAGCCAGTACCCGCACCCGCTCGGGCCCGGCGGCCCTCAGCTCACCGAGCGTCTGGTTCGCCGCCTGCGAGTTGCGCCGCATCAGGTCCTTGACGTCGTGGAACTCACCAGGTTCGAGCAGATCTCGCCCGGCCGACCCGCTGCCGTGCCTGAGCCGGAGCAGGATCGACATGACGTCGGCGACCTCGTCGGGCGAGAGCGCCCGCAGCAGCCGCAGCACGGCCGACGGCATCGCGACCGAGCCCCGGCCGATCAGCCGCTCCGGGTGCCGGACGTCGACCAGCTCGACGACGGCACCGGGCTCGAAGTCCCCGTCCACCCGCTTGACCCCGGAGAGGAACAGGGTGCTGCCCGCCCGCAGGCTGCGCTCGGCCTCCCGGTTGATCCCGATCGAGCCCATCGGGTAGGCGATGCCGCCGACCCAGCGCTGCGGCGGCGCGAGCTGGGTCGCGGCGGCCCTGACCACCGTCCCCATCCGGGCCCGCGGGCGCAGGCTCCTCGCGACCACGTCGGCATCGCGGGCCGAGCCGATCGCGCACTCGACGCCGCAGTAGGCGGCGCGGGCGGCGGCGTTGAGCTTGGAGCGCATCCCGCCCCGGCCCTCGCCGGCTCCGGTGCTCCTTACCGACCTGGCCTCTTCCGGGGTGAGGCGGGCGATCAGCTCCCGCATCGCCTCGTCGGCGAAGACGCCCTTGACGTTGGTCAGGAAGGTCAGCCTGGAGGCCTGCGCTGCGACCGCGACGGCGACCGCGATCTGGTCGTTGTCGAGCTCGGCCTTGGGGTCGGTCGTGTCGTTGCCGTTCACGATCGGCAGCAGTCCCTGGTCAAGCGCAGCGACGAGCACGGCGCCGACGTCGCGCATGGCGCTGGCGGAGTCGAGGTCGCTCCTGGACAGCAGAATCTGGCAGACCTCGATCCCGACGGCGGCCGCGAGCTGCCGGTAAAGCGCCATCAGCGCGGGCTGGCCGACCGAAGCGGCGAGCGCGACCCCGAGCGATCCCCGGTGCGTGGCCGCGGCGCTCTGGTACCGCTGCAACGTCGCCTCAAGCATGCCGACGGCGTCCTGCCGCACCGAGAGCCTGACCTCGTCGACCAGGCGCTGCAGCTCGGGGCCCGTCCTCGCGGTCGGGCCCTCGAACGCGAGTAGCCGCCGGCCGAGCCTGGCCGCGCCCGAGGTGACGAGGATCACCTGGTGACCGCCACGCTGCGCGGCCACGATCTGGGTCACCAGGTCCGCGATCACGTCAAGCGCGAGCCCTTCGCCGCTCGCGATCGAGCTGGAGCCCAGCTTGATGACGAGCCTGGTCATGCAGCCGGTCCGGGGTAGCCGACCGGTCGCATTGACGGCTGCCAGGTGCCGGCGTACCACGGCTGCCGCACAACCCACGCAGCCAGGAAGTGCGGTCCGAGCGTGGCGCCTAGCTGGATTATCGGCATGGCCCGCATGCTAGCCGCCCATCCAACCACAGCAACGTAGTCCCGGAGTTGTCGTGGGAACAGCAACTCCGGGACTACGTTGCGGTCCGAGCGTGGGCCGGGGCGCTCGGCGGGCCGCGCCGTTGGCATGATCGGGGCATGCGAAGTGGTCCGCGGGCGCAGCCTCCCGGCCTCCGGTTCGCCGCGAACCCCGGCCGAGGCGAGCCCGAACTGCCAATTCCCCGCCTCGCCCCGCGCCAGGAAACCACGCCCGCCGAACTCCCCAACCTCCAGCCCGCACCCGGCGGGCGGGCGGCGGATGGCCCCTGCACCCGCGATGCGCCGCGCCGGGACGATCCACCGGCCGATCTCCCTGACTTCATGCACGCGCCGAATCAGGGCGGGCGGCCTGACTTGTACGAGCTGGAGAACCAGGCCATCGATCCTGATGGGCTGGTCATCACGGCGATGCGCACGCTGGCGCCGTGGGCCGGGCGCACCATGGTGGATCTCGGCTGCGGCTCGGGGTTCTGGCTCCCCGGCTACGCCGGCGAGGCCGCCGAGGTGATCGGCGTCGAGCCTGATCCCCGGCTGGTGCCGCTCGCCCGAAGCCGGGACGCGAGGGTGCGCGTGCTGCGCGGATCGGCCGAGCACATCCCGCTCCCCGACGCCAGCGTCGACGTGGTGCACGCGAGATTCGCTTACTTCTGGCCGCCGAACTGCGGTGCCGGGCTTGGCGAAGTGCTGCGGGTGTTGCGGCCTGACGGCGCGCTCATCGTCGTCGACAACGATCATCTGCACGGCGAGTTCGCCGACCTGCTAGTCGCCGCTAACAACACCGCCCAGGGGTCCGGTGAGATCACGGACAGCTGGTGGGCCCGGCGCGGCGCCGAGCGGACCCAGGTGCTGAGCCGCTGGCAGTTCCAGCGCCGCGCCGACCTTGAGTCGGTGCTCAGGCTCGAGTTCCCCGGCCCGGTCGCCGACGCCTGGCTCGCGGCCCATCCGCATGTCATCGGCTTGACCTACGGCTACCTGCTGTTCACGGTCCGTGCGGGGCTGTATCGACCAGATCGTCAGTAAAAGCCCGGCCGTTTGCTTGGGAAATGATCTCTCTCCGTGAGGTCGGTAACGGGGAGTGACTTAAGCCGCATCATTCCTTTTTCAACTTGTTGTCAATTGTTATGGCGACACGCCCGCACGGCGGCGGTCAGCTATGTTATGCAGTCCTACACAACGTTTGGACGCATTGATGAATGCCTAGCCGCAGGCGTCGCCGCACAAGCTGACCCACCCCAGCGCGGCCCCCGGCCCAGGCCGAACTACGAGGGGGAATGATCAACGTGAGCAAGCATGGCCGTCGACCGGCTGTGTGGCTGGGCACGATCGTCGCCAGCATTAGCCTGGTAATCAGTGGTGCGGTCGTCGCCTGGGTCGGGGTAAGCGCCGGCACCGCACTGGCCGGCACCGGGCATCACCGAAAGGACGTCGGCACCCCGCCCCGGCGCATCTGCCAGGAGGACGGACGGCGCACCCTTACGTACCGGGGCGTTCCGTATATCGTCCGCAATGATGTTTTCTATCCCGAGCGGGAATGTATTCAATTGCCGCGCCACGGCGTCGGCTTCACCGTCGTCGAGTCCCACGCCAATAGTCACGTCGATGACAACGAGGCCTTCCCCGAGGTCATCTACGGGTGCGAGTGGGGCGTCTGCTCCCCGCGTACGGAGCTGCCCCGCAAGGTCTACCGGCTCAAGGTCTTGACCAGCTCCTGGTCAACCAGCTGGCGTAAGGCTCCCGGCTGGTTCAACGTCAGCTACGACGTCTGGTTCGGCCACCTGCACACGATCCACGGGCACGCGCTTGGCGCGGAGATGATGATCTGGCTTGGCACCAAGCGCTTCGGGACGCCAATCGGCGATCCGGTCACCCGCATCGACGGGCAGCGCTGGTACTACGCCAGGCACCTGGCCTGCGACGCCTACGGCTGCTGGAACTACGTGCTGTTCCGCCGGGTCGTCCCGACCACGCACGTCAGCAGGCTCTCGCTGCTGCCGTTCATCCACTACAGCGAGCGGCGCAGGCAGATCGGCTACCGCTGGTTCCTGAAGTCGGTCGACGCGGGCTTCGAGATCTGGCAGAAAGGCAGCGGCCTCGCGGTGCACTCCTACTCGGTGCGGCTGCGGCTGAAGTGGGTCAAGCCCAAGCGGCACCCGCGCATCAAGTGAGCGCGCGAAGCCCGGCGATACCTGGTTGGATGTCTGGGTGCGGATCGCGACATGGAACGTCAATTCGGTGCTGGCGCGGGTGCCCAGGCTCGTCGAGTGGCTGGAGCAGGCCAGCCCTGACGTGGTGTGCCTGCAGGAGACCAAGGTCGCAGGCGATGCCTTCCCCGTGGCAGAGGTCAAGCCGCTCGGCTACGACGTGGAGCATCACGGCGAGGGCCGGTGGAACGGGGTCGCCATCTTGTCCAGGGTCGGCTTCGCCGACGTGGAGCGCGGGCTCCCCGGTGACCCTGGCTTCCCTGATGCCGCCACGATGCAGGCGCGCACGCTGGTCGCGACGTGCGGGCCGGTCCGGGTCAGGTCGGTCTACGTGCCGAACGGCCGCACCCCCGACGACCCGCACTACGCCTACAAGCTGCGCTGGCTCGCGGCACTGCGGGACGCGGTCGCTGGCGACAGCTCGGGCAGCCAGCCGTTTGCCGTGATGGGCGACTTCAACATCGCGCCGACCGACGCTGACGTCTGGGATCCGGCCGCGTTCGTCGGCTCGACTCACGTCACGCAGGCCGAGCGTGCTGAGCTGGCCGAGATCAGGGCGACCGGCCTGACCGACATCAAGCCAAGGATCGCCAAGGGGAACCCGTACACGTACTGGGATTACCGGGCCGGGTCGTTTCATAAGGGCATGGGCATGCGGATCGACCTGGTCCTGGCCAATCCGGCGCTGGCCGAGCACGTCAGCGATGCCTGGGTGGACCGGGAGGCGCGGAAGGGCAAGGGCCCGAGCGACCACGCCCCGGTGATCGTCGACCTTAGCCTGTGACGTTCGCTGGCTCGGGCGCGCCGCCGGCCTCAGCAGCCGGGGCCGGCTGACGCTGCCAGCGCGGCTCGCGCTTGTCAAGGAAGGCCCGCATGCCCTCGCGGGCGTCCGGCAGCTGGCTGGTGGCCGCCATCACCTCGATCGCGTAGGCGTATGCCTTCGGCTGGTCGAGGTCGATCTGGGCGTAGAGCGCATGCTTGCCGATGCCCTTGCTCTGCGCCGAGCCCCGCGTGACCCGTCGGAGCAGGTCATCGACGGCGGCGTCGAGCTGGTCGGGCGGCACGACCCGGTTGACCAGGCCCCAGTCAAGCGCCGTCGCGGCGTCGATCGTGTCGCCGGACAGCGCCAGCTCGGCCGCGCGCTTGCGGCCGACGTTCCTGGCGATCGCGACCATCGGGGTGTGACAGAACCAGCCGCCCTTGCCGCCGGGAGCCGCGAACCCGGCGTTCTCGCTGGCCACGGCCAGGTCGGCGGAGGCGACGAGCTGGCAGCCGGCCGCGGTGGCCAGTCCGTGCACCCGCGCCACCACCGGCTGGGGCACCTGCTGGACGAGGGTCATCAGGTCGGTGCAGGTGCCAAGGAGCGACCGGACGGCGGCCAGGTCGGCGTCGGCGACGTCGGCGAAGTCGTGCCCGGCGCTGAACACGGGCCCGTTGCCCGCGAGCACGATCCCGGTCGCGTCGCTGTCACCTACCAGCGTGAACGCGGTGATCAGCTCGCGCATGTGCGCCAGCGACAGCGCGTTGCGGCGCTGCGGCCGGTTCATGGTGATCGTCGCGAAGTCGCCGGTCCGGCTCAGGCAGATGTGCTCGAAATCCAAGGCAAGCCCTCCTTCTCCGCTTCGAGCCTACGACGGCCCAGCGGAGCGGCTATTGCCAGAGCGCTACCAACTGAGCCGGGCTGATGTTCCCGCCTGAGCAGATGACGGCGACCTGGCGGCCGGCGAAGCGGGCGGGATCGGCGAGCACGGCGGCGAGTGCCGCCGCCCCCGACGGCTCGACGAGGTTCTTGGTCTTCTCGATCATGGTCCGGGTCGCCGCCTTCAGCTCGTCATCGGAGACGAGGACGAAGTCGTCGAGCAGTTGCGTCAGCACGTGCTGGGTCAGCTCGAACGAGGTCCTGGTGGCCAGGCCCTCAGCGAAGGTGCTGTTCGGCGCCGTCACCAGTTCCTTCGCCTGCCAGGACCGGTAGGCCGACGGCGCCGCTGACGCCTGCACCGCGATGACCTCGACCGACGCCCGCACGGCCTTGGCGACGATGCAGACTCCGGCCGCGCCGCTGCCGCCGCCCACCGGGACCACGATCACCTCGGTCCCTGGCTGCTGCTCGAGGATCTCGAGCGCGTAGGTGCCGACACCAGCGACGAGCGCGGGCTCATTTGCTGAATGGATATACCGGTACCCGTGCTCGGCGGCTAGCTTCTCGCAATGCTCGCGGGCGTCATCGAAGTCACGGCCCGCGAACAGCACCTCGGCGCCGAGCGCGCGGATGGAGTCGACCTTGACCGGGTTGGCCTCTTCGGGCACGCAAATGATGGCGCGGGTGCCGAGCAGGCTCGCCGCGTAGGCGATCGACTGACCGTGGTTTCCGGTCGATGCGGTGATGACGCCCCGGCCGCGTTCGTCGTCGCTCAGCTTGCTGACCAGGTTGATGCCGCCGCGGACCTTGAACGCGCCGATCGGCTGGTGGTTCTCGTGCTTCACCCAGAGGCTGGCGCCGGTCAGCGCGTCGAGCGCCGGATACCGGTACAACGGGGTCGGCTGCAGGTAGGGCCCGATGCGCTGACGGGCGGCGAGGACGTCGGCCAGATCCGGAAGTGCCCTGTCGGCCATGGTCCGTTTCTATCACGGTGCTCGTTAGCCGGTAAGCCGCCAAAGGCGCGCATCCCCGCAATCGGGTTAACGGCGTGCGACGATTGTCTAGCCGGGACAAGGCGGGGCGATCGCGCCTTTACCGGTGCCGCTGGATTCGAGGCCGACGAGGAGGCCAGGGATGGGTGCGCAACTGAGGGCGCCGGCGACCCGCCGGGCCGGCCAGGCCGCGATCCCGCCGCCCCGGCCCGAGATCAAGCACCCGGTGCGCATTGCCGTCCGGCTCGTGATCGGCGCAGCCGTGATCTTCGGCTTCATCTCCCTGCTCGGCTTCCTGTACACGCGCTACCTGAACACCGGCCCCTACCACCGAGCCGACCTGGGCGTGGTCGTCTGGCTCGAGCACCACAGGACCGCGCTGTGGGACCACATCACGCTGGTCGGCACCGAGTTGGGCAAGACCGAGACCGCGATCATCGTCACCGCGGTGCTCGCCGTCCTGCTGCGCTTGCTTTGCCGTCGCTGGTACGAGTCGATGGTGATGGTCATCATGATGCTCGGCGAGGTCGTGATCTACGTGTCCGTGACCAAGGTCATCCACCAGCAGCGGCCGCCGGTCATCAGGCTCGACGTGGCCCCTCCCACGTCGAGTTACCCGTCCGGCCACACCGCCGCCTCGGTCGCGCTCTATGGCGGCTTCGCGATCATCTTGCTGTGGTTCTACGCCGGGCGCCCGCTGGTACGCGTGATCGCGGGCGTGCTCTGGTTCGTCCCGGTCTTCGTCGGCTTCTCCCGCCTGTACCGGGGCATGCACTACCCCACCGACGTCGCCGCCGGCGCTTTGCTCTCCGCGCTCTGGCTGATCCTCGTCGTCAAGACCTTCCTCCCCCGCCGCCAGCCCCGGCCCCAGACCGCCGACCCTCCCGCACCCAGCACTTAGCCTTCTGCCCTCGCCGGCTCCCGCTTGCCCCGCCCGCTCCCGCCAGCCTCCCGCCAGCTCCGCCTGCCCCTGCCTGCCCCTGGCTGCCCTGGCAGCCCCGCCTGCCCCTGCCTGCCCCTGGCTGCCCCTC
>DATKFV010000088.1:0-26461 GCA_035511035.1 Streptosporangiaceae bacterium
TCGGTGGCCTGGCCTGATCGGTGCCCCGACCGGCAGATGACGTAGACCGTCCGGTCCTGCGGCACCTCGGCAGCGCGCTGGCCAAGCTGGCCGAGCGGGATGTGGGTAGCGCCAGGCACGTGCCCGGCGATCCACTCGTCCGGCTCCCTCACATCGAGCAGCCACCCGTCCGCCGGGACCTGCGCTACCGGCACCTGCCGAACCGGCTGACCTGTCGTCATCACTCACTCCCTGCTCTGCCACGAGGGTCCGTCACGAGGGCCGGCCTGTCCGGCGCGTCAAGGCTAGTGTGCTCAGCGCGGCAACATGCACACCCACCTCGTAACTCATGGTTCGATCGTGAGCAAGCGGCTGGCCCGGACCGGCCCGGACAGGTCCGGCCTGGCCCGGCCAGGTCGGGTCGAGACTGGTTAGGCTGGTTTCGTGCTGATTCGTGACGCGGGGCCGGCTGACATGGCGGCGGTCGGGGAATTGAGGGTCGCCGCCTACCGGGCCGGCCATCACCTGTCCGACAACTCCACCTACGCACCGGTCCTGCGCGAACTCGGTGCCGACGGCCACGGCGAGGTCCTGGTCGCTGTCAGCACGGCCGACGCCGACGCTGCGGGACCGGCGGGGCCAGCGGGGCCGGTGGGGCCGGTGGGGCCAGCGGATCAGGCGGGACCGGCGGGACCGGCGGGACACACGCTCGTGGGCACGGTCATGCTCCAGCTATGGCCGGACACGGGTGACATCGTGCGAGGTCCAGGCGAGGCTGAGATCAGGGCGCTGGCGGTAGCGCCGGGTGCGCAGGGAGCAGGTGTCGGGACCGCGCTGCTCAAGGCGCTCATCGAGCGGGCTCGGCTGCGCGGGGTCGGACACCTGGTGCTGTATACCCAGCCGGAGATGCGGGCCGCGCAGCACATGTATGAGCGGGCGGGGTTTCGCCGGCTGGCCGAACGGGACCGGGCGCCGAGGCCCGGTTACCAGCTGCTGGCCTACGGGCTCGTCCTGTCCGTCGAGTCCTGACCCTGGGCCGCAGTCAGCGCCGCGGCCTGCTCGTCCCTGGCCATCTGATTGACCTTGCGCAGGTGCTTGGACATGGACCTGAAGACGAAGTACAGCATCACGGCCATGCCGAACACGACGAGAAAGGCAACGGTCCCCGGCTGCGCCAGTAGATCCGTGTTCGCTGAGCTCGAAGTCGCCAGGACGATCAAAGCCGCACCTTCTCTCGGATCCCGGCGAAAAGGTCGTCCTCCGGGACGTCCGTATCCACGATCGACCTAGCCAGATGATAGTCCTCGGTCGGCCATGCCTCTCGCTGGACGCTGACCGGGCAGGCGAACCAGCCGCCGTTAGGGTCCACCTGAGTAGCGTGCGCCAGCAGCGCCTGGTCACGGATCTCGAAGTAGTCGGCGCACGGCACCTTGGTAGTGACTTCGAACTGCTTCCTCGCCGGCTCTCCCGGCTTGGCCTGCGATCGTTCGGCTGCCCGCTCCGCGTAGGGCGACTCAAGACCTAGCTCAAGCATCTTGTCGTGCAGCGCCATCATCCGAGCCCGGTGGAAGCTGACGAAATAATAGAGCTTCAGCGGCTGCCAGGGCTCGCCGCAATCGGGGTATCGCTCGGGGTCGGCGGCGGCCTCGAACGCCTCGACCGACACCCGGTGGGTCATGACGTGGTCCGGATGCGGGTAGCCGCCGTTCTCGTCGTAGGTCAGCATGACGTGCGGCCTGAACTCGCGAACGGCCTTGACCAGGGGGCGGGCCGCGTCCGCGAGCGGCTGCACCGCGAAGCAGCCTTCGGGCAGCGGCGGCAGCGGGTCGCCTTCGGGCAGGCCCGAGTCGACGAACCCGAGGAACTGCTGGGCAATGCCGAGGATGTCGCGGGCTTTCGCCATCTCCGCCCGCCGGATGGCAGCGAGGTTGGCTCGCACCTCGGGCCGCTCCATCGCCTCGTTCAAGATGTCGCCGCGCTCGCCGCCGGTGAGCGTGCACACCAGGACCTCGGCTCCCTCGCGCACGTACTTCGCCATCGTGGCGGCGCCCTTGCTCGACTCGTCGTCGGGATGCGCGTGCACGGCCATGAGTCGCAGCGGCTCGTCGCAACCGCGTCCAAGGCCAGTCCGCCTGTTCGCCAGTCGCGCCTCGGGCGCTAGTTGAGGCTCGGGCGAGCCCGAGGTCACTGCAGACATGAAGAGATCCCCTCCGGGATGGGTCAAGAGTCGCGACAACCGCCAGCGCGAGGCGGCCGACCGCCTCGCGCAACAAGTTAGTCAACGCCACCGACAGCCGGCGACATTCCGCGCCGGCTCCGACCGGCCGGTCTAGCTCAAGGGGATCTCGGATCAGGTGTTGTAGTGTTCGTTTTCCTGATGTCACTGGTCCTTTGGCTGGACGAAACCGCCGTCCACTAGCTGATCGATCCGAAAATCATGGGATGATTTTACCTTTAATACCGGTTCAGAGTCGAGACTGTGTTCGAATTACCGCCTTGACCTTTAGATGGTTGAACTGACTTGCATGGACAAAGTAGTCTCGATGGATTACCCCCCACGAAGGGGCCCGGCCGGGCCCGGCGGAGTGGACCTCCGTACGGCGGATGCGAGGAGTGCTTGTGACCGAGACCCGTGACGAAACTGTCACCTGGCTCACCCAGGAGGCGTACGACCGGCTCAAGGCCGAACTCGATCACCTCTCCGGCCAGGGCAGGATCGACATCGCCAAGAAGATCGAGGCAGCTCGAGAAGAGGGCGACCTACGGGAGAACGGCGGATACCACGCCGCCAAGGAGGAGCAAGGCAAACAGGAAGCGCGGATCCATCAGCTCACGCACATCCTGACGCACTCCAAGGTCGGTGAGCCGCCGCGTACCGACGGGGTCGTTGGCCCTGGCATGACCGTGACGGTCAAGTTCGAGGGCGATGACGCCGAGGTGACGTTCTTGCTCGCGTCTCGCGAAGAGAGCGGGGCGCCCATCGACGTGTACTCGCCGCAGTCACCGCTCGGCTCCGCGATCTCGGGTAAGAAGGTCGGCGAGTCGGCCAGCTTCACCCTGCCCAACGGCCGGGTGAACACCGTCGAGATCATCGACGCCGTGCCCTACGGGGGCATCTAAGAACTTCTAGGCAAAAGACGACCCCGGACTCGCGTCCGGGGTCGTCTTCGTCGTGCGAGGGCTGTCGCCCGCCAGGCCGACTGAGCCTGGCGAACTCCGTCAGATGGCCAGCGAAGGCTCGCTCACCTCGGGCCGCGGCTCGGGCGTGGCTCCGACCGGCTCGTTGTGACCGCGCAGCGGGATCTCCTTGACCAGCCAGGCGAGCACGAACACGATCGCCGCCGTGGGCGCCGCCCAGATGAACACCGTGTCAAGGCCATGCGCGATGCCGGCGAACACCGCTGCCCGAAGGGCCGGAGCCAGGTGCTGGACGTTGGCCGGGTTGATCCCGCCGCCGGCCTGGAACTTCATGCCAGGCAGCCTCGCGGCGATCGAGCTGTTGAGTGCCCTGAAGAAGACCACGCCGAAGATCGAGACTCCGATCGAGCCGCCAATCTGCTGGAAGAATGACCGCGAACTGCTGGCCACGCCCATGTCCCTCGGACTGACGCTGTTCTGCGCGATCAAGGTGGTGATCTGCATCAGGAAGCCCATCCCGACGCCGAAGACCACGAAGAAGCCCATCGAGATCAGCCGGGAAGTGCTTGGCCCGAGCGTGGCGAGCAGCAGCATGCCGACCGTCATGATCGCGCTGCCGATGATGGGCAGCGCCTTGTACTTGCCGGTCTGGACCGTGATCCGGCCCGCGACCAGCGACGTGGTGGTCGCGCCGAGCATCATCGGGATCAGCAGCAGGCCGCTGACCGTGGGCGAGGCGTGCTGCACGGTCTGCTGGTAGAGCGGCAGGAAGGTCATCGCGCCGAACATCGCGAGGCCGAGCAGGAAGCTCATCCCGCTGGCCAGCGAGAAGTTCCGGTTCTTGAACACGTGCAGCGGCAGGATCGGCTCGGCCGCCTTCGACTCGATCCAGATGAACCCGGCGACGGCCGCCACGGCCAGCACGCTCAGGGACATGATCGTCGCCGAGCCCCACGCGTACTGGGTGCCGCCCCAGGTCGTGACCAGCACGATCGAGGTCGCGCCGACGGCCAGCACGGCCGCGCCCAGGTAGTCGATCTTGTGCGGGATCTTGTGCAGCTTCAGGTGCAGCGTCGCGATGATGTACAGCAGCGCCGCGCCGCCGATCGGCATGTTGATGTAGAAGATCCAGCGCCACGACAGGGTGTCGGTGATGTAGCCGCCGACCAGCGGGCCCGCGATCATCGCGATCATCATCGCGGCCATCATGTAGCCCATGTACTGGCCCCGCTCGCGCGGCGACACCAGGTCGCCGATGGTCGCGATCGCTCCCACCATCAGGCCGCCGGCGCCGAGGCCCTGCAGGGCACGGAAGGCGATCAGCTGGTCCATCGAGTGGGCCTGGCCGGACAGGGCCGAGCCGGCCAGGAAGATGACGATGGCCGCGATCAGCAACCGCTTGCGGCCGTACAGGTCGCCTAGCTTGCCGTAGAGCGGCGTGGTGATGGTCGAGGCCAGCACGTAAGCCGTGACGACCCAGGACAAATGATTGAGGCCGCCGAGGTCGCCGACGATGCGCGGCAGCGCCGTGGACACGACGAGCTGGTCAAGCATGGCGAGCATCAGCGCGAGCAGCAGCCCGGGCAGCACGATCATGACATCGCGCCTTCGCCCGAACGCCGGCGCGGCCTGGCCTTCAGCCACCGCCTCGACCTCTGACATGGTTAAGCTCCTCAGTTCCTCGTCTATCCCACCGGGCTGAGCCGCCCGGCATCCTGCCCCCGGCCAAGCGAGAGCGACTGGCTACAACCTTCAGTCCCCGTCCGGCCGCTTCCGGCCGGGCTGCCCTCTACGGTGGCAACCTACTTGCCGACCGGCTAGCATTCTCACTAGCGATAGCCTAAGCTGCTTACTAACCGGTCGTCAAGTAGGTTGCATCCAAGGTGGCGGACAACAATGAAAGACCCTCAAGGGGTCGGTCCCGCGGCTGATCACGGGCCAAACGGGCACGCCACCAGCCATGGCGAGCCCGACTCGCGCGCTCGCTCGGACACTCGCGCCAGGATCCAGCAGGTGGCCGTGGAACTCTTCACCGAGCACGGCTACGAAGGAACGTCGCTGCGCGAGATCGCCGAGCGACTCGATGTGACCAAAGCCGCGCTCTACTACCACTTCAAGTCCAAGGAAGACATCGTCACGAGCCTGGTCGAGGACTACGCCCAGCAGATGGACGCGCTCATCGCCTGGGGCCGCGAGCAGCCAGGGACCGAGCAGACGCGCCGCGAGATCCTCGGCCGGTACATCGACATCGTCGCCGAAGGCGACCAGGTCTTCCGGATGCTCCACCAGAACCAGGCCGCCCTGAACGCGCTTGCCTCCATGAAGAGCCGGGGCGACCTGTTCAAGGAGCGCGTCGAGTTCATGATCGACTTGCTGACCGAGCCCGACGCCGACCTGCCCGAGCGAGTCAGGGCCGCCATGATCATCGGCGGGATCAGCGTCGGCTGGATGTTCTTCGCTGGCCGGGCCGATCACAACGAGCTGCGCGATACCTTGCACGGCATAGCCGCGGAGATCGCCGCCCTCCCCTCCACCACCCCCGCCCGTCCCACCTGAGCCCTGGGCCCGTCCTTCCGGGCGACTCGTCAGTCCGCGGCGAGGGCTCAGCCGCTGCCATGGTGGGATGCGGCGGTGGCGCGAACGAGGGGGATGGTCCGGTACCTGACCGTGGTGGCCAGGGCGATGACCGTCGAGGTGCGCACGACGCCGGGCACGTCGACGATGGCGTCGATCACTCGTTGCAGGTCGGAGTTGTCGCGAGCGACCACCCGGCAAAGGACGTCACCAGGCCCGGTGATGGTGTGCGCCTCGAGGATCTCGTCGATCAGCGACAACCGCTCCGCCACCCGGTCGTGACCGCCCGCCTGGGTCAGTTCAAGGGTCACGAACGCCGTCACGGCGTGGCCGATGGCGGCCGGGTCGATGTCGGGGCCGTAGCTCGTGATCACACCACGCTTGGTCATCCGGTCGAGCCTGGCCTGGATCGTGCCCCTGGCGACCCCCAGCCGACGAGACGCCTCGAGCACCCCGATCCTGGGCTCAACGGTCAGCAACTCGATCAGCCGGGCGTCCAGCGCATCGATCACGAGTCAGGCCTCTGCTGACATGGTGACCAAAGTAGCCACCAGGTTCCACGTCTCACTGAGCAAACTGTACAGCTAAGAATCTGACTGTTGCACATCTTGTCCTCCTGTTCGATTCTGCGATGAGCAGCCGAAGTCACGAGCGGGCAGCGCCATGACCGGCGGCGCCATGACCGGCGGCGCCAAGCCCGGCGATCAGGGCCACGACCAGCCAGCGAGCAAACAGGAGCCGACCATGACCGCACAGACCGCCGCTGAGCACGGCACCAGCGACCACAGCACTGGCGAGCACGGCACCGGTGACCAGATGACCGCCGCGACCGCCGGCGACGCGTTCCCCGTCACCGGCATGGACGCGATCGTCTTCGCGGTCGGGAACGCCAGGCAGGCGGCGCACTTCTACTCGACCGCCTTCGGCATGCGCTGCGTGGCCTACCAGGGGCCTGAGACCGGCTGCCGAGACGAGACCGCCTACGTACTCGAGTCCGGCTCAGCCCGGTTCGTGCTGCGCGGCGCGCTCAACTCCGCCAGCGAACTCGCCGGCCACGTCGCGACCCACGGCGACGGAGTGATCGACCTGGCGATCGGCGTGCCTTCAGCCAGCGAGGCCTTCGCTTACGCGGTCGCCAGGGGCGCTCGGCCGGTGCAGGAGCCGCACGTCGAGGAGGACGAGCACGGGCAGGTCGTCAAGGCGGCGATCGCTACCTACGGTGACACCAGGCACAGCCTGATCGAGCGCTCCGACTACGCCGGGCCCTACTTGCCTGGCTTCGTCGCCGCCGAGCCGCTGGCCCCGCTGGCGGCCCCGTACTTCAGCGCGGTCGACCACTGCGTCGGCAACGTGGAACTTGGCCTCATGGATGAGTGGGTCAGCTTCTACCACCAGGTGATGGGCTTTACCAACATGAAGGAGTTCGTCGGCGACGACATCGCGACGGAGTACTCGGCCCTGATGAGCAAGGTCGTCGCCGACGGCAGCCGCAAGGTCAAGTTCCCGATCAACGAGCCTGCGCCCGGCAAGAGGAAGTCGCAGATCGACGAGTACCTGGAGTTCTACGGCGGGCCAGGAGTCCAGCACATCGCGCTGGTGACCGACGACATCGTGTCAGCGGTCAAGCGGATGCGCACGGCCGGCGTCGCCTTCCTGGCCACCCCCGACAGTTACTACGACACGCTCGGCGAGTGGGTCGGCGACACCAGGGTGCACGTCGATAAGCTACGTGAGCTGCGGATCCTGGCAGACAGGGACGAGGACGGCTACCTGCTGCAGATCTTCACTAAGCCGGTCCAGGACCGCCCGACCGTCTTCTTCGAGCTGATCGAGCGGCACGGCAGCGAAGGCTTCGGCAAGGGCAACTTCAAGGCCCTGTTCGAGGCCATCGAGCGCGAGCAAGACCGCCGCGGCAACCTCTAGGAAGTCACAGCCGTTAGGAAGTCACGCTAGTCAGCCGCGGTCCAGTACAGGTGGCCGGCGACGACTATCGCGGCGGCGCCGACGAGGCCGGCGTGCTGGCCGAGCGCGGCAGGCACGACGCGCACCTCGCGGGCGAAGTCGAGCTTCGCGTGGGCGGCCAGCGCCTCCTGCAAGGGGTCGAAGATCAGCGCCCCGGCCTGGGATAGCCCGCCGCCGATCGAGACGACCTCGAGGTCGCACAGGTTGGTCGCCGACGCGATCGCGATGCCGAGCGCGCGGCCCGCGCGCCGCATGGCCGCCCTGGCGATGCTGTGGCCCTGGGCGGCGTCAGCGGACAGGTCCTTGGCCGTCGCCCCAGGCTGGCCGGGCCGCCAGCCCTCCTCCTGGGCCCAGGCGGTAAGCCCGGGCCCGCGGGCGATGGCCTCAAGGCAGCCAATCGCGCCGCACACGCACTCAGGGCCGTCATCAGGATCGACGACCACGTGGCCGATGTGACCGGCGTTGCCTGACGCACCGTCGATCAGGTGGTTGTCGAGGATGAGCCCGCCGCCGACCCCAGTGGACACCACCATGCCGAGCATGTTCCTGCGACCGCGGCCGGCCCCGCGCCAGTGCTCCCCCGCGGCCATGCACACGGCGTCGTTATGCACGCGCACCGGGATGGGCGCGCCGCCCGAGCGGCCGAACCGCTCGACCAGCCGGTCCCGCAGCGGAAAGTCACGCCAGGCCGGGATGTTCAGCGGCGACACCAGCCCCGCCGGCCACTCCATCGGCCCGCCGCAACCACAGCCGATGCCCGACAGTTGACCGAGGTCATCGACCTTGGCGTCATCGAGCACGACGAGCAGCAACGACTCCAGGCTCTGCCACAGCTTCTCCCCGTCGATGTCGTGCCGCGTCGGCACTTGCGACCAGGTGATCAGCCGGCCGCCAGGCTCGCACACGCCCGCCGCCAGCTTCGTGCCGCCGATATCGATTACGAGGACAGGCCCGCGTTTGGTCATCATGCGCCTCCCATGGATGCGGACCACGCCGCACTGCACATAGTGTCGAACCGTGCAGCCACAACGCCAGTCATCATCAGCCGCCACGAGGACACCTGCCCCGGCCATCGCCACGCTCGGCGAATTGCGGGCCAGCGGGCACGAGTACAGCAGCGTCAAGGACGAGATCAGGCAGAACCTAGTCGCGCGGCTGCGAGCCGGCGACGACCCGTTCCCAGGGATACTCGGGTTCGACGGCACGGTGCGCCCGCACCTTGAGCGCGCGCTGATCGCCGGGCACGACGTGATCCTGCTCGGTGAGCGCGGCCAGGGCAAGACCAGGCTCATCCGCACCCTGACCGGCCTGCTGGACGAGTGGTCGCCGGTCGTCGCCGGGTGCGAGATCAACGACCACCCGTACGCCGCCGCCTGCGTGCGGTGCCGCAGGCTCGCGGCCGAGCTTGGCGATGAGCTGCCGGTGAGCTGGCGTCATCGGGACGAGCGCTACGGCGAGAAGCTGGCGACTCCTGATACCAGCGTCGGTGACTTGATCGGTGACATCGACCCGGTCAAGGTCGCCGAGGGCCGCACGCTCGGCGACCCGGAGACGATCCACTACGGCCTGGTGCCGAGGACCAACCGCGGCGTCTTCTGCCTGAACGAGCTACCCGACCTGGCCGAGCGGATCCAGGTGTCGCTGCTCAACGTGCTTGAGGAGCGCGACATCGCGGTGCGCGGCTACGCGCTGCGGCTGCCGCTCGACATCGTGCTCGTGGCCAGCGCGAACCCGGAGGACTACACCAACAGGGGCCGGATCATCACCCCGCTGAAGGACAGGTTCGGCGCCGAGATCCGCACCCACTACCCGCTCTCGCTCGATGACGAGCTCGCGGTCGTGCGGCAGGAGGCCAAGATCGCCTGGGGCGGCGACAACCCCGACGCCGTGCTGCCCGCCCACCTGGTCGAGGTGATCGCCAGGTTCACCCGGCTGGTGCGGTCATCGCCAGCGGTCGACTCCCGGTCCGGGGTATCCGCGCGGTTCGCGATCGCCGCGGCCGAGTCCGTCGTCGCGGCGGCGGTCCGCCGGGCCGCGATCAGCGGCGAAGACCAGCCGGTAGCCAGGATCTGCGACCTGCCCGCGGTGGTCACCACGCTGCGGGGCAAGGTCGAGTTCGAGGTCAGCGAGGAGGGCAGGGAGGCCGAGGTGCTCGAGCACCTGCTGCGCCGGGCCACGGCCGACACCTTCCGCGCCCACCTGGGCAGCGCGGACCTGTCCGGCCTGATCGCCAGGTTCGGCGACGGCGACAGCGTCGAGTCGTCCGACATGCTCCCGGCGGCCGAACTGCTGCGCCGGATCGGCGAGGTCCCAGGACTAGCCAGGATCATGGAGCGGCTCGACGGAGACGGCGGCGAGTCGTTCGGCCAGGCCGCGGCCGCGCTCGAGTTCGCACTTGAAGGCCTCTACCTCATGCGCCGACTGTCGAAGGACGTGACCGATGGTGGCACTGTCTACCGAAGCTAACTCGCCGACCGGGCTGGTCACCAAGATCGAAGCCCCTTTCAGCCAAATAAACCAAGCACAGGCTAGTCCCGGCGGGCAGCCATGAGTCGTTACAGGTACGGGCCTTACCACGACGGGCCCGACCCGCTTGAGCCGCCCTATGACGTGCGAGGCGCGGTTGACGCGCTCGGTGAGTCGATACTGAACGGCGACGACACCGCCAGCGCGCTCCGCGACCTGATCAGGCGCGGCCTGGGGGGCCGCCGGGGCCTGGATGACCTGCTCAGGCAGGTCAGGGAGCGGCAGCGGGAGCTGCGCAGGAGCGGACGCCTCGACGGGATACTCGAGAAGGCGAGCGCGCTCCTTGACACCGCGATCGGGCAGGAGCGGGCCGAGCTGTTCCCCGACCCGAGCGACGAGGCGCGGCTGCGCGAGGCCGAGCTTGACGCGCTGCCGAGGGACGTGCCCGGCGCGATCAGGCAGCTGGCCGATTACCAATGGCGCAGCCAGGCCGCCGCCCAGACCTTTGAGCAGCTCAAGGAGCTGCTCAGGCGGGAAGTGCTTGACAGCCAGTTCCGTGGCATCAAGGACGCGATGACCGAGCCCGACACCGAGGGCATGCGCCAGGTCAAGGAGATGATGGCGGCGCTGACCGACATGATCGACGCCGACGCCCGCGGTGACCACACCCAGGAGGACTTCGACGCCTTCATGGAGCAGTACGGCGAGTTCTTCCCCGAGAACCCCGCCAACCTCGAAGAGCTGGTCGACTCGCTGGTCCGGCGGATGGCGGCCGCCCAGCGGCTGCTGAACTCGCTGACCGACGAGCAGCGGGACGAGCTGGCCGGGCTGATGGCCCAGACCCTTGAGGACGCTGGCCTGGCCCAGGAGATGGCCAGGCTCGCGGCCGCGCTGCGGGACCGCAGGCCCGACGTGGACTGGGATGGCCAGGGCAGCCGCAGGGAGCGGATGACCGGCAGCGAGCCCCTTGGCCTCGGCGACGCCACGACCGCGCTATCGGAACTGGCCGACCTCGCCGAGCTCGAGGAGGCGCTGCGACAGGACTACCCGGGCGCCATGCTCGACGATGTCGACGAGGAAGCGATCAGGCGGGCGCTCGGCCGCCAGGCCGTTGACGACATGGAGGCGCTCAGGCAGATCGAGCGGGAACTCGAGCGCCAGGGCTACCTGCAGAACAACGAGGGCAAGCTCGAGCTCACCCCCAAGGCGGTCCGCAGGCTCGGCGACACCGCGCTCCGCAAGGTGTTCGCCAAGCTGGCCGAGGGCGGGCACGGCGACCACGATCAGGTCGATGTGGGCCAGGCGGGCGAGCTGACCGGCTCGACGCGGCCGTGGCGGTTCGGGGACGAGCAGCCGATCGACACCGCGGCCACGGTCCGCAACGCCATCCTGCGTGACCCAGCGATAGTCGCGAACGCGAGCGCCGGGCCGGCCGGCACCGGTCACGGTGCCGTCAAGCTGGCGGTGAGCGACTTCGAGGTGAGCGAGACCGAGCGGCGCGCGTCCGCGGCCGTCTGCCTGCTCGTGGACCTGTCCTACTCGATGGCGCTGCGCGGCACCTGGAGCGCGGCCAAGCAGACCGCGCTGGCCCTGTACTCGCTCGTGCGGACCAGGTTCCCGCAGGACGCCCTGCAGGTCGTGGGCTTCTCCAACTACGCCAGGGAGCTGAAGGAGACCGACCTGGCTGGCCTTGGCTGGGACATGGTGCAGGGCACCAACCTGCATCACGCGCTCGTGCTGGCCGGGCGGTTCCTTGACCGGCGCCCCGAGCACAACCCGGTCGTGCTGGTCATCACTGACGGTGAGCCGACCGCCCACCTGCGCCGCGACGGCCGGTCCTGGTTCGACTGGCCGCTGTCCCCTGAGACCCTCGAGCTGACGATGGCCGAGGTCGACAAGATGACCAGGCGGCAGGCGACCTTGAACATCTTCATGCTCGCTGACGACGAACGGCTCAGCTCGTTCGTTGACGAGGTGGCCAAGCGGAATGGCGGCCGGGTGTTCCGGGCAATGCCGGACAGCCTGGGTGAGTACGTTGTAAGCGACTTCCTGCGGTCACGCAGGGCGAAAAGCAGGTGAAGGCGAGCGGCCCGAGGCCCTACGCGAGATGACGAGCATGGCCGGCTAGCACGGGCGTTTGACCGCGCTAAGGATTCACGCATCCTTTGCCAGCTACGTCGCCCTCGCTGACGGTCACGAAATCGGGCGCTTTCATGAACTAAGCACTCGTCCTAGCCCAGTCCGTAGTACGGTGCGGCACGTGGTCGCCTCGTCGGCTGGCGCTTCCTTGCCGTCGGCCCAGGGGATCAAGTGAAGGTTTCCTTAAGGGAGGAAAAGAAGTGAGCACAGCAAGCGCGGCGTCCGGCAGCGGCAGGAAGCCGGTAGTTCTGGTCCTGGCCGTCGTCGGAGTCGTGGCCCTCATCGTCGGCATTCTCTGGTTCGTCGGCGCGGCACCGGCTTTCCTGAACGTCGGCAGCCATGTCAAGCACGGTGGCCACCTGTTCCGCGGCGGCGTCGCCGCCGTCATCGGCCTCGGCCTGCTTGTCTTCGCCTGGATCCAGAACAAGAAGGCCTGACCCCGAGCGCTAACCGAACCAGGCGCGGCCCGGCCGAGCATCCGGGTTCCATGCCCGCGGGCCAGCGCCATGTCTTGGAGTGCCAGAGCCAGGTCAGTTCACCTGGTTCTGGTATTTCCGAGCCCGCCTCGCATGCTTGATGGCCTTCGGCCATCCGCGCCACAGGCCGCAGTATCTACCCGGGGGTACGAACCCCCGGACCCCCACGACGAGCCCGCCTCGCATGCTTGATGGCCTTCGGCCATCCGCGCCACAGGCCGCAGTATCTACCCGGGGGTACGAACCCCCGGACCCCCACGATTGGTGGCTGGCCTCATCTACCCGGTACGAACCCGGACCCCACGATTAGTGGCTGGCCTCGCGCGCATCGTGGTACGCCGGCTCCCCTTAGGTTCTGATTATCAGGCGCCTCTCCAATGCGCCATAGATATGTATGGATCGGGATCTAGACTTCCGCCATGATCAAATCGTTCCCGCAGCATCTCGTCCTGTGGCTGCATCTGCTCTTCGTAGCCTTCACGATCGGGCCAGTCACGGTCGCGATCATGTCGACCCCGCGTTACATCAGGCAGCGGGACGTGCGGATCGTGCGCTACCTGAACCGCACCACGTTCATCTTCGCGCTCGCCTGCCTGGGCGTGCTGATCGCGGGCGAGGCGCTCGCCTCCATGATCTCGGTCGCCAGCCAGCCCTGGGTGATCGTCTCCGCGACCCTGTTCATCGTCGCGCTGGCCCTGCTCGCGCTGATCATCAGGGACCAGCGCAAGGCCATCAAGGCGCTGGAGGACGCGGCCACCGCCAGCGTCGCCCTCATACCGGCGACGGCGGCGGTGGGCGGGCTCGCCACCGCGCCATCGACCGGCACTGTTCCATCGACCGGCACTGCGCCGGATGACCAGGCCGACACGGCCGACTCGGCCCCGGCTGACTCCGGTGCCGACGCGACCGCGGCGCCGGGCTCCCCCGATCCGCAGGGCACCGCCGATACGACGGCCCCGGCCGCCGCGTCGTCGAAAGCCAGCGCCGACGTGCACCTGGCGAGCGTGGAGCGTGGCCGAATTGCCATGATGGGCGGCCTCGTGGGCCTAATCTGGCTAGTGATCCTCGTCCTTATGGTCTGGCACTAGGCAGCGGCAGGCGACTAGCAGACGAGATCTTTAACGGGGCCATGCGTCGCAGGGGGTAGGGCTGGTGGGGGAGGTAAACATGACGAGCGCGACGGCCCACAACGGCTTCTCGCCGTTCCCTCCCATCGCCGACTACGGGTTCTTGTCCGATGGCGAGGTCACGGCGCTGATCGCGCCGAGCGGATCGGTCGAGTGGCTGTGCCTGCCGAGGATGGACGGGCCGAGCATCTTCGGCTCCGTCCTTGACCGGGACGCGGGCTGGTTCCGGTTCGGCCCGGCCGACGTGGAAGTTCCCGCCGATCGCCGCTACCTGCCAGGCACCATGGTGCTCGAGACGACCTGGAGCAGCGGTGAGGGCTGGCTGGTCATCAGGGACTGCCTGGTGATGGGGCCGTGGCGGCACCAAAGCCCCGAACGCGGCTCGCATCTGCGGCCGCCGACCGACTATGACTCCGATCACTTGCTGCTGCGCACCGTCACCTGCACCAACGGGTCGGTGCAGCTGGTCATCGACTGCGAGCCCGTGTTCGACTACGGCCGCAAGCGCGGCCGGTGGGAGCACACTGACCTCGGCTTCCATCAGGTCAGCATCAGTCCGGAGAGCAGCGGGCTGCATGGCCCCGCGCTGACGCTGACCTCGGACATCGGCCTGGGTGTCGAAGGCGCCAGCGCCAGGGCACGAACCTTGCTGCGGGAAGGCGACACGAGGTTCTGCGCGCTTTCCTGGGGTCACAAGCCGCCGCCGCAGACCTACGAAGAGGCCGACCAGCGGCTGATGTGGACCGCCCATCACTGGCGGCACTGGCTGGCCCGAGGCAACCTGCCCGACCACCGCTGGCGCACCTACCTGGCCAGGAGCGCGCTGACTCTCAAGGGCCTCGCTTACGCCCCGACCGGCGCCATCGCGGCGGCCGCGACCACCTCACTGCCCGAGGCCCCTGGCGGCGAGCGCAACTTCGACTATCGGTACAGCTGGATCAGGGACGCTACCTTCGCGCTGTGGGGGCTTTTCACGCTCGGGTTCGAGTGGGAGGCGAGCGACTACTTCGCGTTCATCGCCGACCTGGTCGAAAGGGACCAGGACGACCTGCAGATCGTCTACGCCATCGACGGCGGCCGTAACCTGGACGAGCACACGCTCGACCACCTGCGCGGCTACCAGGGCGCCCGGCCGGTCAGGGTCGGCAACGCCGCTTACAGCCAGCGCCAGCACGACGTCTGGGGCGCGGTGCTCGACTCGCTTTACCTGCACACCAAGTCACGCGACTGGATGGACGAGCGGGTGTGGCAGATGGCCAGGCACCAGGTCGAGCAGGCCCTGACGCACTGGCGCGAGCCTGACCGCGGCATCTGGGAGGTAAGGGGCGACCCGCAGCACTTCACCTCGTCGAAGATGTTCTGCTGGGTCGCCGCCGACCGGGGCGCCCGGCTGGCCAGGATCAGGGACGAGCCCGCGGTCGCCGCCCAGTGGCAGCAAGCCGCCGACGAGATCCACGCCGACATCTGCGCGAACGCCATCGACGACCGGGGAGTGTTCTGCCAGCACTACGGCACGACCGCGCTGGACGCCTCGCTGCTGCTGATGCCGCTGCTGCGGTTCCTGCCGCCGACCGATGAGCGGATCAAGGCGACCGTCCTGGCCATCGCGGATGAGCTGACCAGGGACGGCCTGGTGCTGCGGTACCGGTCCGAGCAGACCGACGACGGGTTCACCGGGACCGAGAACACGTTCACGATCTGCTCGTTCTGGCTGGTCTCGGCGTTGTCGGAGATCGGTGAGCACACCCGGGCGCGTGACCTGTGCGAGAAGGTGCTGTCCTACGCGAGCCCGCTGCTGCTGTACGCCGAGCAGATCGACCCGACCTCGGGCCGGCACCTCGGCAACTTCCCGCAGGCGTTCACGCACCTGGCCCTGATCAACGCGGTCATGCACGTGATCGGCCACGAACAGCACGCCGCGCGGATGCGCCTGGGCTCGGACTCCACGATCGCCCCCCGCCAGCTCCCATGGTGACCTCCCGACGTAGGGGTAACTGGGGCTCTAGCATGCAGTAACCGTTGTGGGGCGTGACTCATGTGGCCGAGGCACAGGGTTCTGAAAGGCCTCCCGACGTAGGGGTAACTGGGGCTCAAGCATGCAGTAACCGTCGTTGGCGTGACTGATGTCGCCGCGAACAGGGTTCTGAAAGGCACCACGGAGGCGGAGGGCTAACACGACCTAGGGGTACTTGGCGTCTAGGGCGGCGCAGCCGTCGTGGGGGTGGGCCTTGTTGCCCTTGTAGAGGGTCTTGGCCTGGGTGGCGTCGACGATGCCGTAGAAGGCGCAGACGTCCGAGAGCAGCCCGGACCAGTCGTGCTTCTTCCCGCCCGGAGTCAGGTTCCCGATCCGCACGTCACCGGGCGACACCGAGGACGGCGGCGAATAGGAGGTACCCGTGCCCTGGCCGGCACCGTCGACGTAGAGCGACAGCAGCCCGTGACTGGCGAAGAACACCGCCGTGAGCTGAGTCCATTTGCCCAGCCTGGCCGAGCCAGGGGCGGATGCGACGGCCTTGACCGTGCTGCCAGGTGCGGCGCTCAGCGGCACGACGAACTTCCAGCAGGCACCGGACTTGTGGCCGGCCCGGCAGACCCGCTGGTACTCCAGGGCGAACGCGTAACCCTTGCCGGCATCCTGCGACAACGCGACGCACGAGCTCGCGCACCTGGTGACGTTGACCCAGGCGGAGACCGTGGCGTCGCCGCCCGTGCCGATGAGCGGCAGCAGCGACGATGCCGCCAGCGCCTGACCGCCACCGCCGCCGACCGACAACGCGCACCGGTACCGGTCGGGAGCGGCTGACTTGGCGCAGGCCGGCTTCGCGTCTCCGGCGAGGCGGGCGGTCTTGCCGTAACCAGTCGCGTCGGCTTCGGTCGCGGCCCGGCTCGCGGAGAGCTTCCACCAGGCCAGGGCCGCGATGTTGCCGGACGACAGCGTCGTCTCGATGCCGAAGTTCGCCACCGGGCCAGGCTCGCCGCCCTTGCCGTCGACGCCAGCGACGTACAGCGTCAGCATCGAAGGCCCGTTCGGGGTGATCGCGAGCGTCGCAGTGCCGTTCTTGCCCGCGGGCACGTAGATGTCAGGCGCGGAATTGTCGATCCCGTAGTAGAAGCCGGTGATCGTCGTATCGGGGTCAGCCAGCCGGAACAAGCCAGGCGTGCCGACGTAGTTGTTCGCGACGTTGTTCACGTAGGCGAACTTGCCGACGGAGGTAATCGTCGGAAAGACGGCGATGCCTGGCCCGCGCGGACCGAAGCCGGCGGTGACCACCGCCATGGCCGCGCAGGACAGGAGCACAGTGACATATCGCAATACCCGGCTCATGGCTCAATTAGTACGCCACCCGCCCAACCACGACAAGACCGCCCCGCCCGCCCCGGCTCGCCCGTCCTGCCCCGGCCGCCCCGCCCGGCCGTCCTGCCCCGGCTCGCCTGTCCTGCCTGTCCTGCCTGTCCTGCCCCGCCCGCCCCGCCTGGCTTGCGGCCCCGGTCCGGTCGCTCGCCGCGGTTACCGTTCGTGCAATCGTTTGCGTTAGAAGATCTTGGGATTTTTCGGAATTCTACTACAAGATCTTGTTATTTTCACTGGTCTATGTTCCTGTAGGATGACAAGATCTTGCTCGTGGTAAGCCGCGAGGGCTAGCCCAGCGCCACCCGGATGTCGTCGACCAGGTCGTCGCTGTTCTCGATGCCGACCGAGAGCCGCACGAGGTCGGCGGGGACCGCCAGCGGCGACTCCGCGACCGAGGCGTGGGTCATCGTGGCGGGATGCTCGATCAGCGACTCGACGCCCCCGAGTGACTCGCCGAGCGTGAATAGCCTGGTCCGGCCGCACATCTCGATGGCCGCCCGCTCGCCTTCGGCGTGCCGGAACGACACCATGCCGCCGAAGCCGCGCATCTGCTTGGCCGCGACCTCGTGGCCAGGGTGATCGGCCAGGCCGGGGTAATAGACCTGGGCCACCTTCGGGTGCCGGGACAGCATGCGCGCGACCTGGGCCGCATTGTCGCAGTGCCGGTCCATCCGCACGGCCAGCGTCTTGATGCCGCGCAGCGTCAGCCAGGCGTCGAAAGGCCCGCCGGCGGTGCCGGTCGCGTTCTGCAGGAAGGCGCACTGGGCGGCCAGGTCAGCATCGGGCACCACGATCGCGCCGCCGACCACGTCCGAGTGACCGCCGAGGTACTTGGTCGTGGAGTGGACCACGGCGTCCGCGCCGTGGGCGAGCGGCTGCTGCAGGTACGGCGAGGCGAACGTGTTGTCCACCGCGAGCAAGGCGTGAGCCGAGTGCGCGATCTCGGCCAGCAGGCCGATGTCGGCGATCGACAGCAGCGGATTGGTCGGCGTCTCCAGCCAGATCAGCCTGGGCTTGTGCGCGGCGACCGCCGCGCGCACCGCGGCCGGGTCTGACACCGGTACCGGGTGATAGGTCACTCCCCAGCCCGCCAGCACCTTGTCGAACAGCCGGTAGGTGCCGCCGTAGGCATCGTGCGGGATCAGGACGTGGTCGCCGGGCTTGCAGATGACCCTGATCAGGCAGTCTTCGGCTGCCATGCCGGAAGCGAAGGCCAGCGCCCTGGTGCCGCCTTCCAGCGCGGCCAGGCAGTCCTCCAGCGCACCGCGAGTCGGGTTGGCGGTCCGCGAGTACTCGTAGCCCTCGATCAGCCGGCCTGGACCTGAGTGCACGCCCGCGTGGGTACCGCCGCGCACGCCGCCGACGCCGTCTTGCTTGTAGGTGGACACCTGGTAGATCGGCGGGACGACAGCGCCGGTCAGCTGGTCCGGTTCTTGTCCGGCGTGGATCGCCAGGGTCTCAAATCCATCCGCCGCATGGGTCTGAGCCATTTCCGATGTCGCCTCCTGAGATGTACGTGCCTGACCGACCGGCCCATCCGCTCTGGCCGTGATGCGAAGGTAGCCCGCCCCATGGGCGGAATTCTCAGTTTCTACCCAGCCAAGTAGGTCAGCACATCTTGCCTTGTGATCATTCCGGCCGGCTTTCCGTCAACTAGCACGACGGCGGCGCCAGCCTTCTCCAGGGCCGCGACGGCGGCACTGATCGGCTCGCCCGAGCCGATCATCGGCAGCGGCGGCGACATGTGGGCGGACACCGGCTCGCCCGGCGTGGCTCGTCCGGTGACGAGCGCGTCGAGCAGTTCCCGCTCGGTGATCGAGCCGATCACCTCGGCCGCCATCACCGGCGGCTCCTCCTTCAGCACCGGCAACTGGGAGACGTCGTACTCGCGCAGCGTCTCGATCACCGCCCTGACCGTCTCGTCGGGATGCGCGTGCACGAACAGCGGCAACTGGCCGCGCTTGCGGTCGAGCACGTCGGCGATCCTCGGCTCGGCGGTGGCCGAGGTGAGGAAGCCGTAGTCGGCCATCCAGTCGTCGTTGAACACCTTCGACAGGTAGCCGCGGCCGCCGTCCGGCAGCAGCACCACGATCACGTCGTCCGGGCCGGCCGACTCCGCCACCTTCAGCGCCGCGACGACCGCCATCCCGCAGGAGCCGCCGACCAGGAGCGCTTCCTCGCTCGCCAGGCGGCGGGTCATCAGGAACGAGTCGGCGTCGCTGACCGGCACGATCTGGTCGCAGATGGTCTTGTCGTAGGTCTGCGGCCAGAAATCCTCGCCGACGCCCTCGACCAGGTAGGGGCGGCCGGTGCCGCCGGAGTAGACCGAGCCCTCGGGGTCGGCGCCGATCACCTTGACCCGGCCCCCTGACACTTCCTTGAGGTAACGCCCGGTACCTGAGATCGTGCCGCCTGTGCCGATCCCGGCCACGAAGTGCGTGACCTTGCCGTCGGTCTGGTTCCAGACCTCGGGGCCAGTGCTCAGGTAGTGCGACATCGGGTTGGCCGGGTTGGCGTACTGGTTGGGCTTCCAGCCGCCGGGAAGCTCGGCGGCGAGCCGGTCCGAGACGCTGTAATAGGAGTCCGGCGACTCGGGCGAGACCGTCGTCGGGCAGACGACCACTTCGGCGCCGTAGGCCCGCAGCGTGGCGATCTTGTCGGCCGCGACCTTGTCCGGGCAGACGAAGACGCACTTGTAGCCGCGCTCGGCCGCCACGATCGCCAGCCCGACTCCGGTGTTCCCGCTGGTGGGCTCCACGATGGTGCCGCCAGGCCGCAGCTCGCCCGACTCCTCGGCGGCGAGCACCATCGCGAGGGCGATCCTGTCCTTGACCGAGCCACCTGGGTTCACGTACTCGACCTTGGCCAGCACCGTCGGAGCACTTCCATGATGTGTTTGCGACACCGCGGCGCCATGGTCCAGGTGCCTGGTGACCTTGCGCAACCGGACCAGCGGCGTGTTACCGATCAACTCGACCAGCGACTCGTGCACCTGCATGGCTACCACCTCGGCTCCCAGGCGGCGCCACGCTGCGCCCGCCAGACGTCCCTCAAGGCTAGTGGAATCCCCGCCTGGACCGAGGAGCGCAAGCGACGAGGGGAGGCGTCGCCAAAGGGGCGCGGTCCCGTCTGGACCGAGGAGAGAGGGAGCGCCAGCGACCGAGCGACGAGGGAAGACGGGACCCGTGCAGGGGGAAGGGGAGGTCGGAGGGGCCCCGGAGGCGAAAAAGAGAAACTGCCATTACTGTTCGCAGTCACGTTGTTACACTCTGTGCGCAAAGGAATGACCATTTCATTCGCGCTAAGGGGGCGCCGTGACAGTGTGGCTGGCCGACCAGGTTACGGCCTTCAGCCGTCCGCCCGCGGCGGACTTCGCACCTTGCGAACCCGACCTCGGGCCTTATCGCGCTGGCGTGAGCGAGCTCATGACCGAGATCGGGCAGTTCGGGCCCGATGACAGCCAGCCGGCCGAGCACATGCTGGCCCGGCGCCTTGGCGAGCAGCAATTCAGCGCCGTCCTCGAGGCCACTCCGGACGGCCGCGACGAGACGATCGCCAGGCTGCTCTTCGAGATCCGCACCTATCAGCCAGGCCCGCGCACCAGCGTCGGCAGCCTGGCCGCCTTGCTGCGGATCTCGATGCTGGCCCAGATCGACATGGTCTGGTGGGGTCGCGATCGTGGTTACCAGACCGACGCCGAACTGCTGGACTCCGCTGAGCTCGTCGACCTCGACGAGCTCAGCGCCACCGGTCAGCTGCGCTTCCGGTACCGGCACCAGGCCGAGACGCTGCTCGGCCGGGCCGCGAGGAAGGCCGAGCGGCAGACGATGCCAAGGCGCTCGCCGCGGACGGCGGGCATGTGGCTGGCCAGGACGAGGCCGCAGGCGGTCGCCTGGCTGAACCAGCTCGCCGACGACTTCGCCCGGCTGACGCCGGCTGGCACCCCGCCGCTGTGGGTGACCAGCATGGCCCGCAGCGTCGCGCACCAGCGGCGGCTCAAGGATCTCGGCTACGTGGCGTTGCTGCCGAGCGCGCACTGCGTTGGCTACGCGGCCGACGTGGAGATGGCGTGGTACCGCCAGTTCCACGCCCACCGGATCTTGCGCGGGCTCTTGCTCGACCGGCAGCGAGCCGACGAGGTCAACGTGATCGACGAGGGCCAGGCCTGGCACGTCTGCCTGCGCCCGAGGATCGTGAACGGGCCTCGGAGCCTGCGCCGAGCCCGGCCGGACAGCTGAGCGGCGATGTGCGGGATCGCGCTGGTTGCCGGGGGCTGTCCGAACGAGGCAACTTTGCGGGTGATGCTTGAAGCTCTTCGGCCGCGCGGTGAGGTCGGCGCGGTTCGGGCCGGGACCGGCCTGATCGCGGGGGTCCAGCGGCTTCGCATCGTCGACCCCGAGCGCGCTGCGCAACCATGGACTTCAGCCGACGGCCGCTGGCTGCTCTGCTACAACGGCGAGATCTTCAACTACCGCGCGCTGCGCGGCGAGCTTGAGCAGCTTGGCTGCCAGTTCGGGACCGACAGCGACACCGAGGTGCTGGCCGAGGCCTTTAGCCAGTGGGGCGAGACGGCGGTGCGGCGGCTGCGCGGTGAGTACGCGTTCGCGATCGGCGACCTGGCCGACGGCAGCGTGTACCTGGCCCGCGATCCGGTCGGGGTGAAGCCGCTCTACTGGTCGATGGCCGATGGCTGCCTGCACGTCGCCTCCGAGGTCAAGGCGCTGGTCGGGGTGGGCGCGCTGATCACCGAGGTGCCTGCTGGCTGCCATGGCTGGGCGACACCGGGCAGCGAGCCCAGGCTCGTGCCGCACAACGGGCTGCTGGCCACCGGGTTGCGGGAGCCGGGACGGCCGGGCACCCGCAGCCTGATCAAGGATCCCGGCGAGGCGATGGCGCTGGTCAGGGCGGCCTTGCTGGACAGCGTGCGGGTGCGGGTCGACACCGGGCTGACCGTGGGCGTGATCTTGTCCGGCGGCCTGGACAGCTCGCTGCTGCTCATGCACGTGCGGGCGCTGCATCCCGACTGCGTCGCGTTCACGGTCGGGGCGCCTGGCAGTCCCGACCTCGCCTACGCCCGCCGGCTGACCGCCGAGCTCGGCGTGCCGCACGAGGTCATCGAGCTATCGCCGCGCGCGATCAGGCTGGCCGAGATCCGCGAGGCGATCAGGGTCTGCGAGCTCACCGAGTACGGCGACATCATCAACGCCGTGGTGTCGGTGCCGCTGTTCCGGCGGATCGGCGAGCTCGGGGTCAAGGTCGTGCTCACCGGCGACGGCTCGGATGAGCTGTTCGGTGGCTATCCGATGTACGACCAGATCAGCGAGGTCCAGCGGCGGCGGCTGTTCCTGCACAAGATCGCCAACCTGGGGCGGACCGAGCTGCAGCGGGTGGACCGGGTCAGCATGGGTCACGGGGTCGAGGCACGGGTGCCTTACCTGGACCCGGCGCTGATCGAGCTGGCGCTGCGGCTGCCGATGAACCTGAAGGTACGGGACGGCGTCGAGAAGTGGATATTGCGGCAGGCATTCGCCGACGTGCTGCCCGGCTACATCGCCACCAGGCCGAAGAACCCGATGTCGCACTCCTCCGGCCTGCACGAGCGGGCCAGGATGTACAAGCCGCTGTTCGCGCGGATCCACCGGTCGTTCGGCTACGACCTGCACAAGCCGGTGCGCAGGGACTTCTCGATCCTGCTCGAGCGTTGCGGCAACGACCTCGACCTGGCATTGGCCAGTGCCGACGTGGCCGGGGACTACAGCCTGCGCGAGCACGTCAGGGACCTGGCCGGGGCGGCCAAGCACAACGCGGGGGCGCTGGTTGGCCTGAGCGGGGCGCGGGAGTCGGTCAGCTCGTCCTGACCGGCTGGCTGGCTGGTCGGCTGGCTGGCCGACCGCGCGGCTGGCCGGCCGGTGCGGCAGCGGTTCCGGTGCGGCAGCGGGTCGCGGCGCGGCAGCGATCGCGGCGCGGCAGCGGTTCGCGGCCCGGCCGGAATTACCGCGCGTAAGCTACTGTTCAGTACGTTATTGGATATCGCCGGGCCAGGGAGTAATCATGCCTGAGGCAGTCGTTGTCGCCACCGCGCGTTCGCCGATCGGGCGGGCCTTCAAGGGCACCATGACCTCGATCCGCGCCGACGACCTCACGGTCCAGATGATCAAGGCAGCGCTGGCCAAGGTGCCCCAGCTTGACCCGGCGCACGTCGAGGACGTGATCCTCGGTTGCGGGCTGCCCGGCGGCGAGCAGGGCTACAACCTGGCTCGCGTGATCGCCGTGATGCTCGGGCTCGACACGGTGCCAGGCACCACGATCACCAGGTACTGCTCGTCCTCGCTGCAGTCGACCAGGATGGCCTACCACGCCATCAAGGCGGGCGAGGGCGACGTCTTCATCTCGGCCGGCGTGGAGATGGTGAGCCGGTTCGGCAAGGGCAGCAGCGACGGCGCGCCCGATACGAAGAACCCGTTGTTCGACGAGGCGGAGGCTCGCAGCGGGGCGCTGTCGGCCGGTGGCGTGCCGGTGTGGCACGATCCGCGCGAGGACGGCCTGATCCCCGACATCTTCATCGCGATGGGACAGACGGCCGAGAACGTGGCCGCCCTGCGCGGCGTGAGCCGGCTTGAGCAGGACGAGTTCGGGGTGCGCTCGCAGAACCTGGCCGAGAAGGCCATCGCCGACGGGTTCTGGCAGCGCGACATCACCCCGGCGACCCTGCCTGACGGCACGGTGATCTCGGCCGACGACGGGCCGAGGGCCGGGACCACGCTGGAGAGGGTGTCCACGCTGGCGCCCGTGTTCCGGCCTGACGGCACGGTGACGGCGGGCAATTGCTGCCCGCTCAACGATGGCGCCGCCGCGGTGATCGTGATGAGCGACCGCAAGGCGGCCGAGCTTGGCATCACGCCGCTGGCGCGGATCGTGTCGAGCGGGGTCACGGCGCTGTCGCCGGAGATCATGGGCCTCGGCCCGGTCGAGGCGTCGCGGCAGGCGCTGGCCAGGGCCGGCATGACGATCGACGACATCGACCTGGTCGAGATCAACGAGGCGTTCGCGGCCCAGGTGATCCCGTCCTACCGTGACCTCGGCATCGACATCGACAAGCTGAACGTCAACGGCGGGGCGATCGCGGTCGGCCACCCGTTCGGGATGACCGGCGCGCGGATCACGTCGACGCTGCTCAACTCGCTGCAGTTCCACGACAAGACGTTCGGTCTCGAGACCATGTGCGTCGGCGGCGGCCAGGGCATGGCGATGGTCTTCGAGCGCCTGTCGTAGCTGGCGGTCCTGGCTCCGGCCTCGCGTCCCACCCGGAAGTCTCCGTGATCCTGCACCGCCGCCCGCGGTTGGCCCCAGGTGGACTTCCGTGATCATGCGCTGCTACGGGATCGCGGAGACTCTAGCGGGCTAGCTGGCCCTACAGATCCTCCGTGATCATGCTTGTGCTCGTGACTACGGAGGTTTGCTGGCTAATCACTCAGGCGAACTACCGTGATCAAGGAAGATCCTTGATCACGGAGCAATTCGGGCGTCGGATCTAGGGCTAGCCGCGCCAGGGGCGAGTCTCACCGGCAAAAGGTCTAGTCTCTTTTGCGCCTCTACTTAGTCGCGTACCTATATGCCCTGGCGTCGATCAAGCCGCACCGGCTCAAGCTAGAGAACGGCTGGACGTCAGCCAACAAGCGCTACGGCACGGGTAACCCGGGGTACGCCGTCAGCGGCGGAGTGGTGTACCTGTCCGGGTCGGTGATCGGCGGCACCGTCGGAGACAACATCACCACGCTGCCGAAGGCCGTCACCCCGACCCACTTCATCTACCGGCTGATCTACGACTTCGAGGGCAACGCCGGCTTCATCGTGATCACTCCGACCGGGGAACTCCAGGTGTTCGGCAGCCAGGCGGCGGGTTTTGCCTCGCTGGCGGGCATCTCCTACCCTGTGCCCGGCACCAAGTGGCATGACTTCACGCTGACCAACGGCTGGCAGTCGGGAACTCCAAGTACCACACCGGCGCCCGGCCTACGCGGTCATCAACGGCGTCGTTTACCTGGACGGCGCGCTGTATCACCCAAATACCGCCGCCAGTGGCGAGTGGACCGCCTCGACCGGTGCCGCCAGGCCCGGCAACCTGGTGCTCGCCGAGGTCGGCAGCTACGACAAGTCCGCCGGCACGATCGCCATGAACTACCTCGGCGTGGATAGCAGCGTCCCGTTCAGCGATTCCGAGAGCTTCGCCTCGCTCGCGGCGATCGCCTACCCGGCCAGTTCCTAGCCGCTCGCGAGGCCCCACGTCATGCCAGCGTGGGGGCAGCGCGGGCCTCGCGACCGACGCGGCGAGTCGCTGGTGCCCGACTTAGCGTGATTGGGTGCGCAGCCTGCCGTTAATTCTGCGGTCAAGTAACAGAAGTGTCACGTTCAGGTCTTGCCATCAGCGGCGTGGTAAGGCACTCTCGACTCAGGAGAAGCTAGGCCTGGAGGTGCCCCTTGTCCCTGATCCACTCTCCCGAAACGCACCAGAACCTGCTCGCGCGTATACCGCGAGTAACCGGCAGCGATCTTCGAGAGTGGTTCCACCGGCTGGAATCGGGGCCATCCTTCCTGCGTCATAGCGAGCGCGCTACCTGGCTGGCTGACGAGCACGGCCTGTGCCACGCCTACGCCGCCGCGATCGTGCATGAGTATGAGGTGCGGCGACTCGCCCGGCTGAACGGCGTCTGACCGCCGGCATGGACCTTGAGCGCGCCCGTGACTTCATGCGTGCCCACCACCGGGCAGTACTAGCGACGACGCGCAGCGACGGGAGACCGCAGTTGTCTCCCGTGACCGTCGGCGTGGACGAGGTCGGCCGGATCCTTATCAGCACGCGCGAGACGGCGGTCAAGACCAAGAACCTGGCTCGCGACCCGCGAGCCTCGTTGTGCGTGATGAACGACCGGTTCTTCGGCGAGTGGGTCCAGGCCGAGGGGGCGGTAGAGATCATGCACCTGCCCGAGGCCATGGACTTGCTGGTCGACTACTACCGCCGGGTGTCGGGCGAGCACCCAGACTGGGACGACTACCGCAACGCGATGGTCCGTGATCAGCGAGTGATTGTCGCGATCACCTTGACCAGGGCGGGCCCTGACCACAGCGGATAACCAAGCTCGCGGCTCTCTGGGCGTGGTCGGCAGGGCGCGCGGCAGTGGGCGGCGTGCGCGGCGGTCGGCGCGCGCGGAAGCCGGCGCGCGCGGAAGCCGGCGCGCGCGGAAGCCGGC
>DATKFV010000089.1:0-2587 GCA_035511035.1 Streptosporangiaceae bacterium
CTCGGCCTGGAGCTCGAGCATCAGCTCCATGATCTGCGCCTGGGTGGTGACGTCGAGCGCGGTCGTCGCCTCGTCGGCGATCAGCAGCTTCGGCCGGCAGGCGAGCGCGATCGCGATCATCACCCGCTGCCGCATGCCGCCCGACAGCTGGTGCGGGTACTCGTGGTAGCGCCGGTCCGGGGCCGGGATGCGGACCAGGCGGAGCAGCTCGACCGCCTCGTCGCGCGCCTGCGACCTGCTCATCTTCCTGTGCGTCCTGATCGCCTCGGTGATCTGCGAGCCGATCCGCATGGTGGGGTTGAGCGACCGGGCCGGGTCCTGGAACACCATCGCCAGGTCGCTGCCGCGGTGCTTGCGGAGCTGGACGTCGGACAGCCCGATGAGCTCGCTGCCGCGCAGCCGGGCCGACCCGCTGATCATGGTCCCGGCCGGCAGCAGCCCCATGATCGCGCGGCAGCCGACGGTCTTGCCCGACCCGGACTCGCCGATGATCGCCAGGGTCTTGCCCGGCTCGACGTGGTAGCTGACCCCGTCGACCGCGCGGACCTCCCGCCCGCCGACCGCGAAGGCGACCCGGAGATCCTCGACCGCTAGCAGTGCCTCGCTCATCGGACTCCCCAGCGCTCACGGAGCGCGTCACCGAGCAGGTTCAGCGCCATCACGAAGATCAGCAGGACAATGGACGGGATCAGCACGTACTCGGGGGTCGCGGTGAGCACGGTCTGGCCGCGCGCGATCATCCCGCCCCAGCTCGGCTTCGGCTGCTGGATGCCGAGGCCGAGAAAGTCGAGCGCGCCCTCGAGGATGACGACGATGCCGACGCCGATCAGGCTGAACGAGATGATGCCGGGGATGACGTTCGGCAGCACGTGCCGCAGGATGATCCGCCAGCTCCTGGTGCCCGACAGCCGGGCCGCCTGGATGAACGGGAGCTGTCTGACCACCAGGGTGGAGCCACGGGTGACCCGGGCGAACGCGGGCACGCTGAACACCGATAGCGCCCAGATCAGGTGCAGCTCGCTCGGCTGCAGCACCTCGGCCACGGCGAGCGCGAGCACCAGCGCGGGGAAGGCGATCAGCACGTCGATGATCCGGGACAGGATCGTGTCGGTCCAGCCGCCGAAGTACCCGGCCGCGAGCCCGATCAGGCCGCCGATCACCAGGCCGATCGCGGTGACGGCGAAGCCGACCTCGAACGCGACCTGCCCGCCGTAGACCAGCATCGCGAAGACGTCGACGCCGACCGGGTCGGTGCCGAGCCAGTGCCCGGGCGAGAACGGCGGCTCCTGGGCGGCCAGGATGCTGCCGACCGTGCCGGACGGGATCGTGTAGACGTAGGGCCAGATGAAGCAGAGGAAGAACAGGGCGACGAGGATCGCGGCCGGCACCCACAGCCGCAGCGCCCGCCCGACCCGCTGGTTCCGCAGGTGCCGCGCGCTGACCAGCGACGGCAGCGGCGGGGCGGCCCCGGGCGCCAGCGTCGTGGTCAGGTCAGGAAGTTGAGCGGCCATACCGGATCCTTGGGTCGAGTACCGCGTACAGCAGGTCCGCGAGCAGGTTGCCCGCCACTGTCACCAGGGCGAACACCACGACGATGCCCTCCACCAGCGGCAGGTCGTTGATCTGGATGGCGCCGATCAGCTCGGCCCCGATGCCGGGTAGCGAGAAGATCGGCTCGATGATCGCGACCGCGCCGATGAGCGTGCCGAGGTTCAGCGCGACCAGGGTGATCAGCGTGAACATGGAGTTCCTGGTCGCGTGCAGGATCAGCACCCGCCAGGGCGAGACGCCCTTGGCCTTGGCGGTGACGATGTAGTCCTCGCGCTGCATCTGCTCGACGATGTCGGCCCGTAGCAGCCGGCTGTAGACCGCGAACAGCGGGAAGCCGATCGAGGCGGCGGGCAGGGTGAGGGCCCTGATCGCCTGCAGCGGGTTGCTGCCGAGGGAGTTGGAGATCGCAGGGAACCACTGCACCTTGACCGCGAAGACGTAGATCAGCACGAGCGCGAGCACGTACGGGGCGATCGAGAGCCCGAGCATGGAGACCGCGAGGCTGAGCCGGTCGGCGATGCCGTTGGGCGTGCGGGCCGCGAGCACCGCGACGATGACGCCGAGCCCGAGCGACACGACGAGCGCGTACAGCAGCAGGTAGCAGGTGGTGGGCAGGAACTGCGCGATGTCGCTGTTGACGCTCTGCTGGTTGCTGTAGGCGGTGCCGAGGTTGCCGTGCAGCAGCCCGTCGAGCCAGAGCCAGTAGCGGTCCCAGAACGGGTGGTTGAGGCCGAGCTGCGTGTCGAGTTTGGCGATAGCGCCCGGGCTGGCGTTGATGCCGAGGATCAGCTGGGCGGGGTTTCCGGGGATGAGGTTCATGACGACGAATGTCAGGAAGGTGACGCCCAGCAGCACGGGGATGGCCGTGAGAAGCCGCCGGCCGACCAGCTGCAGGGCTGGCGAGCCGGTGACCCGGCGCGCGAGGTCGCCTCGCGCGCCGGGTTCCCGGTGGAGCTGGACTTGCTGTGCCAGCGCCATAGTGATTCATATGTCCTAACTGTCGTGACCGGTCGCCGCTCAGGCCCCGGCGGGGTTG
>DATKFV010000090.1:0-102434 GCA_035511035.1 Streptosporangiaceae bacterium
CGTCAAGAAGCCGGCCGGGGTGACCGATGCCCAGGGCGACAAGATCGCGGCCAAGTTCGCCGAGTTCATCGGGCTTGGCTTCCAGCAGGACGTCGAGGTCTGGACCCACAAGACCAAGATCGATAACCCGCTGCTGTGCGCGGAGGACGGCCCGGTCTACCAGTTGCGGCGCTGGTACGAGCAGTTCTACACCGACGTCGCCCAGGTCACCCCCGACATGGTCGAGCGCTTCGAGTACGAGATCGACACCACCCGCGCGGTCCAGTCCTGGGAAGCCGAGGTAGCCGCCAACCTAGCCGCCCGCGCCGAGCAACCCAGCTGAATCGCATGGACGCTGTGAAGGCCGACGAGCGGGCCTGGCGGTATGCGCCGGTCGCTTGCGGCCAGTGCGGGGTCGTCGTGCAGGTCGCCAAGTTCAGCCTCCAGCACACCAGCATCCAGTGGTCGGCCGGCGCCGTGCACGGCTGCGCCGAGTTCGCGCGAGCCGAAGAGAACTCGGCGCTGATCCCGACCTGCGCCAGCCTGCGGGACAGCATCGAGGACGCGATCGCGGGCGGGCGGGTGGAAGTACTCCCGCCGTGACCGGGCGGGAGTTCTACCAGATACCGGTCGCCGAGGTGATCGGCGAGACCGAGCAGGCGAGCACGATCGTGTTCGCGGTCCCGCCCGAGCTGGAGCGAGCCTTCGCGTACCGACCAGGCCAGTTCCTCACGCTCCGGGTGCCGACGCCGGACGGCGGGTCGGTCGCGCGGTGCTACTCGCTGTGCAGTTCCCCCGTGACCGACCAGGCCCTGGCGGTCACGGTCAAGCGGATGGCAGGCGGGCTGGCGTCGAACTGGATCGGCGATCACGTCACCGCGGGCACGGTGCTCGACGTGCTGCCGCCGGCCGGGACGTTCACGCCCCGGTCGCTGGACGGCGACTTGCTGCTGCTGGCCGGCGGCAGCGGGATCACGCCGGTCATGTCGATACTCAAGTCGGCGGCGCGGACCGGGCGGGGCCGGATCGTGCTCATCTACGCCAACGGCGACGAGCGGTCGGTGATCTTCGCCCGGCAGTTGCGTGAGCTCCAGGCAGCCGCGCCGCACCGGCTGATCGTGACCCACTGGCTCGACGTGCTGCACGGACCGCCGACCGTCACCGCGCTACGGGAGCTGGTCAGGCCCTACGCCAGCTTCGACGCGTTCATCTGCGGGCCTGACCCGTACATGGCGGCGGCCAAGCAGGCGCTGGGTGAGCTGTCGGTCCCCGCCACCCGGATTCACGTCGAGCGGTTCCTGTCGCTGGCCGAGAATCCCTTCGAGGCGACCGAGGCCGACGGCGGGGTCGCGGCCGCGCTCGAGGTCGACCTGGACGACGAGGTGCATGCGCTCGACTGGCCCGCCGGGCAGCGGATGCTCGACGTCATGATCGACGCCGGCCTCGACGCCCCGTACTCCTGCCGCGAGGGCGTCTGCGGCGCCTGCGCCTGCCGGCTCGTCGCCGGCAAGGTCGAGATGGCCCACAACGAGGTGCTCGAGGACGCCGACCTCGCCGACGGCTACATCTTGGCCTGCCAGTCCGTCGCGCTCAGCGACGCCGTGAGTGTCACCTACCAGTAACAGGCTGAGCTGGGCGATCAGGCCGGGCCAAGGAAAAATTTGCTGCCAAATAGTGGGAAGGGCGCGCCCCGGCCAGACTTCGCCGCCGGGCCAGAGCGGGCCAGGCGCTCGCCCCTGCGGCGCTCGCCGGGCAGCGGCACGCGGCCGGTTCGGGCTACCCGAGCTCGTCCCTGGCCTGAGCGAACGCGGTCGCGGCGAGCTCAAGGTCGTCGGCGGTGTGAGCGGCCGAGACCTGCGTCCTGATCCGCGCCTTTCCGATAGGGACGACGGGGTAGCTGAAGCCGATCACGTAGACGCCCTTGGTGAGCAGCAGGTCGGCCAGCTTCGCCGCGCGGGCGGCGTCGCCGATCATGACCGGGACGATCGGGTGGTCGCCGGGCAGGATGTCGAAGCCGAGGCCGGTCATCCGCTCGCGGAACCACGCCGTGTTCTCGCGCAGCCGGTCCCGCAAGTCGGCGCCGTGCTCAAGGATCTCGAGCACCTTCAGGGAGGCGCCGACGACGGAGGGGGCGACCGAGTTGGAGAACAGGTAGGGCCTGGACCGCTGCCGGAGCAGGTCGATGACCTCCTGGCGGCCGCTGGTGTAGCCGCCGCTGGCGCCGCCCAGCGCCTTGCCGAGCGTGCCGGTCACGATGTCGACCCGGTCGGCGACGCCGTGCAGCTCAGGGGTGCCGCGGCCGGTCGCGCCGACGAAGCCGACCGCGTGGGAGTCATCCACCATCACCATCGCGTCGTACTTTTCGGCCAAGTCGCAGATCTCGCCGAGCGGGGCGAGGTAGCCGTCCATCGAGAACACGCCGTCGGTGGCGATCAGCCGGCGGCGGGCGCCGGAAGCCTCCTTGAGCTTGGCCTCCAGGTCGGCCATGTCCCTGTTCTTGTAGCGCAGCCGACTGGCCCGGCAGAGCCTGATCCCGTCGATGATCGACGCGTGGTTCAGCTCGTCGCTGATCACCGCGTCCTGATCGCCGAGCAACGTCTCGAACAGGCCGCCGTTGGCGTCGAAGCAGGAGGAGTACAAGATCGTGTCGTCGGTGCCAAGGAACGCCGACAGCTTGTGCTCTAGCTGCTTGTGCAGATCCTGGGTGCCGCAGATGAAGCGGACGCTGGCGAGCCCGAAGCCCCAGCGGTTGAGCGCGAACTTGGCGGCGTCGATGATGCGGGGGTCATCGGCCAGGCCGAGGTAGTTGTTGGCGCAGAAGTTGAGCACGGACGAGCCGTCGCTGACCGTGATGTTCGCCCGCTGTGCGCTGGTGAGCACGCGCTCGGTCTTGTACAAGCCGTCCGAGCGGATCTGATCGAGTTCCTCCGCGATCTGCGCCCGGACGCTGGTGAACATCGTCGGCCTCCCTTTGGTCGCCGCGCCCCGTGCTTCCGGCCGGCGGTCGAGTTGCTGTTACTGCCTTTCAGCCCATTCGAGTACTACCTTGCCGCATTTGCCGACCTTGACGGTGTCGAACGCGACGGCGAAGTCGGCGGCGTTGAAGCGGTGCGTGATGACCGGGCTGATGTCGACGCCCGAACGGGTCAGGACGGACATCTCATACCACGTCTCGAACATCTCGCGGCCGTAGATGCCCTTGATCGTCAGCATATTGAGGACCAGGTGGCCCCAGTCGATGGGGAACTGCTCGGACGGCAGGCCGAGCATGGCGACCTTGCCGCCGTGCGTCATCGCGCCGAGCATCTCCTGGAGCGCGACCGGCTTGCCGGACATCTCCATGCCGACGTCGAAGCCCTCCCGCATGCCGAGGTCATCCATGACCTGCTTGAGCGTCGTCTGCGAGACATCGACGGCGGCGGTGACGCCGATCTTCCTGGCCAGGTCAAGGCGGTAGGGCGACACGTCGGTGATCACCACGAAGCGAGCGCCCGCGTGCCGGGCGACGATGGCGGCCATGATGCCGATCGGGCCGGCGCCGGTGATCAGCACGTCCTCGCCGAGCACAGGGAACGTGAGGGCGGTGTGCACGGCGTTGCCGAACGGGTCGAAGATGGCCGCCACCGAGAGGTCGATGTCGGCCGGATGCCGCCAGACATTGGTCGCCGGCAGCGCGATGTACTCGGCGAACGCGCCCGGATAGTTGACGCCGACGCCTTTCGTCCGCGCGCACTGGACGCGGCGGCCAGCCATGCAGTTGCGGCACCGGCCGCACACCAAGTGGCCTTCGCCGCTGACGATGTCGCCGACTTCCAGGTCAGCCGCCTCGGACCCGAGCTCGACGATCTCGCCGGAGAACTCGTGGCCGATGACGAGCGGCACGGTGACGTTCTGCTGGGCCCAGCCGTCCCATTCATAGATGTGCAGGTCGGTGCCGCAGACACCGGTCCGCAGTACCCGGATCAGGACGTCATCGCGGCCAACGGTCGGTATCGGCACGTCCTCGATCCAAAGTCCGGGTTCGGCGTGGGCCTTGACCAGGGCCTTCATCTCTTGCTCCCAGGTGGCGACTGACCCGCGCCCGGCTCCGTTACCGGTCGGGTCACCGCAGACACTACCGCAGCGGCGGGACCTGGCCGGGCGTAGCGGATACTGCCAGCAGACGACTATCCACGCGCGTTTGCGAGGCAACCGGAAGGCGGACGCCAGGCATGGCTGGACTTATCGACCTTCGATCGGACACGGTGACCCGGCCTACCCCCGCGATGCGGCAGGCCATGGCAGCGGCCGAGGTCGGCGATGACTGGTTCGGCGACGATCCGACCGTCAGCCGACTGCAGGAGCGGGCCGCCGAGGTCACCGGCCGCCAGGCCGCGCTGTACCTGCCGACCGGGACACTGTGCACCCAGATCGCGCTGCACGCGCTGGTCCGGTCGGGGCACCTGGTCGTCTGCGAGGCGTCGGCCCACGTCTGCGGGATGGAACTCGGCGCGGCGGCGGTGCTGTCGGGAGTCACGTTCCGGCCGGTGCCGGGCACGCGCGGGGTGCTGACCGGTTCGCAGGTCACGACCGCATTGACGCCGCATCCGTACGACGTGACGGTCGTGGACCTGGTCGCGATCGAGAACACGCACCAGGTCGGCGGCGGGACTGTGCAGTCGGTGGCGCAGGTCGCCTCGGTCGCCTCGGCGTGCGCGGCGGCCGGGGTGCCGCTATACCTGGACGGCGCCCGGATCTTCAACGCCTGCGCGGTCACCGGGGCGGCGGTATCCGACTACGCCGCCCACGTGCACGCGATGATGTTCTGCCTGTCTAAGGGCCTCGGTGCCCCGATCGGCTCGATGCTGGTCGGCGACGCCGAGTTCATCAGGGAGGCCCGGCGGCTGAAGGTACTGTTCGGCGCGGCCTGGCGCCAGGCCGGGATACTGGCCGCGGCCGGGCTGATCGCGCTGGAAGAGGGCCCGAAACGGCTGCCAGATGACCATGACAATGCCCAGGTGCTCGCGCGGGGAATAGCGGACTTGCTGCCGGGCTCGGTCGATCCTGGTGCGGTCGCGACCAATATCGTGTTCGTCGATGTCGCCGGGACCGGCTGGTCGCCTTCGCAGTGGGCCGCCGGCCTCAAGGCCGAGGGAGTGCTGGTCACTATGGTGAGCGGCAAGGTCCGCATGCTCACCCACCGCGACGTGAGCAAGGCCGACGTCGAGACGGCCCTAGCCGCCTGGCGGCGGGTCGCGCAAGCGGACTAGCCGGCAGGCCCGGCAGGCCGCGGGCTCGGCAGGCCGCGGGCCCGGCAGGCCGCGGGCCCGGCAGGCCGCGGGCCCGGCAGGCCGCGGGCCCGGCAGGCCGCGGGCCCGGCAGGCCCGTCGATGTCCCATTACAGGGGCTCCGAGCGGCTCACCAACCCCGTCGATGGCCCATTGCAGGGGCTGGATTGAGGTGTTCAGGCCCGTCGATGGCCCATTGCAGGGGCTGCTGGTAGCTGTCAGGCCCTCCGTGCAAGGAGTAGGTCAGCCCGGACCGACCAGGCCTGCGGGCAGCGCCTGACGACCCACCCGACAGCTGGCGCCAGGCCTCAGGTAAAGATCTTGGAGAGTTTTCGTGAAGATCTTGGTACTTCGACCGGTCTAGTCCAAGATCTTGTCATTATCCCGGAACATGGACCGGTAAAAATAACACGATCTTCCTGTTCGGGTGGCAATTCTCGAAGATCATCTGATGCAGACGTTTGCAGGAGATGAGTCGGGCGAGCGAACTCTCAAGATCCCTTGGTAGAGCGTTGCGGTCGAGAAATCACCGGCAAGGAACGGCGTCGCTATCGCCAATCCCGGTTGCTTGCGTGGCTTGCTGCCCTCGCCGCGCTCGCAGCGCCGCGACCGCCAGGTCGACGGCCGCCGTTAGGCCCGAGTCAGCGGCCGACCCAGGACCCGCCACCACCGACCGATCCACCGACAACCCCAGGCCCGCCGCCCCAGCGGCCCCAGCCGACCCGGCCGACCCACTCACCCCGGCCGACCCAGCCAGCCCGGCCTGGGCTTGCCGTACCGCGTCGCTCAGCGTTACCGGGCCCGGTCGATTCCCGCGCTCCCTGATCCGCGCCGCCGCGTCAAGCAAGGTCAAGGCCCTGCGCCCACTCTCGCCGGCCGCCGCCGTCGCGGTCGCCTCCGCCGTCGCAGTCGCCTCCGCCGTCGCGGCAGCAGCCACAGTCGCCTCGTCACCAGGTTCGGCCAGGCACACCAGCGCCGCCGTCTCTAGGCAGACCGCGAGCGGGAAGGTGAACGCGAGCGACCGCGCTGCCCGCACTGCCTGCTCGGCCTTGGCCGCGGCCCCGGCGAGATCGTCGCTAGCCAGCAAGGCCAGCGCGAGCACGCTGCGGATCAGCGGCAACTCCCGTTCAATCCCCAGGTCGGTGGCCTCGGCGTCGGCGACGGTGCCGATCTCGATCGCGGCCGTCAGGTCATCGTCGGCGAGCGCGATCCCGGCTGCCACCGACAGCAGCACTACCCGCGCGATCCGGCGCGAGTCGGCCAGCAGCGGTGTCGCCTCGGCGACGTACGCCCGGGCCGTCTCAAGATCGCCGACCTGCCAGCAGACCATCGCCGCCGTCGGCAGGGTCGCGGCTAGCTGCTCCGGCGAGCCAGCCGTGCGACACAGCTCGATCGCCTCTATGGCATAGCGGGTGGCGGCCGGGTCAGCGCGCTCGGCGAGGACGCAGCCCATGCCGATAATCGCGCCGACTTGCAGGTCGACGCCAAATGGCTTGGTCGCCTCGATCGCCTGCCTTACATAGGAGAGCGCCTCGTCGCCGCGGTCCAGGTCGTCGGCGAGGCCGCCGAGGTAGATCAGCGCTCGCGCGGCGTAGACGTCGGCCTGGCCCGCGAGCTCCCGCACTGCCTGGGAGAGCTCGCGCACGGCTGCCGCGGTGTCGCCGGACCAGTAGCACAGGTACCCGAGCGCGTAAGCCGCGTGCGCGAGGTGCTCCGCCACGCCCGGCGCCGCCGCCACGCCCGGCGCCGCAGCGCCGGCCGGCGCGCCAGCCAGCAGCCGGGACAGCCAGAACCGCCCTTCGGCCACGTTGGTCGCCGCCCAATACCGATGCAGCCGAAAGCTCAGCTCAAGCCCGGCGACTACCGCGAGCCGCCCGTCGATGGCCGCCGCCAGCACCGACCTGACCTGCGGCAGCACCTCACCGACAGCGTCCAGGTACGGCCCGGGCGGCGCGCCGGGATCGGCCGGGACCACGGCGAGCACGGCCCCGGCCAGCCGGCCGAGCGTTGCTGCCGATTCCTCGCCTGACTCCAGCAGCTCGCGGGCCAGCCGGTGCAGGTCATCGTCCTGGTAGTAGCGCCAGCGGGCCCCGGAGCGGTCGACGGCCAGCAGCCCCCGCGCGGTCAGCTCGCGCAGGATGCGGACGATCCTGACCGGCGGAACGGCCTCATCGGCGACGACCTCGCGCACCAGCGGCAGCGCGACGTATCCATCGAGCACGCCAAACCGCCTGAACACAGCTGCTTCGTCCGCGGCCAGCAGCTCGTAGCTGCTCAGCGCCACGTCCCGCAGCCAGTCCTGGCCGTCAGCCACCACCGCCGGCAGATGATCAAGGAGATCGGGCACCGACATGACCGCCAGCTGAGCGGCCGCCAGCTCAAGCGCCAGCGGCAGCCCGCCGCACCGCCGACACAGCTCGGCCACGAAGGGCAGCGTCGCATCGTCGACGACCAGCCGCCCGCCGCCCGCCCTGACCCGGTCCGCGAGCAGCCGCACCTGCGTGTTCGCCCGCAGCGCGCTGACGTCACCACCCAGCGACGGCAGCGCCGACGGCGACCACGACAAAGGCAGCGGCGAAGGCAGCGACAACGGCAACGGCAACGGCAACGGCTCCACGGTAATGACCCGCTCGGCCTCGATCGCCAGCGTCACGCGGCTGGTCACCACGACCGTGAGCTGCGGGCAGAGCCCGAGCAGGCCCACCACGAGCGACGCGGTCCCGTCGATGACCGCCTCGCACCCGTCGAGCACGAGCAGGGTCCGGCCAAGCGGCGCGAGATGGCCGGCGATCGCTGCGGCCGGGTCATCGGTCCCTACGGGCAACCCGAGCGAGACCGCCACCGTCGAGGCGACCAGCTCATCGGCCGCCACCGGCGCCAGCGACACCCAGGACTTGCCGCCCGCGAACTCGGCCGCCGCCGCGACCTGCGACGTCAGCCGTGACTTGCCGACCCCGCCAGGCCCGGCGACGGTGACAAGCCCAGGCTCGCCCAGGACCGCGCCGAGCGCCGCCACCTCGTCATCGCGGCCGAAGAACTCCGACGCGGGCTGGGGCAGCCGCGCGGTCCCGCGCGGAACCGCCGCCCCCGTCGCCTCGCTGCCCGCGCCGCCCGCACCGGCCGCGCCGATCCAGCCGCCACCACCACCAGCGCCACCAGCGCCGATCGCGGTCAGGTAGATCTCGACGGTCTCCGGCGCCGGATCGACGCCGAGCTGGTCGGCGAGCGCGGCCCGGCAAGACTCGTAGGCGAGCACGACCCCAGCCCGGTCCCCGGCCCGTTGCAGCGCCCTGATCAGCACCCGGTGCGCCCGCTCATCGAGGGGGTTGACCGCCACCGCCCGCCGGCCCGCCTGCGCCGCCCGATGATGGTCCCCCAGCGCCGTCGCCGACCGGGCGACCAACTCGAGCGCCACCAACGCCGCCGCGTCGGCCTGCGCCCGGTAGCCATCGAGCCAGCCCGCATCCTCGCCCGGCAGGACCTGCTCACCGGCCAGCACCGTCAGTGGCTCGGCCGCCCGCAGTGCCGAGGCATGCCGCCCCTGGTCAGCCATCGCCCCGGCCGCCCTCAGCGCGGTCGCGGCGTGGTGCAGGTCCACCTCGACCGACTCCGCGAGCCCGTACCCGGCCGGCGTAGTCACGATCATCCGGTCTCCCCCGGCCCCGGCGCGGTCCAGCGCCGCCCGCAGCGACCGGATCACTCCCCGCAGCGCGGCCGGCCAGGTGGGCGGAGGCTGGTCAGGCCAGACGATGTCCGCCAAGCGCTCGGCCGGCACTGGCCCGCCACTCAGCGCCAGCGCCACCAGCGCGAGCCGCGCCCGCCGACCGCCGAGACCGCGCCCAGAGACCTGACCACCAGGACCCGACACCGACACCGACCCGAACACGCTGACCCGAACGCCGTCGCCCCCGACGCCGACGCCCCCAACTCCGACGCCCCCAACTCCGGCGCCCCGCACTCCGGCGCTCCGCACGCCGGCGCCCCCAACTCCGGCGCCCCGCTCGCCCGGTCGGCCACTGTCCGTGTCCGCTCCGGAGCCGAGCGTCTCCCCCGCCATTACACAGACGTTACGCTGCCCGGCTGTACTGCAGGAACGACATGTGCTGAATCAATGCCTGATCAGAGCATCGGCGGGACATTGACCGCAGCACGACATTCGACCTGTTTTGGAGGTCACGTTGAGCGCCAAGACCGCTCAGGCCCGGATCACGACCCTCGCGCTCGCCGGAGCCGCCAGTATCACCGCCGCCCTGTCCATGACCGCGTCCGCCACCGCCCACGCCAGCCCGACCACGCCCGCGCGGGCACCAAAACCAGCGGCGACCGCCGCAACGAAGCCAGGACTCACCGCCAAGCCGATCGTGCTCGACAACAACGTCGAGCTCAGCGGCTACGACGCCGCCACCGACGCCTCGGGCACCAGCTACATCGGCTGGATCTCCGACAACAACAACGCGGGCCGCAAGGTCCACCTGTGCACGCTGCCGCCCGGCGCGAGGAAGTGCAAGGGCGGCGTCCAGACCGTCGACTCACTCGGCGACTCCTCGGCCCAGGGCCTCACGGTGCTGGTCAGCGCCACCGGCGAGGTCACCTTGGTCTGGTTCCACGACACCACGGCGTCGGAGGATGGCCCGCAAGGCTCCGAGATCGCGTCCTCGACTTCCGATGCGGGCGGGCCCCTCTCGCCGCCGGTCGACATGGCGACCGCGCCGAGCTTCGGCTCGCTCCTGGACGCCAGGCTCGGCCCAGGCGGCCAGATCTGGACCGTCACCGAGTCCTCATCAGCGACCACGATCGAGGTCCGCACCGACCTGTTCGACCCGTCCAATCCTTACCTGACGCTCAAGCCCCCCTACGACGTCGAGGCAGCCAGGCTCAGGTTCCACGGCAACAACGGGGTGCTCGCCATCCAGAAGGGCGGCGCGATCACCGTCCCGGTCGACTACGCCAGTTACAACAACGGCCACTGGTCGGCCTTCCGCAAGCTGGCCCGCACCTGGACCTCGGACGCGATTGTGGGCCTGGCCGGCACCAACTCAGGCATCCGCCTCGTCACCAGCGTCAACAACGCCGACTACTACCCAGTCATGTGGAGCTGGAACGGCAGCACGTTCACGAACCCGACCCCGACCGGTGACTTCAACAACTGCTCGCCGAACAGCCACGACCTCGTCTCCGACGGCAGCGGCCGGCTCGCCGACGTCTCCCGCGAGTGCGACGACGTCGCGATCGCGAACCTGCCCGACACCAGGCACGCCGCCGTCGTCAGGTTCGACATCCACGGCACCTTCGCCGGCGGCGACCCTCAGATCACGACCACGCCGCGCGGAACGGGCTGGGTCGCTTGGTCGATGGAGTCGGCCAAGGGAGACAAGCTCCTGGCCGCGCCCTTCGTGCTCCCTGGCCGGATCGTCACCGCCGCCAGCACGGGCAAGGGCAACCGGGTGACGGTCAGCGGGCCCCAGTCCTGCCTGCCGCCGGCCGAGGTCAAGGTCGGGGTCAAGGCCAACCCGGCCAAGGGCTGGCACGCGGTCAGCAGCGTCCTGCGCCTCGGAAGCACCGTGCTGCACTCGGCCACGCTGAACGGCGCCGCGCTCAAGGCCGGCTCCTCCTACACCCTGTCCGGCACGGTCAAGTTCGCCAATGGCGGCGCGCACGCGACCGTGACCGCCAAGCTGAAGTTCGAGTCCTGCCCGAACGGCGGAACCTCGGGCTGACGCCCCGCAACGCCTCGGGCCGGGCGGCACCGCCGCGTCGGCCGGCCCGAGGCGCCCCGAGCGCCTATGATGGCCGCGCGGGTACCCCCCCCAGCCTGCGCACGAAGAAGCGGCACGAGCTGGGGACAGGTGAGCACGATGACCGACAACTCATCATCGGCAGGAACCTCGCGGTCGCAGGGGCCAGCGTCAAAGATCAAGACCTTTAAAGGCCAGCAAAGTAAAGCCCTCGGGGCAGTGACGGCAGCAACAACCGGCCGTCGCGGGTTCCTGCTGACCGGCGCCACCCTCGGGGCCGGTGCCCTGCTCGGCCGCGCGGTGCCCGGCGAGGACAAGCTGCTCCGCTCCCCCGGCTCGCCCGCCGCCGGCCCGACGAACGCCGACTGGGCGACGCTGAAGGCCAAGCTCTCGACCCACACGCTGAGCCGACCAGGCGATTCGTCCCTGATCAGCCGGGTCGGCTCGTCGCCGAGCATCAACTCGGTGCGCGAGGAGTCGTTCCTGAACGCCATGCTGGCCGAGGCCGGCTGCCAGAACCTGACCGTGCACATGTGCGACACCAAGCCGTACGGCATGCTGCCCAGAGTCCCGGCCTACGCCAAGTCCGACTTCGTCAGCCAGCGCCTCAACCCGGCCGGCATCCGCGCCGTCCTCAATGGCATGACCCACGCCAGCCAGATCCATAACGGCCCGTCCGGCGGCGGCGCCGCGATCGCCTTCGACGCCCTCGGCGGCGCCGTCAACCGCGTCCACCCCCAGGCGACCGCCTTCGTGCACCGCGACGCCCTGTGGGGCATCCAGTACTCGACCTCGTGGGCCTCGCCAGGCTCAGCCAGCGGCGTCGCCCGCGCCCACCAATGGCTTGAGTCCTACTACTCCGACGTCCATCCGCACGGCAATGGCCAGGCCTACCAGAACTACGTCGACCCCGACCTGAAGAACTGGCGCCAGGCCTACTACGGCGTCAACTACCCCCGCCTAGCCCGCATCAAAGGCCGCTACGACCCGCACAACCTCTTCAATTTCCCCCAGTCCATCACCGCCTAGCTCCAGCCGGTAATATCCGACGAGCGACAATCGGCCAAAAGAAATCTTCGCATGGCCGCGATTCGCTGCCGCTAATCTGCCGAACGGCGTCGTAGAGTTACGCCTCAGAGTCGGTTGGACAGAATGATGGAGCCACCTGACCGGGTCAACTAGACCCAGTTCAGGGACCCCCGGCCATCAGCCTGAAGAATGTCCGACCCGCAGTCTCGGGCCTTCATATAACTACAGCGCACGGCGCGTTCTGTCGTGCGCGGAACTTAGCGAATTACCTTTCCGGGGACTCGGTAATTGCGTCGGACAGGGAACCAAGTTGAGTCGGGATCAATCGGGGGGAACCGATTCCGCATGATGCTGAAAGCGGATAATATCGGCGGGCGGCTGCGGATCATCGCCATTGTCGGCGCGCTCGCCTGCATCGCTATCGTCGCGAGCCGCGTGTACTCAGGCGACAAGTCAGCCCCGAGGATCACCGAAGCCGCCGTGCTCACATCGGGCTCCGATTTCGGCCTATCAGGGACCGTCGGCAACCTGACGCCAGGGATCACGTCCCGCCTGACGCTCAGCGTGACTAACCGGTCTAGCCGCGCGATCACGCTCACGAAGGTGACCGTCAAGGTGCCGGCGGTACCGGTCGGCTGCCGGGTGGCAAACCTGACCATCAACGGCAAGGATTTCGCTGGCTCGCCGCCCGCCGTGACCATTACTGGCCTCCGCGCAAGAGTCCGGGCTCGAACCACGGCGAAGGTGCGGCTGAGGATGCACCTCGGGCGCCGCGCCTCCAATCGGTGCCAGCACGCCAGGTTCCCGTTCAGGTACACGGGCTTCGCGAGCACCGGTCGCCTGGGGAGAGTGCCGACGCGATGAATGCCCTGGTCACCTCCTTCCGCAGCTCAGCCGCTGCTGGTCGGCGCTGGCGCGCGCGCGTGCTCTACGCCATCGGGCTGATCGCGGCCATTAGCGGGCTGCTAGTCGGCTTCGCCATCGCCGCGCAGATCATCACCGGCTCGGGCACGGGCTCGGCCACCGCCGGCACCGTGGTGATGCACATCGACGGCACCGGCACGCAGGTGTGCGACTACGGCCTGCTGGCGCCGGGCGACCTCACCGGAACGGCTACCTGCACGCTGTCGGTCACCTACCGCGGCTCCATCCCGGCCCACCTGGCACTGACCATACGCATCAGCTCGAAAGCCGGATCGGGCGGGGCGCCGCTCTACAACGGGACGAATGCCACTGGCCTGACCATGAGGCTCGGCGACGGCCGCCACAGCTTCACGGTACCGACTGGACGTGGCAGCACAGGCAGGCCCTGTCCGGCCGGGTACACCTGCTGGACGGCGCCGGATGAACTGGCGGCCACCGGCGCCCGCACCCCTGGCTTGATCTTCCACCGCGGTGACACCGTCACCTTCATCCTCACGCCGCTCTTCATATCGGCGGTTGGAAATTCCTATCAGGGCGGCAAGGCCAAGGTCGCCTTGACCGTGCAGGCGGTTCAGGCACCTGCCAACCCGCTGCCCGCGACCTGCAATGTATCCACCATCGGACACCCGTGCCCAGCGAGTGGCACTTTCACCTGGAGATGATGACATGCTCGGCGTCGATACGAACGGAACACCCGGCCACATACCAGGTCACGCGCTGGCCAGGCCCGCCCGCACTGGGCGCTGGCGCACGGTACTCGAGATCTTCTCCACCGCCATGACGGTGCTGATCGCCATGCTCGCGTCAGCGGCCATTGTCGTGGCCATCGCCAGCCACATGTCATCGGAGGGCCAGTACACGGTCTTCGGGCATCCGGTGCTGACCGTGCTCTCCGGGTCGATGACACCGGTGATCGATACCGGGGACGTGATCATCGACAAGGCTGTGACGGCTTCGCAGGCCAGGCACCTGCACGTGGGCCAGATCATCAGCTTCCGCGAGTCACCGGGCAGCCAGGTGATCATTACTCACCGGATTATTGGCGTAAAGGTCCGCAAAGGCAATGTGAGTTACTACACGAAAGGCGACGCTAATCAAGGTCCTGACGGGGTTCTGCGGCCGGCCAAGGACATCGTCGGAGTGTTCCAGCATTCGATCCGCGACGGCGGCTACGTCCTGAGCGCGCTGCATCAGCCACTCATCATGGGCATGCTGCTGGTCTCCATCATCTTGTTCTTTCTCGCCGGGCCGTTGTTCCGGGCGGCGAGAAAGCTGGACAAGCTCGGACCTGGCGGGCCAGGTTCACCGGGCCGGCACGCGGAGACCTGAGCGCGATGCCGCCTAAGACCCTGCTAGTGCTACGAGCTAGGCCGCCACCGCTGCCAAGGCCGGAGAAACGGCACGCCCAGCTCAGATCGAATCAGCAAGCAAACTCGCATTTATTCGGGGGAAAGTAAATGAGATCAGCAGTCAAGAGACGCGTGGCGCTCATCAGCGCCACGGTGACAACACTCGGCGCGGTGACGACGCTCGCCACGGGCGTCACCTTCGGTCTGTTCAGCGCCAGCGTCACGAGCACTCCCAACGAGTTCTCGTCGGGAAGCGTGACGCTGGGGACTCCTACCCAAGTGGCCTGCAGCATCAGCGGGATGCTGCCGGGCGACTCCTCGACCGGCGCACCGATAGGTAGCAACGCCGATGCTGCCTGTACCTACGACGTCACCTATACAGGCAGCATCGACGCTTATCTTGCGGTCGATATCTCGGTGTACAACCCGAGTACAAGCGCGCCCGCTCTGTACGACGGATCGGACAGCGGGCTCCAGCTGTATCTCGCGGATACAACGAACGATGTTACCTACATTACTGGTGACACGGTGGCCGCTCCTACCAAGGGAACCACGTTCGAAGCTGACACGGGAACGGGAACCCCGACGCAGACGACGCTTCCGCTGAACACGCCGCCGACCACAGTCGCCGGCTTGCCGGTCTACAACAGCACCATGGACCTGCTGTCGACCGCCGCACCGGTGGCCAGCGGCGCTACGGTCGAGCTGACACTCAATTATGCGATACCGACCGGTTCGGCGGCCTTCAATGGCGGCGACGCCGACGTGGTCCTGACCATCCACGCGGTCCAGGACACGGACGCCAACGTCCTGGCGTGCGCCACTATCACGGTGCCCACCGTGGGCGATCAGTGCCTGGCCGGAACCGGGTTCTCCTGGAGTTAATCCGCCACCGCCCAGCACTGCGACAGCGGTCGTGAGAAGAGGGTGCGGCGCCGGCGTTCGTCGGCCCCGCACCCTCTCGGCGTCAAGTGTCATCGGGAAGGTAGCGGTCGACTAGGTCCATGAACTGGTGGATATCGAATGGCTTCGCAACGGAATCAGCGGCTCCGTTGGCTATCAGCTCATCGATGATCTCGTCTGAATCACCGCTGAGTACAACCACGGGGATCGCGGCGGTGGCCGCCGCGGCCGCGAGCTCTCGGAGGATTTCGCTGCCGGTCGCGTCGGGGAGGCGGTTGTCGAGCAGGATAAGCCCAGGCTGCTTGTCGATGGCGGCCTGGATGCCGTCACGGCCGGTCATTGCCACCTGCAACTCGATTTGGGGGCGGCGCCTGACCAGCGCCTCAACCAACCTGATGTTGCTGCTGTTGTCCTCAATGTAAAGCATGGTCTGGCTCATCACGCCTCCTTGTGCAGGTTCCTGGGCCGGTCCGCGGGAACGGCGCTCGGTGTCCTCTCTGCTCATGCGGGCGTCACCCGGCCAGTCGGCTGTGCTTGCTGGCCCTGGGCCTGGGCGGCGGCGAAGGTGTCGAGCAGGCTATTGAGCTCGGCGAGTTCGATGGGCTTGGTGAGGTAGGCGAGCGCGCCGCAGGCGAGAAGGCGGTGGATAACGCCGCGCGAGGCGTCGGCGGACAGGACGACCACAGGGATGGCGGCGGTGGCGGGCTCGGACTTGAGTTCGTTGAGGACTTGCTCTCCGTGCAGGTCAGGCAAGTGCAGGTCGAGCAGGATGATGTCGGGCGGATCCTGGGCGGCGGATTCGATGCCGGCCCGGCCAGATCCCTCGGACCTGAGGCTGGCGTTCGGCCTGCCGTGCAGGAACCGGGATACCACCTCGACGTTCGTCGGGTTGTCCTCGATGTAGAGAATGCTCACGCCGGCTCCGGCCGGGGCGCGCGGCCCGGGCGCCGGTGAGGCCGGCGCGAGGCCGGGGGCCGGGACCAGGTCAGGGGCGCGCGGGAGGGTCACTGTGAAAGCCGATCCCTGACCGGGGACGCTTGACGCGGTCAGCTTGCCGCGCATGGCCTCGGTCAGTGCTCTGGCCAGGGGCAGCCCGATCCCGGTGCCCTCGACCGCCGTCTGTTCGGCGCCGAGACGCTCGAAGGGGACGAAGATGCGCTCAAGGTTCTCTGGCGATATGCCTGGCCCTGTGTCGGAGACCACGATGGCGGCCTGACCGGTGCCCTCTTCCCGGCAGGAGATCGTGATGCTGCCGCCCGGCTGGTTGTACTTGACGGCATTGGAGACCAGGTTGACCAGGACCTGGGCGACTCGCTGCCGGTCAGCGTAGACCGCCAGGGCCGGATGCGCGCAGTCCTGGATGATCCGGATCGAGCCGTCGGCTGCGATCGGGGCCATCAGCTGACTGGACTGCTCGATGATCGGGCGGGCCAGGACCGGTTCCAGGGACAGGCTCAGGTCACCCGATTCGATCCGGGCGATGTCGATGAGCCCGTTAATGAGCGCGAGCAGGTGGCGGCCGGCCCCGAGGATGCGCCCGACGCTGTCAGAATCCTCGTCGCTGAGCTCGGACATCTCAAGGATCTGCGCGAAGCCGAGAATGGAGTTGAGCGGCGTCCGTAGTTCATGGCTCGTGCTGGACAAGAACGCGTTCTTCGCCCGGGTGGCAGTCATTGCCGCATCCCTGGCCGTTGTCAGTTCCGCACTCCGGCTGGCAAGCAGTTCTTCGGCCCGCAGGTGCGACTCGGCCACGCGGCCGATCTCGTCGCCCGCATAGGTCGCGGGCTGGAGCGGCTGTCCCTCGCCCAGCCGCCGCGCGTTTTCCGCGTTCTTGCCGACCCGCCTGGCGATGCCCGAGGTGAACAGGGCCACCCCGGCCACGCCCGCGAGCAGCCCCAACACGAGAGCGGCGATGTCGAGCAGTTCAATCCTTTTTTGCAGCGCGGTGATCTTAATGTGCTGGGCTGTCACCACGGCCGTGGGGCCGGCGGAAAGACTTGCGACCTGGCGGCGCAACAGGTCCATGGCTATCTTCTCGTGCTCCAGTGCCGACTTGAGTCTCCCGGCTGGAACACCGCGGCTGATAGCAGTACGTAGCTGCGCTAGCTCGAATATCACCTTGCCCGTGGAAGCGTCCACCGGCCGCTGCTGGCGGCCAGCGCCGTCGATGACGGCCGCTTTCCGCAACGACCTGCGCTCGGCGCCGATCCGCGTCAGCGTGAGGTTGTAAGGGTCGAGGAACAGCGGGTCGCGGGTCGCGGCGTAACCGCGGACACCCGTTTCCGCGTTTACCGCGTCGGCGAGAACCTTGTTGGCAGCGCTAACCAAGTTACGAGCGGCTATGCTGACGTCGCGTTCTTTGCTTTCATTTTGCTGGAGAAGCAAGTTTGCCAAGGTGACGCCCATAAGAGCGATCAGCGGCACTGCGACCACGATCAGGCCCTTCGCCCGCAGGGACCGGTCGAGCCACCATCGCCGGAGTCCGCGCGCCTGGTCCACCACAGGCGCTGAGCTTGACTCGCGTGATCTCACCCCGATACCGCCTCCCGCGATCACCGTGATCACACCCGACAGTCTCTCCTTTGATCACCCAGAGCAATCACAATCTCACCGTATGCCACGAGTGGCGACGTGCGGGCCGGTCGTCGTGGCCCCATGCTCACCCAGATCGCTGAGCATGACAAAGGGATGCCTGAGCATTTCGCCTGAGCCATCCCATCGCGATCGTGACAACCTGCCGCAGTCGTGTCCGTCTGTTGTCATCATGTATTACGAATTCAACCTTGCGCATGGTTGTACTGTGAAAGGTATAGAGGCAGTCTGCGGAGCTTCATTAGTGCGGAATCACCGCGGAAGCGCAGCTGTCGACATCGGGGGATAGCCATGGCCCAGACGACGATTCACAACACTTTGCCCACCAGTAGCGGGATTCCTGCCCAGCTATTCGCGGCTGTGATCAGCTCGTCTGATGATGCTATCGTCGTCAAATCACTCGACGGGGTGATATCGACCTGGAACCAGGGCGCCACGCGCATTTACGGGTATACGCCTGATGAGGCGATTGGCCAGCCGATGACGATGCTGTGCCCCCCGGACCGATTCGGCGAGATCGCAGACATCCTGGACAAGGTCAGGAACGGCGAGCGCGTCTCGCACTACGAGACCACGAGGCGGCGCAAGGACGGCACCACCTTCCCGGTGTCGGTGTCGGTATCTCCGGTCAACGACGAGTACGGGAACACCATCGGCGCCGCATCCATCGGCCGGGACACCACCGAGCAGAGCCAAGCCCGCCGGGCCGCCGAGCTTGCCGCCCGGAACAACGAGATCGAACTGGACAACCGGAACCTGACGAGCTTCACCTACTCGGTCACCCACGACCTGCGCTCTCCCCTGCGGGCTCTGACTGGCTACAGCGGGCTGCTGCTGGAAGAATGCGCGGACGCTCTGGGCGAGCACGGCCTGGGCTACGCCGAGCAAATCGCCGCCGCCAGCGAGCAAATGTCCACGCTGATCCAGAACCTGCTGGACCTGTCCCGCTCCACCCGAGCCCCCATGCACCTGCAGGCCGTCGACCTCAGCACCGAGATCGACGACATCGCCGGCCGACTCCAGCTCCAGGAGCCAGACCGGGACGTCCGCTTCGCCATCCAGCGCCTGGTCCGGGTCCGGGCCGATCCCGCCCTCATGCGCACGGTCCTGCAGAACCTGGTCGAGAACGCCTGGAAGTTCACCTCGCACCGGGACGGTGCCCTCATCGAGTTCGGCACCACGCCGACCGGAGATGCCTCCGTCTGCTGCTACGTTCGCGACAACGGCGCCGGCTTTGACCCCGGTGACCTGGGCAAGCTCTTCCAGCCATTCCAACGGCTGCACTCGACCGGCGAGTTCCCCGGCACGGGCATCGGCCTGGCCAGCGTCAGGCAGATCGTAGAACGTCACGGCGGACGTGCCTGGGCCGAAGGCAACGTGGGCCAAGGCGCCGCTATCTACTTCACCCTCAACGCCGCGGAAACCGATCGGCGAACCGGGCCAGCCGGGCCAGCCGGAGCGACCGGGGCAGCGGGTGACACCGGCGCAGCCGGGCCCGCCGGGGAGACCGGCCCAGCCGGAAAGACCGGGCCCGCCGGAGCGACCGGCCCAGCTGGAGCTGCCGGGCCCGCCGCCTGTCGGTTATGGCGTGACCTTCGCGTCGAGGGTGAAGTAGATAGTGGCGCCGCATCCGACGGCGCCTTCGGCCCAGGCCCGGCCGCCGTGACGGTCGATGATGCGCTGGACGCTGGCCAGGCCGATACCGGTCCCGGCGAATTCGCTGGCGGTGTGGAGCCGCTGGAATGGCTGGAACAGCTTGTGCACGTAGGCGGGTTCGAAGCCGGCCCCGTTGTCGCGCACATAGCAGCAGAGCGGGGCGTCAGCGACGGGAGTGGTAGCGAACTCGATAGCCGCGTTCTCCCGACCAGCGGTGAACTTCCAGGCGTTCTCTAGCAGCTTCTCTACCACGGTCCTGATCAGGGTACGGTCCGCCTTGGCCCGGACACCGTCCTCGACGCTCACCCGGACGCGGCGGCCGGGATTCCGGGTGCGCAGCTGGTCGCAGATGGCCCTGACCTCGGCGCTGAGGTCAATGTCCTGAAGGTCCATCTCGGCCCTCGACACCTGGGACAGGTACAGGTCATCGAGCACGGCGGCCATGTGGTCGCTAGCTGTCTGGATGAGCCCGGCGTAGCCGCGGCCGGTCTCATCCAGCCGGTCGCCGCAGTCCTCGACCAGGAGCTCGGCATAGCCGCTCAGCGCTCGTAGCGGGGTGCGCAGCCTCGATGTCGGCGATCGGCTCGGGAAACTGGGTGCGGAGCAGATCGTGGGAAACGTGATCCATCGCCTCGGCCCGGGTGAAGCCGTAGGTGTGCTCGCCGCCCGAGTTCCAGTACGCGATGCGACTGCCGAGGTCGCGGACGAAGATCGCGTCGTGGGCTAGTTCAAGCAGTGCGGCCTGGCCGGCTATCGTCTTCTCCCTGGCATTGCGTTCGGACATGTCGGCGAACGCGGCTATCCCGTAGTCGACCTGTCCGCCAGCCCCGCGAACCGGGCGCCCCCAGACCTCAAGGGGGACCACAGAGCCATCGGGCCGGTGGATCTCCATGTCGTCAACGTGTGACTCGTGGCCGAGGAGGGCCCGAACGATCGGCACCGCGTCGGTCGGATACTGCCGGTCCGTGCCGGCCTGGAAAGCACCGTAGACTTCGGCCAGCTCATCGCTGCCGACGTCAGGTGCGACGCCCTTGCCAAGCAAACGTTCACCATCATCACTGGCGTAGTAGGGCTGGCCGCCCGGCGACGCGATGAACACTCCGACCGGCATGACGTCAAGGAACTGGAATAGCCGGTGCTCGCTTTCCCGCGCCGCTGCCTCCGCGTTGGCCAGCTGCGCGGCCGTGGCCACGGCCGCCAGGCGCCGCCCCTCCGCCTGCTGCGCCACCCAGACGACCAGCACCACCATGGCCGTCAGGACAAGGCCGAGAGCAGTGGCGGCGACGGTGAAGGTGGCCGCGGAGATACGACCAGCGGCCACAGCCCGGCCGTCGATGAGCAGCCAGGCGTCCAGGCCGAGAGCCAGCCCGCCGGCCGGCATGGGGAGCCACCTGGGCAAGCCCGCCGTGCGCGCATGTGAATCCCGCCAGGCCGCGCTGAGCAGGGAGATCGCAAGGACAAGCATGGTCAGGGCGGTGACGAAGGCCATCGCGGTCACGTGGGTCCACCCGTAAGCCTTGGGGTTGCCGGTCGCGTACCCGAAGGTCGCCGCGACCGCGATCACGGCGATGACAGATGCCGCCGCGGCCAGCACGACGGGCCGCCGGCGACGGCGCCATGGACCCCAGACCAGCAGGGCCACGCCGACCAGCACCAGGCACGCCGAGGTATTGACCGCAGGCCTCCCCGGCACGTCGTGCGGCCCGACGATATAGGCCTTGGCGATCAGCTGATCGACGCCGAGACCGTGGCCGGAGGCGTATTCAGCCAGTATCACCGCGAAGAGCACCGCGTCGAACACGCCTGCGATCTGCACCGCTCTGGGCCACCAGCCGCTCGCGAACACGGCGAGCGCGATCCCGGTCACCGCGAAGGCCAGCGAGGTATTGAACGAGATCGGATTCAGGCTGCCGAAGCGCAAGATAGGCGTGACCCGCAGGAACCAGGCCACCATGGTGGTCACGCCAATGGCGGCGACCAGCAGGCCCCCCACACCGGTGATCGCGTCCGGCATCCGCTCGCGGCGCGATGGAGCGTCGGCCGCGGGCGGCGCTCGCACCTCGTCTCCGCGTTGGATCAGCATGCTGCTCTCGATCCCTAGCGTTCGTGCGACCCGGCAGCGCCGGGCCCGGCGGGTTGCAGCGGGCCTTGGGTTCGGAGCGCGCTCCAGCCGAGGCGGCCGGTCACGCTTTCGAGCGGGCTCCCGATTTCCAGGCCGCTATTGGTGATGGTGGCGCTGTTGAGCGTCATGGAGTGCGCTCTGCTGCGCATCTTGGCGACGTGCGCCGCTCGGCCTATCTCAGAGCCTTCTTCGATGTAGCGCAGGTCGATGGTGTTGTCGAACAGGAACAGCAGCCCGTCCAGTGAGTTGCCAGGGAGCCCGTGGACGCTCGTTTCGCTCGTGATGAGCAGCGAGCTGCCGCCCGCGCGAACGAGCCCGACGAGACTGCGCATGTACGCGGCGAATCGATCTTCCTCGTGGGCGGCGAACGCCAGCTCGGACAGGCTGTCGATGACGATCCGGCTGACCTTGCGCCTGGCCATCTCCGCGCGTACTGACGTGGCCAGGAGGTCGAGGTCCAGGTCGCCCATCGGGACGTAGGAGATGACGAGCCGCCCGGAATCGCGGTACGCGGCGAGGTCCCAGCCGAAGCCGGTGCCTACGCTGAGGAGCTGAGCCGCGGTGTCCTGGAATGTGACGTACAGGACGTTCTCTCCGCGCTGAACCCCCTCGACGAGCCAGCGGAGACCGAAGATCGTCTTGCCGACGCCTGAAGGGCCGGTGATAAGGGTGGCGTCCCCGTGCCTCGCCCCGCCGCCCATGAGCTTGTCGAGGCCGGGAATCCCGCTGGGGACCTGGCCGGATATCGGGGGTTCGACCTGCGGGACCAGTGTCTCTATGCGCGGGAACACCTCCAGGCCACCGGTGCCGATCCTGAAGGTGTGCTTACCTGACCGGTGGGTTCCGCCGCGCATCTTGATGACTCTCAGCCACCGCCGGTCGAGCGGCTCGCGGGCTTCGTACTCCAGTTGGATGATGCCGTCGGCCAGGGAGAACACGACTTCGCTGCGCAACTCGTCCGTGGTGTACTCGCCCAGCAGCAGCAGTACCGTGCCGGTCTGGGCGAACTTGCCGGTCAGGTCGTACAGCGCCCGGCGCAACTCGCGCTCGTTGGCGAAGTCGGCCAGCATCTTGGCGCTGTCGATCACCACGATCGCGGGCTCGTCCTCCAGCGTCTTGCGGACGATTTCCGATACCAGCGGCTCAAGCCCGTCCTCGTAGGCGGGCCCGAGGAAGTCACCGATGTGGACGTGCTCGACCTTCGGCCCCAGAGCGTCGGGGTCGAAGAAGGCGAACTGCTCAAGGTGCCGGACGAGCTTGCTATGCGGCTCGGACATGGTGGTGTAGTAGACGCACCTGTGGCCGGCGGCAGCGCTGGCGAAGCAGATCTGCTGGGCCAGGATCGTCTTCCCTGTGCCCGGCGCACCGGCCAAGACCACGATCGACCCGTGCTCCAGGCCGCCGTTAAGCACCAGATCCAGTCCCGCGACGCCGGTAGCCGTGTGTCTCAACGCCGGTCACTTCCGTCCTCAAGCAGGGCCTGCACGATTTCGACGAGGCGGTAGGCCTTGTAGGGCTTCTTCAGGACCGCGTCAGCGGCTGCCGCCAGATGGGTGCTCCCGCTCGCGGCCAGGATCGGGATGCCCGCCGTCGCCGGATCGCCGTGCAACCGCCTGATAAGCTCCGCGCCGTCCATGACCGGCATCATGACGTCAGTCACCACGAGGTCCGGTGGCGACTCAAGCGCAGCCTTCAGCCCATCGGCGCCATTCTCCGCGACGGTCACTTCGTGGCCCGCCTTCCTCAAGGTCCGCCCGACCAGGAATCGCTCGGCCGGTTCGTCATCGACTACGAGAATCCTGGCCATCAATGGGACCAGTCAGTCCGATGCCAGGATGTACTCGACCGGGGACTCGTTCAGCAGCAGCCAGTAAACGCCGAGCGCGCTCACGGTTTCGGAGAACTCGCCGAACTGAACCGGCTTTCGCACGTAGCCGTTGGCGCCGCATTGATAGCTGTCGATGACGTCTTCTTGTTCTCTGGAGCTGGTGAGGACGACAACGGGGATAAGCCGGGTTCGCTGGTCGGCTCGTATCTTGCGCAGCACCTCCATCCCGTCGACCTTGGGAAGCTTCAAGTCGAGCAGGATGAGGCCAGGAAGCTCCACGTCGGCGCCATCATCGGGGAAAAAAAGCGCGAGTGCCTCGGCACCGTCGCGAGCGACGTTGACTTTATTGATTATGTTGTTTTTCTTCAGTGCCCGCAGGGTCAGCACCTCGTCGTCGGTATTGTCTTCCACCAGCAAAATATCTCGGGTCGTCACGACATCTCCTTCGCATCGAGAGTAAAATAGAAGGTGGCGCCTTCGCCGACGGCGCCCTCCGCCCATACGTGGCCGCCGTGCCGCTCGACGATCTGCCGCACGCTAGCCAGGCCGACGCCGGTTCCTGCGAACTCGCTGACCGAATGCAGCCGCTCGAACGGCGTGAATAGCTTGTCTATGTAGGCGGGGTCAAAGCCGGCGCCATTGTCGCGTACGTAGTAGCAGAGGCCGGCATCCTCGGTTGCCGTGGTCCCGAACTCGATCAACGCCTCGTCCCGGGCGGAGGTGAACTTCCACGCGTTCCCCAGCAGGTTCTCCAGTACCGCCCGGATCAGGACGCGGTCCGCTGGTGCCCGGACCCCGTCCTGGATAGTGAAGCGGACCCGGCGGTCAGGCGCACCGCGCTGAAGGTCAGCGGCAATGTCGGCGACCTCGGCGCTGAGGTCCATCATCTTGACGTCAGCTAGCTCGGTCCGCCACAGGCGCGACAAGTGCAGGAGGTCTTCGATCAGTTCCGCCATCCGCCCGCTAGCGCCCTGAATCCGCCCGGCGTACTCCCGGCCGTCCTCGCCCAGGCTGGCCCCGCAGTCCTCGACGAGCGCCGCGCTGAAGCCGGCCAGGGATCGCAGCGGTGCTCGCAGGTCATGGGAGACCGAGTAGGTGAAGGTCTCCAGGTTCTGGTTGGCCCGCTCCAGGTCGTCCATCCGGGACCGAAGCTCGGCTCCCGCCCTGAACTGCTCCGTGATGTCACGGGCGATCGCCGACGTGCCGATCAGCACTTCGTCATCGTCACGGATGGCCGAGAGCATGACTGACACGGGGAAGGTAGACCCGTCCTTACGCCGGTGCACGGTTTCGTGCTGCTTACTGCCGTTGCTGCCGTTGCCGCTTTGGCTTGCGACGAAACTGCTGAGGATCTCTGTCTCCTCGCGATGCAGCTGGTCATCCAGGACGAGCGTGGCGTCCTTGCCAATGGCCTCGGCCGCCAGGTATCCGTAGATGCGCTCGGCGGCCGGGTTCCAGCTCGTGATCTGGCCGTCGATACTGCTGCTCACGATGGCGTCGTCCGACGAGTCGACGATCGCTCCGAGCAGCGCGAGCTGAGGCCGGTCCCGCTGAGCCGCCCGGCCGGCGATGAGCCCTCCCGCCCGCACGATCGAGTCGCCCAGCCGGCCGAGATCGTCGGAGGGGCGCTCGACCGGTTCGAGCGGCAGTCCTTCGCCCAGCCGATCCGCATTCGCCGCGGCCGCAGTGACGCGCCTGGAGATGCCAGAGGTGAACAGGGCCATGCCGGCCAGCCCGGCGAGCAGCCCGAGTACCAGGCCGGCGATGTCGAGGATCTCAATCACCGACTCGAGCCTGGCAATCTGCACGCGTCGAGGAAGGGCCAGGGACACCGCGCTTGAGGTGAGGCTGGCGACCTGGCGCCGTAGCCGGTCCATGGTCGACTTCTCCCTCAGCAACGCCGGAGCGAGCGCCCTGACCGGGACGCCGCTGCCAACGGCAGAACGTAGCCGTGTCAGTTCAGCGAACACCTGGCTCGCAGTGGCGGTTACGATCCGCTGCGGGCGGCTCGCACCTGCAGCGATAGCTGCACTTCGGAGCGCAGCTTGCTCCGCGCCGAGCCGCGAATGCGCCATGGTGTACGGCTGGAGAAATACCGGGTCGCGCGTCACGGCATAACCGCGGACACCCGTTTCCGCGTTCAGCGCATTGAGCAGGACGTGATCGGCAGCGTTGGTGAGGTTAGTGGCGTCGATAGAGATGCGCCGCTGATGATGCTCGCTATGTCCTAGCACCAGGCCCGCCGAGGTGACCGCGGCCAGGGCGATCAGCGGGATCGCCACCACGATCAGGCCTTTTGTCCGCACCGACCGGTCGAGCCACCACCGGTGCAGCCACCTCCGATCACCCCCCGCAGGCGACGCGGACGTCGCATTGCGCCACCTCATGACCGCCCCTCGCCTCCGCTTGACGTGCTGGTCCCTGTCTGGGCGTCGGCTTGAGGTGGGCGCGTGGGTTCAGGTTCGGCCGCCGCCACCTCCTGGCGCGCGGCGGCGAGTAGCTGGCGGGTCAGGCTCATCGCCTCTTCGGCGGCGGCCAGCTGGCCAAGGCTGGCCAGCCGCTGAGCCTCGGTCAGCTGATCTTCGAGCTGAGCTAGGTGCGCTCGCTGCTCGGCCTCGGCGAGCGCGCGGTGAATGACCGATGGCAAGCGCGCCGGCCGGTCCTTCAGTACGTAGTCGGTGGCCCCTTGCCGGATAAGCTCGACCGCTGCGTCGTCGCCAAGTACCCCTGACCAGAAGACAAACGGTATGTCAGGGCACTGCTCCTGCGCGATCTTGAGAGCCGCTTCGCCGGAGAATCCGGGAAGATGGTAGTCGGACAAGATCACGTCCGGGCGGAAGGCGGCCAGTTCGGAGATGAAGGACGCCCTGGTCGCCACGACGACGGAAGTGAAGCCGAGGCCCGCGGTAGTCAGCAGGCGCTCCGCCAACTCGGCATCCCAGACCTCGTCCTCCACGATCAGGATTCTGGCCTTACGGCCCGGCCCGTCGGTCCCCGGCACATTGGGCTCGGCAGTCATTGACGTCACCCTCAATCCGATGTCGGCATGAACTCGGGTGCGGCCTCATTCAATAGCAGCCAGAAGACACCGAGCGTGCTGACCGCGTCAGCGAAGTCAGCGAATTTAACTGGCTTTCGCACGTAGCCGTTGGCGCCGCCTTGGTAGCTGGCGAGTACGTCATGATCCAGCTTGGAACTGGTCAGGACGACAACCGGAACGATCGAGGTCCGCTTGTCGGCGCGTATCCTGTGCAGCACTTCAAGCCCGTCGACCTTGGGAAGCTTCAAGTCGAGCAGGATGAGGCCAGGTAGTACCGCGTCGGCGACATCAGTGGGGAAAAGAATTCCGAGTGCCTCGGCGCCATCTCTGGCGACCGTGACATCGTTGAGTATGTTGTTTTTCTTCAGCGCTCTGAGCGTCAGCGCCTCGTCGTCTGGATTGTCCTCTACCAGCAGGATGGACCGGCTCATCATGGCATCTCCTTCGCGTTGAGAGTGAAGTGGAAGGTGGCGCCTTCGCCGACGACGCCCTCCGCCCATGCGTCGCCGCCGTGCCGCTGCACGATCTCCCGCACGGCGGCAAGGCCGATGCCCGTGCCGGGGAACTCATCAGCCGCGTGCAGCCGCCGGAATGGCTGGAAGAGCCGGTCCGCGTAAGCGGGGTCAAACCCCGCGCCGTTATCGCGCACGTAGCAGCTGACGCCGACGTCCTGCGCCGGCATCGTGCCGAACTCGATCGACGCCTCGTCCTGGCGGGAGGTGAACTTCCAGGCGTTCTCCAGCAGGTTCGCAAGGACAGTGCGGATGAGGGCGTGATCGGCCCGCGCCTGCACTGGACGCTGGATAACGAAGTTGACGCTGCGGTCCGGTCCGCTGCGCTGCAATTCCCCGGCGATTCGCGCGGCCTCCGCGCCGAGATCCACCGTTGCGAGATGCATTTCGGCTCGCAAGATCCGCGACAGCTTCAGCAGGTCTTCGATGAGCGATGCCATCTGCTCGCCAGCGGCCTGTATCCGCTCGGCGTAGCCTCGTCCGACGTCGCCGAGAACGTCCCCGTACTCATCGAGCAGGGCGTCGCTGTAACCGCTCATCGCCCGCAGCGGAGCGCCCAGGTCATGGGAGACCGAATGAGTGAACGTCTCCAGATTCTGGTTAGCCCGCCCAAGTTCAGCGGCCCGGCGATGAAACTCTGACATCGCGCGTAGCTGCCGCTGTTCGGTAATGTCCCTGGCGATCGACGATGCGCCGACCAGCCTGCCGTGCTTGTCGTGAATGGGCGAGACCGTCACCGACGCCGGGAAGATGGTGCCATCTTTGCGCCGTCGCTCGGTCTCGAAGTGCACGACGCGCTCGCCCCGCCGGATCGTGCCGAGTATCTCGTCGATCTCGCCGACCCGGTCGGGCGGGCACAGGGTCGTCATCGGCTGGCCAATTATCTCCCCGGCCGAGTATCCGTACATGCGCGCGGCGCCGGGATTCCAGCTCGTGATCATTCCGTCAGAGGTCTTGCCAACGATTGCATCATCCGATGAATTAACGATCGCCGAGAGCAACGTGATCTCTGACAGGCCTCCGTCAGACCTAATATCATCAAGCGGCGGCTGATACACGGCGTGCCCCCCAGGTCGGCCCGTACGCTCAATCCAGGAGTTTCTTGCCCCGCCCAGAAAACGATAACCATCAGAACATGCCGTCCCGGACTGTCTTAAGCGACTATACGCTCGGAGGTTTCGCGTTTAGTCGAGGGGATAAGCTTGAGAGCGAAGTGGTCCAGGTCACCTGATTGCCGCTTTCCGCTCAATCGCCAGTGATCTGCGTCGGCAGTTCGGATGATCCCTATTACGCCCGATATGAAGTCTTCGCTGGAGGTTCGCGCGATGCGGTCGGGATATTTCTACTCCGGGGCGGGCCGAATTCTGCGGCATCCTCGTTTCTGTAGGTTGTGATTAACGAAGGACTCGCAAGTAGTGCTGGAATCGGGGGCAGGCACATGAAAAAAGACGCGACGCTAGCTGACTTGATGGACGCCCCGGCCGGTGAGGTACTGCCGAAGGCGCCGACGGGGATCACCGGGCTTGACCAGATCACCACGGGCGGCCTGCCGCTGGGCCGGGTGACGCTCGTGGCGGGCGGCGCCGGATCGGGCAAGACGCTGCTTGGCCTGGAGTTCCTCGTTGCCGGGGCCAGGGAGTACGGCGAGCCTGGCGTGCTGATGACCTTCGAGGAGTCGGAGGAAAAGGTCGCGCTCAACGTGCGCTCGCTCGGCTTCGACCTCGACGAGCTCAAGCGAAACGGTCTGCTCGACGTGCTCTCGTTCCAGGTGGATCCGGCCGAGATCTTCGCCGCGGGAGAGTTCGACTTCGAGCCGGTCTTTGCCATACTCGACGACGCGATCAGGCGGGTAGGCGCGAAGCGGGTGGTGCTGGACACCATGGAGGTGCTGTTCGGCGCTTTCGGGGACAACTCAACGGTGCGGGCTGAACTCAGCCGGCTGGCGCGCTGGCTTGAGGACCGGGGCGTCACGAGCATCGTGACCGGAGAACGAGGCGACCATGGCCTCACCCGTCACGCGATCGAAGAGTACGTCACCGACTGCGTGATCGTGCTCGATCATCGGGTCAGCGAGGAGATCTCCACCCGACGGCTGCGGGTGGTCAAGTATCGGGGGTCGGCGCACGGCACCAACGAGTACCCGTTCCTGATCTCCGCAAATGGCTTTGTCGTGCTGCCCGTCACATCGATCGCGCTCGACTACGAGGCTCCTGAAGACCGGATCTCCACCGGGATCGATCGTCTCGACCACATGCTGGGTGGCGGCCTGTTCCGTGGATCGACGCTCATGGTGAGCGGAAGCGCGGGCACGGGCAAGACATCAATCAGCGCCCACCTGGTGCATTCGGCCTGCTTGCGCGGTGAGCGGGCCTTGCTGATCTTGTTTGACGAGTCACCGGACCAGTTCCTGCGCAATATGCGGTCGATCGGGTTTGACTTGCGCCCGCAGGTCGAGGCCGGTCTGCTGCGGATCTGGGCGGCACGGGCATCCGCGCTCGGGCCAGAGACCCATCTGGCCATGCTGGCCAGGTTGATCGAAGACGAGCCACCATCGGTGGCGGTACTCGACGGGATCGCTGGCCTGGCTGCCGGAGCGCTGGCGCCCGAGGCGCTCTCCGTGGTAGCCCGCCAGCTCGACCTGCTACGGGCCCGGGGGATCACCACCCTGGTCACGGTGCTAAGTCCGGGGGACGAGACGAGCACGGTGAGCGTGTCATCGATGGTGGACACCTGGCTGCTGCTGCGCAATGTCGAGGCGAACGGTGAGCGCAACCGGCTGCTGTTCGTGCTGAAGTCCCGCGGCACATCGCATTCGAATCAGGTGCGGGAGTTCGTGCTTACCGGTCATGGCGTCGATCTGGTCGACGTGTATGTCGGCGCGGCCGGGGTGCTGGCGGGCTCAGCCCGGCTGGCGCAGCAGGCCGCCGAACGCAACGCTGAGGTGCGGCAGGACGACGATCTGAGCCATCGCCGACGTGAGCTGCGGCGCAATGTCATCGAGCGCGAGGCCCATCTGGTCGCGGTGCAGGACCAGCTCGACGCCGAGCGCGCCGAGATCGACCGGATCGACCTTCGCGAGCGCCACCAAGCGGCCGACACCGAGAGGGACAGGTCGGCGATGGCCTCGCGGCGTTGGGCCGACGCGGCACCGAGCAACGGAGGCAACAGTGAGCCAGCCACCAACCGCTGATCATGGCACCGGGAACGACGCCGATACGGGTCGGGCCTTGAACCTGTGCCTGTACGTGACCGGCCAGTCGCCCAAGTCCTTGCGGGCGATCGAGAATCTGCGGCGCGTGTGCGAAGAGCACCTAGGCGACCAGTGCCAGATCGAGGTCGTGGATCTGCTTAAAGACCCGCGCCGGGCCGCCGACGATCAGATCCTCGCTGTGCCCATGCTGGTAAGAAAACTGCCAGGGCCGATACGTAAAATCGTCGGCGACCTCTCTAACACCGATAATCTCCTCGTCGGCCTGGAGATTCGAGAATCAGATACTGGTCAGTAAGCCTATGCCAAGGCCGATGGGGGTTGACGGCAAGGTTTTGCTTACCGCAAGGGAGTCGCCGGGAGAAGGCCGTCAGGAGGCGATCGCGGAGCTGGCCGAGGCGCGAGCCCAGTTGCGTGAGGCGCACGAGACGATCGAGGCGATGCGGGGCGGCGGAGTCGACTCGCTGGTGATCGGGCCGCTCGGGCAGCAGCAGGTCTACTCGCTGGAGAGCGCCGACCGCCCTTACCGCCTTATCGTCGAGGCGATGAACGAAGGCGCCGCCACGGTCACCCCCCGCGGGACGCTACTCAACGCCAATCCGCGCCTGGCCGCGATGACCGGCCGTGACCCCATGGAACTGGTCGGCAGCCCGGTGCTTGACCTAATCCCCGACGCCTACCGCTTGACCTTCGCCCGCCTGATCGAGGTCGGTGCCGGCGACAGCGCTCGCGGCGAAGTGGCCCTGACCGGACCTGACGGAACGGCCGTTCCCGTTCTGCTGGCTGTCAGCGGCTTCGACCTCGACGGCACGTTCCTGCGATGCCTGGTCCTGGCCGACCTCACCGCGCAGCGCGCGGCGGAAAACCAGACGGCCATGGCCCATGAGGCGCGGGAATCGGAAGAGCGGCTTCGCGTCTTGTTCGACAATGCCCCGGTCGGCATGGGCGAGATGACACTCAGCGGCGAACTCGTCCGGGCTAACTCCCTCTACGGCCAGATCCTCGGCTATACCGTCGACGAATTGCTATCCCCGGCCCTGTCGCGTCAGGACTTCACCCACCCCGACGATCGCGACGCCGAACTCGCCGACCGACAGCGCCTCCTCGCCGGGGAGATCGACACCTACTCGATCGAGAAGCGTTTCCTGCACAGGGATGGTGGCATCGTCTGGGCCGAGGTCAACCGCGCCGTGGTCCGCGACTCGGCCGGCGAACCGCTGCTGACGATCGCCACCATGCGCGACCTCACCGCGCAGCGCGAAGCCGAAGCCGAAGTCAGGACGCTCAACGCTGAGCTCGAGGCCCGCGTCCGGGTGCGCACGGCTGACCTGGAGTGGTCAAACGAGAACCTCCAGGCGTTCGCCTACTCGGTCTCCCATGACCTGCGCACTCCGCTACGGGGGATGAGCGGATTCAGCGAGGCGCTGCTCACGGATTACGGCGACCGTCTTGACGAGACCGGGCGCGAGTTCGCCCGGCGGATCCAGGCGGCGAGCGAGCGGATGGGCCGGGTCATCGATGACCTGCTAAGCCTGTCGGAGGTATCGCACGCCGACATGCACCTCGAATCAGTCGATCTCAGCGCGGAGGTCGCCGGAATCGCCGCCAGGCTGCGGTCAGGTGAACCTGATCGCCTGGTCAGCTTCGCTATTGAGGACGATGTCCTGGTGACCGCAGATCCTGCGCTCATCCGCGTCGTGCTTAAAGACCTGATCGAGAACGCCTGGAAATTCACCGCCGGCTGCGATGGCGCCACCATCGAGTTCGCCACCACAACCGTCGATGACGCCGGGTTCTGCTACTACGTGCGCGACAACGGCGTCGGCTTCGACCCCGCCTACAGCCACAAGCTCTTCCAGCCGTTCCAGCGGCTGCACGCCGCCGAGTTCGACGGCACCGGCATTGGCCTCGCCAGCGTCCGGCGGATCGTCGAACGACACGGCGGGCGCACCTGGGCAAAGGGCGCCGTCGACGGTGGCGCCACTTTCTATTTCACGCTCAACTCGAGGACACGCGAAGACAGCCAATAGTTGTTAGCTCGGTATTTGTCAGCTCAGTATTTGTTAGCTCAGTGGACGGTCGTGGCGGTCACTACGAGGACGACGATCGCCACGAACAGGAGCGCCATGGTGATCGTGACGTAACGCGCGACCAAGTGCAGGCTGATGCGTGCCTTCCTGTCGGCCTCTACCGCTGAGCCCGCTGCCACCCAGGCGTCTTGCGCCGCCCGTACCGCGGCCTCCGCCGCCTGCCCGGCACCCGCTTGCAGTTCGGCGTGCGCACGGAGGGCAGCGGCGATGTCCTCTTCGACCTTCGCGGCCGCCGCCTCGATCCGCTCGAGCGTGGCGAGGCCAGTGGCCGCCGCCCGCACGGCCGCGGACTCCGCGACGATCGGGCGGCCGGCTGAGGCGGCGCTCCAGGTATCCGCATCCTCCTTCGCGGCGAGGACTCCATTGGCCGGGCTCGCGGTGTCTTCGCCCGTGCTCCCCGCGACGCCAGTGCTGCCCGCGGCGCCGGGCGGCCGGGCGGACTCGCGTTCGGCGGTGGCGACCGAAGCGTCGTGCAGGAAACCGACCACGGCCTGCCTCGCTGCCTCGGCCAGATCAGGCGCCTTAGCCGAGGTCTTAACGCTCGCAGCTGAATGCCTCGTCATGCCGCTCAACCTCTTCCAGCGCCCGGACGTTTACTTCCGGTCTACGTCTGGCCGCTCCTCGTTACTTCCCGCGGATGTAACCGACAGCTAATACTCTATCACGGCAGTATCACGGCGCAGGCTACTGGATGTGTAAAATAATCAAGAATCGTCGTGGGGCTAGCTGCCCCCGCTGAAGCGGCTAGGGAAAGTCGTCTGATATCGCGAGAAGTTCTCCAACGGATTCCGCGGCGACGATCAACTGAGTTCAACTTCTCGGCGCATGCTAAACTCGATTTAAGCGGACTGAACGTCTCGGGTTTGCTTATCGTCTACTCGACCGGTCAAAAAGGGCCTGGCACACCTAGGCGACCGAATACTTACCTCTGCGGGCGCCCTCAGACCGGTGATAGCGGGGGATCATATGGCTGGGTCAGCGATCCACTCACCGTCATGCACCGCACAATCGGACCTAATCGGCATCGCCGAGTCAGCTGATGATTCCATTATCAGCCTGACGCCGCAGGGCATTATCACGAGCTGGAATCCGGCGGCGGCGCGCCTCTACGGCTATGCGCAGGATGAGATAGTGGGCAAGCCAGCGCGGATCCTGTACCTGGCCAGACGAGATGACGGGGAAACCGAGTTCCTGCGGCGAATTGCCAGCGGCGAGCAGGTGAACCGGAATCACGTAGACCGGCGTCGCAAGGACGGCACTGCCATCTCGGTGTCGGTGACCGGTTCGCCGGTCGTCGGCGCGACGGGCACCGTCGTCAGTGTCACCACGGTGTCGTCCAGGGATCCGCTGCCGCGGCCCGAGGCGATAGATCAAGGGCAGGCACAATCGCAGCAGGCCAGGCGGCTAGAAAGCCTGGGTCAGCTCACGGGCGGCGTTGCCCATGACTTCAACAATCTCCTCACCGTGATTCTCAACTACGCGGCCATCGTCCGCCAGGAACTCGCTGGGGTAACCGAATCTGACTTGCCCGCCCGCTTGGAAACTGCCGACAGCGACCTCGCGCAAATCACCCGAGCGGCGGATCGGGCGTCCAGCCTCACCCGCCAGGTGCTCGCCTTCGCTCGCCAGGACGAGGTCAGGCCACGAGCCCTAGACCTGGACACTGTGGTTACCGCCGTGGAGGAAATGCTGCGCCGGACCCTGGACGAACACGTCGAAATCGTCATCTCACTCGACGGTCATCTCTGGCCAGTCCTGGCCGACCCAGGGCAACTGGAGCAGGTGCTCGTTAATCTCGCCATCAACGCCCGCGATGCCATGCCAGGTGGCGGCACCCTGACCATCGATACGAGCAACAGCACCGTGGACGCTGATTCGATCGCCGGCGGGTCCGAGTCGCCAGCAGGGCGTAACGTGCGGCTGCGGGTCAGTGATACCGGCGTCGGCATGTCACCTGAAGTAATCGAGCACGTATTCGAGCCGTTCTTCACGACCAAGAAGGACGGGGCAGGAACCGGGCTCGGCCTGGCGACCGTGCACGGAATCCTGGCCCAGAACGAGGGCCACGTGAAGATCTACTCTGAGCCAGGCACCGGCACCACCTTCAGCATCACGCTGCCAGTCACCGCCGAGGCGATTATCCCCAGCCCCAGGCCGAGTACCTATCACCGCACGCCCAGGGGAGAGACCGTCCTCGTCGTCGAGACTGAGGCGGCCCTGCTCCAGGTCACCAAGCGGATCCTCGTCCGTAACGGTTACCAGGTGATCACCGCCGCCGACGGCCACGAAGCCATCCAGATCGCCCGCGATAGCCACAGTGACATCCACCTGCTGATCACCGACGTCGTCATGCCGCACATGCTGGGCAAGGACGTCGCGGCGAAGGTGCGGGCGATCAGGCCAGAGACCGAGGTGCTGTTCATGTCGGGCTACGCCCGGCCAGTGCTCACCTCTCAGGGCAAGCTCGACCTCAACATGGTCATGGTGGAAAAGCCGTTCTCTGAGGCTGATCTCCTGGGCAAGGCCGGGCAGGTGCTTAATGACAAATCCCGCGCATCGGTGGTGCGCGCAGTTGAACGCCCGCGCCGGATAGGGTCAGCGGCCATCCACTCCGCTCGGACCGGCAGTCGAATTCGGCTGCTGAAGGTGAACTATTAGAACAATTCACCCGGCGAAAGTCTCGTCTTCACAGTTCTCGGAGGCTTCCATGGCCAGTGGCACCGCAGCGGACGAGCGTATCGGGGTGTTCCTGCTCGACGATCACGAGGTCGTCAGGCGCGGCCTGCGCCAGGTCCTCACGGCCGAGCCGGACATTGTCGTGGTCGGCGAGGAAAGCTCGGTGAAGTCCGCGTTGCCGCGGATTCTCGACCTGCGGCCTGATGTCGCCGTGCTGGACGTGCGGCTACCTGACGGCGACGGCATCTCGCTGTGCCGCGAACTCCGGGCTCGGCTACCAGGGACCGCGTGCCTCATGCTGACGTCCTTCGGGGATGACCAGGCCCTGGTCGGCTCGGTCATCGCCGGAGCGGCCGGTTACGTCCTGAAGACGTCAGGTGCCGCCGACATCGTCAGCGCGGTCCGCGCCAGCGCCGCGGGGAAGTCCCTGATCGACCCGCTCGCCACCCAGCAGGCGATCGAGCGACTGCGCGAGCAGACGATCCCCATGGCGTTCGTAGCTGCCCTGACCGATCAGGAGCGGCGGGTGCTTGATCTCCTGGGAGAAGGACTCACCAACCGGCAGATAGGCGAGCGGCTTTCCCTGACCGAGAAGACCGTGAAGAACTACGTCGCGTCGCTGCTCAGCAAGTTGGGCATGCAGCGCCGCACTCAGGCGGCCGCTTACGTGGGACGGCGCGACGGAAGCCACGGCACCTGATAATACGGCACCCCTGCCAAAGTACCCGGGCCGAAATGACAAGCATATGGTCCGCCGAATTCAGGACCTCGTCCTCTCCCGCTTGACAAGGAAGTCGAGGAGTGTGGCTATGGGATAAAAACTCAAGCCGGAAAGAAAAGAAAAGCCATGTTCACAAAATCACTGTTCACAAAGCGAAGTACCGACGGCACATCATCCCGGCAGCGGGCCCCGACCCCTCGTCGCCATCTCAAGATCGTGCTGTCGGCCATCGGAATCATGGTCCTCGCCGTCGCCGGCATTACCTTCGGGCTCACCGCGCTGCACAGCGGGAAGTCCCATGCCGCCGGGGTCACCTGTGGCAACGCACCTAGTTCGTGCGGCTATCCCGACGCCACCAATACCGGAGTGCCATCATCGATGACGCTCAAGACCGTCGGCACTGGCACTGGACAGGTCTCCTCGGGCACCGGCTGGACCTTCAACAGCACCGGCGACTGGGTCGCGGTCACCGGCAACGGCGCCACCCTGTCTGGCCTTAACATCCCCTACGGGGTCGTGATCTCAGCCAACAATGTCACGCTTAACGACGACAACATCGCGGCCGGTGGCCCTAACTCCATCGCGGTCAGCCTGCGAAACACCGCCGGCGCCACCATCGAGAACACCACGATCGCTGGCCTGGACACGGGCGCGAACCGGGTCATGACCGGAATCAAGGATGTCTTCAGCAACTCCACCGGCCTAGTCGTCAACCACGACAACATCTCGATGTTCGAGACCGGCGTCCAGGTCGAATCAGGCCTGATCGAGAACAACTACATCCATAACCCGGGCTACACCACCGGTGACCACACCAACGGCGTGATGTCCAACGGCGGCTCCGTGCCGTTGACCATTACCCACAACACAATCTTCAACAGCCTGGGCCAGACCGACTGCGTCGGCCTCTTCGAGGACTTCTCCGCTCAGTCCAACCGCACCGTGACCAACAATCTCCTCGCCGGCGGTGGGTACAGCATCTACGGCGGCAACACCAAGGCCGCCAACGGACCTACCAGCAACATCGTCATCACCGGCAACGTCATCGCCACCAATTACTACTCCACCGGCGGCGCGTTCGGCCCCGTCGTCTATTACAACTCCAGCGGCACGGGCAACGTCTTCAGCGGCAACACCTGGGACACCACCGGCGTCGCCATCCCCGCGCCTTAAACCCTCGCCACCAGTCAACAGCCCCATCCCAGTGCCGTCCGCTGCACACCAGCGGACGGCACTGCCCGCTCGTCCGGCCGCGGGCGAGCTTGCCTGGGTCGGATACGCGGGCCTGCTGAGATTACCTTGCGACGTGGCTCCCTGACCGGCGTGCAACCGGCCCCCCACGCCGGCCCGACGTGGGGGTCAGGGCGCCCACGTTGGCACGACACTCGTGGGGCCAGGGCGCCCACGACGGCACGTGGCGTTCACCCCAGCGAGCCAACCCCCACGATGGCCCATTGCCGGGTCTCGCGTGCCGCGACCAGCCCCTTCGATGGCCCATAGCAGGTGCCATAGGCCCTTCGATGGCCCATAGCAGGGGTTCGAAGTCCCGGCCCAGCCCAACGATGGCCCATCGCCGGGGCTGGTGAGCACACCTGGCCCCACAATGGCATCGTGGGGGTTGGAGCGAGCTTCCCGAGCACCCCGCCGGGGCCGGAGACCCCCGCGGCCGTCACCTCGAGCGGCCAGATCGCCTGCGTCGCCAACGCCGGAGGGAACACGGTGACGCCAATCACAATCACCACTAATAGGGACGGCAAACCGACAAAGGTCGGTAAGGCACCCTACACGATCGCTATCACACCCTGAAATCGGCGTCGGTCGAGCCCATGGTTCCGGCGCGCCGATTCACGCGGATAGGATCAGGCATTGTACCGGGAATAAGCCGATTCGCGATTCTGGGCGAGGAGCGGTGCCCGTGGGCAGCGATCAGCTTGAGCCGCCGGGCTCGTGGCTGCGGCGACGGCGGGAGTCGACGGGGCTGACGCAGGAGGAACTGGCCGAGCGCGCGGGGCTGGCGACGCGGACGATCAGCAACCTGGAGAACGGCCGGATCCGCAAGCCGCATCCGAGATCGCTGCTGATGCTGGCGAGCGCGCTGGCACTATCGCCGGACGCGAGCAGAGAACTGCGGGCCAGGTACCGGCCACGGGATGGCAATGGCGAAGGTGAGCAGCGACCGTCGGACGCGAGCCAGGCCCCGCCGCCAGCGAGGTCGAGCGCGTCGGCGAGGCGGCGGAGCGAATCAGGGTAGGGCCACCTCGTGCGGCCGCGTTCCAGATCGCTGATCATCCGGACGCTCAGGCCCGACCGCTGAGCCAGGCTCCGCTGCGACAAGCCGGCTGTCACGCGGCGCGCCCGCAGCCGGCGCCCGAACGCCTCGCCATCAGCGACCATGCCTTGCCCTCACGTCGCGACCGCTTCCTTGATACCCGACCGGACAGTACCCGCCTGCCGCCCCGGCCGCGTTCGGTGACTCAAATTGAAACCTGTTCTAGTCGCGGCGCCGGGCGTAGAGTCGGCACCGGGCCTGTGCTCAAACTGAGGTAGTCAGAACAAGTTCTAGCTGCCCGCCTGGCTGCGGCGGTGTGGGTGAGGAGTCCGCGATGCGCGATCATGACCGGTTCTACATCGGCGGCGAGTGGGTCGCGCCGGCCGGGTCGGCGACCATTGACGTCATCTCGCCGCACACCGAGGAGGTCATCGGACGGGTGCCTGACGGCACCGCCGCTGACATGGACCGCGCGGTGGCGGCGGCGCGGGACGCGTTCGATAACGGCCCTTGGCCGCGGATGGCGCCGGAGGAGCGGGCCGCCGTGGTCGGCAAGCTGGCCGAGTTGTACGCGGCCAAGCTCGGCGAGTTCGCCGACCTGATCACCGAGGAGATGGGCTCGCCGATCACGTTCAGCCAGCTGGCGCAGGCGCCGCAGCCGCAGATGATGCTGAGCTACTTCGCCGAGCTTGGCAAGACCTTCCCCTTCGAAGACGAGCGGCAGGGCCTGTTCGGGCCGGTGATCGTGCGGCGCGAGCCGGTCGGCGTGGTGGCCGCGATCGTGCCGTGGAATGTCCCGCAGTTCACCATCATGACCAAGCTCCCGGCCGCCCTCGTCGCGGGCTGCACGGTCGTCATCAAGCCGGCCCCCGAGACGCCGCTTGACTCCTACCTGCTGGCCGAGCTGATCCACGAGGCGGGCATCCCGGCGGGCGTGGTCAACATCGTGCCCGCCGGGCGCGAGGCCGGCGAGCACCTGGTGTCGCACGCGGGCGTGGACAAAGTCGCCTTCACCGGCTCGACCGCCGCAGGCCGGCGGATCGGGGCGATCTGCGGTGAGCAGCTCAAGCGCTGCAGCCTGGAGCTTGGCGGCAAGTCGGCCGCGATCATCCTTGACGACGCCGACCTGGCCGCGACGGTCGGCTGGCTGGAGATGGCCTCCCTGATGAACAACGGGCAGGCCTGCGTGGCCCAGACCCGGATCCTGGCCCCGCGCAGCCGCTACGACGAGACCGTCGACGCTGTCGTCGGCATGGTCGCCGGGCTCAAGGTAGGCGACCCCGGCGACGCCACCACCCAGATCGGCCCGCTCGTCGCCAAGCGGCAGCAGGACCGGGTCGAGGGTTACATCGCGGTCGGCCAGGAAGAGGGGGCCAAGCTCGTCACTGGCGGCTCGCACGCCTCGGGCCACGACCGGGGCTGGTACGTCGCCCCGACCGTGTTCGCCGACGTCGACCCGGGCATGCGCATCGCCAGGGAGGAGATCTTCGGCCCGGTCCTCGCCGTGATCCCCTACGACAGCGAGGACGACGCGATCGCGATCGCCAACGACAGCGACTACGGCCTGGCCGGCACCGTCTGGACCGCCGACAACGATCACGGCATGGAAGTCGCGCGCAAGGTCCGCACCGGCACCTATGGCGTCAACATGTACATGATCGATACCTGCGCCCCGTTCGGCGGCTACAAGTCCAGCGGCATCGGCCGCGAGCTCGGCCCTGAGGGCCTCATGCAGTACCTCGAGCTCAAGTCGATCGCCCGCCCCGCCTAATAGCGCACCGCTGAGCCCCGGCCGCCCGCCTTGGACGGCCGGGGCTTTTTTTGCATTTGCCCGCCCGCCTGCCTGACCCGGCCCGCCGCCCACCTGACCCGCCCAGCCGCCCACCTGACCCCCCGCCGCCCATTTGATGCAAACGATTGCTGAATGGGGAGGCGGGCGACCGGGTGGGCCGCGCTCCGGCGTGGGCGCCCGCTGGGCAACAGCGCCGGCTAGTCCCGCATCCTCGCTGCCCGCCGCCCCTCGGCCAAAACTGAAACCTGTTCTAGTATTGACGCCTGGGAGGGCGGCCGGGGACGGCGTCGGGACGGCAGGCCGGGAGGCGGCATGACAGCGGAAGACCTCGAGTTCGACGTCGTCGTGGCCGGCAGCGGCGCGGCCGGGATGACGGCCGCGCTCACCGCGGCCAGGCACGGGCGCAGCGTGGTCGTGGTCGAGAAGACCGAGCGCTTCGGCGGCTCGACGGCCAGGTCAGGCGGCGGGGTCTGGGTACCGGGCAACGCGGTGCTCAAGCGGGCTGGTGTCAAGGACACCCCCGACCAAGCCGCAAAATACCTCGCTGGCGTCGCGGGCGACGGGGTCGCCGCGGCCAGGCAGCAAGCCCTGCTCGAGCATGGCCCGGCCATGCTCGACCTGGTGCGCGCGAACTGCCCGGTCGACTTCGCCTGGATACCCGGTTACGCCGACTACTACCCCGAGGCACCAGGCGGGCTCGCCGGCGGCCGCACCATCGAGCCGGTGCCGTTCGACGGGCGGGTGCTCGGCGACGAGCTTTCCCACCTGAATCCCCCGTACCTGCCCGCGCCCGCTGGGGTGAGCATCACCGCGGCCGAGTACCGCTGGCTCAGCCTCGGCACGAGGCACCCGCGGGCGGTCTGGACCACCGCGAAGGTCGCGGCGCGGACCGCCAGGACCAAGCTGCTGCGCCAGCGGACCCTGAGCCTGGGCCAGGCGCTTGCCGCCGGCCTGCGGGGCGGGGTGGCTCGGGCCGACGTCCCCGTGCTGCTGAGCACCGCGCTGACCGGCCTGGTTATCGAGGACGGCACGGTGACCGGGGTGACGGTGACCCGCGAAGGGGAGCCGCTCACGATCAGGGCCAGACGGGGCGTGCTGATCGCGACCGGGGGCTTCGAGCGGAACGCCGCCATGCGGGCTGAGTACCAGCGCCAGCCGATCGGCACCGACTGGACGGTGGGCTCGCCCGGCAACACCGGGGATGGCATCATCGCCGGCCAGCAGGCAGGCGGCAGCCTCGACCTGATGGACGACGCTTGGTGGGGACCGAGCATCCCGCTGACCGGCGGCCCTTACTTCTGCCTGGCCGAGCGGTCGCTGCCCGGCTGCATCATGGTGAACGCGGCCGGAGAGCGGTTCGTGAACGAGGCCGCGCCCTACGTCGACGCCGTGCACGCGATGTACGACCGGCACACGCCCGACAAGCCCCACATCCCGGCCTGGCTGATCACCGACCAGCGGTACCGGAACAGCTACGTGTTCGCCGGCCTGCCGCCCCGCAAGTCGCTGCCGCGCCGCTGGTACGCCGCCGGCACGGTGTTCAAGGCCGATACCCTGACCGACCTGGCGGGCCAGGTCGGCGTCGCCGCCGACGGGCTCGCCCAGACGATGCGGCGGTTCAACGGCTTCGCGGTCGCGGGCAAGGACGAGGACTTCGGCCGGGGCGACTCCGCCTACGACCGGTACTACGGCGATCCGCGCTGCCGCCCCAACCCGAACCTGGCCCCGCTCGACCTGGCGCCGTTCTACGCGATCAAGGTGGTGCCAGGCGACCTTGGCACCAAGGGCGGCCTGCGCACCGACGAGCGCGCGCGGGTGCTGCGCCAGGACGGCAGCCCGATCCCCGGCCTGTACGCGGCCGGCAACGCGAGCGCGGCCGTCATGGGTCACAGCTACGCCGGAGCGGGCGCGACGATCGGGCCGGCGATGACATTCGGCTATATCGCCGCCCTGGACATGGCCGGCACCCTGAACACCTGACCGCCCCGGATGGGCCGGTCGGCGGGCTTGTGCCTGAGCCAGGCGGCGGCGAGCACCCGGTCGCAGTCGAGCAGCGCCGCCAGCTTGCGGGCGTCGAGTACCAGCGCGTGGGCGGGCTCGGTGACCCTGACCGTGATGCCGGACAGCGGCGAAGGGCGGCCGCGGTCGTCAAGCGAGCCCACGAACGAGCCGGCCGAGAACGTGGCCAGCGGGTGCCCGCTCGCCCAGGCCTCGGCCGAGCCGTCCAGGAGCAGGAAACAGTAACGACCAGGCCGGTGCTCGTCGGTCAGCCGGCACCCGGCCGGCAGGATCGCCTCGCTGCCGGCTGAGGAGAGCAGCCGGCACCAGGACAGCAGGCTCGGGCCGACTGCCTGCCTGACCACCCGGCTAGCTGGAATGCTGCGCGTCTTCACGTTCTCGTTATGCCGGACCGGCGTTACAGAAGACTGACAGCGCTCCGGCTGGTCACAGGCGCTCATGGCCGTCCTTCCCCGACTGGCCCGGCTGGTCTGGATGGCCCGGCTGGCCCAGGTGGCCAGGCCCGCCCCGCACCATCGCCTGCCAGAGTTCCGCCACCGCCGGATCGGCCTCGATGAGCGCGGTCAGCCGCTCGACGTCGAGCACGAGCACGCGGCCCTGCGTCGCCAGCCGAACGGTCAGCCCGGCGGGCGGCACCGGCCTCCCGGCCTTGTCGGTCGACCCGACGAACGTGCCCGACGTCAGCCGGGCGACCGCCCGTCCGGCCTCCTCGGCGACCGCCACGCCCTCGACCAGCAAAAAGCAATGCCGGCCGGCCCGCGCCTCATCGGCCAGCCGGGATCCGGCCGGCAGCACCGCCTCTCCCCCAGCCTCGGCCAGCCGCTCATGCGCAGGCAACCGGAGCGGGAACGGGGGGCCGGCGCTCACCATGGCGCGTGGGTTGACATAGTGCCGTTGTGCCGGACGCGCGTTACAAAACAGTGACAGCGGCTGGCAAGGCTGGCGAGTCCTAAGGGGAGGCACGCGAACCGGAGCCCCTTCGTTGGCCCCTATCATGTGCCCACCTGCGGGAAAGGTGGATGGTGGAGTACCGCATACTCGGCCCGGTAGCGGCGGTCGACCATGGTCACGACGTGGACCTGGGCGGCCTGCGCGAACGGGTGCTGCTCGCGCGGCTGCTGCTCTCCGCCGGCCGGGTGGTCCCGGCCGACACGCTCGCGCACGACCTCTGGTCGGGCGAGCCGCCGCCGCACAGCGCCGCGACCTTGCGGGTCTACGTCTCCAGGCTGAGGCGCGCGCTCGGCGACGCCGCCCAGGCCCTGATCACGCAGCCACCCGGCTACCGCCTCGCCGTCGAGCAAGACCAGCTCGATGCGACCCGTTTCACCACGCTGGTCCAAGCCGCCCTGGCCGACCTCGCCTCGGGGCGGGCGCAGGCCGCGGCCGCGGGCCTGCGCCAGGCCCTGGGCCTGTGGCAGGGCGAGCCGCTCGCCGACATGGCCGACTTGCCGTTCGCGCGGGCCGAGGTGGCCAGGCTGGAGGAGGCCAGGCTGACCGCGGTCGAGAGCCGGGTCGAGGCTGACCTCGCCTGCGGGCGGCACGTCGAGCTGGCGGCCGAACTTGACGGCCTCGTCGCCGACCATCCGCTGCGCGAGCGGCTGGCCGGCCAGCGGATGCTCGCGCTGTACCGGTGCGGCCGGCAGGCGCAGGCGCTCGCCGCGCATGAGGAGCTGCGGGAGCGGCTCGCGGACGAGCTCGGGATCGACCCGAGCCCGCAGCTGCAGCGGCTCCAGCTGTCGATCCTCCGCCAGGATCCTGAGCTGGACTGGCACCGGGCGGACGGTGACAGCGAGTCGGCCGGGCAGCCGGGCGTGGGCACAGCCGCCGGGCCGGCGCCGCGTGGTGAGGGCAGAGCCGCCGGACAGCCGGCGCCGAAGGCGACGGCTGCCCCCGCGAGCCACGAAGCCGTTCTTGAGCCGGCCGGGGCCGGACCGGGGCGGCCTGGGTTCAGGCTGCCCGCGCAGACCACGTCGTTCATCGGCAGGGAAGGCGAGCTGGCGACCATCGACGAGCTGCTCGGCCTGTCCAGGCTGGTCACGCTGACCGGCCCGAGCGGCTCGGGCAAGAGCCGGCTGGCGCTGCGGGTCGCCGAGCAAGTCGGCCGCCGGCATGCCGACGGCGCCTGCCTCGTCGAGCTCGCCCCGGTGATCCAGCCTGACCTGGTCGTCTTCGCGGTGGCCCGCGCCCTGTCGGTCGCTGAGGTACCGGGCGAGCCGCTGGCCGAGGCGGTCGTGGCGGCGATGCGCGACCGGGAGGCGCTGCTCGTACTCGACAACTGCGAGCACCTGCTCGATCCCGTCGCCGAGCTGACCAGCGCCCTGCTCCAGGCCTGCCCTCGGCTCAGGATCCTTGCGACCAGCCAGAGCAAGCTGAACGTGCCGGGCGAAGCGACCTGGCCGATCCCGCCGCTGACCCTGCCGGCCGCGACCGCGGACGCGGACAGCACCGCCGGCAGCGAGTCGGTCCGGCTGTTCTGCGACCGGGCCAGGCTCGCCCGGCCGCTGTTCGCATTGACGCCGTCCAACGCGGCCGACGTCCGTGACATCTGCCGGCGGCTCGACGGCATACCGCTCGCGATCGAGCTGGCGGCCGCCCGCGTCGGCGCGCTCACGACCCGGCAGCTGGCCAGCAGGCTGGACGACCGGTTCAGGGTGCTCACCGGGGGCAGCCGGGCCGGGCTGCCGAGGCACAGGACACTTGAGGCGGCGATCGAGTGGAGCTACGAGCTGCTCACGCCGACCGAGCGGGTGTGCTTGCGGCGGCTGGCCGCGTTCAGCGGCGGCTGCACGATCGAGGCGGCCGAGGCCGCCTGCTCCGACGACGAGCTGCCGGTCGACCTCGTATTCGAGACGGTCGCGACCCTGATCGACCGGTCGCTGCTGACCACCGAGGAGCGGGCGGGCAGCATGCGCTACGGCATGCTGGAGTCCATCCGCCACTACGCGGCCCGCAGGCTGGACGAGTCCGGCGAGCGGGCGGCCGTGGAGCACCGGGCCTGGGACTGGCTGCGGCAGGTCGTCAGCGAGGCCGACCTCGAAGGGCCTGACCAGGTCGCCTGGCTCGAGGTGCTCGAGGCCGAGCAGGGCAACGTCAGGGCAGCGCTCGACCTGGCGCTCAATCAGAGCCACGGCGGCCAGGGATCTCCCGACCTCGCGTTCGCGCTCGAGCTAGCGGGCGCGATGGCCCCGTACTGGGCCGCCCGCGGGCCGGTCGCCCTTGGCCGGCGCTGGATCGAGGCCGCCCTGGATAGGGCAGCACCGAGTAGGCCAGCACCGAGTAGGCCAGCACCGGGCGGGCCTGCACCGGCAGGCGACGACGCCGACTTGCGGTCGCGCGCGATCGCCCTGGACGGCGCCGCCATGCTCGCCTCGGTCGAGGCCGACCACGACGCGGCCCAGCGCTACCTGATCGAGAGCCTCGCGATCTGGCGCGAGCTCGGCGACGTGCCCAAGATCGCCCGCTGCCTCGGCGAGCTTGGCGCGGTCGCGCACATCCGCAGCGACTACCTGGCCGCCGGGGCGCTGTACGCGGAGGCGCTCGAGCTGGCGCAGCAGGCGGGTTACACCCAGCAGATCGCCCGCTGCCTGAGCGGGCTCGGCCGGATCGCCTTGCACGGCAACGACCTCGCCGGGGCCGAGGCTTACTATGAGCAAAGCATGGCCGTGTTCGAGTCGATCGGCGACGTCCGCCGGACCACCCTGGTGCTCGGCAACCTGGGCGTGGTCGCGATCCACGTCGGCGACCTGGCGCTCGCCCGGCAGCGACTCGAAGCGCACCTGCGCAACGCCCAGCTGCTCGGCGACCGCAAGCTGATCGGCGGCGCGCTCACCAACCTGGGCATGGTCTGCTATGACTCTGGCGACTTCGACCGGGCCGCCGAGCTGCACCGCCAAGCGCTGCGGATGGCCGAGGACCACGGTGACCGGCGGCTTGAGCAGGTCGCCCTGATCAACCTCGGCCTGGTGGCGGTGGCCACGGGCGACTACGCGGAGGCGCGGGCGCTGCACCGGCGGGCCCTGGCCCTCGCGGCCACGGTCGGCGAGCCGCGGGCGATCGCCGAGAGCATCGAGGAACTGGCCCAGGCCGAGGCCGCGGCCGGGAACCCTGGCCGGGCCGCCGTGCTGATCGGGGCCTCGCAGGCGCTGCGGGCGGCCATCGACTCGCCAATCCCGCAGTCGGACCTGGGCCGGTTCGACGCGGCCAAGGCGAGCGCGGTCGCGGCCCTGGGCGCGGATCGCTTCGGCGAGCTGAGCGAGAGCGGGTCGCTGCTGTCGATCGCGGAGATCCTGGAGTTCGCTCAGTCGGACCAGCGTCCCTAACGGATGAAAACTGACGGCCGCGAGTCGCCTTTGCATCCGTTAGGCAGGCTCAAACAGCGATAACTCCGGCATAACTCCCTTCGAAAGCCGCCCGAACGGATGAAAAGCTGGTGCGGGGCGCCAGCCTGTTACCCGATCACGCACGGCACCGAGTATGCAGTCACCCTGGCGGCCATGCCGTCCCCGGTGGCCGGTAGCCGGCGGCCCGTAGCCGGCGGCCGGTAGCCGGCGGCCCGTAGCCGGCGGCCGGTAGCCGGCGGCCGGTAGCCGGCGGCCGAGTAATCCCGGCGGCCACGTATACCGGCAGCTCAGAACAGCGCCACCTCCAGCGCCCCGCGCCCCCCAGAACAGCGATCCTCCGTGATCAAGAAACTCCCATGATCACGTGAGTCTGCCGCGTGATCACCCGGCCGAACTACCGTCATCATGAAACATCCATGATCACGGGCCTTTGCGGTGTGCTGCCGCACGCCACGATCATCCGTGATCATGAGGCAGGTGATGATCACGGATGATCAGGAGGATCAGCCGACCGGCCGGGGCTGTGGCCGGAGGCGGGACGTGGTGCCGGGGAGCGCCGCGCACCGCGGAACTCCTCTCCGCACCCCTGCAATGGGACATCGCGGGCATCCGACCCCGCCAACCCGGCCCGGCAATGGGACATCGCAGGGGCAGGGGCACCTGCAATGGGACATCGCGGGGGCCAGCGGGAGCGGACTTAGCCCCACTATGGGACATCGCGGGGGTACGACGCCAAGGCCGCTGCTGTCTGGCCGACTCAGACAGGTCCCGGTCGGGTCGGCCGGCCCTGGCTGGCTGGCTGGCTGGCTGGCTCGGCAGGGGATGGCGGGCGAGGGCATACACGTCAAGTTGATCACCGCCCGAGAGAGTCGAGGCTAATCGCGCTCGGCGACTGGTCCCATGGGTCCGGCCGGCAGGGGGCCAGGCAGTTGCTCGAGCGTCACGGTTAGCTGAACGGGCTGTTCGTCGCTTCTGACCTGATGGCGCTCGAGGCGATGGCGGTGCTGCGGGAGTCAGGCCGCCGCATACCGGAGGACGTCGCAGTCGTCGGCTTCGACGACTCGTCCGCCGCCGTCATGGCCGATCCCCCGCTGACCACGATCCATCAGTCCTTCGAGGCCGCCGCCACCGAGGCGGTCCGCATGCTCAACGACCTGATCGCCGCGCCGCGCTCGGGCCCTCGGCACATCCTCATGCCGACCAGGCTGGTGCGCCGGGGCTCAGCCTGACCGCCGCGCCCGGTTCTCGATCAGGTACGCGACGAGTCCGGCGAGCAAGGTTCCCGCGCCGAGCGCCAGGAAGATCGCCTCGTGCTCCCAGCCAGTCCAGTAGACGAACGGTACAAGCTTCGTGATGCCGAAGAATCCTTCGTAGATTCCCAGCGAGCCGACCACGGCCGCGCATCCGGCCAGGTAAGGATTACGCGCCTTGATCGCCGCCACGAGCAAGGCCAGCCCGAGCACGGCAAAGGGACCGGCGAACACAAGCAGTATCGCGATCGGCGGCACGCACAGCACGAAAGCGATGACAGCGGCGATCCCGAACCCTGGCACTGGGCGCCCGCCGTGCTTGGCCGCGCGCCACCGGAAGACCAGCCAGATGGCGGCAAAGGCCAGGGCCAGGATCGGCCCGGCCGACCACCCGTTGTTATTGCTCGCGAAGGCGAGGACCTCGCCGCCGAAGCCCTCGGCATGGACCGCCGACGGTGTCCACAGCAAGCCGACGAGCATCACGGCGCTCATTACCACGCCGAGGACGATCAAGGGAAACGACGTCTCCCTGGGATCGCGATAGACAAGCGCATGGGCCCCGGTAATGCCGGGATTTCTCGCGCCAGCCACCGACTCGCTCATAAAATCGCAGGATACGCCAAAGGTCGTTATCCAGCTGAGCCCAGCCGAGCGGTGACTAGGCCCGCCGTGACCCGGCGGGCCAGATCGCCCGCACTGGCATCTCCCGCTGACGCGCGTAGGCCACCACGTCGGCGGTTCCGCCGTAGCCTCGCGCTCGCTGGCCGTCCCACACCGCGTACAGCTCATCCGCCCCGTCGACCATGAGCATGCTGGCGGCCATGTACGACTCGGCCGTGGCCTCGGTGAACGGCAACCAGCGGACGGCACCGGCCTGGGCCAGCAAGTAGTCGTAACCGGGATGCGCCTGCGCCGGCAGTCCCGCGCGGTACTCGGCGGCCGGGATGATGACTTCCAGCGTGCCGCCCAGGTCGGTGACGGCCCGCGCGAAGATCTGGTCGGCGCCGTCAGCGAGGCAGGAGATGCCGGCCACATCCGGCGCGTGGCGGGCCAGGGCGGCCCTGATCGCCTCATCGACCAGCCGTGCCGTCGGCCCGGGCAGCCCGCGGTGCCCGGTGATCGCTATCCGGTGCATGCGCGCAATGAGCCGATCGCTCCAATCGGGATGACAGCCAGCCGCGTGATCGTGACAAGGCCCGGTCGCTGAAGCATGGAAGAATTATTTACAGAATTCAGCGGCACTTGTGAAGACCGGCGCGGACCACCGATAGTCAGGCCCCGGCTGCGCTGGTCAGGGCTCATGGTGGCTGGCGATGAGGGTGACCAGGTCGTAGGCCACGGCGCCTCGGCGGAGGATCCTCGTGCTGTTCGCGGTGAGTTGCTGCCATCTTGGCGGAGGATTTTCGCCTGTTGGTGGATTGACCACTCGATTTGACGACGACCCGCCGCTAAACGACAAATCACCGCCAGGATGCGGAGGATCCTCCACCGTCAGAGGATCCTCCGCCATAACACCAGGGAACCGGGCGGGACCGAGCCCGTCTGCCTAGGCAACGACACACTGGGCAGCGCGAAAGCCCAGGTCGCCCGGCATGCGAACGACCTTTCCCCGGTCCGGGGTCACTCAGAAGGACTACCGGCGAGAAGCACCACGCAGCTACGGCGCGGCCGGCTACGGCGCGGCCGGTTAGGGCTTGCGGATGACGACGCCCATGAACTGGATGGTCTCAAGCGGGGACGAGTTGGTCGCCGGCGGCCGCCACGAGGTGACCGGGACCAGGCCGGGGTCGACTGACTCCCAGTCGGCCGGCAGCAAGGCGCCGATCTGCTCCTGGCTCCGCCTCGCGATCGCGTGGACGGCACCGGAGTACTGCTTGGCCAGGTCCTCATCGGCCGGCTCGTACCGCCAGTGCGAGGCGACCAGGTAGCTCCCTGACGCGAGCGGCGCGGTCAGCTCCCTGACCACGCCGGCCGCTTCGTCGTCGTCAGGGATGAAGTGCAGCATGCTGATGAGCAGCAGCGCCACCGGGCGGCTCAGGTCGAGCACCGCTCCGGCCTGCGTCATGATCTCGGCGGGCTGGCGCAGGTCGGCCTGGATGAACTCCACGCCGCGATCGGAGACCAGCAGCGCGTGCGAATGCGCGGCCACGACGTCGTCATTGTCGACGTACACGACCCGCGCGTCCCGATTGACCGACTGGGCGACCTGGTGGACGTTCTCGCCGGTGGGCAGCCCGGTGCCGATGTCGAGGAACTGATCGATCCCGGCCGTGGCGATCATCCGCACCGCCCGCTGCATGAACGCGCGGTTGGCCCGGGCGTTCACCTGAATGCCGGGCTGCTGCGATAGCAGCTGCCGGGCGAGCGCGCGATCGGCCTCGTAGTTGTCCTTACCGCCGAGCAGGTAGTCATAGACCCTGGCGATATTGGCACGCGAGGTATCGAATGGCGCAGGGGCGTCGGGGGCCACATTGGTCACGCGAAGAAACCTATCGCATGGCTATAAATGCTCGCCGATGAGTCCCTTCGACAAGGCAGCCCGGCCGCGCAGCCGCGCAGCCGAGCCCCCGGCGTCAGCCCGCGGTCAGGACCAGGCCGCTGGTCGGCACCCCGGTGCCGGCCGTCACCAGCACCGGCCCATCCCCGGCCACCTGGTTGACGGACGTGCCCCGGACCTGCCGCACCGCCTCGGCGATGCCGTTCATGCCGTGAATGTAAGCCTCGCCCAGCTGCCCGCCGTGCGGGTTGAGCGGCAGCCGCCCGCCGAGCTCGATCGCCCCGCCGGCGATGAAGTCCCTGGCCTCGCCCCGGCCGCAGAAGCCCAGCTCCTCAAGCTGCATCAGCACGTAAGGCGTGAAGTGGTCGTACAGGATCGCGGTCCGCACGTCCGCCGGGCCGGCCCCTGACGCCCGCCAGAGCTGCCGGGCGACGATCCCCATCTCGGGCAGGCCGGTCATGTCGTCCCGGTAGTAGCTCGTCATCGTGAACTGGTCCCGGCCGCTGCCCTGGGCGGCGGCCGCGATCGCGGCCGGCCGCTGCCGCAGCGACCGCGCCCGGTCCAGGCTGGTCACCACGATGGCCACGCCGCCGTCGCTCTCCTGGCAGCAGTCAAGCAACCGCAGCGGCTCGGTGATCCAGCGCGAGGCCTGATGGTCCGCCAGGGTGATCGGCCGCTGGTAGAACCAGGCGCTCGGGTTCGTGGCGGCGTGCCGCCGGTCGGCGACAGCGACCACGCCGAAGTCAGCGCTGGTCGCTCCGTAGACGTGCATGTACCGCCTGGCCATCACGGCGACGGTCGCGGCCGGGGTGGACAAGCCGATCGGGTAGTGCCAGCTGTTGTCGATGCCGGACGAGTTCGGCGCGGCCGCCGCGCCGACGGCGACCTGCCCGAACCGCCGGCCCGAGCGCTCGTTCATCGCCCGGTAGCAGACGACCACGTCGGCCGCCCCGGTCGCGATCGCCATCGCGGCCTGGTGCACGGTCGCGCAGGCGGCGCCGCCGCCGTAGCTGACCTGGCTGAAGAACGTCAGCTCAGGCACGCCGAGCTCACGGGCCACGGCGACCTCGGCATTGCTGTCCATGGTGAACGTGACCATGCCGTTGACGTCGGCGGGGGCGAGGCCGGCGTCGTCCAGCGCCGCCCGCACCGCCTCGGCGGCGAGGCGCAGCTCGCTGCGCCCTGACTCCTTGGAGAACTCGGTCGCGCCGATCCCGGCGATCGCGACTCCGGTCATGACTGGCCTCCAGCGACGTCCACGACCACCGTCGCGGTCACGTGATCACCCAGGCCGCACCGGCCGGTCACCGCGACCGTGTACTGCTCACCTGATCTGCCCGAGACGTGCCCGGAGAACCTCAGTGTGTCCCCCGCGTAGCAAGGCGCCCCGAGCCTGATCGCGATCGAGCGGAAGATCGCCTGCGGCCCCGCCCAGGCTGACACGAAGCGCTCCACCAGGCCGGTCGTGGTCAGGATGTTGACGAAGATGTCCTTGCTGCCGCTGGCGACCGCGAAGTCCCGATCGTGGTGCACCTTGGTGAAGTCGCGGGTGGCCAGCGCGGAGGCGACGACGAACGTGGTGCTGGCGTCGACGACCATCGCGGGGAGCCTGGACGGGCGGTCGCCCCCGAGAGCCGGACGCCAGGCCGGCAGCGTCAGCTCGTCGTCGACCCGCAGGAAGTCGGCCTCGACCGGCATCCCGACGCTGACCTGCGCCGGGTCGGCGCCGACGAGCTCGCCGAGAACCCGGACGCCCTCGGGCAGTTCCACGAGGGCGAGCACCATGGGAAGCCGCTTGCCTGGCACGGGCGGGTGGTGGTGCACGATGTAGCTGAATACCTCGCCGGTTCCGGCCGCGACGACGTACTTGGCGTCAGGCGAGCCGCAGGCCATGCACATCGGGCCTGGCGGGTGCCGCAGAGTCCCGCAGTCGGCGCAATTTTGGATACGCAGTTCTCCGGCGGCCGTGCCAGCCCAGAAGAACGCGGTGTCGGGGGAGATCATCGGGCGCATCGGCTCGCCGAGGCCAGGCCCGGCCGGGACCGGCCTCGCCGGCCCGGCACCAGCCGGAGCGGGGCGGAACTTGAGTATCCGGAAGTCCATCGTCCCGACGATCTCGTCGCCGCTTGACCAGGTGTGCCTGGTCGTGAAGAAGAATCCATCGCCGAGCGCCGTCCGCTTGGGCCCGACCAGGTCGGACAGGCTGACGGTCAGGCTGAGCCGCTCGCCGGGCCGCAGGTACCGGTAGTAGACCTGGTCGCAGTTAGTGGCGACGACCGAGGTGTACCCGGCCTCGTCCAGCGCCCGCACGATGTCACCCATCGGATCATGGCGCTCGGACGGGGGCCGCATGCCGTGCATGGTCCACACCTGGATCATCGCCGGCGGCGCGACCAAGCCGCCGTGCACCGAGGCGGCCGCGAACTCCGGATCGGTGTAGACCGGGTTGGCGTCGCCGATCGCCTCGATCCAGTTCTCGATGATCGGCAAGTTCACCGGATCGCGGGCCAGGCTCGGCGCCGACGCCCCCATCGCCTTGATCCGCTCCCCGGCCGCCCGCAGCGCGGTCACGGCCTCGGCGTCCACCTCGGTCGAGCTCATCTGGCCTCCCGTCAGCGCGGTACCCGAGGCAGCTTCAGCCCCGCCATCGCGATCAGTTCCCGCTGGACCTCGTTGACGCCGCCGCCGAACGTGAGCACGAGGTTGCGCTTGGCCTGCACGTCCAGCCACCGCACGAGCTCCGCGGTCGCCGCGTCAGCCGGGTCGCCGTGCCGCCCGACCAGGTCGATCAGCAACTGGCCAAGCCGCTGGATCCGGACCGATGCGAACACCTTGGTCGCCGAGGCGTCCGCGACCTGCACCGTTTCCGCCACCGCGACCTGCCAGTTCAGCAGCTCGTTCACCCGCATGCTGGCGGTCACCTCGGCCAGCGCCCGCCGCACGTCGTCCCGCTCCGTCAAAGGCCGGCCATCGGCCCCGGCGCTCGCCAGCGCCCACTCGCGGACCCGCTCGACCAGCGCCCCGAGCCGCCCGGCCGGCCCCAGCATCACCCGCTCGTGGTTGAGCTGGGTCGTGATCAGCCGCCAGCCCGCGTTCTCCTCCCCGACCCGCATTCCGGCCGGCACCCGCACGTCGGAGTAGTAGGTCGCGTTCACGTGGTGGGCCCCGTCGGCGGTGATGATCGGCGTCCACGAGAACCCGGGATCGGTCGTGTCCACGATCAGGATCGAGATCCCCTTATGCTTGGGTGCGGCCGGGTCGGTACGGCACGCCAGCCAGATGTAGTCCGCGTCGTGCGCCCCGGTCGTGAAGATCTTCTGCCCGTTGACGACATAGTCGTCCCCGTCCCGAACCGCCCGCGTCGTCAGCGACGCCAGGTCGGTCCCGGCCCCTGGCTCGGTGTAGCCGATCGCGAAGTGCACGTCCCCGGCCAGGATCCGGGGCAGGAACAGCGCCTTCTGCTCGGCCGAGCCGAACTCCTGCAGGGTCGGCCCCACGGTCAGCAACGTCACCGCCGGCAGCGGCACGTCCGCCCGCGCCGCCTCGCTCGCGAAGATCTGCTGCTCGACCTGCCCGAAGCCGCGGCCGCCGTAGGTGACCGGCCAGCCGACCCCGAGCCAGCCATCGCTGCCCATCCGCCGGATCAGCGCCCGGTACACCTCGCCGTGCCGGTCGGTCAGCATCGCCTCCCGCTCGGCCGTCGGGATCAGCTCGGCGAAGTAGGCCCGCAATTCGTCCCGCAGCGCGACCTGCGCGCTCGTCAGCTCAATGAACATCGGCCACCCCCGCCAGCGCGTCGAGCCGGTAATCGGCGCCGCCGACCAGCCTGACCAGGTCGCTGACCATCGCCGAGTACCGAGGCAACGGGTACTCGATGTCCAGGCCGATGCCCCCGTGCAAGTGGTGGCAGGTTCGCAACGCCTGCGGCGCCTCGCTGGCTAGCCAGTACGCGGCCACCCCCACGTCCTCGTCGGCGTCCAGCCGCTCCCCCAGCCGCCAGCACGCCGACAACGCCGCCAGGTGCAGCGTCCTGGCCGTGATGTACACGTCGGCGACCTGCTGCGCGACCGCCTGGAACGTCGCCAGCGGCCGGCCGAATTGCTCGCGCTGGGCCACGTACCGAGCGGTCAGGTCGAGCGCCCCGGCCAGCACCCCGTCGGCCGTGGCCGCCGCGCCCGCCGCGGCTAGCTGATAAAGATCATCAACTGCATTATCAGCAAAAAAACCAAGCACAGGAGCCTGGTCGAGCTGCACGGTGTACTCGGGGACCAGGCCGGAGGCTGGCGTGGGCGTCGCGGTGACTCCATTTCCGGATCGATCGACCACGACCACGGCCCGGCCGCCGCCGGACACCGAGGCGGGCAGCAGGATCCAGCGCGCCTGGTCGGCGTAAGGAACGCCGATCTTCGTCCCGGTGACCGTCCCCGGGCCGGGACCGGACTCCGGGCCGGCGAGGATCGCCGTCGTCGCCGGCTTCGCCGGCATCACCGTGGACCGCTCGCGCACGGCCGCGGTCAGGATCGTCTCGCCCGTGCCGACCCCGGCGAGCACCAGTTCCTGCACGTCGCCGTCGCCCCACCGGGTCACGGGGAGCACCCCGAGCATGATCGTCGCCAGGGCCGGCACCGACACCGCCGCCCGGCCGACCTCGGTGAGCAGCCCGGCCACGTCGAGCACGCCCAGCTCGTCGCCGTCCAGCCAGGCCGGCAACGCCACCGCCAGCAGCCCCGCCTTCGCCAGCGCCTGCCAGGCCGCCTGGCCTGCCCACGCCTCGCCCCCGTCACCTGTCACCCCGGCCAGCACTTCGGCGGCCGAGGTCGCGATGACCTGCTGGGCCTCAGAAAGCTCGAAGTCCACTCAGCGTCCCTCCTCCCTGGGCAGCCCGAGCACCCGCTCAGCTACCAGCGTGAGCAAGATCTGGCTGGTCCCGCCGGCGATGCTCAGGCAACGCGAGAGCAGGAAATCCTGCACGGCCGAAGCCGCGTGCCCGTCACCAGCCGCCCCCCGAACCCCGCACAACACCAGCGCCGTCTCCGCCACCGCCTGCCGATGCCCCACCCCCACCAGCTTCCGCACCGCCGCCCCCGCCGGGTCAGCTCTATCCGCCCCGTCGTCCATGGCCGACAAGGCCAGGCCTTCGGCGAGGCGGGCGCCGACCTGGTCGAGGGCGGTCGGGTCGGCCGCGCCACCCGTCTGCGCGAGAGCTGCGACTAGCTCTTCGAGTTCCGCGCTGAAGCCGCCGCCTCGGGCCATCGCGACTCGCTCGGTCGCGAGCGTCGTGCGCGCGATCCGCCAGCCGTCGCCCGGCTGGCCGACGAGGCAGTCGTCGGGCACGAAGACGTCGTCGAGGAACACCTGGTTGAACATCTCCCGGCCGGTCATCTCGCGCAGCGGCCGGATCTCAATGCCGGGTTCCTTCATCGGGACGAGGAAGTAGCTGATCCCCTTGTGCTTTGAGGCAGCTGTTTGAGGCACCGTGGGGTCGGTGCGGGCTAGGCAGATCGCCCAGTCGGCTTGCTGGGCCAGCGACGTCCAGACCTTCTGCCCGGTCAGCCGCCAGCCGCCTTCGGCCTTGACCGCCATGGTGCGCAACGATGCCAGGTCAGAGCCGGCCTCGGGCTCGCTGAACAGCTGGCACCACGTGATGTCGCCGCGCAGCGTCGGCTCGGCGAAGCGCTCCAGTTGCTCGGGCGTGCCGTGCGCGGCGATCGCGGGGATCGCCCAGTTGCCGATCGCGAGGTCAGGCCGCTTCACGCCGACCGCCGCGAGTTCCTCGTCGATGATCGCCTGGTCGGCCGGGCTCGCGGCCAGGCCGTAGGGCTTCGGCCAGGCCGGGGCCACGTAGCCTACCTCGGCGAGTCCCTTGCGGCGGCGCTCGGGCGGGACGGCGGATATGGCAGCAGCAACCAGCCTGGCGGCCTTACGGGCCTGATCAGCTGGGTCTTTTTGCAGCATGACCTTCCCGGCATCGGCCCGGTGCCGGCGATTCCCCTCCATGGCCAGAGTCGCGCTGCGGGCGCGCCAGGTCGCGCTGCCGCCGAGGAGCTGGCGCAGGGCGAGCGCGCGGCGCAGGTACAGGTGGGCGTCGTGCTCCCAGGTGAAGCCGATGCCGCCGAGTACCTGGATGGCGTCCTTAGCGTTGTCGACGGCGGCGTCGAGCGCGATCGCGGCGGCCGCAGCGGCGGCGAGCGACAGCTCGTCCTCGCCTTGGTCCGCGGCGCCGGCGGCGTCCCAGGCGATGGCGGTGGCGAGCTGGGACCGGCCGAGCATGCCGGCGCAGAGGTGCTTGATGGCCTGGAACGATCCGATCGGCCGGCCGAACTGCTGCCGGGTCTTGGCGTAGTCGGCTGCCGTCGTGACGGACCAGGCGGCGATCGCTGATGCCTCGGCGGCGGCCAGGGTCACGGCGAGGTCGGTCACCAGGCCAGGCCGGATGCCCGGCAGCAACTGGCCGGGCGCCACCTCGAAGGCGGTCAGGGTGACGTCGCCGAGCGCGCGGGAGAAGTCGACCGGCGCTCGGGGCGCGATGTGCACCCCGGCGGCGCCGGCAGGCAGCCCGAACCAGGTCGTCCCGGCGTCGCTGTCGGCCGAGAGCAGGATGTGGGTGGTGTCCCCGGCGCCGAGCGTCAGGGCCTGGGTGCCGTCGATGAGCAGGCCGCCCGACGCGGACTCGACGGCGGTCAGGCCGCCGGGCGTGAGCGGCACGGCGACGGTCGCCGAGCCTGCGGCGATGTCGGCGAGCAGCGTGCTCGCGCCGGGCTGGTCCGCGAGCACGAGCGTGGCCAGCAGGGTCGGCAGGATCGGGCCTGGAGCCAGTGCCATGGTGAGCTGCTCGACGACGACGGCGAGGTCGGTGACGGTGCCGCCCGCGCCGCCGGCCTGCTCAGGCACGGCGATCGAGAAGACGCCGAGCTCGGCGAGCTCGGCCCAGCCGGTGGCGGCCCATGGCTCGCCGTGCGTGCGGCCGCCCGTCGTCTCCAGGCCGCGCGCAGCGGCGATCGTTTCGGCTCGCTTCGCCCACTGACCGACCGAATCGGCCATCGCCAGTTGCTCGGTCGACGAGGCGATGGCCAATTGTTCCCCCAGGTGGCTCGGAGCGGGAAACTAGAACGCGTTACATTATTTAACAGGGAAAGCGACGTCAGTCCACAGCGGCCCGGCCGGTCGCCCGGCGCGGCCGGAATGCGAGCCTAGGCCGCGCGCGCTGACGATGCGATGATGTGTGCGGCACGGGGATGGGTTCGGCTTCGCCGCATGATGAAGGGCATACATGTCGCCAACGAAGGCAGCCAGTCAGGCGGTGGCAACCAGCGGCCCGGCCGAGTCCGAACTCGGCTCGGCGGCCCAGCGGGAGCGCCGCAAGCGGATCCTCGACGCCACGCTGGCTCTCGCCTCCAAGGGCGGCTACGAAGCGGTCCAGATGCGCGCCGTCGCCGAGCGCGCCGACGTCGCCCTCGGCACGTTGTACCGGTACTTCCCTTCCAAGATCCACTTGCTGGTGTCGGGCCTGGCCCGTGAGTTCGAGCAGGCCAAGGAGAAGCTGGACCGGCATCCGATTCCTGGTGACTCTTCGGCCGAGCGGACGATCTACGTGCTGCACAGGGTCACCAAGAGCATTCAACGAGACCCGTTGCTGTGCGAGGCGATGACCAGGGCATTCATGTTCGCCGACCCGAGCGCGGCCAGCGAGGTGAACGCCGTCGCGGCGCTCATGGAGCGGATGCTGACCAGTGCGATGCATCCCGACGGCGAGCCGACCGTCGACGAGCGGGCGATCGCCCGCGTGATCGGCGACGTCTGGCTGTCCAACCTGGTCGCCTGGGTGACCCGGCGTGCGTCCGCCAACGACGTGGCCAGCCACCTAGAGCTAGCCGCTCGCCTGTTGCTGCGCTAGCCGAGGCGGCACGGCCCCGGCAGTCTCCTCCGCCCGGGCCCCGGCTGCCGCTTCTTCGCCCCGGCCCCGACTGCCGCTTCGCCGAATGGGGCAGGCACATGGTCACGGAATCGCGTATGCGGAATCCGAGGTGACATCGTCCGTGATCATGGTCGTCATGGTGATCACGGAAGGTTGTGTGCGGCTCGGGGGCTAGGACATCTTCCTGGTCCTGGGCTCAGGCGAGTCGGCCGCATAGAAGACTCCGTGATCTTGGCACGCTTCATGATCGCGGTAAATAGCGCCCCGGAATCCGCACACTGGTTTCCGCGACCTTCAACTCCCTTGCTGCGAGCAGGTTACGGCCTCGGGGCCCTCGGGAGCGGGCCGCCGTACCAGGTCTCGATGAGCCACCGGGAGATCGACAGGGAGGGCGGCATGAGCAGGTCGCCGGCCTCGATCGCCTGCTTCAGGTCGGCGCGGGAGTACCAGGCCGCTTCCGAGATCTCTTCGGCGTCGACGTGGATCTCGGTGCCGGCCGTCTCGGCGCGGAACCCGAGCATGAGGCTGTGCGGCATCGGCCATGGCTGGCTGCCTGCGTAGCTGACCTTGGTCACCGTGATGCCGACTTCCTCGTAGACCTCCCGAGCCACCGCCTGCTCGGCCGACTCGCCGGTCTCCACGAACCCGGCCAGCACCGAGACCCGGCGCTCCGGCCACGCCACGTTCCTGGCCAGCAGGCAACGGTCGTCAGGATCAGCCACGAGCATGATCACCGCCGGGTCGCAGCGCGGGAAGTGCTCGCTGCCGTCGTTCGTGCAGCGCCGGGCGTGCCCGGCCATGATCACGTCGGTGGGAGCCCCGCAGCGGGGGCAAAAGCCCGCGACCGCGTGCCAGTTCGCCAGGCCGACCGCGTTGGTGAGGAGGCCAGCGTCCCGGTCGGTCAGCAAGTGGCCGGCCTCGCGCAACCCGGCCTGCTTGACCCCGGTCGCGTCGGCGGGCAGCTTCGGCTCGGCCAGGACGCCGAAGTAGGCGACGCCCGCGGCGTCGACTCCGAGCAGGAACCTGACGCCGTCCGGCGCCTCCTGCGGCGAGACGAAGATCAGTTCCACGCCGACGTCGGTGGTCCTGATCAGCGCCTGCCCGTCGGCGACGAGCATCACCCTCGTCTGCGGGCTGGCCCAGGCTGCCTTGAGCCACTCGGCGTCAGACCGCAACGGCGCCGACCGCTCGACCTCGCTCCTGGTCAGCGCAATCGTGCTCGGCCGAGGCACCGGCGCGGCGCTTGACGGACTCGGAGGGCTCGAAGAACTCGGAGGGCTCGTCACTGCCCCAGAATACGATCTTTCAGCCCGTCTGCCCGCAGACACCGGGGGCACTTTGCTGTCGCAGGAACGACAGCAAAGCGCCCCCGCTGCGCCCGGCCGCGACACGCGCGGCTGTCAACCCCCTGCTCCCTTCGGGGCTTAAGATGCGGTTTCTTCCTTTCGCGAACTTCTACGTATCTCAAGTGAGGGCATCCCCGGGAGTTCTCGGTTGGAGGTAGAAGATCTTGGAGATTCTTAAGCGCTCAGATCAAGATCTTGGTATTCCTCCGGACTATGGACCGGTAAAAATAACACGATCTCGACCTGGCGGGCTGTACTCGGCGGGCTGGGGCCGGGCCGGGGCCGGCCGGGCCGGGGACAGGCCGGGCCGGGGACCGGCCGGGCCGGGGACAGGCCGGGCCGGGGCCGGCCGGGCCCGGGCGGGGCGGACTGGGGACAGGCCAGGCCGGGGATCGGCCGACCTAGGCGAGCCGGGGACCAGCCGGATGCGGCCGGGCCGGGGAACGGCAATATCGTGCTGATAGCGGTGTGACTTCGAGCCGCCACCGGATCGATCCCGAAAGCGAGGCGGGCGATGCTTCCCGAGAAGGCCGGGGCGCTGTTGCGGCAGCTTGGGTACACGCTCGCTACCGCCGAGTCGCTGACCGGCGGGACGGTCGGGGCGCGGATCACGTCGGTGCCTGGCGCGTCGGATTACTACCTTGGCGGGGTCATCGCCTACGCGGCGGAGATCAAGGCCTCGATCCTGCACGTTCCCCGCGAGGTCATCGATGCCCACGGCGTCGTCAGCGAGCAGACCGCGACCGCGATGGCCGAGGGCGTCAGGAACCTGTTCAACGCCGATGTCGGCGTCGCGACCACGGGCGCGGCCGGTCCCGATCCGCTCGAAGGCCATCCGGCCGGGACGCTCTGCGTGAGCGTCGCCGACCCGTTCGGCACGCAGACCCTAACGGTGCGGATGGAAGGACCGGACCGAGGCGAGCGCGCAGAACGCGCGGCCGTGATCGACTGGGCGGCCGACCAGGCAATCAGCCTGCTAGTGCGCCGCCTCGAAGCGCCGACGGACAAATCAGCGGGCTAGCCCGCCAGCCGCCGCCAGCCCGCCAGCCGCCGCCAGTCGATCGCCGGGCGCCAGCCCGCCAGCCACGCCGACTGGATCGCGCTAACGCAACGCGGCCAGCTCATCCCACAGGTACGCGGCCGTCTCCGCGCCCTTGAGCAGCAAGCCCATGTCGACCCGCTCGTTCGGCGCGTGGATCTGGTCTTCGTCCAAGCCAACCGCGATGAACACCAACGGCGCACCGAGGATCTCGGCCAGGTCGGCCTCAGGCCCGCTGCCGCCTTCCCTGGTGAACAAGACCTCCTGGCCAAACGCCCGCTCCATCGCCCGCCGCCCGGCCGCGACCTCAGGGGAGTCGATCGGCGAGAAGCACGGGCGCACCCCCGGTCCCTCGCAGGTGACGACGACCTCGACGCCCTCCGGGGTCCGCACGGCCACGAACTGGCGGAGCATCGTAGGGACGTCGGCCGGATCCTGGTGGGCGACCAGCCGGAACGACAGCTTGGCGTGGGCTTCGCGCGGGACGATGGTCTTGCCGCCAGCGCCGGTGTGGCCGCCCCACATGCCGTTGATCTCAGCGGTCGGGCGGGCCCAGATCCGCTCGATCGTGGTGAAGCCCGCCTCACCGGAGGCGGCGCCGCTGTTCCCCGCCGTCACCAGCCACGCCTTCTGGTCAAACGGCAGCTTGGCGAACAGTTCGCGTTCGGCCGACGTGAGCGAAGCGACCTTGTCGTAGTAACCGGGTAGCGCGACCCGCCCGTCGGCGTCGTGCAGGTCAGCCAGCAGCCCGGACAAGACTTGCAGCGGGTTGGGCACGGCGCCGCCGAACGAACCCGAATGCAGGTCGCGCTCGGGCCCGTAGACATCGAGCTGGGCGTCGATCACGCCGCGCATGCCGGTGCACATGGACGGCACGTCGGCGGCCCACATCGTCGTGTCGGAGACGACGATCACGTCGCACGCGAGCCGGTCCCGCTCGCGCCGCAGCAGCTCAGCGAAGTGCACCGAGCCTGACTCCTCCTCGCCTTCCACGATCAGCTTGATCGTGACCGGCGGCGCGGCCGCGTCGTGGGCCGCCAGCCAGGCGGCGAGGCCGAGCGTGTGGAAGAGCACCTGGCCCTTGTCGTCGGAGGCGCCCCTGGCCAGCAGCTGGCCGTCCCGCTCGACCGGCTCGAACGGCGGTGAGTCCCATTCGTCGAGCGGCTCGACCGGCTGGACGTCGTGGTGCCCGTAGATGAGCACGGTCCGCGCGCCGGGATCAGCGGCCGGCCACTCGGCGAAGACGGCGGGCAGGCCAGGCGCGTCAAGGGTGCCGGTCTCCCAGACCTCCGCGACGGGGAACCCTGACTGGTGCAGGTGGTCGGCCAGCCAGCGAGCGGAGGCCCGGACGTCGCCGCTGTGATCGGGGTCGGCTGAGATCGACGGGATCGTGAGCCACTGCGTCAGCGCGGCGAAGAACCCTGCGCTATGAGCGTCGATGTAGTCGCGGACCCCTGTGTCCATGCGCGTTCCACCTCATCCCGTTCGATGCTGAGCCCGCACTCTAGACGGTGCCGGCTGGCCCATGCCGCCGCTATGACCAGATCGGTATCTTCGCGCGAGCCCGCCGGGCGGCTCGGCGTGAGCGCATGCCACCCTGAGCGTCATGACCAGCCTCCAGCCGGACCAGTGGCACGACCTGTTCATCGCCGTCGCCGGTGCCGCCGCCGCCCTCACCGGGCTGATCTTCGTGGCCGTCTCGATCAACCTCAAGCAGATCCTCGAGTACCCTGGCCTGCCGACCAGGGCCGTCGAGACGTTGTCGATCCTTACCGGCCTGCTCATCATGTCCGTGCTGGTGCTGGTGCCCGGCGAGAACCGGCAAGCGCTCGGCGCCCAGCTACTCGCGCTCGGCGCCCTCAGCGGCGGCTACCTGGTCATCCAGCGGCTCCGGATGCCGCGCAAGAAAGACGACCCCCTGACCTGGGTAGTAACGCCGATCGCCGTCGTCGTGGCTGGGACCGCGCCGATGATCCCGGCCGGGATCAGCCTGCTGGTCGGCGGTGGCGGTGGCCTGTACTGGCTGGTCGGTGAGACGATCCTCGCCTTCGTCGGCGCCATACTGAACGCCTGGATTCTCCTGGTGGAGATCCAGCGCTGAATCGGCGCAGTGCCCTTCGCGAGGTCCGGCTGACCCTGGCACACTAACTCCATGCCAGAAGACCTCGCTCAGCTGACCGCCTTGATGCCGTTCGCCAGCCAGCTCGGCATCACCGTCCTTCAGGCGTCCGCCGAGCGGGTCGTCGCCGTCCTGCCGTGGAAGCCGGAACTGTGCACCACCGGCGGTGTGATGCACGGCGGCGTGCTGATGTCGCTGGCGGACACGATCGGCGCGCTCGCCGTCTACCTCACGCTGGGCGATGACGAGACGACGGCCACGATCACCTCGACGACCCAGATGTTCCGCCCGGTGACGGGCGGCCGGGTCAAGGCCGAGGCGACGGTGCTGCACCGCGGCCGGACCACGGCGACGGCGCAGACGAGCCTGTTCGACACCGACTCCCGGCTCGTGTCCCAGACCACGCAGATCCAGGCGATCAGGAAGGCCTAGGCCGGGTGCCGGCCGCCGGGGGCCGCCGGCGCCGCGCGAGCGGCTGGCTCAGCCGAAGCCACCACCGGCACGGACTCGATCAGCGCCGCCAAGCCAGCCGCGTCCAGCAAGTCAGCGGGCCGCACCGTCCGGTTCCTTCGCACGTAATAGAACCCGGCCCGCACCCGCTCGACCGGCACCCCGGCAAGCGCGGCCGAAGCCAGCCGGTAGGCCGCCAGTTGCACCGCCACCGCGCGCTCATCCCCGCTACCAGGCTCCGGCGGCCGGCCGGTCTTCCAGTCCACGATGTCGATCCGGCCGTCGGGCGCGTCGGTGAAGATCGCGTCGATCCGCCCTCGGACCAGCCGGTCGCTGACCCGCGTCTCGAACGGCACCTCCACGTCGGCCGGCCAGCGCTGGCCCCACTCCCCGGCCTCGAACCTCTCCTTCAGCCGCACCAGGTCGGCATCGTCGGCGATCAGCTCAGCATCGGCCGCGCCTGGCAGTTCGTCGGCATCGATGAGCCGGATCTGCCCGAACCGCTCCTCCAGCCACCGGTGGAACGCGCTGCCCCGCTGCGCCTTCGGCGCGGGCGGTCCTGGCATCGGCCGCCGGATTCGCGCTGCCAGCTCAGCCGGATCGGCCGCCATCGCGACCAGCGCGGAAACCCCGATCCGGTGCGGCAGCTCGACCGGCACCGGCCCGTCAGGCCGCCGCCGCGACCGCTCGGCGAGCAACAGGTCAGCGTCGGCCGCCCATCCAGCGATCAGCTGCGCGTACCGGTCAGGCAACGGCTCGGGCCGCTCGTCCGAGCGGGGGCGAGGCCCGGCCATCGCCGCGCGCACCAGGTCCCCGCCCTCGCGGACGGCCACGTACCTCGTCCCGGCGGCGCTCGGCGGTGCCGGCCACGACGCCGTTAGCGGCTGGGCGAGCACCGGGTTCTCCTCATCGGGACCGGGCTCGTCGGCCCAGGCCGCGACCTGCCCCGCGCCGGCCTCGCAGCCAGCCCGGACCTCGGCCAGAAACGCCGAGGGACCGAGCGGCGACTTCCCCGCGCCCCACCAGTACCCCGAGCAGCCCAGCCAGTACGCGGCCCGAGTCACCGCCACGTAGGCGAGCCGCCGTTCCTCCGCGAGGTTCCGCGCCGAGCAGGCCGCACCGAACGTCCGCAGAGCGTCCGGGTCAAGGCCGGTGAGCTCAGGCAAGTCGCTGGCGTCGCCCCGCAACCAGAACGGCAGCAGCCTCGGGTTGTCCGTCCACCTGGTCGACAGCCGGGCCCTGGCCGGGAAGACCTGCGCCCGAGTCCCGGCGGCGAGCCCGGGCACGACCACGGCGGGCCACTGCAAGCCCTTGGCCGAGTGCACGGTCGCCAGCTTGACCGAGTCAGCGTCACTGACCTGGCCCGCCTCAAGCCCGAACTCCTCGGTCTCGGCTGCCGTCAGGTACGCGAGGAACGCTCCGAGGGTCGGCTCCTTGGCGTCCCCGGCGAACGCCGCCGCCGCGTCGGCGAACGCGTCCAGGTCGGCCCGGGCCGCCGCCGGATCGGCGCCAGGCCTGGCCGCGACCTCCACGTCGAGGCCCAGCACCCGCTCCACCTCGGCGACCAGCTCGGGCAGCGGCCGCGCCACGTGCCGCCGCAGTCCGCGCAACTCGGCCGCGAGCGCGTTCAGCCGGGAGTACCCGTCGGCCGAGTACGACTCGGGCTCCCCGAGATCTTCAAGAGCCTCGACCAGGCTCCCGGTCTCCGCCGTAAAGTCAGCCACCGCCCGGCTCAGAAAATCATTGGCCGCAAATAGGCCCGCGGACGTCTTCGCCCCCTGACCCGCACCCGCTCCGGCGCCGCTCGCCCCGCCCTCGTTCGGGCTAGTCACCGCTGTGCTGACCCCGGGGAACGACCCCCCGGAACCCCCCGCTGAGCCGCCCGAACCGGCGCCCGACTCGCCCTCGGGGCCGGTCACCGGACCTCGCGCCTCCCTGGCCAGTTCCCTGGCTCTAGCCCCGAGCGCGACCAGGTCTTGCGGCCCGATCCGCCACCTCGGCGAGGTCAGCGTCCGCGCGAGCGACTCCGAGGCCGCCGGGCTGTGCAGCACCCGCAGCGTGGCGACGATGTCAGCGACCTCGGCCACGGTCAGCAACCCGCCGAGCCCGACGACCTCGACCGGGATCCCCCGCGCCTCAAGCGCGGTCCGCAGCGGCACGAACTGGGCCCGCTTTCGGCAAAGCACCGCGATGTCGGACGGCCTGACCTGATCGGTCCGGCCGTCCGGCCAGGGCTGCCCGTCGGGCGCGAGCCCGACGGGCAGCTCGAGCAACCCCGCGACCTGCTCGGCGACCCACTCAGCCTCGTCCGCGCTGGTCTTCAGCAACGCGCACACGACCGCGCCCCGCTCCGCCCGCGCCGGCGGCGCGATCAGCCTGGGCACCTCGGCCGTCTCGGCCCGCAGTGCTGGCTCGGGGGGGCGACCCCCCGAATCCCCCCGCAGGTCCCGTTGGAGCTCAGCCGCGATGTCGAGCACCCGGCCGGTGTTGCGGAAGCTGGTCGACAGCTGCCTGACCTCGGCCAGCTTCCCGCCCGCGGGCGGGAAGCTGGCCGCGAACCGCTTCAGGTTGCCCGCGCTCGCACCCCGCCAGCCGTAGATCGACTGGCACGGGTCCCCGACGGCGGTGACCGGGTGCCCGCCGCCGAACAACGCCCGCAGCAGCTCAAGCTGCGCGAAGCTAGTGTCCTGGAACTCATCGAGCAGCACGACCTGGTACCTGGCCCGCTCGATCACGCCGACCTCGGGATGCCGCAGCGCGATCCTGGCCGCGATCGCGATCTGGTCGCCGTAGTCGATGACCTCGCGCTCGGCCTTGGCGGCCGTGTAGGCCCGGACCAGCGGCAGCAGCTGGGCCCGCACCCGCTGGCCCTTCAGCACGGTCTCGGCCCCGCGCCGCTTGCCCGCTGGCAGTTGCTCGAACCGCCGCTCCAGCCAGTCACCGGCCGCGATGACGTCGTCGGGGCCGCGCAGGTGCTCGGCTAGCTCAGCCGCGAGGTCGATCACGGCGGCCGTGACCGTCACCGGCACCCAGTCGATCGCGTCCATCGGGCCGTCGTAGCTGGCCGTGATCCTGGCCGCGAGCTGCCAGGCGACCGCCGGGGTGATCAGCCGCACGCTCGGCTCGAGCGCTTCGCGCAGCGCGTGATCGGCGATCAGCCGTCCCGCGTAGGCGTGATACGTCGCGATCACCGGATCGCCGTCGAGTTCAGGGCTGGTGCCGTTTCCCGAGGCCGGTCCCGCCAGCCCGACTCGCCGAAGGCCGTCAAGCCGAGCCCGGACCCGCCCCGCCAGCTCAACCGCCGCCTTCCTGGTGAACGTCAGCCCGAGCACCCGCTCGGGCCGCAGGTATCCGTTCGCCACCAGCCAGACCAGCCGGGCCGCCATCGTCTCGCTCTTGCCGGACCCGGCCCCGGCGATGACCGCCATCGGCTCAAGTGGCGCGCTGATCACCTCCGCCTGCTCCGCCGTCGGCTCGTCGACGCCGAGCAGCCGCGCCAGCTGCGCCGGCGTGAATCTCGGCTTCGCCGGCCCTGACTCCTCCGGTTCGGGCTCAAGGTCGAACAGCGTGCTCTGCCCTGGCGGCGAAGCCCCCCGGGGGCTCATGGCGGCACCTGCTCGCCGCGCTCGTCGACCGGGCAGCAGCCTGCCGCCGGACAGGTCCGGCAGCGGTCGTTAGCGGTCGCCGTGAACTCGGGCCCCGCCATGCCCGCGGCGACCTCCTTGACCAGCCCGAGCGCCCAGCTCGGGTCAGGATCGTCGGCCAGCGCCCGCTGGGACTGCACGGCGGCCTGCTTGCCGCTGGCCTTGCCGACGTGGACCAGCTCGGCGCCACCCGCCTGCGTCACCCCGAGCTCGATGAACGCGCCCAGCATCACGGCGAGCTGGTAGACCCCGAGCTGCGGGTTGCGGTCTAGCTCGGCGGCCGCTGGCTTGCTCGACCCGGTCTTGAGGTCAACGACCACGCCGGCCCCGTCGGCGTCCCGCTCGAGCCGGTCGACCTGCCCGGAGATCACGACGTTGTCGACCCGCACCCGCAGCCGCTGCTCGATCGCGAGCAGCTCGCGGCTGTTGCCCCGCTGCCAGTCGAGGAACTTGCCGACCATCTGGTCGGCGCTGACGCGCTGCTTGCCGCTGTACCAGACGCTGCCGAAGTCGAGCTGGTGCCAGATCTCGTCGATCCGCCTAGCGACGTCGGCCCGGTCAGCGCCCTCGGCGACGAGCGCGGCCGCCGCGTGGATCACGGTGCCGAGGTGCCCGGCGACCGGCGGCTGGCTCGCCCCCACGGCCGACTCGATCAACCAGCGGAAGCCGCACGTCACGAACTTGTCGACCTGCGAAGGGGAGACCCGCACGTCACCCTCGCTGATCGGGCCGGTGCCAGTCCACTCGGTCAGCGCGTACCAGCGGCTGGGGTCGGCTCCGCCGACCCCAGCCGCCGCCAGCCGGGCCAGCTCAGCCGCCGCGCTCTGCCGCACGGGCGCGGGCAGCGACCGGTCGGTGACGGCCCGGCGCAGGTCAGCGGTCAGCGACGGCAGCGAAAGCCACCGCTGCCCGGTCGCGGCGACCGCCGTGATCTCGATGTCGTCGCCGGCCAGCTCGGCCAGGAACCTGGACGGCCGGTCCTCGGTATCCTCCCCGCCGACGGCGGTCACCAGCAGGCAGTGCTTGGCCCTGGTGACGGCGACGTAGAAGAGCCGGCGCTCCTCGTCAAGGAGCTTGGAGGCGAGCGCGACCGCGGCGGCGTCGTTGCTGGGAGTTACCCCGTGGGCGACCGCCTCGACCAGCTGGTCCATGCCGAGCAGCGATCCCCGCATCCGCAGGTCAGGCCAGGTTCCTTCCTGCGCGCCAGCGACGATGACCAGGTCCCACTGTCGGCCCTTGGACCGGTGCGCCGTGCAGATCGTGACCGCGTCCCCCGCCTGCGACCGCTCGGCCAGCGTGTCCCCGGCGATCTCCTGGCTGGACAGGCTGTCGATGAACAACGGCATCGAGCCAGGCGGCACCCGCGCGTCGAACCGCGCCGCCGCGTCGAACAACGTCATCACCGCGTCCAGGTCAGCGTCGGCGGCTGCCCCCCGGCTGCCGCCGGCCAGGCTAGCGGCCTGCCACCGCTCCGCCAGCCCGCTCGCGCTCCAGACCGCCCAGAGCACCTCGGCCGCGGTGCCGTTGGCTGCCTCCCGCCGCGCCACGTCAAGCAGCCCAGCGACCCGCCGCGCCGCCGCCAGCGACTCACTGGCCGCCAAGCTGTCATCCGCCGCCCAGTTAGCCGCAGCAAGCCGCCTAGGGTCAACCAGCGCCTCCCCCAGCGAATCACCCCCGGGGAACTCCCAATCCCCGCCCACGTCCGCAGCCCCGACCGGATCCCCAACCCCGACCGCGTCCGGAGCTGTGCCCGCGTCCGCCCCGACCTCATCCTCCGATCTCGGATTACCCATTTTCGGATTATCCGATCTGGGGCTATCCGATTTCGGGTTATCCGATTCGGGGGTATCGGCGCGGGCGGGCTCGCGGGAGTCGCCGGGAGAGCGTTGGCGGAGCAGGCGGCGGAGGCGGCGGAGGCCGAGGGTGTCGGTGCCGCCGAGAGGGCCAGTGAGCAGTTCGGCGGCCGCTTCCTCGGTCAGCGCCACCGGGTCGAGCGCCGCGCTGATCAGCCGCAGCAGCGGCCTCGTTCCCGGGTCATCAGCGAGCGGCAGCTCGTCACCGGCCACGGCGACCGGGATTCCGGCGCCGGACAGGGCTCGCTGGAGCGCGGGGACTTGGCGGACCGCCGACCTGACTAGCACGGCCATGGACGACCAGGGGCGGTGATCGACCAGGTGAGCGCGCCGCAGCGCGTCGGCGATGACGGCCGCCTCTTGCCGCTCGCTCGACGCTATGACGACCCGCGCCTCGCCGAGATCGACCTGGCTGCCGGGGGCTAGCGCCCGGTGGTCTTTATTTGCGGCGAAAGAACCTAGGCCCCTGACCGCGGGCAGTCTGGAGGCGACGCGGCGGGACGCATCGAGCAGGACCTGACCGCTGCGCCTGCAAGTCCGCAGCGCAATCACCTCGGCGGGCGTGCCGTCGGGGTTCGTGAACTTGGCCGGGAAGCGCTCGACCACGCCAGCGTCCGCGCCCCGGAACGCGTAGATCGACTGGTCGGGATCGCCGACCGCGATCAGCTCGCGGCCGTCACCGGCGAGCGCGTAGAGCAGTTCCTCCTGGGCCGGGTCGCTGTCCTGGTACTCATCGACGAGGACGACATCGTAGGCGAGCCGCTCGCGTTGCCTGACCTCGGGGCGGCTGAGCAGTTGGCCGGCGATCCGCACGATCTCCGCGTAGTCGTAGGCGGGCACGGGCGCCAGGTCGAATCGCGCGGCGTACCTGGTGAGGAACTGGCCGGCGGCGACCCAGTCGTCCCGGCCGGCCTGGCGGCCGAGCGCCACGAGACCGTCGCCGTCCAAGCCGCGCTCGGCGGCCCTGAGCAGGAAGTCGCTTAGCTCGGCCGCGAAGCCCCTCGTGGCCAGCAACGGCCTGAGCGGCTGCGGCCAGGCCAGCGCGCCGTCAGCGGCCTCGCCCCTGAGCATGCGCCTGACCTCGGCCAGTTGCTCAGGGCCGGTCAGCAGGATCGGCGGCTCGTCGCCCGCGAGCGTGAACTCCCTTCGGACCAGCGCGTAGGCGTAGCTGTGGAAGGTCAGCGCGAGGGGCTCGGTGGTCGTGCGGTGCAGGCGGAGCGTGATCCGCTCCCTGAGTTCCTGCGCCGCCTTGCGGCTGAAGGTGAGCACGAGTATCCGGCCCGGGTCGATGCCGCGGACGGTGACCCGGTCGACGACGGTCTCGGCGAGGACGGTCGTCTTGCCGGTGCCGGGGCCGGCGAGCACGAGCAGGGGGCCGCCGCTGTGGTCGACCACCCGGCGCTGGGCGTCGTCAAGCTCAGGTGGTTCGGCAGCGCTGACCGGCCGGCGAACCAGGCGGTAGGCGGGCGATTGCCGGTCCGTGTCGTTTCGCATAGTCGTAAGGCATTCCAGCACCCGGAGCGCCGATCTCGCTGGAGACTTGCCCAGGCCGCCGTTTTTGGCCGGCTATCCAGTCGGCCGTTCGGGCGTTTTGTAGGGTTCTGCCCCCTTCGGCCAGCACGAGCGCGTGATCACGGTGATTGACAAGCGTGAGAGCGCACACGGGCGACTCTCCGTGATCATTGAAATCGCTTGATCCCGGCAGTTCGCAGCGTCCCAAGCCTGGCGAACTGCCGTGATCAAGGAAGGATAGGGATCACGGAGGATCGACGGGGGCGGCGGGACTCGAGTTAGCGAACGTCGTCCTGGCTGCCGGTCCACCGGGCCTTGCGCATGTCCAGGCGGGATGGCTGGCCGTCGGTCCCGACCCGCAGGGGCGTGCGCTCGCGGCGGTAGTGCTTGAGTGACTCGCGTTCGTGGCCGGCCAGGAAGCTGCCGTCGGCGTGCACGACCCGCCACCAGGGAACGCCGCCGCCCCAGATGGCCATCACCCGGCCGACTTGCCTCGGGCCGCCTGCACCGACGTACTCAGCCACGTCGCCGTAGGACATGACGCGGCCAGCGGGGATCGTCTCAGCGACGTCGAGTACCCGGCTGGCGTACTCGGTCATGCCAGCGTCGGGGCGGCGCTCAGAGGTCGGCACCGCGCTGACCGTACGTGGGCGGGTCGTAGAGCGGGTCGTAATACGGAGGGTCGTAGGGCGCGGGCTCCTGCGGTGCCGGTTCATAGGGTGGCGGCGACTCGTACGTCACCGGCCTTGGCATCGGGCGCTGCTCTTGGAGCGCCTGGGCCTGCGGTGACTCAGGCTGGGTCGGAAGGGGCAGCGTTGGCTGGGCCGGTGCTTGCTGGTCGGGCGCCGGAGCTCGGTAGCCGGGCTGCGGGCGGTCATAACCGCCTGGCCAGGCGCTGTAGCTGGTCGGATAGCCGCCATAGCCAGCCGGCGGGCTACCGGAGCCGGCCGGAACGCCGCCGTGGCCGGCGGGCCAGTCCCAGGGCGCGGCCGTGCCGTTCGAATACGCACTGCCGCCTGGCGGACTACCACCGGGCGGGCCGCCGCTGGGCGGGCCTGGGTACGGACTGCCTGGGTACGGGCCGGTCGCGTGGGCTGGACGCCGCCCGCGCGGGCTGGCCAGCATCCGCCCGACCGAGCCGAACAACAGCACCAGGCCAAGCAACGCCAGCAGCGAGAACAAGTACAGCGGCGCTCGGCTCCGCGGCGAGATGGGCACCGAAGGCACGTCGGAGCGGCCGCCGCCGAAGAACCCGGCGTCGAGTGCGCGCGTCTTCTGGGCGAGGCGGAGCCGCTGCGCCTGGCCTACCAGGCGGGCGGCGAACTTGAGCGCGCCGTAGGCGTTGACGGTGCCGAAGCCGATCTCGTCGTCGTAGCCGCCCGGCGGCCGGTTCCCGGCCGACCAGATGATCGCGCGCCTGACCTGCGGGGCGGTCAGGCTCGGGTACCTGGACTCGATCAGCGCGGCGACCCCGGCGGTCAGGGCGCAGGCCGGGCTGGTGCCGCTGACGGTCCAGTACTGGTTGCCCCGCCCAGCGGCCGGGACCGCGATGCCGGGAGCGGCCACCTCGACCGACAGGTTGTCGCTGGAGAAGTAGGCCGGCTGGCCCGACCGGCCGATCGCGGCCACGCCGATCACGCCGGGATAGTCGGCCGGGAACGAGTACGGGGCGTATCCTCGCCCGCGCGAGGTCTGCGAGTTGCCTGAGTTGCCCGACGAGGCGACGACGACCACATTGCGCGTCATCGCGTACTGCAAGGCCGACCGCACGATGAGGCTCGGCTCGTTGTAGCCGAGCGACATGCTGATCACCTTGGCGTGGTGCCTGACCGCGTACCTGATCGCGGTGGCGAGCTCGTGCTGGCCGCGGTTCGGCGGCTCGTTCTGGTAGGCCTGGTAGCCAGGGTCAGACCGGTCCGTGATGACCCTCACCGACAAGATCCTGGCCTGCGGCGCGACCCCCATGATGCCGTCCTGGCCGGCGGGGCCATGCCCGTGCCCGGCGATCAGCGACGCCATCCAGGTGCCGTGGATGCCCCAGTTCGGGTTGCTGAACGGGGTGTTCACTCCGGTGAGGTCAGGTCCGGTGATGACCGATCCGGTCAGGTCGGAGATCGTCGGGTCCACGCCGCTGTCGATGACCGCCACGGTGACGCCCCGGCCCTGGCTGAGCTGCCACGCGGCCGGCACGTCCATCGCGTCGAGTACCCATTGCTGTTTCTGCCGGACGACATCGGCGTGCGCGGGGGTCGCGGTCAGCAGAACCGCGCTGGTCGCGGCCGTCGCTATCGCCAGGCTCGACACCGCGCGGGCGGCGAGCCGGCCAGAACGCCGCTGGTTCAGCATCCAGGGCCCCCAGGGCAATGCGGCAGCCGCGGCGGCGTCCCCAGCGGGGTCGCGATGTCCACGGCGATCCCGCGGGCCAGGCTCGTCATCTCCATCAGGGTGTACGAGTCATCGCCGACCGAAACCCGCGGGCGGCCGTCGGCGTAGCCAGCGGTCGCCATCACCAGGTAGGAACCCGAGCCGACCACCCAGGACAGCTGGCGCTGCCGGTCGCCGAAGGAGGCCGCGGGCGTGCCTGGCACTGGCACCGGCCTCAGCAGGAGGCGCCTGGCCTGCGCTCCCTGGCTCGGCACGGCACTGCCGGCCAGGTAGTCGGCCGCGGACATGACGCCGGTCTGGCCGCGCAATACCGCGACTCCGACGGTCAGCACCAGGCTGCTGGTCGCGTCGGTGTAGGTCGCGCGCAGGACGGCCTGGCAGCCGTCGCGATCGAGCACGGCCATGGCCCGCCGGCCTACCCCGGCGGCCCTGGCGCAGCTCGTCTCCCTGGCGATCTCAAGGCGCCTGGCCGTCAGCTGAAGCGACCCGGGAACGTCGATCTGCTGCCCGGACAGGGCGTAGTGCACTCGGGCCGGGAAGATCCGCGTCTTGGCGGTGGTCCGCCAGCGCGCGCCGACCTCCCAGGCCTCGATCCGCGTCCGCTGTGCCGCCGTGAACTGGCGGGGCAGGAATTGCCGGTAGATGCCGAACCCGGCGAACACGAGACCGCACACCCCGAGCAGGGCCGCCACCGCGAGCAACGAGCGACGCCCGCGGCGGCCGCCGCCAGGACCAGCCGACCGGACCGCCCCCGGCGGCCCCGGCGGCCCCGCGCCATCCTGCTGGCCCGACGGCCACGGCTGAATTGCCACCTGACGATGTTAAGGCCCGCAATAGGCCGCGCTGGCCATGCCCTGGTCTCTTACCTGATCAGGCCAGGAGCATCAGTAGACCGGCAGGGCCGGATCGACCGTTTTTATCCAGGAAAGGATTCCGCCGCCGACGTGCACCGCGTCGCTGAAGCCAGCGTTCTTGAGCGCGGCCAGGCATTCGGCACTGCGAGCGCCCGACTTGCAATGCAGCACGATCCGGCGGTCCTGCGGCAGTTTCTCAAGGGCCGCGCCAGAAAGGATCTGGTCCTTCGGGATCAGCACCGCGCCGGGAATGGACACGATCTCGTACTCGTTGGGCTCGCGCACGTCGACCAGGTAGATGTCGTCGTCCCGGTCGAGCATCGCCTTCAGGTCCGCGGCGGTGATCGTCGACCCCGCGGCCGCCTCCTGGGCATCGTCCGAGATCGCGCCGCAGAAGGCGTCATAGTCGATGAGCTCGGTGATCGTCGGGTTCTTGCCGCAAATCGCGCAGTCGGGATCCTTCTTGACGTTCAGGGTCCGGTAGCTCATCTCCAGCGCGTCGTAGATCATCAGCCGACCGACCAGCGGCTCGCCGATGCCGGTCAGCAACTTGATCGCCTCGGTCACCTGGATCGACCCGATCGACGCGCACAGCACGCCGAGCACGCCGCCCTCGGCGCACGAAGGCACCATGCCTGGCGGCGGCGGCTCCGGGTACAGGCAGCGGTAGCAAGGGCCGTAGTCGGCCCAGAACACGCTCGCCTGGCCGTCGAACCTGAAGATCGAGCCCCACGCGTACGGCTTGTGCAGCAGCACGCAAGCGTCGTTGACCATGTACCTGGTCGCGAAGTTGTCGGTGCCGTCCACGATCAGGTCGTACTGGGAGAAAATGTCCATCACGTTGTCGTTGTCGAGCGCGGTCTCGTGCACCACGACGTTGACGTAAGGATTCACTTCCTTGATGCTGTCCCGCGCCGACAGCGCCTTCGGCCGGCCGATGTCAGACTGGCCGTGGATGATCTGGCGCTGCAGGTTCGACTCATCGACGACGTCGAAGTCGATCACCCCGAGCGTGCCCACCCCCGCCGCGGCCAGGTACAGCAACGCCGGCGACCCAAGCCCGCCCGCGCCCACGCACAGCACCTTCGCGTTCTTCAGCCGCTTTTGTCCGGTCATCCCGACGTCGGGGATGATGAGGTGCCGAGAGTAGCGCCTGACCTCGTCCACGCTGAGTTCTTGAGCCGGCTCGACCAGCGGCGGCAATGACACTGTTGTCTCCAGGATCCGATGAAAGTTCACAGTCAGTTATCAGCAAAGGAAAACCACCTCGGGCACCTGTGCATTCCATCACGGACTGCCGCCTCGGGGGATCGTCCACCCGCCCGGCGCGCGGCGCGGCGACGCACGGCCCGGGACGCCAACCCACCTGGGCCAGCCGCTGGGCCAGCCGCTGGCCCGGTGTTGGCCGGACCGCGCTGACCAGCGGCGAAGCATAATGTCAGCGGCCGGTTGTAGAACTCAGTCATGCGCAAGCCCTCTGCACCGAACTTGCCCGATACCGCGGCCGCCCCGCTGGCGCCAGCGAAGCGACGCTCACCAGGCCGGCGGCCCCTGCCGGACGCTGTCGCGGTCCGCGCGGTCCAGGTTCCGCAGACGGGCCCGCCCTACGACGACGCGGGTGCCCTCGCCAGGCGGGCCGGTCGAGCGGCCGCGGCGAGACCCGGAGCGAGCGCCTACCCGCCGAGCCGGCCCGCGGCGAAGCCAGCCGCCAGGAACCCAGCGGCGCGCAAGCCTCCAGGGTTGAAGCCGGTGGCCAAGAACCCGGCCGTGCTGGTCCCCGGGGGGCTGAATCCCGCGGGGCTGAATCCCGGCGTGACGACTCGGTGCGGCAAGCGTCCCAGTCAGACGGGTCAGTGGCCCAGCCAGTTCGCGCAGGTGCTCGCCGAGACCCTGGCCGGCTCCCGGCCGCCGAACCAGATCACGCCGTGGACTACCGATCAGGCCATGAAGCGGATCAGCCAGCTCGGCCCGATCCTGGCCACCGCGCACCAGCCGCGCGTCAAGCGCGTGATCCTCAGGTCGCCAGCCGACGGCGTACTCGAGATGGCGGTGATCGTGGGCCTAGGCGAGCGGGTCCGCGCCCTCGCGATCCGGCTGGAGCACAGCCGCCACTGCGAAGAACCGGCGCCGGGCTTCGGCGACCCAGGCGGCCGGCCGCCGGGCGTGCTGCCGCCACCTCCGCAGCCCGCGACTCCCCAGGCCGCCGCGTCACCGGCCGCCGAGCCGTGGGCCCGCTGGCGCTGCACCGCGATCGAGGCGGCTTAGGCGGTGCCCGGTGCTAGCGGTTCCTCGGGTCGCCGTGGCAGAGCTTGAACTTCTTGCCTGAGCCGCAGGGGCACGGCTCGTTCCGGCCGACCTTGGAGAAGTCGGTCGTGGCGGCCTTGCCGCTGCTCTGCACGGCTTGGCCAGAGCCGTCCTCGCTCGGCGCGCTGTAGCTGAGCCGGCTTGGCCGCTTGGGCTGCGCGAGGCCACGGGGCGCGAAGGCCGCAGGCACCGAGTCCTGCCCGTCGTCACCCGGCGCGGCCTGAGCACCGCCGACGGCCGCGGTCCGTGCGGGCGCGGGACGCCTCGGCGATCCGTTGCGGGCGCCTCCGCCCGCAAGCGCCGGAGCCGCGCCCCGAGCCTGCACCGGCGGCGCATCGGCTGCGGGAGCGGCGCTGAGCAAGTGACCGGCCCCGCTCTCCCACTCCCCGTCCGGCCCTGACTCGCCCACGATCGGGCTCTGCTGCACTTCGACCTGGAGATGGAACAGGTTGCCGACCGACTCTTCCTTGATCGCGTCCATCATGGCGTTGAACAGGTCGAAGCCTTCACGCTGGTACTCGATGAGCGGGTCGCGGGCCGCCATCGCCCGCAGCGATATGCCCTCGCGTAGGTAGTCCATCTCGTACAGGTGCTCGCGCCACTTGGAGTCGAGCACCGAGAGCACGACCCGGCGCTCAAGCTCGCGCATGACCTCGGGGGTGAGCTCCTCCTCGCGCCTGTCGTAGGCGGCCTGGGCGTCCTCCTGCATGCGCGCGGTGACGATGTCGGTGCTGAGGAACTGCTTCTCGCCGCCCTCTTCCTCGATGAGCTGGCTGGCCGTGAGCTTGACCTGGTACAGCCGGCCGAACGCCCGCCACAGCTCGTCAAGATCCCACTCCTCGGCGAAGCCTGCGGCGGTGGCGTTGGCGGCGTAGTCAGAGACGACCTCGTTGATCATGCCGCGCACCTGCTCATGCAGGTCCTCACCGGCGAGCACCCGGTGCCGCTCGGCGTAAATGACGGTGCGCTGCCGGTTCATGACGTCGTCGTACTTGAGCAGGTCCTTGCGGATCTCGAAGTTGAGCTGCTCGACCTGGGTCTGGGCCGACCTGATCGACCTGGTGACGGTCTTGCTCTCGATCGGCACGTCCGGGGGCGTCTTGGCCCATTCGAGCAGCTGGGCGACCCGGTCGCCGTTGAACCGGCGCATGAGGTCGTCCTCGAACGACAGGTAGAACCTGGACTCACCGGGGTCACCCTGGCGGCCCGACCGGCCGCGAAGCTGGTTGTCGATGCGACGCGACTCGTGCCGCTCGGTGCCGAGCACGTAAAGCCCGCCGAGGCTGACGACCTCCTCGTGCTCCTCGGCGACCGCTCGCTTCGCCTTCTCGACCGCCTCGGGCCAGGCCGCCTCGAAGTCCTCGGGCGTCTCGACCGGGGACAGCCCGCGCTGATGGAGCTCGAGGTCGGCGAGGAACTCGGGGTTGCCGCCGAGCATGATGTCGGTGCCGCGGCCCGCCATGTTGGTCGCCACGGTCACCGCGCCCTTGCGGCCTGCCTGGGCGATGATCGCCGCCTCACGCTCGTGGTACTTGGCGTTCAGTACCTCGTGCGGGACGCCCTTGCGCTTGAGCATCCGGGAGACGACCTCGGACTTCTCCACGCTGACGGTGCCGACGAGCACCGGCTGCCCGGCCTCGTTGCGCTCCCTGATGTCCTCGACCAGGGCGTCGAACTTGGCCTGCTCGGTCTGGTAGACGACGTCGGCCTCGTCGGCCCTGACCATCGGCATGTTGGTCGGGATCGGGACGACACCGAGCTTGTAGGTCTGGTGGAACTCGTTCGCCTCGGTCATGGCCGTACCGGTCATGCCAGCGAGCTTGTCGTAGAGCCTGAAGTAGTTCTGCAGCGTGATCGTGGCGAGCGTCTGGTTCTCGTCCATGATCTTGACGCCCTCTTTGGCCTCGATCGCCTGGTGCATGCCGTCGCTGTAGCGGCGACCGTGCAGGATCCGGCCGGTGAAGTCATCGACGATCAGCACCTCGCCGCCCGAGACGACGTAGTCCTTGTCCCGCTTGAACAGCTCCTTGGCCTTGATCGCGTTGTTCAGGAAGCCGACCAGGTGGGTGTTGGAGTGGTCGTAGAGGTTCTCGATGCCGAGCCAGTCCTCGACCTTGGCGACGCCTGACTCCATGATGCCGACGGTGCGCTTCTTCTCGTCGACCTCGTAGTCGCCCTCGCCGTCCTCACCGCGCCGCAACCGGGGCACGATCTTGGCGAACTCGCTGTACCAGACGCTGTTCTGGTCGGCCGGGCCGCTGATGATCAGCGGGGTCCTCGCCTCGTCGATGAGGATCGAGTCGACCTCGTCAACGATCGCGAAGTGGTGGCCGCGCTGCACGCACTCGTCCTGGCCCCAGGCCATGTTGTCCCTGAGGTAGTCGAAGCCGAACTCGTTGTTCGTGCCGTAGGTGATGTCAGCCGCGTACTGCTTGCGGCGCTCGTCCGGCTCCATCTCGGACAAGATGACGCCGACCTCCAGGCCGAGGAAGCGATGCACCCGGCCCATCCACTCGGCGTCGCGCTTGGCGAGGTAGTCGTTGACGGTGATCACGTGCACGCCCTCGCCGGCCAGGGCGTTGAGGTAGGCGGCGAGCACGCCGGTCAGCGTCTTGCCCTCACCGGTCTTCATCTCGGCGATGTTGCCGAAGTGCAACGCGCCGCCGCCCATCAGCTGCACGTCGAAGTGCCGCTGGCCGAGCGTGCGCTTGGCTGCTTCGCGAATGGCCGCGAACGCCTCGGGCAGCAGTTCATCGAGCGACTCGCCCTCGGCGTAGCGCTCCTTGAACTCCGTGGTCAGCGCCCGCAGTTCAGCGTCGCTGAGCGCCTCGTAGTCCTTTTCGATCGAGTTGACCTGCTGGACGATCCGTTGCAGCTTCCGCAGGATCTTGCCTTCGCCAGCGCGCAGGACTCTGTCAATGATTGCTGGCACGTCTCGTCGACTCCTCGCGGATCGAATATGAACTGGCCCGACTGCCCTGCCGCGCCAGGCGGAATGCAAGTGCCCGCTGGGTGAGCGGCGGCGCCGGCCAGTACAGCTCTTCTAGCCATGGTAGGCGAGATGGCGGGCAATGCCGAGCCGACCGACAATGCGACGCGGTCCGTGCTGACTGATCGGGCTGACTGGCTGGCTGACTGGTCGGGTCAACCTGGTCGGGCAACCTGGTCGGGTCAACTGGCTGGGCGTGCCGGTCGGCCTACCTGTTGGGCCTACCAGTCAGCACCCGCCGGTCGGCCGGCTCTATTAGCATGATCCGCGGGCGACTGCCGGGGCCGATGGCAAGCGGCGCCGGCGGCCTAGACACAATGATAGGCACGCCGCTCATCTCAGCTCAGCGAGAAGCAGGCCAAGGCAGACAGTTCACCAGGAGGAGCACGGCCATGGCGAACCAAGTGGACCCCGCCACCATCGGGGGCACGGCATCGCGCGGTGCCGCCGCGCAGGGCCAGGTCATGGCCGGGCCGGACGCCTCGGCGCACGTCGACCAGCGGGGGCACGCCGCCGTCGCTCACCCCGCGAACGCGGCCATCGGACCGTACCCTTCGTTCCACGGCCGCAGGATCTCCTGGATAGCCGTCTGCGTGGTGACGGCCGGGTTCCTGATCAGCGGCCTCTCGCTCATCTTCGGGCACCACGGCCCGACCTGGTGGCTGTTCTGGACCGGCGCCGGGGTCGCGGTACTCGGAGTCCTCATGACAATCGTGACCAACACGTTCCAAGACTGGTACTAAGCCGCACGGCTGGCGCTAAGCCGCGCGGCCGTCGCTAAGCCCGCTTCGCCGACACAGGCCCCAGAGGCTAGCCAAACCAGCGAATCGGGCTGACTGTCGGTACTACTCGGTACGCTGCGGCCTGTGGCCACCTCTAGCGTTCCCCCCGCCGAGTTCACCCTGACTCCGGATGACGTCAGGCTCCTCACGCTTCAGGCGCAGGGAATGATCGGAGCGCAGGCTCGCCGGGGTGGCGTGCCCGCGATGCTGCGCCGGATCGGCGCCGTCCAGCTCGACACGATCAGCGTGCTCGCGCGATCCCACGAACTCGTCGCCTACGCCCGGCTCGGGGCCATTGGCCGGACCGCCGTCGAGCGCGCCTACTGGGCTCCGCGCACTCCGGTCGCGTTCGAGTACTGGGCCCACGCGGCGTGCGTGCTGCCGATCGAGGAGTGGCCGTACTACGGGTTCCGGCGCCGGGCTTTCCTGGCCAGGGGCAAGCGCTGGCACGACAACCATCCCGGCATCGCCGCCGAGGTGCTTGCCCGGCTGCGCGCCGAAGGCCCGCTCACCGCCACGCAGCTTGGCGGGGCTAAGAAGGGCGGCGAGTGGTGGGACTGGTCTGACACGAAGATCGCCGTCGAGTGGCTGCTCGACACCGGTGAGGCAATCTGCACCCGCCGGACCGGCTGGCGCCGCGTCTACGACCTGCCGGACCGGGTGCTGCCCCCCGACCTGCTCAAAGCCGATCCGAGCGACGCCGACTGCCTCATCCATCTCGCGGCCGCCACGGCCAGAGCACTCGGCGTGGCCACCAGAGCCGACCTGAGCGACTACCAGCGCATCAGCAACTTCGGTAGCGGAGCGAACTCAGCCGGCCTGTCGGCCGATGAGGCGGCCGTCACCGCCGGCCTCATCCCCGTGCAGATCAGCGCCGCCAGGAACCAACCCCCGATCCGCGCCTGGGCCGACCCCCTCGCCATCGCCGCCCTGTCCAGCCCAGACCGGGAAAGCCCGGGCCGGGAAAGCCCGGACGGGGAGAGCCTAGGCCGGGAGCGCCCAGGCGCTGGGCGACAGAGGAGCGGCAGGCACCGGGTCACCCTGCTGTCGCCGTTCGACTCCCTCGTCTGGGACCGCAAGCGCGCGCTGCGAATGTTCTCCTTCAAGCACAGCCTCGAGGCCTACGTGCCCCAACCCAAGCGGGTGCACGGCTACTACTCGATGCCGCTGCTGGCTGGCGGGCGCCTCATGGGCCGGGTCGACCCTGCCAGGGACGGCCGGACCCTGATCGCCAAGCAGGTCACGCTGGACACCCCGAAGGCCGCCGAACCAATGGCCCGCGCCCTCGCCGAAGCCGCCGACTGGGTCGGCTGCGACAACATCCACCTCGGCATCGTCAACCCGCCCGAGCTAGCCCCCCGCCTCCGCTCCGCCCTCACCGACGAAGGCACCTAGCCGCGCCCAGTCAGCGCTCTGACCCGACGACGGCCCGACGGGCGTACGCGGCCAACCCGCACCCAGGAACCCAGTCCTCACCGCGAGACGGCCGCACCCACGCTGGCACAAAGTGGGAACTGGCCGTCGAGAGTGGCCCCACGATGGCCCGGCGCAGCACCCTGAGTGTTCACTCCAGCGAGCCGAACCCCGTCGATGGCCCATCGCAGGGCCTCGCGGCCCGCCACCAACCCCGTCGATGGCCCATCGCAGGTGCTATAGCCCTGTCGATGGCCCATCGCAGGGGTTCGAACCCAGGGCCTAGCCCCGTCGATGGCCCATCGCAGGGGTTCGAATTCAGGGGCCCAGGCCCGGGCCAGGGCTAGCTGAGTTCGATGATCTTTTCTCGGACGGCGACCATGACGGCCTCCATCCGGGAGTGGATCTGGAGCTTCTCCAGGATGTTCCTGACGTGGTTCTTGACCGTGTTGTCGGAGATGAAGAGTTCCTTGGCGATGTCGCGGTTGTTCATGCCGCGGGCGACAAGCTTGAGTACCTGCATCTCCCGGTCGGTGAGCTTCGGCGCAGGCAACTGCTGGGGTGGCTGCTCCCGGTCGCGCTTGGCTAGGGTGGCGAACTCGGTGAGGAGCTTGCCGGCCATGGAGGGGCTGATCAGTGATTGCCCGCCGTGGACGGCCCGAACCGCTTCGGCTACCTCGTCGAGCGGGATGTCCTTGAGAAGGTAGCCACTGGCCCCGGCCCTGATCGCCTCGAAGAGGTCTTCTTCCTCGTCGCTCATGGTCAAGATAATGATCTTGGCGCTGGGGGCGACGTCCTTGATCGCCCGGCAGGCCTGGATACCGCTACTGCGGGGCATCCTGACGTCCATCAGCACGATGTCGGGGACGGACTCGCCCGCCTTCTGGACCGCCTCGGTGCCGTCGCCGGCCTGGCCGACGACCTCGATGTCCGGCTCGCTGACCAGCACGATCTCCAGGCCACGGCGGAAGAGCGCGTGGTCGTCGACAATCAGCGTGCGGATCGGCTCCGGGCCGCGCCCCAGCCCCGCTACCGCGTCACTTTCCACGCTCACTGTCACCTTCCGTGCTCGCATTCATCATAAGTATCTTTCGTGCCGGTTCGCGGTCCTGGCCGATCGGCCAGCTTCAGCGCGGGTCGAACCAGTTCGGTGGACCAGGCCCGCGCAAGCCAAGACCGCGCGGGCCGTGCCCTCGCACGCCAAACCGCCCAAGCCAAGACCGCGCAGGCCACGACCACCAGGCGTCCGCTTGCCCGGCACTAGTTCGAAGATCGTGACGTGGCCCGATGTGACCGCGCTCACATGCTGGTGCTCAGCCTGATCGTGTGACCGAGGTCGCACGGTCCTGACGGACGAGTCCGTCGGCGCCGCTGGCTGACGAGCCAGACCGGCCGCGAGCACGAGCGCTGGCCGTTTGCCTCGCCGGGCCGGCCATCGCCGTGGCTGCCTCCACAAGCCTAATGACGCCGTACTGGTAACCGCGCCGCCGGTACACGACACTTGGCATGTCCTCATCGATGTCATGGAATAGGTAGAAATCGTGGCCCACGAGCTCCATTTCGAGCAGGGCCTGGTCGATTGTGATGGGGACGGCATGGTGGAACTTCTGCCGCACGACCAGCGGCCCGTCACCGTCCATGTCAATGGGCACCAGGCTGCTGGTGTCCTCTCCCGCCGACAGCCCATCGGGAGATAGCTCATCCGGAGGTAGCTCATCGCGCGCCCGCCCGTCGAAGGACAGCGGATCCGGCGAAGTGCCCTGGCGGGGCACTGAGGGGGAGCTCGCACCGCCCCGAGCCGACGCGCGAGCCGCGCCAGAACGCCGGCCCCGAGCCGAGACTGGAGCGAGATCCTCAGCCGGTTCCTCCGTCAGGCCATCGGCCGGCCCCAGAGCGCCGTCAGGCGCCACTTGCTGGTCAGGTCCGACCCGGTCGGAGATCCGGTCAAGGCCATGACTGGCGTGACGGCGCTTGCGGCGGTCAAGTGCGCGCCGCAGGCGGGAGTCCAGCTTGGCCAGGGCCAGGTCAAGGGCCGCGAAGCGGTCCTCGGCGGCGGCCTCGGCCCTGATCGCCGGTCCCCGCGAGATGATGGTGAGCTCGACCCGCTCCTTCTGGCTCGCCAGGCGCGGGTTGCGCTCGACCGACACTTCCACATCGACCCTGATCGCCTTCTGGTCCAGCCTCTCAAGCCTGGACAGCTTCACCATCGCCTGGTCGCGGAACCGCGTGGCCACGTCGGTCTGCCGACCCTTGAAGATGATCTCCATGACCTGAGCCCCCTTCCGTCACATGTGGACAGCCACCGCTCGGACAGCTCGTCCGATGCGGACAGCCGACGTCCGGACAGCCAAGCATCAGGACAGCCGACGTCTGGCAAGCGGCACCCGTCCGGCCGACCTGGTCTTCGACCCCACATCCGCCTGCTGAAGGCTTCGCAGCTTGGGTTGTGCCACTAACACCTTTCTCCCGCACCCAGGGATATCCGATCCCAGGGCTGGGGCAGGACTTACTACTAAACCGCACCGTGATCAGTCGACAATGAGTCGCCTTACGTGGGCCGTTTTGCCTGCGGCTGGCATCGGCTTGCCGGAGCCACTGCCCCGCTCTCGGGACGGTGCCCCCGGCGCAACCACGGACCCGGACGGGTACCACACATTGACGGTAGTCCTGTCCGGGCCCGCTGTCATGAGCAGGGCCTTGACCTGGCCAAGAAGATTCCGGCGGCCGGGTTGTCCTGCTACCAGGTGCACCACTACGCACGGTATGCGCCTGCGCGGTCACACCCCGGTCACACCGCGGTCAGTATCGAATCAGCCGGGATACGACGGCGTGCTGGCCCCGCGCAGCACGTGCCAGACCGCGCCAAGGTCGCGCGAGACCTTGACAGCGCCCTGATTCAATCCCGGCGGCCCGATCGCGCCGATGGCCAGGCTCGAGCCGTTCGCCGAGACTGAGGCCGTACCGCGCGGCGTCGGGATCCGAGTGGGCGTGCCTCCGTTGAGCGGCACGTCGTAGAGCTGCGACCTGGTGCCGATCCGATCGAGCACCAGCAAGTGGTCAGAGTCCCACCAGCTCAGCGCGACCGGCTGGGCCAGGTTCGAGCCCACGGTCACGACCTGCTGCGTCCGCGCCAGGTAGACCAGCGAACTCCCCCGTTGCTGGCTGATCGAGGTAACGATGACGCTGGCGCTCGACCGGTCGTGGGCGATCATCGCGACCCTGACCCCGTCGGCGGCGACCCGCAGCGAGGTGAACGTGTCCTGGGCGAGCTGAGATGCGGGGATGGTGACCAGCACTACGGCGAGCCCTCGGCTCGTCTCGTTGATCCGGAACACGTTCGACCCGGCCGCCACCCACAAGTTTCCCGAGTCATCCCAGCTCAGCGACGTGCAGTAGGAGGGGAGCGTCTGCGTCGTCAGGTCGCCCTGCAGGAACAGCGGCTCGACGTAGACGGTCTTTTGCCGACAGCCAGCGAACGTCGGGGCGCCGCCAGGACGGTCAAGGGACGGCGGGGACACCGCGATGGCGGTCAGCGGCCCTTGGCCGAGCCCGTTCGGCAGCACCACGGTCGTGAACGCCACCGACTTGCTGTGCGGCTTGGGCACGAGGAAGGGGCCCACCGAGTCGATCTCCGGCTGGTCCGCCGCGGTCAGGGTCTGGAAGTAGACCGGGCCGCTCGCAGGCGAGGGCACCCAGCTATCGAAGTTCGACGGGTAGAGCTGCGTCGTCTTGCCGCCGACCTGGATGGCGACCGACCCGATGCCGGCGCCCGCTGAGTACGGCGAGTAGGTGAGGGTCCAGACCAGCTGGGCCTTGATCTCCTCAAGCACGGCCGGGCTGACGTTCGCCGCCGCGCCGCTGAGCGAGATGACCGCCTGGTTGGTGTGCGGCGGAACCTGCACGCTGATCGCCGACCAGTCCTTGTCCTTATGCGACTTGGAGATCGAGCTAGTCAGCTTCGTCCCGCTCGGGAAGGCGGTGGTCACCGACCGGTAGAGCCAGTTCGATGACGGGGGCGGTAGCGAGGTGAGCCCATCTACGAGCTGCTCGACCCCGAGGGATCCACCTTGGTCAGGTACGTACACGGGGAAGGGCACGAGCGTGTGCGGCGCGGACACCGCGGGGAAGTACAGGTTGCGCGGCTCGTAGTCGCGCTGGAAGTCCGAGTTGGTCAGCAGCAGCACCGAGTTGGCCGAGACACCAGGCCCGGTGATGCCAGCGATGCGCCATCGCCCGTTCTGCTGGACGAGGTCGAAGTCGAAATTAAAGGGCCGCGGCTGGGATGACACGAGGATGCTGCCGGCCTCGTTCGCGTTGGCCGAGACCATGGTCTCCAGATGCTCGCTAGTCAGGGTGACCTGGTCGGACGACTCGCCGCCGGTCACGTGGGACGAGATCTGGATCGAGGTCAGCTTGGGCGCGTCATCGACGACCGTCGCCGCCGGGCTCGGATCCCATCCATGGGCGTAGGCGCTCGTCAGGTACTCCCGCGCGACCTTAAGCGATGACGGGTTCGCGGCCTCGGCCCCCGACGCGGCTAGGAAGCCGCTCACGATCTGCTTCGGCTCCCACTGCGCGCCCGGCGGAATCGGCGTCACGACGACTCCGCTCTGGCTCCCCCCAGTCGAGCTTGGCAGCTCGTTGACCTGTGGCAGCACTCCCGAGGTTGGCAGGTTCACGCAGCCGCACAGCGCCACGCCGGCGGCCAGTCCGGCGGCCACCGCCAACAGCACGCCGCGACGCCGCCTCATCGGCGGTCCTGCCCAGGCCGCATCAGGCCCGACCCGACCGCGGGCCCGATCCCTGAGCCGACTCCGGAGCCGGCCCCAGGCCCGATTCCCGGCCCGGTCAGATCCGCCGACACCGAGACCTCGACCCGGCGATGCGTGATCAGGCCGTCCAGGTCGGACAGGTCAGGCCGGAGCGGCAACGGTGACCCAGCGAGCTCGGAGCCGACCGACCTCGGCAAGGTGAGCCGGAACACCGAGCCCTGGCCAGGCAGGCCCCAGGCCTCGAGCCAGCCACCGTGCAACCGCGCGTCCTCGAGCGCGATCGCAAGGCCAAGGCCGGTGCCGCCGATCGTCCTGGCCCGAGCCGGGTCGGCCCGCCAGAAGCGGTCGAACACCAGGATCTCCTCGCCGGGAGAAAGGCCGACCCCGTAGTCGCGAACGGCGACGGCGACGGCACCGCGATCGGCGGCCGAGGTGACCACGACGTCCCGGCCCTCGCCGTGCTCGACCGCGTTCACCAGCAGGTTCCTCAGGATTCGCTCGACTCGCCTGCGGTCGACCTCGGCCACGCACGGATCGGCAGGCAGCCGGAACTCGATCCGCGCGCCGCGCCGCTCGGCTAGCTGCTGGGCCACGTCGGCCGAGTTACGGACCAGATCGCAGACATCGACGAGCTCGGCGTCGAGCGTGGCCACGTTCGCGTCGTACCGGCTGATCTCCAGCAGGTCGACGAGCAGCGACTCGAACCGGCCGAGCTGGCTCTGCAGCAGCTCGGCCGACCGGCGGGCCTGGGGGTCAAGCTGCTCCCTGCCCTCGAAGAGCAGGTCAGCCGCCATCCTGATGGTGGTGAGCGGAGTCCTTAGCTCATGGCTGACATCGGAGACGAACTGGCGCTGCACCTGGGATAGCTCCTCAAGCTCGCGCATCTTGTCCTGCAAGCTGGCGGCCATCTCGTTGAACGACGTGGCTAGCGCCGCGATCTCGTCGTTGCCCCGTACGGTCAGCCGCTCGTCCAGGTTCCCCGTGGACAGCAGCTGCGCGCCCTGCGCGGCCCTGGCCACGGGCACGACGACCCACCTGGTCACCAGCCAGGCGATCCCGGCGAGCAGGAACACGAGGGCGAGCCCGACGAGCGTCAGGGTCCGCAACACGACGCCGAGCTCGGACTGGAGCTGGGTCAGCGGGAAAAAGTAGTAGAGCCCGTAACCGCTGCCGAACGGGGCGGCGTACAGCAAGCCGGACGTCTCCGGGTCGCCAGGTTGGGGATAGGGCATGCGCGCCAGCTCGGACAAGGCCACGTAGTTGTCGCCCTGCCGGTGCGAGGCCACGTAGCTGACCGCCCGAGGCGGCAACGACGCCGTGGCCAGGTTGTACGAGGCGAACGACCAGTACACGGGCGGATTCGGCCGCACCACGCTCACCGCGATGCCGTACTCGTCGGCCGGATTCTGGCCGCTGGGCCGCAAGCTGTTCGTGACGTTGTACATGAACTGATTGGCGGTGGCTCCCGGCAGGGTGGAAGCATCGGGCTGCGTCTGCGCGAACGTCAGCCCGTCGTGGGCCTGCGCGGCGGCCGAGACCTCGGCCTTGTGCAGCTGGTTCGCGGAGAGCTGCTGCATCAGGAAGAAGCCGAGCAGCGACACCACGACGGCCGACGCGACCAGCGTGGTGCTGACTACTCGCAGCTGCAGCGAGCTGCGCCACTGCCTCCGGCCCCGGCTGAGCGAGGACGAGCCACGCTGATGCAGGCGAACGAGCGTCGACATGGCCGTGCCGGGCCAGCCCCGGGCTGGCCCGGCAAACCGGGCCAGCCCGGGCAAGCTCCTAGCGCGGGCGCCTGGCCGTGATCCCTCGCCACCAGCCGCCGGTCCCGTCATGACCTGCTCCGCATGATCCCCCGGCTCCGATCAGCCCGGTCCCGCCTTGTAGCCGACACCGCGCACGGTGACGACGATCTCCGGCCGTTCCGGATCCCGCTCGATCTTCGCCCGCAGCCGCTGCACGTGCACGTTGACCAGGCGGGTGTCGGCCGCGTGCCGGTACCCCCACACCTGCTCAAGCAGGACTTCCCTGGTGAACACCTGGCGTGGCTTGCGGGCCAGCGCGACCAGCAGGTCGAACTCAAGCGGCGTCAGGCTGATCGGCTCACCATCACGCTTGACCGAGTGACCAGCCACGTCAATAGTGACGTCGCCGATCGACAACATCTCGGGCGCCGGGTCATCGGTACGGCGCAGCCGCGCCCGCACTCGCGCCACGAGGACCTTGGCCTGGAACGGCTTGACGATGTAGTCGTCCGCACCCGACTCGAGCCCGAGCACCACGTCGACGGTGTCGCTCTTGGCGGTCAGCATCACGATCGGCACGCCCGACTCGGCCCTGATCTGGCGGCACACGTCGATGCCGTCGATGCCAGGCAGCATCAGGTCAAGGAGTATCAAGTCAGGCTTGGTCTCCCTGAAGGCTTCCAGCGCCCGATCTCCATCGGCGACGAAAGTCGGCTCAAATCCCTCGCCCCGCAAGACAATCCCGAGCATCTCGGCGAGGGCTGCGTCATCATCGACGACTAGCACGCGACCTTTCATAATCCCCATCGTTCCATGGAAACGGTGGCTCGGAAGCCACCATCGTTATGCCTCCGTGCCCAGAACACGCAGATTACCCCGTGTAACAGGATGGATGACGCCACGCTCCGTGACTATCGCCGTGATCAGATCGGGCGGAGTCACATCAAATGCCGGGTTGTACGCGGCGCTTCCCTGCGGACAGACCGGCTGTCCGGCAAGCTCAGTCACCTCGGCTTCGGGCCGCTCCTCGATCACGATCGAGCGACCGTCGGCGGTGTCGAAGTCTACGGTCGAGACCGGGGCAACGACGACGAAAGGTACTTGATGATAGCGGGCGAGCACGGCCAGGCTGTACGTGCCCACCTTGTTGGCCACGCTGCCGTCGGCGGCGATCCGGTCGGCGCCGACCGCGACCAGGTCGACTTTCCCTGCCGCCATCAGCGACGCCGCCGCCGAGTCGGCCAGCACCCGGTGCGGCATCCCGGCCCGGCGCGCCTCGTAGGCGGTGAGCCGCGAGCCCTGCAGCAAGGGCCTGGTCTCGTCGATCCAGAGCATCACGAGCCGGCCCGCCCGGTGCGCGGCGACCGCGAGCCCGAACGCGGTCCCGTCGCCGGCCGTGACCAGCGCCCCGGTGTTGCAGTGGGTAAGGATCCGCGCGCCGTCAGGTACCAGCGTCAGGCCGTGCCCGGCCATGTCCGCGCACGCCTGGCGATCGGCCCGCTCGATGGCCTCAGCCTGGGCGAGGGCAGCACGGGCGGCGACCAGCCGAGCCCCGTCGTCAGCACCCCCGGCGAGCGCCCGGCAGTAGGCATCCAGCGCCAGCCTGGCTCCCCACCCGAGGTTCACCGCGGTCGGCCTGGCCCCCTCGATCGCGGCTGCCGCCGCCGCCACGTCGTCACCACGCAACGCGGCCAAGGCGACCCCGTAGGCCCCGGCGATGCCGAGCAGCGGCGCGCCGCGGACGACCAGCCGGCGGATCGCATCGACCAGGGCGGGCACGTCGGCGCACGTCACTGTCGTCTCGGCGTGCGGCAACCGGGTCTGGTCAAGTAGCTCGATGGCAGGCCCGGCGGGCGACTCGACCCAGCGGAGAGCGGCGATTCCCATACCTAGAGTCTGCGCTAGACCCGCCAGGGCCCCCGGCTTCCCCGGCGAGGTTATCCAAAGAGGGGCTTCAAGATCTTTTGCACCACTACATCAGAGACAGGCTAATATCCGCAAAATGTCCGAGTGAGTGATCATGTCGTGCGTTCAAGAACGCAAATTCATGCCAGTATTGGCATGCCGCTCGGCGCGGCCCGCGACGGTAGCACGCGGCCCGGTTGTGACACGCGGCCCAGTAGGGCACGCGGCCCAGTAGGAGTCGACGATGAACCAGCCTCCATCGTGGGGCGGGCAGGACGAACCGCCAGCTGACCAGCCAGGGCCTGGCGGACTTCCCCGATACGGACAGCAGGGCTACGGACAGCCGGGCGGACCAGGATACGGACAGCCGCCCCCGCCGTACGGACAGCAGGGCTACGGACAGCCGGGCTACGGACAAGGCAGTTACGGGCCGGCGATGCCGCCGCCTGGCGGCGGCTGGGCCGCTTCCGCGCCGGCGCCGGGCGGGGTGCCGCTGCGCCCGCTGTCGGTGGGCGACATCCTGAGCGGGGCGTTCACGCTGATCAGGCGGAATCCGGTGGCCACCCTCGGGATCGCCGCGATCATCGAGATCCTGTCAGGGATCGTCACGACGATCCTCTCCTGGTCCGAGGAACGGCTGACGCACCAGTTGCAGCAGACGATCAACGCGAACCCAGGCAACGGCACCGCCGCCGGTCACGCACTCGGCCATTTCTTCGGCGGCTTCGTACCGTACTTCTTCCTGACCCTGGTCATCACGCTGATCGTCGAGAGCATCCTCACTGGCATGCTGACCGGGGCGCTCGGCCGCGGCCTCATCGGAGACAAGATCACGATCGGGGAGGCCTGGCGGATCGCGCGGGTCGGCTCGGTGATCGCGATCAGCCTGCTGATCCTGGTCATCGTTGCCGCGCCGTGGCTCGTTCTCGGCTTGCTGGTGTTCGGGCTCGCCGCCGCGAAGGTGACCGCCGGGGCCGTGCTGCTGGGGGTCGTGGGCAGCATCGGCCTCATCATCGTGACGATCTGGATCGCGGTCAGGCTGATCGTCGCGGTCCCCGCAGTGGTGCTCGAGCAGGCCAGCCCGGTCCGGGCGCTGCGGCGGTCCTGGCAGCTCGTGCAGGGCAACTGGTGGCGCATGTTCGGCATCTACTTGCTGACCGGGGTCGTGGTCACGGTGATCGCGTTCATCATCGAGATCCCGTTCACCTTTGTCAGGGGCGAGATCAGCGGAGGGGGCTCACCGCTCACCGGCCTGGCCTCGACAGCGGCGCCGAACCTGATCGCGATCATCGTGGGCGGCATCGGGGGCGTGATCGCGACGACGATCACCAGGCCAATCTCAGCCGGCGTCATCGTGCTGTTGTACGCGGACTTGCGGATGCGCAAAGAGGGTCTCGACCTAGTCCTCCAGCAGGGCAGCCAGGCGAGCGGCCTGTCCGGCCAGCAGTTCGACACCATGTGGCAGCCGGGCGGCGGCTCGCCCGGCTCGCAGCCGACTGATCCTCCGGCTTGGTAACGCTCAGTTCAGCTCTGATGACGGGCATCGGCTACCGCCTGGCGGACCTGGCGGCGCGAACAACCAGCGGCCCAGGGTCGCTGGTCGGCAGGCAGGCGGCCCAGCGGCTGGCCAGGCACGAGCTGGCCAAGCTGGCCGCCTTGCCGCTGTGGTACCGGATACTTCAGGACGTCGGGCAGCTTTTCGGCTACGCGGGCAGCACTGTTCCGGTTGGCTGGTTCGGGCTGATCGCCCTCGCGGTTCTCGCGATCGTGCTGGTCGTCGTCGTCGTGGTCTGGATCAGGCCGGCCCGCAAGAAGCGGGCGGCCACTGGTGCCGTGCTCGGCGGCCGGGCCAGGACAGCCCGCGAGTACCGGGACCAGGCCGCGCGGCTCGCCGCGACCGGCGAGTACGGCCAGGCCATCATCGAAGGGGTGCGCGCGATAGCGGCCGAACTCGACGAGCGCGCGATCCTGCCGCCCCGACCCGGCCGGACGGCGAACGAGCTCGCGGCCGAGGCCGGACGCGAGCTTCCCGCGCTCGCCAGCGACTTGCGCGCCGTGACCCGGTTGTTCGACGACGTGAGGTACGGCGGCCGGCCGGGCACGCAGGCGGGCTATGAGCTCGTGACCCGCGTCGACGCGCAGGCCAGGACGGCTGAGCCGGACCTGGCTGCCTCCGGCCCGGTGCGAGACGGCCAGCTAGCGGTGCCCCGATGACCGCGCCAGTCACCGACCCGCGACCGCCCGGCGACATGAGCGCCGAGGGCGGGCCGTCCGCTGACTACCAGGCTGACAACGGCTCGGTACCGGCCACGGTCCGGGCCGGGTCGGCGACAAGCAGGCGTCTCGCCCGGCTGGGGCGCGGCGCCCGGCTGCCGCTGGCGCTGGTCGTGCTTTTCGCCATCGGGATCACCCTGACCGTGCTGCTGGCCCCGGCCCCGAGGTCAAACATCTACCTCGATCCGGCCGGCAGCTCAGCGGAGGGCGCGAAGGCGCTGGCGCAGGTCCTCGCTGAGCGCGGGTTCGAGGTGGTCAGCGTCTACAGCACCGCCGCCGCGCTCGCGGCCGTGTCATCGGCCAGCCCAGCGGGCCAGGCGAGCACCGCCAAGCCTGCCGTCACGCTGCTCGTGACCAGCCCGGACCTGCTGACCAAAGCCCAGCGAGAGCAACTGGCGCGGGCTCGCGCCGACCTCGTGCTGGTCGCGCCGGGCGCGGCGGCGCTGCGCCAGCTGGCCCCGGCGGTGCGGGTAGCGAACCAGCACGCCCGGTTCCAGCCGGCAACGGCCGCGGCCTGCGATCTCGCGGCGGCCCGGCTCGCCGGCCCCGCGTCGGCCGGCGGCCTGACCTATCACTCGCCGCCGCACGCGGCCGGCTGCTACCGCGTCCGGGGCAACCCGTCCGTCGTCCGCTACGCGGCGACGGGCCGCGCGATCACCATCATCGGCTTCGCGCCGGTCCTGTCCAATGGGCTGCTCGGCACCGAGGGCAACACGGCCCTCGTGCTCAATCTTCTCCGCGGGAACCCCACGATCGTCTGGCTCACCCCCGAGCCCGTCATCGCGGCCCCCGCGCCATCGGTGCCCGGCCGCCCCGCCCCGCCGCTCATCCCGGCCGCGGCCTGGCTGGTCGTGGCGCAACTGCTGGTCGCGCTGCTGGTCGCCGTAGTATGGCGGGCCCGCAGGCTCGGCCCGCTGATCACCGAGCCGCTGCCGGTCGTGGTGCGCGCGTCGGAGACGGTCGAAGGGCACGCCCGGCTCTACCAGGCCCGCCGGAGCAGGGACCGGGCGGCCGCGGCCTTGCGAGAGGCAATGCTGGCCAGGACCAAGCCGGCGCTCGGGCTGCCGGTGGACGCCCCGCCGCCCGCCGTCATCAGCGCGCTCGCCGCCCGGACGCGGATGACCAGCGCCGAGGTCGAGCGGATTAGTTACGGACCGCCGCCTGCCAGCGACGTTGATCTGGTAAGGCTGGCCAAGGATCTTGATGAACTGGAAAGGCAGGTGCGTGGGCAGTGATCGCCGACGACCAGGCGGCCATGCCGGGCCAGGGGCTCAGCCAGCCGCAGACATGGCAGGGAAACGCCCCGCCGAGCCAGCTCGAGGCCTTCGGCCAGGCGCAATCGCCGCCGGCCGATGGCCCGCGGGCGGCGCTCGCCGCCGTCCGCAGTGAGGTCGCCAAGGCCGTGGTCGGCCAGGACTCGGTGGTGAGCGGCCTGCTGATCGCCCTCATCTGCGAAGGCCACGTGCTGCTCGAAGGCGTGCCGGGAGTCGCGAAGACCCTGCTGGTGCGGTCGCTCGCCAGCGCTTTGTCGGTGCAGGGCAAGCGGCTGCAATTCACCCCCGACCTCATGCCTGGGGATGTGACCGGCTCGCTGATCTACGATGCCCGCACCGCGGAGTTCGAGTTCAGGGCCGGTCCGGTGTTCACCAACCTGCTGCTGGCGGACGAGATCAACCGGACGCCGCCGAAGACGCAAGCCGCCCTGCTCGAGGCGATGGAGGAACGCCAGGTATCGGTGGACGGCCAGCCCCATCCGCTGCCGGTGCCGTTCTGCGTGGCCGCGACCCAGAATCCGGTCGAGTACGAGGGCACCTACCCGCTGCCTGAGGCCCAGCTTGACCGGTTCATGCTCAAGCTGACCGTGCCGCTGCCCGATCGGGCCGACGAGATCGCGATCCTGGACCGGCACGCGGCCGGGTTCGACCCGCGTGACCTCGGCGCGGCCGGGATCAGGCCGGTGGCGAGCCCGGCCGACCTCGCGGCGGCGCGGGACGCGACCCGGGCGGTCAGGGTCGCGGCCGAGGTCACCGGCTACATCGTCGACATCTGCCGGGCCAGCCGAACCTCGCCTTCGCTGCAGCTAGGCGTCTCGCCGCGTGGAGCTACGGCACTGCAGGCGACGAGCCGCGCCTGGGCCTTCCTGTCGGGCCGGGACTACGTGACGCCTGACGACGTCAAGGCGCTCGCCGGGCCGACGCTGCGGCACCGGGTCGCGCTGCGGCCCGAGGTCGAGCTGGACGGGGCGACCGCCGACGGAGTGCTGGCCGGCCTGCTGGCCACGGTTCCCGTGCCGCGATGACGCTGACCGGCCGGGCCGCGCTCCTCGCCCTGACCGGCGCGATCGTGGTGCTCATCGTCCAGACCGGGCTGGCGCTGCTGGCCGTCGACGCGATCGTGCTGGCCGCGATCATCGCCGACCTGCTCATGGCCGCCAGCCTGGGCCCGCTTGAGGTAACCCGCTCAGGCGACGCTAAGGTGCACCTGGGCCAGAGCGGCTCGATCGCGCTGTCGATCACCAACCGCGGCCGTCGCCACCTGCGCGGCCTGGTCAGGGACGGCTGGCGGCCGAGCGCCGGGGCGGCGCCCGCCAGGCACCCCATCTCACTGCCCGCGAGCCGCCGGGTCACCTTCCGCACCACGCTCACCCCGACGCGGCGCGGCGACATCCAGGCCGCGGTGGTGACCGTCCGCTCGCTTGGCCCGCTCGGCCTCGCGGCCAGGCAGCGCAACCTGCCCGCGCCGTGGACGGTGCGGGTACTGCCGCCTTTCCTGTCCCGCAAGCACCTGCCGGCGAAGCTGGCCAGGCTGCGCGAGCTTGACGGCCAGCACAAGTCGCTGATCCGGGGCCAGGGCAGCGAGTTCGACTCGCTCCGCCCCTATGTGCTCGGCGACGACGTCAGGTCGATTGACTGGCGCTCATCGGCCCGCCGGGCGGACGTGCTGGTGCGGACCTGGCGCCCGGAACGGGACCGCCGGATCGTCGTCGTGCTCGACACCGGCCGCGGCTCGGCGGGCCGGGTGGGCGGCCTCACCAGGCTCGATGCCAGCATGGACGCCGCGCTGCTGCTGACCGCCCTCGCCGTGCGAGCCGGTGACCGGGTCGACCTGCTCGCGATCGACCGCCGGGTCAGGGCCAGGGTCGTCGGCGCCGGCCGCAATGAGGTGCTCGCGACCATCACGAACGAGCTAGCGCTGCTCGAGCCCGAGCTAGTCGAGCCGGACATCGCGCTGATGGCGGCGTCGGTGCTCGGCATCGCGCGGCAGCGCTCCCTGGTGGTGCTGATGACGGACCTCAATCCGGCCACGATCGAGCAAGGGCTGCTGCCGTCGATCGGCTTGCTGTCGTCCCGGCACCTCGTGCTGATCGCGGCCGTCGCCGACCCCAAGGTCGCCGAAATGGCCACCGGGCGCGGTGACGTCACCGCCGTCTACCAGGCCGCCGCCGCCCTGCGCGCTCAGGCGGGCCGGGCCCAGGTCAGCGCCAGGCTCCGCCGCCACGGTGTCGAGGTCGTGGACGCGCCCCCTAACCGCCTGGCTCCGGCCCTAGCCGACGCCTACCTGACCCTAAAGTCCGAAGGCCGCCTCTAAAGCCGCCGGGCGCCGCGGTCGGTGTGCAGCGTCGCGCCTCTGTTGCTGTTCCAACGACAGCAGAGGCGCGACGCTGTAGTTGGGGGCGAAGGGCGAGGGGACTAGCCGGCGACGGGGAGTACGTCGGGGGCCTCGGCAATGTCGCCGGTCTCGTCGGTGGCGACGGCGCGGCGGCCGAGTATCGCTACGTAGCTGAGGAACGCCGCTTCGACGATCCCGCCGATTCCGATCCTGGCCCAGGCCGGCAGGGGCGAGGGGGTGACGAAGGCCTCGATCACGCCCGAGACGCCGAGCACGAAGACGAGGCCGATCGCGACCGTGAACAGGGCCCGGCCTTCTTCAGCCAAGGCGACGACGCGTGCCCGCTGCCCTGGATCGACGACGGTCCAGCCGATCCGCAGGCCCGCCGCGGCGCCAAGGAAGACGGCGCTGAGCTCGAGCATCCCGTGCGGCAGGATCAGGGTCCAGAACTCCCCCGAGCGGCCGTAGGCGGCCATCAGGCCCCCGTCGACGGCGACGTTCAGCGAGTTCAGGAACAGGAAGTAGATCACCGGCAGGCCGAGCAGCAGCCCCGAGGCGACGACCTCGGCGGTGAGCAGGGCGTTGTTGGTCCAGACCCTGGCCGCGAAGGACTGGGCGTTGTAGGTCGAGTAGTAGTGCCGGAACTCGTGCGTGACCAGCGCCCTGGCGGCTGACTTGGGCAGCAGCGAGGCTTGCAGGGCTGGCGATGACGCGATCTCGTGGCCGAGCAGCAGCGCGACCAGGATCGACCCGGCCGCGCAGCCCAGCCACCACCACCGCAGCCGGTACGCGGCCGCGGGAAACGAGACGAGCGCGAACCGGCTGACCGACTCCCACGATGACGCCGGGGCACCGGTCACCGCCGCCCTGGCCCTGGCTAGCTGGCTGGACAAGGTACCGGCCAGCGTGGGATCGAGCCCGGCCGCCTGGACGGCCGAGAGCTGGGCCGCGGTCCGCTGGTAGAGCGTCACCAGCTCGTCGACCTCGGCACCGGAAAGCCGCCGCCGGCGCCTGGTCAGCCGGTCTAGGCGAGCCCACTGCGCTCGGTGCTGCGCGACGAACACATCGGTGTCCACGCCTGGAGACTACACTCGTGCCGTCTGGCGAAAGGCAGCGCTCGCTCGCCAGCGCGGGCCCGGCCGGAGGCGAAGGCAGCGCTCCCTCGCCAAAGGGGCGCGGCTCCGGAGGCGAAAGGCAAACACTGTATGGCTGAGGTGGTGACGGGCGAGGCCGTCGTGCTTGACCTTGCTGTCGCCAGGTTTCCTAGCCGGATCATCGCCCAGCTCCTCGACATCTGCGTCCAGTTGCCGGCGATCGCGTTCGTGGAGATCGTCGTGCTCAGATCCGCCGCCCAGCACCTGAATGGCGCCTCGGCGGCGGCGGTGCTGATCCTCGGCGTGGTCGCGGTCATCATCGGCTACCCGGTCGCGTTCGAGACCCTGAGCCGGGGCAAGACGCTGGGCAAGCTCGCGATGGGCTTGCGGGTAGTCAGCGACGATGGCGGGCCCGAGCGGTTCCGGCAGGCACTGATCAGGGCGCTATCGGCCGCCTTCATCGAGATCTGGGGCTTCCCGATCAACCTGATCGGCATGCCAGCCGGGCTGATCACCTCGATGGCGTCGGCCAAGGGCAAGCGCCTGGGCGACGTGTTCGCAGGAACTTTCGTGATCCAGGAACGAGCGCCGGCCAGGCCCGACCTCATCCCGGCGTTCACGTTCGTGGCGCCGCCGTTGCTTGGCTGGGCCCAGCACCTTGAGTTGTCCAGGCTGCCTGACCACGTGGCCGCTAACGCGAGCAGCTACCTGCGCCGGTACTACCAGCTGCGGCCGGCCGCGCGGGCTCAGATCGGGTGGCAGCTCGCGACCGAGGTCGCGGCTTACGTGAGCCCGCCGCCACCGGGTGGCACCCCGCCTGAGGCTTACCTGGCGGCCGTGCTGGCCGTGCGGCGGGACCGGGAGCAGGCGAGGCTGGCCCAGCGCCAGGCGGCGCAGGCCCGCCTGGTCGCCGGGGCTCCGCCTGCCGGGTCGTGGGCGGGGCCGGATGGACCGGTGGCGGGCGGGACGGCGATGCCGGACACCAAGCCCGCCGACTGGACCGAGCCGGTGCCAGCTGACGCTCCGTCCGCCCCGGCGCCACCGGAGGACTACGGCTTCGCTAAGCCGTTCTAGCCGTGGCCGCCCGTGCCGTCACCCGTGTCCTGGCCTGGGTCGGACAGGAACGGCTTGATGAGGTCGCCGGTCGCTTTGGCCGCGACGGCGAGGCCGCGGGCCACCGGGACGTCACGCAGCGAGTAGTGCTGCTGCCCGGCCGCCGTCGTGGCGGTGAGGGTCATCAGGCCCTGCCGGCGCTGGAACCAGGTCTGGTGAATCCGCCAGCCGATGATCGCGTCGGCGGCGATGATGCTGCGCCGCCGGGCGAAGCTGCCCGTCCTGGTCACCAGCCAGCCGTAGGCGAGGCGATGCCCGAGGTTGCGGTAGCGGTCGGCGGCGACCAGGGCGGCGGCGGGCAGGAGCGCGAGCGAGCCGATCCAGACCCACGCCGGGCCGTGCCTGACCCAGGTCACGACCGCGATCGCGAGGACGACCAGGGCCGCCGCGGCCAGCGCACGGACGTAGCGGCGGCGAAGTGCGGCCGGTCCGTGCCTGGTCAGCGGCCCAGAGCACAATTCGGGCGGGATGGACAGAAGCTGGGTGGCGACCCGCTGGGCCACAGCCCGGGGCGCCGGCGGCAGTAGCACAGAGCCTTCGTTCTCGGCACCGCGGCCGACGTGCAGGCCGGTGGTGATCGCGGTGCAACGGGCCCCGTGCGCGGCCCGCAACAGCAAGGGCTCGCTGATCTCCACGCCTCGCAGCCTGCTCAGCGAGATCGTCGTCGCCCTGATCGACAGCAGGCCCCTGGTCACCCGCACGGTGTCCGCCCCGTAACCGGCCAGCCGGAAGTTCCAGTACACGGCGATGTAGCCGATCAGGGCGATGAGCATGTACCCGGCGACCGCGACGACGGTGCCGACCCCGACGCGCTGCACGATGCTCAGCGCGGCGAAGTCGCCGACGAGGAGCTTGACCGGCCCGGTGGTCGCGAGGTCGATGTTGGTGTCGTTGTTGACCTGGAGCACGGCGCCGAACAGGACGCCGAGCACGACCAGGCCGGTCAGGGTCAGCGGCGCGAACCTGAGCCAGCCGAGCCGCAGCCGCGCTATCTCGGGGGCGGGATCCTCGGCGGCGTGAGCCGTGACCGCCCTGGCATCGGCGGCGGCGGGTTCCGTGTCCGGCTCGGCCGGTCGCCCGGCGCCGGCGTCGGGGGCGAGGCCACTGGCGGAGGGGGCGGCAGCTGCCGCGATCACGGCGGTCCCGTTGGCCACCAGCAGCAGCGCCCGCAGGTCCTCAGCGTCCGACCTGGTCAGTCCGTCGAGGTGGAAGCTTTCGCCGGAGCGGTAGTCATTGCGGCCGGTCCCGATGCTGACCCGGCACACCCCGAGCACCCGGTGCAGCAGGTGCGCGGTGACGTCGACCGTCCTGATCCGGTCCCTGGCCACCGAGAGGGTCTTCTGGTTCAGCAGGCCCCGGCGCACGTAGACCCGCTCGTCGGTGATCTTGTAGCGGGTCGTCGCCCAGTGCACCAGGCCGGACACGATGGCAGCCACGGCCGCGAGCATGCCCCAGATCAGGCCGTCGCCCGCCCGCGAATGCAGGATCAGCAGCCCGGCGACCAGTGGCAGCAGCCTGACCAGGTCGGTGAGGGGGCGCACGATGAGGCTGCGCGGGCTCAGCCGCAGCCAGTCCCCTTCAGCCTCACCTGGCCTGGCTGGCTTCGGTGACCTGGCCGGGCGGGCCTGCGGGCCCGCGGTCACGTGGCGTCACCCTGTGCCTGCCCGGTAGCGACGGCGAGCTGGTCAAGGAGCGTGTCGGCGAGATGACGGTCAAGCCCGTGAATCCGGACCGGCCCGGCCGCGGACGCCGTCGTGGCCGTGACGTTGGCCAGGCCGAAGATCCGCTCGCCGAACGAGCGGTGGCTGTCGATCGTCTGGATCCGGCTGATCGGCGCTATCCTCCAGTGCACGGAGAACCAGCCTGACCTGGTGTACAGCGCCTCGTCGGTGACCTCCCAGCGGTGCACGCGATACCTCCAGCGCGGCATGATCACCGCGTGGGCCGCGGCCACGACCGCGGTCGCTGTCACCACTGATACCCAGACCGCGGCGAAGCCGCTCGCGGTCGCGACGACGATCTCGGCGATCACCAGCAGCGCACCGCCAAGCAGCGCCCTCGCGGTCCAGTAGCTGATCGCGCGCCGGCTGACCCGGTTGGCCGGTACCCGCAACCCAGGCAGCATTGGCTGGGCGGTGTGCTCGGTCGTCATCCCTATAGGGTGCCATTAGCCGGCGAGTGACCGAAAATGATCCGCTCATTATCAGGGGTCTAGCGGATAATTTCCTGGCTTAACCCATTGCCGCGCGCAACGCGCTGACCAGGTCCGGCCGCCCGTTAACTACCCTGGCGCCAGGAGTCGAGGTATTCCTGTTGCGCTTCGCTTAGCTTGTCGATCCGCGCGCCGACGGCGGCGAGGGTCAGTTCGGCGACCCTGGTGTCGATGGCAGGCGGCATCGGGTGGACCCCGGCGGCCAGGTCGCCGCCGGAGCCGGCCAGCCACCGCAGGGCCAGCGCCTGGGCGGCGAACGAGAGGTCCATCACGGCAGCCGGGTTGCCCTCGGCCGCGATCAGGTTGACGACCCGGCCCTCGGCGAGCAGCACCAGCCGGGCGCCGCCCGCCAGCACGTACTCGTCGGCGTGCGGGCGCACCTCGCGGTTGACCGCCACGGCCAGGCCAGCCAGGGCCCTGACGTCGATCTCGACGTCGAAATGGCCGGCGTTGGCAAGCACGGCATCGTCGCGCATGACGGCGAAGTGCGCGCCCGTGATCACGTCACGGGAGCCGGTCGCGGTGATGAACACGTCGCCGAGCGGGGCGGCTTGCACCATCGGGAGCACCCGGAAGCCACGCATCAGCGCGTCAAGCGCCCGGACCGGATCCACCTCGGTCACGATCACGGCGGCGCCGAGTCCCGCCGACCGCTCGGCGATCGCGGCTCCGCACGAGCCGTAGCCTGCCACCACCACGGTCCGCCCCGCCAGGAGCATGTTCGTCGCCCTGAGCAGGCCGTCGATGACCGATTGGCTGGTGCCGTAGCCGTTGTCGAACATGCGCCTCGTGACCGAGGCGTCCGCGGCGATCATGGGGAAGGCGAGCGTGCCCGCGGCCGCCATCCGGCGCAGCCGGGCGACGCCGGTCGACGTCGACTCGCAACCGCCAGCCACGCCAGGCAGCAGTTCCTTGCGCTCGCCGTGCAGCGTGTTCACCAGGTCGCAGCCGTCGTCAATGACCAGGTCGGGGCGGCAGTCCAGGGCCCTGTGGATGTGGGCGTAGTAGGTCGCGCGGTCGACTCCGGCCTTGGCGTGCACGAACACCCCTGGCAACTGCGCCAGCGCCGCCGCGATGTCGTCCTGGGTCGACAACGGGTTGGACGCGGCCAGGTGCACCTCGCCGCCGCCCGCGGTGATGACCCCGACGAGGACGGCGGTCTCGGCGGTGATGTGCAGGCACCCCGCGACCGATCTCCCGGCGAAAGGCCGCGCGGCGGCGAACTCCTCCCGCAGCAGCCCGAGCACGGGCATGTTCCGCTGCGCCCAGGCAATCCTGGCTTCGCCGCCGTTCAGGTTAGGCCGCCCGTCCGGTCCGCCGCGCTATCAGTAGCGGTAGTGGTCGGGCTTGTAAGGGCCTTCGACGGGGACGCCGATGTAGTCGGCCTGCTCCTTGCTCAGCTCGGACAAGTGGACTCCGAGGGCGTGCAGGTGCAAGCGGGCGACCCGCTCGTCGAGCACCTTGGGCAGCACGTGCACGCCGAGCGGGTACTGCTCGGTCTTGGTGAACAGTTCGATCTGGGCGAGCACCTGGTTGGTGAAGCTCGATGACATCACGAAGCTGGGGTGACCGGTCGCGTTGCCGAGGTTGAGCAGGCGGCCTTCGGACAGCAAGATGATGGAGTGGTCGTGCCGGAGGCGCGCGGAGCCAGCACTGCCCTCGTCTGGCTCGGCGGCGAGGTGTCCGTGCGGACCGCTGGGAATGACCCACTCGTCGACCTGCGGCTTGATGTTGATCTTCCGTACCCCTGGTATCCGCGCCAGGCCGGCCATGTCGATCTCGTTGTCGAAGTGCCCGATGTTCCCCACGATCGCCTGGTGCTTCATCCGGCTCATGTGCTCGGCCGTGATGATGTGCAGGTTTCCTGTCGCCGTCACGAAGATGTCGGCCGTCTCGACGACGTCGTCCAGGGTGGCGACCTGGAAGCCATCCATCGCCGCCTGGAGCGCGCAGATCGGGTCGATCTCGGTGATGATCACGCGGCCGCCCTGGCCCCGCAGCGACTCGGCACAGCCCTTGCCGACGTCGCCGTAGCCGCAGATCACGGCGACCTTGCCGCCGATCAGGGTGTCGGTGGCCCGGTTGATGCCGTCGACGAGGGAGTGGCGGCAGCCGTACTTGTTGTCGAACTTGGACTTGGTCACCGAGTCGTTGACATTGATGGCGGGGAACCGCAGCGTGCCCGCCTTGGCCATCTCGTAGAGCCGGTGCACGCCGGTCGTCGTCTCCTCGGTGACGCCGCGGATCTGGCTGGCCGTGGCGGTCCACTTGCCCGGCGTGGCGGCGAGGCTGGCGCGCAGGAGGCCGAGTATGACCGTCCATTCCTCCGGGTCGTCGTCGGCGCCCGCCGGCACCTGCCCGGCGGCCTCGAATTCGGCGCCCTTGTGCACCAGCAGGGTCGCGTCCCCGCCGTCGTCAAGCAACATGTTCGGGCCGTCGGCATCGGGCCAGGTAAGCGCCTGCTCGGTGCACCACCAGTACTCAGGCAGGGTCTCGCCCTTCCAGGCGAAGACAGGGACGCCGCGCGGATCGGCCGGGGTGCCGTCGGGGCCCACGGCCACGGCCGCGGCTGCGTGGTCCTGGGTGGAGAAGATGTTGCAGCTCGCCCACCGGACCTGCGCGCCCAGTTCGACCAGGGTCTCGATCAGCACGGCGGTCTGGATCGTCATGTGCAGCGAGCCGGTGATCCGCGCCCCGGTCAGCGGCTTGGACTGGCCGTATTCGGATCTGACCGACATCAGGCCGGGCATCTCGTGCTCGGCCAGCCTGATCTCCTTGCGGCCGAACTCGGCAAGCGACAGGTCGGCGACCTTGAACGGCAACTCTTCCGCTGGCATGAGCGCTCCTCGTCTTGTGCCTCGGCAGGGCTCCATCGGCTGGGCTCCACGGACACGCTACGGCAGGTTCCCGCCTCGCCGCACCCCTTGCGCGCGTTTCTTGACAGGAAAATGTTAGGTTCAGCGCATGAGGATAACCGAGGCGGCGCAACGGCTCGGGCTTTCGCCCCGGATGCTGCGCTATCGGGAGTCGCTCGGGCTGCTGCCGCCGGTGCGTCCGAGCCGCGGATCCCGCCGCATCGCGCCGGGCCCGGGCGCCGCGCCGGGCCCGGGGGCCGCGCCGGCGCACCGGCAGTTCGGCGCGGCTGACCTGGACGCGGTCGCGCTCGGCATCGCGATCGAGCAGCGCTACGACATCAGCCCGGCGGCGCTGGCCTTCGCGGTGCGAGTACTCGCCGACCCGGCGACCAGGGCGGAGGTAGCCGAACTCGGCCGAAGGATCGGCCGGATCCGTCCCCTGCCCGCGATGG
>DATKFV010000091.1:0-58431 GCA_035511035.1 Streptosporangiaceae bacterium
ATCGCCAACCTGACGCCGACGTTCGGCTCGCTGTTCGGGGCCCAGTTGCTGGACATCTACGTTCACGCGCCGTCCGGCAGCGTGCCATCGGGTGAGGTCCAGTCGACCTCGGCCGCCGGCGCGTTCAACTACTCGATCGCCTCTGGTGACGCCTGGAACCAGCTGATCGAGGTCGACGGGTTCGGCACGGACGACTGGGTCACCCCGGCCAGCTCGACCTCGGACCTGTCCGGCTCGTCTAGCGTGGGCACGCCACAGGTATCGTTCGCCCAGCTCAGTCCGTCCGGCAGCGATACGCCTGGCCTGGTCACGATCACCGTGCCGACCTCGGTGCTCGGCGCGCCCGGCTCCGGCTGGACCTTCACGGTGACGCTCACCGGCCAGGACGGGTTCGGCACTGACGACGCCCGCACGTTCACTGCGACGCCGGGCGGCTTCACGTTCGGGGTCTGCTCGGCCGCCGTCGCGAGCGAGCCGTCCCCGCCGGCCGTCTGCTCCTACAACCCGAACAACGTGCCGTACGTCCTGGACACGATCCCGCCAGCCAGCGTGAACGTCCAAACCGAGCTCGACCCGACCCAGAACCCCTCCGGGGTGCAGCTCCAGGGAGTGACCGTCCCCTAGCCGTTTCCTTTCCGAGCCGAGGCCGTAAACTCGTACAGGGAATCTGTACGAGTGAGGTGAGTCTGCGTGACCGCGGTGAGCATCAGCCAAGCTCGCGAGCGTCTGTTCCCGCTCATCCGGCGAGTCAACGAGGACCATGTGGTCATCGAGATCGTTTCGCGCCACGGCGGCAACGCTGTCCTGATGTCCGCTGAGGACTACGAGTCGCTTCAGGAGACCCTCTACCTGTTCTCTACGCGCGCCAACGCTACTCACATCCTGCGCGGACTGGCCGAGGCCCGCGACGGCCGGGCCGAACCGGCCGACATAGAGGGGTTGGCCGGCCAGTTCGGTGTGCAGGTCGACGAGTGAAGCTGCTGGTCACCTCCGGCGCCGTCGAAGACCTCGAAGCCTGGTCGACGACTAACCCTAAGGTGCTGTCAAGGATCATCCGGCTCATCGCTGAGACCACGCGGACACCGCGAACCGGCATAGGTAAACCTGAACGTCTCAAGCAGTTCGGCGGCGAGGTATGGTCACGGCGGATAACCGAGAAAGACCGGCTGGTGTACGACATTCAGCAGGACATGACCATTGTCATCGCCTGCCGCTTCCACTATGACGATCACTAGCCCGAGCCTTGAGCATTAGCCGCGTGGTCAGTTGACGGTTCTGGTGCGGGGGCCGGCTCGCAGGACCTGGGAGGACAGTTCACGGCCGACGATGCGCTCGGCGTCGGCGGCGGCGTCGATCAGGGCGGCGAGGTCGATGCCGGTCTCGATGCCCATGTCGGCGACCATGTGGACGAGTTCCTCGGTCGCGATGTTGCCGGTGGCGCCGGGAGCGTAGGGGCAGCCGCCCAGGCCGCCGACCGAGGCGTCGAAGTCGGCGACGCCGAGTTCGAGCGCGGCGAGCACGTTCGCCAGGCCGGTGCCGCGCGTGTTGTGGAAGTGCAGGTTGAGCGCGGTGTCAGGGTGGGCCGAGCGGAACTCGCCGACGAGGGACCAAACCCGCCCTGGGGTTGCCATCCCGGTCGTGTCCCCGAAGGAAATCGAGTCGGCGCCGTCGGCGATCGCCCGGCTGGCGACCCGCACGACCCGGTCGACCGGGACGTCGCCCTCGTAGGGGCAGCCCCATGCGGTGGAGACGACGACCTGGCAACTCACGCCGCGCTGATGGGCCTCGTCGATCACAGCCGCGATGTCGGCGAGCGACTCCTCAGTTGACCGGTTCACGTTCTTGCGGTTGTGCGTGTCCGACGCCGAGACGACGACCTCGATCTCGGCGAGACCAGCGTCGAGCGCCCGCCGGGCGCCGCGCAGGTTCGGGACCAGGGCCGAGTAGCGGACGTTGGCGGCCCGGTCGATCCCGCGCCAGACCTCGTCCGCATCGGCCATCTGAGGAATCGCTTCCGGTCGGACGAAGGACACGGCCTCGATCCTGGTGACTCCGGTGGTCGACAGGCGATCGATCAGTTCGATCTTGTCCTTGGTCGGGACCGGGTCCTCGTTCTGCAGCCCATCACGCGGACCGACCTCGCGCACCGAGATCTGAGCCGGAATATCGGACAATGTTCGCTTCCTTCGCTCCTCCGCCCTGCCCGGGCTTCCCTCGCTGAGGCTAACGGCCTACCATCCGCCGCGCATTCCGCCCTCAGGCCGCCCAGGGCGCCACCTCAACCCCTGCGATGGGACATTGAAGGGGCTGGGGGCGCCCGTCAAGGCCCTGCGATGGGACATCGAAGGGGCCCCAGGCCCTGCAATGGGACATCCAAGGGGCTCACGCCGCCACCCCCAGGCCCTGCGATGGGCCATCGAAGGGGCGCGCCGAGGCGGGGCGGGATCTCAGGCGGCGCGGGCGGGCGAAGCGGGAGGGCGGGCTAAGCGCAGCGGGAGAACGGGCTAGGCGCAGCGAGAGAACGGCGGCCGGATCGGGGAGCACAGGGCGGACGGCGCCTAGACGAGGCCGGACAGGCTGGGCCAGGCTGGCTTGCGCTTCTCGGCGAAGGCGGTGATGCCCTCGCGGCGATCGGGGCTGGCGGCGGCGGTTCGCCAGGCGGCGTCTTCGACGTCGAGAGCCGGGCCGAGGCTGAGGCCGGCACCGTTCCGCACGGCCTGCTTGGCGGCGCGGACCGCGACCGGTGAGTTCGCGGCGATCTGCCGGGCCAGGTCGAGCGCCTGGTCGCGCGCGGAGCCAGCCGGGACGAGCACGTCGACCAGCCCGATCACCTCGGCCCGAGCCGCGTCGATCCGGCGGGCGGTGAACAGCAGTTCGGCCGCGCGGCCAGGCCCGACCCGCCGGGCCAGCAACTGAGTCCCGCCGCAACCCGGCACCAGGCCCACGCCGGCCTCGGGGAGCCCGAAGGCGGCGTTGCCGTCCGCGACGATGATGTCGCAGCTCAGCGCGAGTTCGCAGCCACCGCCGAGCGCGAAGCCGCCCACGGCCGCGATCGCAGGCTGCGGCAGGGCGAGCAGCGCCCCGAAGGCGGCCCTGAAGACGGGACGCTGGGCCATGATCTCGGCGTCGCTCATGGCGGCGCGTTCCTTCAGGTCGGCGCCCGCGCAGAAGGCCCGGTCGCCGGTCGACGACAGCACCACGGCCAGGACGCCGGTATCGCCGGCCAGGGCGGCGAACCGCTCCCTCAGCGTTTTCAGCATGACCGTGCTCAGCGCGTTCATCGCCTCAGGCCGGTCAAGCCGGACCTCCGCGATCGCCCCTGCTCCGACCGCATGCCGGTCAACCCTGACGCCGTCCATTCCGGCACAGTACCTGGCAAGCCCCGAAGCCGCGCGGGCCCGGTGAGCGCCTGGCTCACCAGGGTCACAGCTGGTGCGACCCACGGCTAGCCCACCCACGGCTAGCCCGCCCACGCTCATAGCTCGCTCAGAGGTTGCGCAGCGGCTGTGAAGAAGTACGGGCTCCATTCTCGATGGCATGAGCGACAGCAATCCCAACCCGGGCAACCCCGGCCGGCACCGCCCGAACCGACACGACCCAGGGCGCCTCGATGCCGGCCAGGACGTGCGCGGCGGCATCAAGGCCAGGGACCGCGGCCGGGCCAGGGTCAGGACCGTGGCGGTCTCGGCAACGACCGCGAGCATCATCGTCGCGGCCGGGCTCGCCTACTCGCTGCCAGGCATCGCGTCATCGACCGCAAGCGCGTCGGGCAGCCAGACCAGCCGCACAAGCACCTCGACCAGTCACCGCAGCGACACCAAGCCCAGCGGCTCCACCTCGACCGGGACCACCAAGAAGTCGACCGGCCTGAAGTCACCCGAGTCGAACCCGACGTCGAGTTCAAGCACGCCGCAGGCCTCATCAGGAGGCTCGTGATGCATTACTCGAGCGTCGTGCTGTGGTACACGAGCCGGGCCACCGGCGTGGTCAGCCTGGTGCTGCTGACCGCCGTCGTCGTACTCGGCTTGCTGGTCAGCAGGCAACGCCAGCTGCCAGGACTGCCAAGGTTCGGCACCGTCAGCCTGCACCGGTACCTCTCGCTGCTGGCGGTCGGCTTCCTGGCAGTGCACATCGCGACCGCGGTCGTCGACTCGTACGTGAGCATCTCGCCGATCGCCGTCGTCGTGCCCTTCACCTCGGCCTACAAGCCAATTTGGCTGGGCCTCGGCGCGGTCAGCCTGGACCTGATGATCGCGGTGATCGGCACCAGCCTGCTGCGGGCCAGGATCGGCCGACGGACCTGGCGGGTCGTGCACTGGCTGGCCTACGGGTCGTGGCCGGTCGCGATCGCGCACGGCATCGGCAGCGGTCCCGATCTGAACAGCGGCTGGCTGCTCGGGCTCACGATCGCGAGCGTGCTCGCCGTCGTGGCCGCGATCGGCTGGCGCATCGCCGGGGCACTGCGCGCTAGCCCGCGCGCCCGACTCGTCCCCGACCTCCTCGCGACCCACGGCGCCCACGACCCGGCAGCGATCGGGCACCGCGCGGTGATGCCCACCGAGGCCGGCCAGACCGCGCAGGCCGCCTACCCAGCCAAGACAACCGCGCTCCACGCCAAGATAAGGGCAGTACAGCAATGACCCAGCGCACCGAAGACCACCCCCGCATCAGCTCGCCCAGGCACCAGGCCCACCCGATCCACCAAACTGACCAGACCAGCCAGACTCACCACCCGAGCCAGACTCACCACCCGAGCCAGACCAGGCTGCTCCCCCCGCCCGACCAGCCGATCATCGACCTCGACGCCCACCTCGCCTGGTTCGGGCCGCTCCCCTATCGCGGCACCCCGGCCACGCTGATCGACGAGGTCAAGGCCGCCGGCCTGACCGGCCGTGGCGGCGCCGCCTTCCCCGTGCACCGCAAGCTTTCCGCGGTCCTCGCCAGCGCGGCGAGGAACAAGGCCGCCAGGAACGGCCGAGCCAGGCCGATCGTGGTCGGCAACGCCGCCGAGGGCGAGCCAGCCAGCGCCAAGGACAAGTCGCTCCTCCTGCTAGCACCCCACCTGGTACTTGACGGGCTCCAGCTAGCGGCGCAGGCCGTCGGCGCGACCGAGGCCGTGCTCTACGTCGGCATGGAGCCAGCCAGCGCCGACTGGCTGGACGGCCTGATCGGCCAGCGACAAGCGACCGGGCTTGACCGCGCACCGGTGCGCCTCGTCGCGGCCCCGCCAAGGTTCATCGCCGGGCAAGAGTCCGCGCTGGTCAGCCGCATCAGCGGCGGCCCCGCGCTGCCGATGTTCACCCCGCCAAGGGTCTTCGAGCGCGGCGTCGACGGACGCCCGACCCTGGTGCAGAACGTCGAGACCCTGGCCCACCTGGCCCAGATTGCCCGCTACGGCGCGGCCTGGTTCCGCGCGGTCGGCACGCCGGATGAGCCGGGCACCGCGATCTGGACGCTCCGCCAGGCCGACGGCCGGGTCGAGATCACCGAGGCCGCGCTCGGCACGCCCGTCACCAGGTTGCTCGACCTACGCGACACTCAGGCGGTCCTCGTGGGCGGCTATCACGGCGCCTGGCTGCCGGCGGCCACCGCCGCCGAACTGAGCCTCACCAACGCCGCGCTGCGACCCCACGGCGCGGCCGTCGGGGCGGGCGTGCTCGCGGCCCTCCCAGCCAGCCGCTGCGGGCTCGCCGAGACCGCCAGGATCGTCAGGTACCTGGCCCTCGAATCGGCTGGCCAGTGCGGCCCGTGCCGCAACGGGCTGCCAAGGATCGCCGCCGCCCTCGCCGACCTGGCGACGGTCACGCCCGACCGGCCCCTCACCGACCCTTTCATCATCGACGACCTGGCCCGCTGGTCAGGCCTGGTGCAGCGGCGCGGAGCCTGCGCCCACCCCGACGGCACGGTCCGGCTGGTCGCCAGCGCCCTGCGGACGTTCAGTGGTGAGGTCGACGCTCATCTGCTCGGCCGGTGCACCGCCGCCAGCGGCGAGCCGTTCCTGCCCGTCGGCCCAGGGCCAGTGACCGAGAAGGACTGGAGGTAACCCGATGCCAGCGACCTCAACCGCGAACGAGCCAGCCGCCAAGGCCACGCCCGCTTCCACCAGGCTCCGCGTCAACCCCATCGCCTGCTCGGGCCACGGCGTCTGCGCCGAGCTCCTGCCCGAGCTGATCAGCTTGGACGAGTGGGGTTACCCGGTCATCGCCGACGCGCCTGTCCCGGTATCGCTACTCAAGCAGGCGCGGCGGACCGTCACCGATTGCCCGGCCCTGGCCCTGACGCTGGCCAGGCGGTGTTTGCCAAGCCAGGCAGCGGCGGACCGCTGATGCGCGCGCCAGCCGCCCGCGCCGCCCGCGGCGCGCGGAATTCGGCTTCAGAGGAAATTCAGAGACAGCGCATACCTGCGCCAGACATTGCCACGGCAGGCTGGGGAACATGATGAGCGTGCTTGAGGAACAGCCGCGAGCCGAGCAGGCGGAACGGGCCGACCGGCCCGACCAGCCTGACCGGGCGGGCGAGGGAGCCTCCCCCAACCTGCGAGCGGACGGTACCCCGATCCGGGTGCTCGTCGTCGACGACGAGCCCAGCCTGGCCGAGCTGCTGGCCAGCGTGCTGCGGTACGAGGGCTGGGAGATCAGGACGGCCGGGGACGGAACCTCGGCGGTCAGGACAGCCAGGGAGTTCAAGCCGGACGCCGTGGTCCTCGACATCATGCTCCCCGACTTCTCCGGGCTCGAGGTGCTCCGAAGGCTGCGGGCCGTACTGCCGCACGTCTGCGTGCTGTTCCTGACCGCCCGCGACGCCGTCGAGGACCGGGTGGCGGGCATCACGGCCGGCGGCGACGACTACGTAACGAAGCCGTTCAGCCTGGAGGAGGTGCTCGCGAGGCTGCGGGGCCTGCTCCGCCGGGCGGGCGTGACCAGGGCGCGGGCCGGGATCCAGCTCACGATCGGCGACCTGATCATGGACGAGGACGCCCGCGAGGTCTACCGCGACGGCGAGCCGATCGAGCTGACCGCGACCGAGTTCGAGCTGCTGCGGTTCCTCATGCGCAACCCTCGCCGCGTCCTTTCCAAGGCCCAGATACTCGACCGGGTGTGGAACTACGACTTCGGCGGCCAGGCGCATATCGTCGAGCTGTACATCAGCTACCTGCGCAAGAAGATCGACGCTGGCCGCGAGCCCCTGATCCACACGGTGCGCGGCGTCGGCTACGTGCTCCGCCCGACCAGCTGATCGAAGGAAAGACCTAACCCCCAATATGCCAAAATGACCTCAGCACTCAGTCGAAGCGAAGGCGAACCCGGCCGAGGCCGAATGGCCACCTGGCTCGCGGGCCGGACGCTGCGCACGAGGCTGATCGCCGGCCTGATGGCACTGCTCGCGTTGTCGTGCGCGCTGGTCGGCATGGTCACGTACCTGGCGCTGCGCGGGGGCCTTTACCACCAGCTCGACGAGCAACTGGCGGGCGCGAACAACCGGTACGTCAGCTGCGTGCTGGTCAAGGGCCAGCCACCGCCACAGCAGCCGCAGCCGCGGCCGCCCGGCTGGTACCCGCCGCCCCTGCCCCACTGCGGCGACCAGATCAGCGGTCAGGCGGCCGGCACCTTCACCGCGCTGCTCGACAGCTACGCGCGCCCGGCTAGCCAGCAGGTGCACAACGCCAACATCACCAACGGGCGCTGCAAGCTGTCCAGGGCCGACCGGGCCGTGATCGCCGCCCTCCCGGCCGACGGGAAGCCGGTGACCAGGGAGCTGCCGTCGGCCCGTGGCGCCTACCTGCTGAAGGCCACCAAGCAGGCGAACGGCGTCGTCCTCGTCACCGGCCTGCCGCTGAACGGGCTGCAATCCACGCTCAGCATGGTGGAGATCACCGAGGCCGCCGTGTTCGGGGCGGCGCTGCTGTTCGCCGGGCTGATCGGGACCGCCTGGGTCCGGCTGTCGCTGCGCCCGCTGAGCCGAATCACCGCGACCGCGACCGAGGTCACCAACCTGCCGCTGGCCAGCGGCGAGGTCGACCTGCCGCACCGGGTCGAGCTGGCCGACCCGCGTACCGAGGTGGGCATGCTCGGCGCCGCCTTCAACCGGATGCTCGGCCACGTCGAGTCGGCCCTGTCCAGGAGGCACGCCAGCGAGGCCAGGCTGCGCACCTTCGCCGCCGACGCCAGTCACGAGTTGCGCACGCCGCTGGCGGCGATCAGGGGCTACGCGCAGCTGGCCCGCATGCACGCCGACGAGCTGCCCGACGAAGTGCGGCGGGCGCTCGATCGAGTCGACGCCGAGTCGGCCCGGATGAGCGGGCTGGTCGAGGACTTGCTGCTGCTGGCCAGGCTCGACGCCGGCCGTCCCCTTGAGCGCCAGCCGGTCGACCTGACCAGGCTCGCGATCGACGCGACCAGCGACGCCCGCGTCGCCGCCCCCGGCCACCGCTGGCAGCTTGACCTGCCGGCCGAACCGGTGTCAGTGACCGGCGACGAGCCCAGGCTCCGCCAGGTGCTCGCCAACCTGCTCAGCAACGCCGCCAAGCACACCCCGGCCGGAACCACGGTGACCGTCGCGCTGGCCGACAGCTCAGCCAGCCGCGAGGCGGTGCTCAGCGTCACCGACGACGGCCCCGGCATCCCGGCTCCGCTTCAGTCCCGCCTGTTCGAGCGGTTCGTACGAGGCACTCCGACCCGCTCGCCGAGCGGCAACAGCACCGGCCTCGGGCTCGCCATCGTCGACGCCGTCGCAGCCGCCCACGGCGGCCGCGTCACCGTCGCCAGCACGCCAGGCCAGACCAGGTTCACGGTGACCCTGCCGGCGCTGAACGCTCCGGCGGTCAGCCCGCGGCCCGCCGCCGCCCGCTCAGTACCGGCCAGGTAGCCCAGGAAAGTCAGGGCCCTGCGGATTAGCGCGGCCGACTCTGGCTGCTTCCTCGCCGACGAGCTGGAACAGGGCGCCCTGTACCTGCTGGACGTCGGGGATCTCGTGCAGGACGAGCTGGCCCTGCTCGCCAGGAGACTCCACGACCAGGCGGCCGCAGCCGAACATCCGGTCGATCAGGCCTTGCTCGAACGAGACGTCACTGATCCGGTTCAGCGGGAAGTCGCGGCCGGTCCTGGACACGATGCCCTCGCGCAGCCTGAGCCGGCGACTGGTCAGCTCGTACGTCGTGGTCCGCCATTTCAGGAACGGCACGCCAAACCCGGCGATGGCGGCGATGAGCGCGGCCGCCCCGATCGCGATCCTGATCGGCCAGAGCGCCGACGCGCTGCTGGGCAGCACGATAATGAGCGCGATCGCCACGGCCAGGATAAGTAGCAGCACAAAGGCGGGCCTGACCAGCGTCTTGCCATGCGGGTGCAGCCGCATGACAATTTCCTCGCCCGGGACCAATCCCTCCATGCCAGCCACATCTTCCATGATGACAGCCAGCCCAGCCGAACACTGACATACGCCGCGATCATCGCGAGCGGGGGATGCCGATCGCGGCGATTAGCCCGAACAACGCGAAGCAAACGAGCACCGCGAGCGCGGCGGCGAACGGCCCGCCTTCCGGCAGCTTCGCGGCGACCAGCACCGAGCCGACCAGCGCGGTCCCGAACGAGGATCCCAGATTGGACACGCTGCGCGACAAGCCTGAGATCTCGCCCTGATCGTGCTCGGGGAAGCTGGATTGCACGATGTTGACCGATGCGGTCAGCATCACCCCGGTGCCCGCGCCCATGGCGAGCAGGCCAGGCACGAAGCTGACGATCCCTGTGTCAGCTCTGACCAGGCCGAGGATCAGGCCCATGCCGGCGACCGTGATCACGAACCCGATGATGATCAGTGCTCGCTGCGAGTGCTTTCGCGCGAGTTGCGCGGCCCGCGCGGAGGCGACCAGCACGCCGATCGTGGCTGGCGTCAGCATCAGGCCGGTCTCGATGGCGTTGTACTTCCAGATCTGCTGCAAGAAGACCGAGATCACGAAGAACGACCCCTGCAGGATCAGCCACTGCGTCAGCTGGGTCACCAGGCCGAGGTTCGCGGTGCGCTGCCGGAACATGCGGCGGTGCAGCAGCGGCTCGGCGTGCTTCCGCTCACGCGATCCGATGTGAAGGTAGAAGCAGCCGAGCAGGACCGCGCCAATGCCGATGAAGATCCAGATCGGCGAGACGCCGCCCTTGGCGATGATCACCGTGCCCGCGACCACGAAGTCCTTTCGCGCGGCCAGCCAGCCGTAGATGCCTGTCCTGAGCACTCCGAACACCACGAAGAACAGCCCGGCGGCCGACAGGACGGCGCCGAGCCCGTCGAACGACGGCCGCGGCCCGGTCCGCTCCGGGTCGCGGATCTTCCTGGCCGCGATGATCACGTAGGCCACGACCAGCACCTGCAAGCCGAACGAGGCCCGCCAGCTGATCGTCGTGGTGATCAGGCCGCCGATGAGCGGCCCGGTGGCGGACCCGAGCCCGGCGGCCCCGCTCACCACGCCGAAGTACTTGGCCCGCGACTTGATGTCAGGGAACGCGACCGTGATCAGGATGTAGACCGGCGGGATCAGCAAGGCTGAGCCGATGCCCTCGCCGAACGAGTAGCCGAAGATCATTACTCCGAGGCCAGGCGAGAACGTCGCGATCAGCGCCCCGATTCCGTAGACGGTCAGCCCGCCGATGAAGCAGGTCTTCCGGCCCCAGATGTCGGTCAGCTTGCTGCCGATGATCATCAGGGCGGCCATCGTCAGGGTGAACAGCGTGATCGCGGTCTGCAGCCCGATGACGGTGGTATTGAGGTCCTTCGCGATCGCGCTGATGGCGACGTTCATGTTCGTGGCCGCGTAGCTGGCGATGAACTGCGCCAGCGCCAGCGGCAGTACGAGCCCGCCGGAAGTGGACTGGGCGCGGCTCGGGACATCCTTCGATGACTCGATGCCCACCACCCCGTATCTGCCGCCGCCCTGGCGACATGGTCTGCCCCGGCGGTGCGGCCGCCGTCACCCCGAGCGGGTGAACTTCCTGGCTGCCACCTCGCTGGGCGACGGCAACGGCGTTAGCGGACGTGGATGACGTCCCCGGCGCTGACCGCGACGGGTTCGCTGCCGCCGCTGGCGACGACCAGGCGGCCAGTGCCGTCGATGTCGGCCGCGATGCCGGTCAGCGCGGCGTCGCCGGGGAGCATGACCCTGACCTGGCGGCCGATGGTGCCGCAGTGAGCCAGGTAGGCCGGCCGCAGTCCGCTGGCCTGCGGATCCCCGTGCGCGGTACCTGACCAGCGCTGGTACTGCCCGGCCAGCTCCCGCAGGATCGCGATCAGCAGGTCGGTCCGGTCCGCCGTCACGCCCTCGCGCTCAAGCGAGGTCGCGGTCGGCACCGGCAGGTCCTTGGCCTGGCCGAGCACGTTGAGGCCGATGCCGACCACGATCGCGTCGCCTGACTGCTCGGCCAGTATGCCCGCGAGCTTGCGGTCGCCGACCATGACGTCGTTCGGCCACTTCAGGCTGGCGTCGACGGCGGTCCGCTCGCGGACCGCCGTCGACGCCGCGAGTCCGGCCAGCAACGTCACCCACCCGCGCAGCGCCGGCGGCACCCCGGCCGGGCGCAGCAGGACCGAGAAGGTCAGCGCCGCGTACGGGATGCTCCCCCAGGCCCGGCCCTGACGTCCCCGCCCCGAGTTCTGCCGCTCAGTCGCGATCACCAGGCCCGCCGGCGCTCCCAGCTGGGCCAGCCGCAGCACATCGGAGTTGGTCGACCCGGTCTCCGCGCTCACCCGGATGTCGGTCCACGGGCCGAGCGGACCGACAAGCGCGGCCCGGAGCCGCTCACCGTCCAACGGCGCCACCCGCGCCGCCCCCACCCCACTCCCATCCATCCCGCCATTCTCCCCGTACTGCTCTCCCCGGGCCGCCCTGTGCCCCATCGTTGGGACTTAGGTGTTGTCCTGGCCCCGTCGTTGGCGCAACGGTGTTGCCGCGGCTGGGGGTAGTCGCTGGGCGTCGGCCGGCGAGCGTCCGCTTGTCGCTAAATCTGGTGTCATAGGCGGTACGCTTGCTTACGCCGCGTTGGCACGGGCGAAAGCCCTGTTAAAGGAGAGTCCGCGGGTGGCGTTCAGTTACCGTTCGCTGCTGGCTGTCGCCGCAACCTTGCCCCTAGCGCTCGTCGTTGCTTGCGGAACTGTCGCCGATCACGGCGGCACCGCGGCTCGCACGACCGGCGACGCTTCGGCCGGTTCTGGTGACGCGAGCAGCATTCCCACGAGCCCGGCGACGGCCAGGATCACGCTGGCTGAGACCGGCAGCACGTTGCTTTACCCGTTGTTCCAGACCTGGGCCAGCGCCTATCACCAGCAGTTCAGCGCGGTCACGATCACGACCGCGGGCACCGGCTCGAGCACCGGCATTGACGACGCGGCGGCCGGGAAGGTCGAGTTCGGGGCGTCGGACGCGTTCTTGTCGAGCGGCAACCTGGTGCAGAACCCCGGCCTGCTGAACCTCCCGCTGGCCATCTCGGCCCAGGAGGTCGACTACAACGTGCCTGACGTGCCCGCTGGCACCCACATCAAGCTGACCGGGACCGTGCTCGCGCAGATATACCAGGGCCTGATCACCCGGTGGAACGACCATGCGATCACCAGCCTCAATCCGGGGGTGCCGCTATCGGGCACGCCGATCGTGCTGCTGCGCCGGGCCCAGACCGTGGCCTCGCCTGGCTCCGGTGACACCTTCCTGTTCACCAGTTACCTGTCCGCGACCGATCAGGCCTGGAGCAAGACGATCGGCTACGGAACCGCGGTCGCCTGGCCGGCCGTGCCTGGCGAGCTATCCGAGCCGAGCAACTCCGAGATGGTCAGCACCTGCGAGGCGACGAGGGGCTGCATCGCCTACATCGGCATCAGCGCGCTGCCCACGGTGGCCGGCAGCGGGCTCGGCGAGGCCGCGATCGCGAATGCGGCCGGCAGCTACGTCCTGCCGGACCCGGCCACCGTGAGCAGCACGGTCAACGGCTTCCTGTCGGCGATCCCCGACAACGAGACGATCTCCATGGTGAACGGGCCGACGAGCACGGCCAGCCCCGGCTACCCGATCGTGAACTTCGAGTACGCGATCGTGTCAAGGGACCAGCCGGACGCGACCAAGGCGGAGGACATCAAGGCGTTCCTGCACTGGGCGATCACCACCGGCAATGAGCGCAAGTTCCTCGGCCCGGTCGGCTTCCAGCCGTTGCCAGCCTCGGTGATCACGCTGACCGACGACCAGATCGCGAGGATCGGATGACCGGGCAAGCGCCAGCCGCCTACGCGGGACAGCCGCCTGCTGCCCCGCCGCCCGTTCCCGTGCCGCCAGCAGGGGCAGCCCGTGCGGGCTCGCACGCCGCTCCGGCGCCGCCGCGCCGGGCGAGCCTGTCGCTGCGGGGCGCGGGCACGCCCGGAGTGCTCAGGTCGCTGCTGATCGGGCTGGTGCTCGGCTCGATCGCCTGGGGCGCGATCGCCGCCTGGACCGTCGGCACGCACGCCTCGGCGGCCAGCCAGGTGGTCAGCACCAGCGAGCCGGTCAGCCTGGCCGCGCAGGGCATGTACCAGTCGCTGTCTGACGCCGACGTGACGGCGACGACCGCCTTCCTGACCGGCCCGGCGGTGCCGCTGCCCATGCGCCAGCGCTACGAGCAGGACATCTCGAGCGCCGCCGCCGACCTGGCCACGCTGCGGAACGCCGGCGCCAGCGCCGGGAGCTCGCTCGCCGCTGACCTGTCCGCCGTCTCCACCGGGCTGCCCGCTTACAGCGGGTACGTGGAGCAGGCCCAGACCTACAGCGCGGCCGGCTACAAGCTGACCGGCGGGTCGTTCATGCAGGTCGCGTCGGCCGAGATGCACGTCACCCTGCTGCCGGCCGCCGATGCGATCTACGCCGACGAGAACGTGGCCCTGAGCAAGACCAGCGCTCAGGCGTCCGGCCTGCCGCTGATCGCGCTGACCGTGGTGCTGGCCCTGCTCATCGGCTACGCGCTGGTGCGCGGCCAGCGCTGGCTGACCAGGCGCACGCACCGGACCGTCAACTACGGCCTGCTGCTGGCCTCGGGGGCCCTGGTAATCGCGACGCTGTGGCTGGCGATCTCGTTCGTGGCCGCCCGTTCCCACTTCGACCAGGGCATCGGGCACGGCTCGACGCCGGCCGAGGCGGCCGCCCAGGCCGGAATCGCCGCCCAGGAGGGGCGCAGCTACCAGGTGCTCAACCTGATCTCCCGCAGCGGCAGCACCTCGTTCCAGTCCGACTTCGCCGCGGTGGCGCACCGGATCGGCCCGGGCACCGGCACGCTGCTCGGCACGGCGGCCACGTCGTCGCCGCACGGCACCGGCGCCAGCGCGGTCACCGACGCCAGCGCCGACGCGAGCACCTGGTACAAGGCCTCCGCGCCGATCTTCGGCAGCTTCGCGTCCTCGAACTACGCGGACGAGTTCAACCTCGTGACGCAAGGCCAGGCCGGCAGCTCGGCGGCCGACTTCACCAAGCTCGAGTCGGACCTGCGCCGGGCCATCGCCGCCGATCAGGTCGTGTTCAAGGGCAACGCCGCCTCCGGCAGCGGTGCCTTCGGCGGGCTCGAGATCGGCGTGATCATCGCCGCGCTGCTGATGGCGGCGGGAAGCGCGTGGGGCCTGTCCCGGCGCCTGGCCGAGTACCGTTGAGCCGGACGCGGGTGAGCGCGGGGTGACGGGGACGGGGCGCGGGCGATGACGTTTCAGCTGAGTCGCGAGCAAGCGCAGGCGGCCGTCACGGCCGCGGCCGCCGAGCGGGACACCATTCAGTCGAACCTGCTCGACCTCGACGGGAGCCTCGGCAAGCGATTGCTCGCTGGCGCCACCCTGACCGGTCAGAGCCGGGACGCCTGGGACAAGGCGTCAGCCGGCCTCGCTGGCTTGTGGGACACCTTCTCCGCGTACTCAGCCGTGATCGATCGCGCCGCCGAGATAGTCAACGCACCAGGCAAGATCACCGCGCCCCGGCTGGTCGAGGCCTCGAACCTGCTGACCGGGCCTTCGGTCCAGCTCGCCAGGGCGGTGGCGCCGCTGGCGCAGCGGGAGCTTACCTCGGGCGGGCAGGCGATGCTGAGCCTGCAGGGCACGATCCGCGAGATGCGGCAGGCCTTCAGCCAGGTGGCGGCGGTGCTGACCGCCGCCGAGACGGTGTGGAACCAGATCTCCGACGGGATCGGCCAGGTCACGGCCGACATCGGCGCGGCCAAGGGACAGCTGCCAGGATTGCCGGCGGCCGAGCTCGGCGATGCGCTGGCGCAGGCGGAGACGAACCTGGCCCAGCTCAGGGCATTGCTGAACAGCGATCCGCTGGCCCTGTGGGCCGGCGGGCGGGTTGACAACTCCCGGCTTGACCGGTGCAAGCAGCAAGCCGCCGCCGCGATCGCGCAGGTCTCCGAGATCGCGCGGGCGCGCGGCGAGGCCGACCAGCGGCTAGCCGAGGTCAGGGCGGCCGTCGAGGGAGCCAAGCAAGCCCACTCGGACGCGACAGTAGCGCGCGAGCGCGCGGCCTCCCGCATATTTGCGGCTGAAAAAGATCTTTTGCCTGACGTCACGGGCTTTTCGATTCGGCTTGAGGACCTGACCGCGCTCAGGTCGGCCGGGCGATGGACCAGGCTGGCGTCCGAGCTTGACCTCATCGGCAAGCAAGTCGCGACGGCGACCAGGCAGTGCCGGGAGGCCGAGCAAGCCGCCGCCGGGCTGATCGAGCAGCGCAACGAGCTTCGCGGCATGCTTGACGCCTACCGGGCCAAGGCTGGCGGCACCGGCGGCGCCGAGGACGCCGAGCTTGACCAGCGGTACCAGGAGGCGAAGAACCTGCTGTGGACCGCGCCTTGTGATCTCGCGGCGGCGAGCGCCGCGGTGACCAGCTACCAGCAGGCCGTACTGCACCTGCGCAGAAGCGGGGAGCGACAATGACAGCGCCAGCGATGAGATGCACGCAGCCTGGCTGTAACGGGACGATCGACGGCGGGTACTGCGACGTCTGCGGCGTGGCCGCCCAGGCGGCCGCTCAGTCGCCCAGCCGGCCGGCGGCGAGCGTGCAGGCGACGACTTCAGGGTCTGGCGGCACGAGCTCGGGCACCAGCACCGGAACGGGGCGATCCCGGTCAGGGGGATCCAGGACCACCCGGCCGTCCCGGTCATCCCGCGGCAGCCTCGGGGCCGGGCTGATCGAGATCCCGCCGGTTCCCGCCCGCGACCCGAAGACCGCCGTGCTGGCCAACCCCCTGGTTCCTGAGAACAAGCGGTTCTGCGGGGTGTGCGAGCGGCCGGTCGGGCGGGGCCGGGACGGGCGTCCAGGCCTGCCGGAGGGCTTCTGCCCGCACTGCGGCAGCAAGTTCTCCTTCAGCCCGAAGCTGGTGCAAGGAGAACTGGTCGCCGGGCAGTACGAGGTGCTCGGCTGCCTCGCCCACGGCGGGCTTGGCTGGCTGTACCTGGCCATGGACCGGAACCTGTCCAACCGCTGGGTCGTGCTCAAGGGGCTGCTCAACACCACCGACCCGGCCGCGGTCGAAGCCGCGGTGGCCGAGCGGCGGTTCCTCGCCCAGGTCGAGCACCCCTCGATCGTGGGCGTGTACAACTTCGTGCAGCACGCCGACCGGGCGACCGGCGAGCAGGCCGGCTACATCGTGATGGAGTACGTCGGCGGGCAGTCGCTGCGGCAACTGCTGGTGCAGCGGCGGCAGAACGGTGAGTCGATGCCGCTGCCCGTGGCCCTCGCCTACATGATCGAGGTACTGCCTGCGCTCGCCTACCTGCACAGCCGCGGCCTGGTGTACTGCGACTTCAAGCCCGACAACGTGATCCAGACCGAGGAGCAGCTCAAGCTCATCGACATGGGCGGCGTGCGGCGGATCGACGACGAGGACAGCGCGATCTACGGCACGGTCGGCTACCAGGCGCCGGAGATCGCCGAGGTCGGCCCGTCGCCGTCGTCTGATCTCTACACGGTCGGGCGGGCGCTGGCGGTGCTGACCTTCGAGTTCTCCGGCTATCAGAGCACTTACGAGCACAGCCTGCCCGACCCGACGACCGTGCCGTTGCTGGCCGTGCAGGAGTCGTACCTGCGGGCGCTGCGGCGGGCCACCAATCCCGATCCCGACCAGCGGTTCGAGTCGGCGCCCGAGATGGCCGAGCAGCTGACCGGGGTGCTGAGGGAAGTGCTGTCGGTCGCCGACCACCGGACCAGGCCCGCGTTCTCGACCTTCTTCAGCCCGGAGCTGCACACGGTCGGCGCGCCGGCGGTCACCTCGGAGCTGGACTCGGGCGCGGGCGCCGCTGACGCCCGGATGCCGCTGCCGGTTCCGAACCTGGCCGAGGTGATGGCCGGGCTGCCGGTACCGCTGGTGGAGCGGGACGACCCGGCGTCCAGCTACCTGGCCTCGCTTGGCACGCTCGACCCAGGCCAGCAGGTCGCCGCGCTGTCCGCCGCCGTTGCCGGGGGACAGGGGACGCCACCTGGCGTCGCCGAGTCCGTGGAGACCTCGCTCGCGCTGGCCAGGGCCATGATCACGACCGGGGACCTGGCCGGGGCCGGCCACGTGCTGGCGTCGCTCGCGCCCAGGGATGCCGGGGACTGGCGGATCGCTTGGTACGTCGGCCTGGCCGACCTGGTCTCCGGGCGGTTCACCGAAGCGAGGGACGCGTTCGACTCGGTGTACGACGCCCTGCCGGGCGAGCTGGCGCCCAAGCTCGCGCTCGGCTTCACCGCCGAGGCGTCGGGCGACCAGGTACTGGCGACCAGGTACTACAAGCTGGTCTGGACGATCGACCACTCGTATGTGAGCGCGAGCTTCGGGCTGGCGCGGACGTTGCTGCACGCAGGCGACCGGGCCGGGGCGATCATCGCGCTGGCGGCGGTGCCCGACACGTCGAGCCACTACCTGGCCGCCCAGCTGGCGGCGGTGCGGATCCGGGTGATGCCCGCGCAGGGGCACCCGTGCGTGTCGTCCGGCGACTTGCAGGAGGCTGGCCTCGGGGTCGCGCGGCTGCGGCTGGACCAGACCGCGCTCGAGCAGGTCACCGCCGAGGTGCTACAGGCGGCGCTTGACCGACTGCGGGCGAGGGAGCCGCTCGATGGCGGGCCGTTGCTTGGCTGTGACAACACCGAGCGGTCGCTGCGGTTGGGGCTCGAGCGCAGCTACCGGGCTCAGGCCCAGCTGACCTCGGACCGGCGGCGGCGGACCGTGCTCGTCGACCTGGCCAACAACGTCCGGCCGAGTACGTGGTCATGAGCGCGCCTGAGCAGCCGCAGCAGCGGCCAGAACCAGCCGAAGCGCAGGTGCCTGCGGCAGCGTCGGAGTTGGCCGGGGTCTCTGAGGTCCCTAAAGTTTCTGAGGTCCCTGAAGTTTCTGAGGTCCCTGAGGCTGGCGGGGCGGCCGAGGCGCCTGAGGCGGCTGGCGCGACGGGACTTGAGCCAATCGCTGAGCCGGTCCCCGAGCCAACCGGGGAGCCGCCGACGATCGAGCTGCGCTGCCCGAACTGCGGTCAGCCGGTCTGGCCGGGCGACAACTTCTGCGAGTCGTGCAGCACCGAGCTATCACCGGCCCTGCTCAGCGGCGAGGCCGCCAAGCCAGCCGCCGCCTGTCCTGATTGTCCGGGAGCGACCATCAGCCCTGAGGGATATTGCGAGAACTGCGGCCACAAGGTGCCGTCCGGCAACGACCACGTCGAGCTTGAGCTCGACCTCGTGGCCGGCGTCACCGACCGGGGCCTGCGCCATCCCCGCAACGAGGACGCGATGGCCCTCGCGACCGCGCGGTCGGCGGCCGGGCCGGTCGCGCTGGCCGTGGTGTGCGACGGGGTCTCGACGTCAAGCCACCCCGACGAGGCCTCGCAGGCCGCGTCCCAGTCGGCGATGCAGGTCCTGCTGACAGCGGTGCGCGGCGACGCCGACCTGGCCGACGCGTCGGTGCGGGCGGTGCGAGCGGCCCAGAAGGCGCTCAACGACCTCGCCGACTCGGCCAAGGCCACCTTCAACGCGCCGTCAGCGACGTTCGTGTCGGCCGTGGTGACGGCTAAGGCGGTCACGGTCTGCTGGCTCGGCGACAGCCGCGCCTACTGGATCGCGGCGTCGGGGCCGGCCGACTCGCGGCCGCTGACCATAGACGACTCGGTGGCCCAGGAACTCATCGCGAGGGGCGTGCTCTCCGAGGCCGAGGCGCTCGCCTCCCCCCAGGGGCACGTCGTCACCGGCTGGATCGGCGCCGACGCATCGGATGCCGAGCCGCACGTCGCCACCTTCGAGCCGCCAGGACGCGGGGCTGTGCTGCTGTGCTCGGACGGCTTGTGGAACTACCAGCCCGACGTCGCCGGGCTGGCCGAAATGGCGCTGCCGGGCGCGGTGACCGATCCGCTGCCTACCGCAGGGAAACTGGTGCGGTTCGCGCTCGACCGCGGTGGCAGCGACAACGTGACCGTGGTATTCATACCGTTCCCGCCGGGAACGCGGAGCCGGGACGACACCTCGCAGCTGGCCGCGACGGACATAGGAGACAAGCACCGATGAGCCAGTCACAATTCACCGTAGACGTCTTCCAGAACGAGTACCTGCCCGAGGGCGCTCGTGAGGTGAACGCCATCGTCACCGTGATCGCGCCGGACAGCCTGCCTAGTGGCGGCGCTGGAGCGGGCTTCGGCGGGGGCGGTTCTGGCCAGGCGGAGATCATCATCATCGACTGCTCGGGTTCGATGGACTACCCGCACGCCAAGATCGTGCAGGCTCGCGCGGCCACGGCGGCGGCGATCGACGTGATCAGGGACGGAGTGGCCTTCGCCGTCATCGCCGGGACGGAGAAGGCGCGGCCAGTCTTCCCCAACGACGGGACCATGGCCATCGCCAGCGAGCAGACCAGGTCGATGGCCAAGCAGGTGGCCAACGGGCTTGCGCCAGGCGGCGGGACGGCGATGGGTACCTGGCTGCGGCTGGCCCGGCAGATGCTGATGTCGAGCTCGGCGACGCTGCGGCACGCGATCCTGCTGACCGACGGCAAGAACGAGCACGAGGCACCTGAGCAGCTGACGGCGGCGATCAGCGAGTGCGAGGGCGTGTTCAGTTGTGACTGCCGGGGCGTCGGAACCGACTGGCAGGTCGCTGAGCTGCGCCGGATCTCGACCGCGTTGCTCGGCACGGTCGACATCGTGCCCGACCCGGCCGGGCTGACCGCCGACTTCGAGCAGATGATGCAGACCGCCATGGGCAAGGCGGTCGCCGACGTCGCACTGCGGCTGTGGACGCCCCAGTCCGCCGAGATCAAGTTCGTCAAGCAGGTCTCGCCGACCGTTGAGGACCTGACCACGCGCCGGACTCAGACGGGCCCGCAGGCGTTCGACTACCCGACCGGCGCGTGGGGCAGCGGCGAGAGCCGTGACTATCACGTCTGCGTCCAGGTCAACGCCGCCTCGGTCGGCCAGGAGATGCTGGCCGGGCGGGTCAGCCTGGTGGTCGACTCGCAGGTCGTGGGGCAAGGCCTGGTACGGGCGGTCTGGACCGACGACGAGGCGTTGTCGACGCGGATCAACTCCAACGTCGCGCACTACACCGGGCAGGCCGAACTCGCCCAGGTGATCCAGGACGGCCTTGAGGCCCGCAAGCAAGGTGACGAGGAGCTCGCCACGGCCAAGCTGGGGCGAGCGGTCAAGCTAGCCCAGGATTCCGGCAACGACGACACCGCCAAGCTGCTCGCCAAGGTCGTCGACGTGGTCGACGCGGCGACCGGCACCGTGCGGCTCAAGCGGAAGGTCGACGACGCTGACGAGATGGCGCTCGACACCCGGTCAACCAAGACGGTCCGAACCAAGAGATAGCGAGCGCCGATGCCAGTTTGCCCTGACGGCCACCAGTCGGTCGCCGCCGATTTCTGTGACACCTGCGGCATGCGGATCGAAGGCGCTCCAGCCACCGGCGCGGCCGGTCCTGGATCGGGCGGGCCCGAGGCGGCCGGCGGTGGCGGGCCGAGTTGCCCGCAGTGCGGGACCGAGCGGAACGGCCAGTTCTGCGAGGTGTGCGGGTTCGACTTCACCAGCGGCGCACCAGCGGCGGGACCGTCGTCGTCCTCCCCGCTCGGTGGCGGCCTGGCCCCCGGCCCCGATCCCGCTGGCGGGTCGGGCCCGGGAGGGCAGCCAGCTCCCGACGGCGGGCTTGGCCTGGCTGGCCAGCCGGACCCCCCGGCGCTGTCGGCCGTGGCCGGCGCCCCTGACCCGCTCGGTGCCGCCCCTGACCCGCTCGGCGGCATGTCCTTCGCCGGCGCCGCAGGTGACCCCGGCGGCGAAGGCGGCGCAGCGGGCGAGCAATCCCTGGGGGACCCGGCGACGGGCGCCGGCGCCGTCAGCACGGTCAACCTAGCCAACGCCGGCCAGCCGGGCGCGGCCGAAGCGGGCGAAGCCGGCGCTGCGCCTTCGGGGCCGGCCTGGACGGCGGTGGTCTCCGCCGATCATGACTACTACGAGGCCGTGATCGCGGCGGGCGGTCCCGACGCGTCGTCCATCGAGTTCCCAGGCTACTGCCCGGAGCGGCGCTTCACCCTGACCGGTCCCGAGATGCGGATCGGCCGCCGGAGCGTATCGCGCGGCCTTGAGCCCGAGATCGACCTGACCGGCCCGCCGACCGACCCCGGCATCTCGCACCTGCACGCCGTGCTGATCGGCAAGCCCGACGGCTCCTGGTCGGTACTCGACCCCGGCTCGTCCAACGGCACCCAGGTCAACGGCGATGACATCGCTACCAGCGTCGAGGTCCCACTGCACTCAGGCGACCGGGTCTGCCTGGGCGCCTGGACCGTCCTGACCGTCCAGGCCCCTGACGGGGGTGCGGGCTAGGCAGCGGGGGCGCTGCCCTATCTTTGCGGCATGGCCACCGAAACTGCCCAGTCAGCTAGCGACGCGCAGGCAAGCCCCGACGGCAGGCCCGCCGACCTCCACACCACCGCGGGAAAGCTCGCTGACCTAGAGCGACGCAGGAACGAGGCGATCCACGCCGGGTCGGAGCGCGCCGTCGAGGCCCAGCACGCCAAGGGCAAGATGACCGCCCGCGAGCGGATCGACTACCTGCTCGATCCAGGCTCGTTCGTGGAGTTCGACGAGCTGGCCAGGCACCGGGCCCACGACTTCGGCCTGGCCCGCACCCGTCCCTACGGCGACGGCGTCGTGACCGGCTACGGCACCATCGACGGTCGGCCTGTCTGCGTGTTCAGCCAGGATTTCACGATCTTCGGCGGCTCACTGGGCGAGGTCTTCGGCACCAAGATCGTCAAGGTGATGGACCACGCGCTGAAGACCGGCTGCCCGGTCATCGGGATCAACGACAGCGGCGGCGCCCGGATCCAGGAAGGCGTGGTCGCGCTTGGCCTGTACGCCGAGATCTTCTACCGCAACGTCATGTCGTCGGGCGTGGTCCCGCAGATCTCGCTGATCATGGGGCCCTGCGCGGGCGGGGCGGTGTACTCGCCGGCCATCACCGACTTCACCTTGATGGTCGATCAGACCTCGCACATGTTCATCACGGGGCCCGACGTGATCAAGACGGTGACCGGCGAGGAGGTGAGCTTCGAGGACCTGGGCGGCGCCCACGCGCACAACGCCAAGTCAGGGGTCGCGCACTACCAGGCCACCGACGAGCACGACTGCCTCGACTTCGCCAGGGAACTGCTGTCCTACCTGCCATCCAACAACATGGACGACCCGCCGCTGCTAACGCCGCCCGCCGACCCCGAGTCGATCTGCGAGCTCACCGACTACGACGCCGAGCTTGACACCGCGATCCCCGACTCGGCCAACCAGCCCTACGACATGCATTCGGTCGTCAGGCACATCCTCGATGACGGCGAGTTCTGCGAGATCCACGCCGAGTTCGCGAAGAACATCATCGTGGGCTTCGGCCGGGTCGAGGGCGCCCCGGTCGGGGTGGTCGCCAATCAGCCCATGCACTTCGCCGGCTGCCTGGACATCGACGCGTCGGAAAAGGCGGCCAGGTTCGTCCGCACCTGCGACGCGTTCAACGTCCCCGTGCTGACCTTCGTGGACGTGCCTGGCTTCCTGCCCGGTACCGACCAAGAATGGGGCGGCATCATCAGGCGCGGCGCGAAGCTGATCTACGCCTACGCCGAGGCGACGGTCCCCAAGATCACCGTCATCACCAGGAAGGCCTACGGCGGCGCCTACGACGTCATGGGCTCCAAGCACCTCGGCGGCGACATCAACCTCGCCTGGCCGACCGCCCAGATCGCGGTCATGGGAGCGCAGGGCGCGGTGAACATCCTGTACCGGCGCGAACTGGCCGGGGCGGCCACGCCGGAGGAACAAGCGGAGATCAGGTCGGCCCGCGCCACCGATTACGAGGACACCCTCGCCAATCCATATATCGCGGCGGAACGGGGCTACGTCGACGCGGTGATCAGGCCAGCCGAGACCCGGCCGGCGGTCATCAAGGCGTTGCGGGCCCTGCGCACCAAGCGCCAGAGCCTGCCACCGAAAAAGCACGGCAACATCCCGCTCTGACGTGGCCGCGGGGCCGAAGTGGCATGGCGCAGGAAACGAACTTGGCTACAGGGAGCCTGGGCGGCGTTACCGAACGATGCGAAAATGAACCAGAGGACCGGCGATTGTTCTGGCTGCGCGACACTCTCGCCGGGGCCGACTAGAGTCGAAGGCATATGACCGAGTCAGAAGTATCGCTGCCGCTGCTTTCCCGCTACGCCATCATGGTGGACGTCGGGTATATCTACGCATCTGCCGGCGAGTTGTTGTTCAGCGCATCCTCCCGCCGCGAGTACCGGGTCGATGCCGACAAGCTCATCCAGGCACTGATCAAGCAAGCGGACGATCAGGTCAGGGGCCAACTGCTGCGGGTTTACTGGTACGACGCCGCCAGGGATCGCGTGCCGACCTTCGACCAGCGGGTCATCGCTCAGATGCCGCTGGTCAAGCTCCGGCTGGGCAACCTCAATGCGAGGGGGCAGCAGAAAGGCGTAGACGCCCAGATCCGCGCCGACATGGAGGCGCTCGCCCGGCACCGGGCGATCACCGATGCCATCCTCGTGGCCGGTGACGAGGACATGGTCCCGGCGGTCGAGGCGGCCCAGGCGTTCGGCGTGCGGGTGCACTTGTGGGGCGTCGAGCCGCCCTACGGCACGAACCAGGCCGAGCGACTGGTGTGGGAATCCGACACGGTCGAGGTCCTTGAGCGCTCGTTCATCGAGCCGTACTTCGCGCCCCAGCCGACGCCCGAGAGCAGCCAGGCGGCTCCGCAGGCCACCTTGCCGACCCGGCCCGACCAGGTCGTGACGGTGCCCGGCATCCCCGCCAGCCCGACCGCACCCTCGCCGGCCCAGCTGTTCGGCGACCGCAACCCGTTCAGGTCGCACGCCAAGACCTCGATTCACATCAGCGCGACCCACCTCACCGCGGCCAGGCTCGGCCCGTCCAGGGAACGGGTCGAGGAGGCCGGCGAGCACGTCGCGCAGAAGTGGATACTGACCAGGGGCGAGGACAACATCCGCGACCTGCTGCCGGGGCCGATCCTGCCTCCGGTGATCGACAAGGAACTGCTGGTCGACGCCGAGAAGGAACTAGGCCTGTCGCTGCGCTCCTATCAGGAAGCGCGCGAGTGGCTGAGGGACGCGTTCTGGGCTCGGGTGCACCGGCAGTTCGGCGTCGGCGTCGGCAAGTCGAGGTCATGAGCACCGCCACCGACCCGAGCACGGCCGTTTTCCTCTCGGTGCTACGCGGTCAGCCCACGGACACCGAACTCGCCGCCGTGGTCGCCGTGCTAGCCGCCCGGCGGGCCAGCGCCGCGCAATCGCCGTCGCCGCCAGCGAGCCGTTCCGAGTGGGCGAACAAGGCGAGACTGCTCCGCCGCCCGATCCCGCACGGCCCCGGCGCCTGGCGCCTATCCCAGCTTCCTTAATACGATATCGGATTATCCACGATTGGATTATGCGATTTCGGATTACCGGATATCGGAATATCCGGATCTCCGGCGAGCTGGTTCGGGGCTGCGGAGCGCTGCTCGGGGTCAGCGGGGATGGCGCTCGGCGGGAGCGCGGGTTCGCTCACTAGACTCCTGGCAGTCGTAAAGGAGCCGTTTCGTGCGCAAGGTTCTCATCGCCAACCGTGGCGAGATCGCCATCAGGGTGGCCCGCGCCTGCCGGGACGCGGGCCTGGGCAGCGTCGCGGTGTACTCGGAGCCAGACCTGGACGCGCTGCACGTGCGGATGGCTGACGAGGCCTACGCCCTCGGCGGCTCGAGCGCGGCGGAGAGTTACCTGGACATCGCCAAGATCCTCAAGGCGGCGGCCGAGTCAGGCGCCGATGCCGTGCATCCCGGCTACGGCTTCCTCGCCGAGAACGCGCAGTTCGCGCAGGAAGTGATCGCGGCCGGGCTCACCTGGATCGGCCCGCCGCCGGCGGCGATCGAGGCACTCGGGGACAAGACGGCGGCGCGGGCCATCGCGCGCCGGGTCGGCGCGCCGCTCGCGCCGGGGACCGACGGGCCGATCGCCGGGCCTGATGAGGCGCTGGCGTTCGCTGCTAAGTATGGCCTGCCGATCGCGATCAAGGCCGCCTATGGCGGTGGCGGCCGGGGCCTCAAGGTCGCGCGGACGATGGAGGAGATCGCGCCGCAGTTCGAGTCGGCCGTGCGCGAGGCGGTGGCCGCGTTCGGCCGGGGCGAGTGCTTCGTCGAGCGCTACCTGGACAGGCCCAGGCACGTGGAGACCCAATGCCTGGCCGACGTGCACGGCAACGTCGTCGTGGTCTCGACCAGGGACTGCTCACTGCAGCGGCGGCACCAGAAGCTGGTCGAGGAGGCTCCGGCCCCGTTCGTCACCGCCGAGCAGGAGTCGCTGCTGCGGGCATCGTCCAAGGCCATCCTGCGCGAGGCCGGCTACGTCGGCGCGGGTACCTGCGAGTTCCTCATCGGCCAGGACGGCACGGTGTCCTTCCTCGAGGTGAACACCAGGCTCCAGGTCGAGCACCCGGTCACCGAGGAGGTCAGCGGGATCGACCTGGTACTCGAGATGTTCGCGATCGCCGACGGCCAGCGGCTCGCGTTCGACGACCCGCCGCTGCGGGGGCACTCGATCGAATTCAGGATAAACGCCGAGGATCCCGGCCGCAACTTCCTGCCCGCCCCTGGCACCTTGACGAGGTGGGAGCCGCCGTCAGGTCCTGGGGTGCGGCTCGATTCGGGCTACGGCGCGGGCATGACCGTGCCCCAGATGTACGACTCGCTGATCGCCAAGCTGATCGTGACCGGCGCCGACCGGTCGCAGGCGCTGGCCAGGGCTCGGCGCGCGCTCGCCGAGTTCGAGGTCGGCGGCATGCCGACCGTGCTGCCGTTTCACCGGGCGGTGGTCGATGACCCCGCCTTCATCAGCGAGCCGTTCTGCGTGCACACCAGGTGGATCGAGACCGAGTTCGCTGGCGACCTGCCGCCGTACTCCCCCGAGCCTGGCGAGGCCGCCGGTGCGGGGTCCGGCGACTGGTCGGGCGGCGACCGGGAGCGGATCGTCGTCGAGGTCGGCGGCAAGCGGCTTGAGGTCGTGCTCCCGGCCTCGCTCAGCGCGGCCAGGACGGGGACCGGAGCAGGCGGCCAGTCCGCCGCTGACCGCCAGGGGCGGGCCCGGCCCGGACGAAGCGGCAAGGCGGGACGCGATCAGTCGGCGGCGGCCAGCAGCGATCAGCTCGTCAGCCCCATGCAGGGCACCATCGTCAAGATCGCCGCCGCCGACGGGCAGCACGTGACCGTCGGGGAGACGATCGTGGTCCTCGAGGCGATGAAGATGGAGCAGCCGCTCACCGCGCACAAGGACGGGACGGTCAGCGGGCTGGCCGTAGAGGTGGGACAGACTGTTCCGGCCGGTCACGTGATCTGCCGGCTGGTGGACTGACTCGTGGCCAGGCTGCCCGGCGATCCTGGGCCAGTGCGCTGGATGCTGTTCGCGCTCGGGTTCCGGCTACCCGAAGAGAACGTCGACTGGGTCAAGCATGAGCTCATCGACGCCGGCTGGCGGTCAAGGACGGTGGTGCGGCACCTCGCCGTCATCCTGCCCGTCTGCGCGATCGTGGCGGTCGTGCTGCTGGTCTGGCTGCCCGCGCCCGGCTGGCTGGCGGCGATGATGATCGCGCTGATCCTCGCGGGCAGCGTGTTCACGGTCACCGCGTACGCCGACGACATGCGCGTCAGCCGGCTACGTCAGCACGGCCTTGAAGCCCCCGACGACCCCGACCTCGGCCGCCCAGCGCACTGACCTCACGGCGGCTGTCGCTCGTGATCACGGTAACCAGTGTGCGGATTCCGCGGTGCGAGTGTCCGTGATCATGGAGGACGTCAAGATCGCGGAAACTAGGGTGCGGGGGGCCGGCTACTCGGCTGGATGCATGAGCTGGCGGGCGGCCTCGGTGATGCTGCCGGTCAGCGAGGGGTAGACGGCGAAGGTGTGGGCGATCTGGTCCACGGTGAGCTGTTGCTCGACCGCGAGCGAGACGCCGAGGATCAGCTCGCTGGCGTGCGGGGCGACGATGACGCCGCCAAGCACGATTCCTGAGTTTCGCCTGGTGAAGAGCTTGACGAACCCGTCGGTGAAGCCGTCCATCTTGGCCCGCGCGTTCGTGGCCAGCGGCAGCTTCACCACCCGCGCGCCGACATTGCCCTGGTCCACGTCGGCCTGGCTGACTCCGACGGTGGCGATCTCGGGCTCGGTGAAGATCGTCGCCGCGACGTGCCCGAGCCGCAGTGGCTGCACCGCTTCGCCGAGCGCGTGCCACATGGCGATGCGCCCTTGCATGGCTGCCACCGAGGCCAGCATCCAGACCCCGGTGCAGTCACCGGCCGCGTAGACGCCGGGCGCGGACGTCCTCGACACGCGGTCCACGGTCACGAATCCGCGCTTGTCCACGTCGACCTTGGCCTGGTCTAGGCCCATGTCGCTGGTCATCGGCACCATTCCGACGGTCAGCAGGCAGTGCGAGCCGTGCACCACGCGACCGTCGGCGAGCGCTACCTCCACCCCGTCGGCGGTGCGGCGGGCCGAGGTCGCGCGGGAGCGGCCGAGCACCGTCATGCCGCGGCGGCGAAACACCTCCTCCATCACCATGGCCGCGTCGGTGTCCTCATTCGGCAGCACGTGCTCTCGCGAGGAGATCAGCGTCACCTGTGAGCCCAGGGCCTGGAAGGCGCTGGCGAACTCGGCCCCGGTCACGCCCGAGCCCACGACGATCAGCTCGCTGGGCAGCTCGTCGATGTCGTAGATCTGGCGGCAGGTGAGCAGCCGCTCCCCGTCGGGAAGCCCGTCGTCCAGCACTCGCGGCTTGGCGCCGGTCGCGATCAGCACGGTGTCGGCCTCGATCTCACGATCACCGACGGCGACCACGCCGGGTCGGCCCAGCCGTCCCCGGCCCGGTATGACGTCGACCCCTTCGGCCGCCAGCCTGGCCGCTACGTCGGCCGACTGGGCGTGGGCAAGGTCGCGAATGCGGGAGTAGATCTTCACGGCGTCGGCCCGAGCGGGATCAGGCCTGCTGCCCGCCGGAGGCGCGGCGACCGAGTCAAACCTGATGCCCAGATCCTGGGCGCCCTCGAGCTCGGCCATCATGCTCGACGTGGCGATCAGCGTCTTGGAAGGCACGCAGTCGGTGAGCACGCAGGCACCGCCGAGGCCGCTCTCCTCGACGATGGTCACCGCCGCGCCGAGCTGGGCGGCCACGAGGGCGGCCTCGTATCCGCCTGGGCCTCCACCAATGATGACGATGCGCGCTCGCGGCTGGCTCACGGTGCCCCATTCTGTCGCATCGCCGCCGCCGGCTTAGGGTCGCCTGGTGTGACCCGGCCCCGGATCAGCGCGCTGGCTACTTGACGAGCGTCGTGACCACGCAGCCGATCGCGGGCAGCACGATCGCAAGCAGCGGCGGCCAGGCCCACGTCGCCGACAGCACCTGGATCGGCTGCCCAGGTTCGGGCTGAACCAGGCGTTCCTGGTCCTGCGGCTGCGAGCCAGGCCCGGCAGCGGCGGGGGCGGTGTCCGCCTTCGGCTCGCTGGCCTGGTCCGGTGCGGTGGAATCCAAGTCCACCGCAGCCACGACCGACTTGAACCTGGCGTCGTCGGACAGCGCGGCGAGCTCCCTCGCCATGATCTCCGCCGTCGTCATCTTCACCAGGTTCCTCGCCTGGTCGGGGAGCTGGTTGTAACCAGCAGGCCGGTTGCGCTTGCCCTGGTCCCACTGCCAGGCCCGCAACTGCGCCCTGGCCCGGGTGCGGCGCGGGGACGACAGGGCCCAGCTGTAGATGGTCTTGTCCTTCCTGGGCATCGAGCGCGCGCACTGCACCTCGACCGAGTCGGCGAGGAAGATCCCGCGCACCGCCGGCCAGGGAATCACGAACCGGCGAAACGGGTTCCGCACCTCGATGCCCCGGTCATCGGCGATGACCCTCGGCCACAAGGTGCAGGCGTAGACCAGGCCAGTGACGGCCAGCGCGCCGAACGCGAACTTCAGCGACACGAACGCGTGCCCCTGGATCACCAGGTCACCAAGGCTCACCGCGATCAGGGCAACCCAGCACCACCAGATCACGACTGGCGGGCCCATCTGGAAGATCCGCTTGCCGTCAGAGGTCACCCGGGCCGCCGTGGTGGCTGGCGTCCCGGTTGACCGGCCCTGGTCGTTAGGTACGGACACGTTCGCGCACCCTCCAGTGGGCGGCTCAGCTTGAGCAACATGGCGACTGTCACCACAATATGCGCACGCCGACGCGAGGATCTCCGCTAGACCAAGCCGAAACCGTTACGTCGCCCACCCGCAACGAGAAACCCGCGATGCGATCCTTGGCCGCGCCCGCCGGCCTCGCCCGCAGCGCCGGAGGCCGGCGCCGCCTGGGCTATCCGGTGGAGTAACCCGTCAGCGACGCGGACGCCGGGCCCGATCGAGCTGGCGACGACTGGCCTTGCGGCCCGCGTGCTGCTAACGGCCCCGCGAGCGTGACGTCGTCGATCGACGCCCGAACCTGGCTGACCACCTCATCGACCGGTGCGATCACTGAGCCCTGGCCGCAGCCGTCGCCGATCGCGGTCATCGCCGTCGCGGCCATCACCTTGATGCCGACGCCGATGCAGCGTTCGTCAACGTCGAACATGGGCTGGTGGATGTCGACCTGGTCGCCGGACTCGGGACGACGGGTGCCAAGCCGGAACAAGCTGCCGGGAATCGACTCCAGGTACCAGGCGAAGTCCTCGCCACCGAGGCTTTGCGGCGCGGTGACGATCGAACCTGGCCCGAGCACGCGGTCAGCGGCGGCGGCCAGCATCGCCGTGCTGGCGGCCTCGTTGACCGCAGGCGGGACACTGCGCTGGTAGCGCAGGTTCGGCGTCACGCCGTACGAGCTAGCGACGGCCTCGACCAGGTTCTTCAGCAGTTCAGGCGCGGCGTGCCAGGCCGCGTTGTCAAGGCACCTGACGGTACCCTCGGCGACGCCGACGTCGGGGATGGCGTTGACCACCGAGCCCGCGTTGATCCGCCCCCAGACGAGGCTGAGACCCGAGGTCGGATTGACCAGCCGGGACAGCGCCGCCGGAAGCTCGGTGACGATCTTGCCGAGCGCGTAGACCAGGTCCGCCGTCAGGTGCGGGCGGGCGGTGTGCCCGCCTGGCCCGGTCAGCTCGACCTTGATCGTGTCGCAGGCGGCCGTGATCGGGCCGACCCTCGTCCCGATCTTCCCGACGTCGATCTTCGGGTCACAGTGCAGCGCGAAGATGCGGTCGACCGAGGAGATGCCGCCGGCCGCGAGCACGTCGAGCGCGCCCCCGGCCAGTTCCTCGGCCGGCTGGAAGATCAGCCTGACCTTGCCAGGCAGCGCGCCTGAGGCGGCGGCCCTGGCCAGGAACAGGCCGGTGCCGAGCAGGACGGTGGTGTGGACATCGTGACCGCAGGCGTGGCAGGCGCCAGGGTTGACCGAACGGTAGCTGACGTTCTTCTCGTCCGCGATCGGCAGCGCGTCGATATCGGCCCGCAGCGCGACGAGGGGGTTCTCGTCAGGGTCTCCCCCGACGTCGACGACTAGGCCGGTGCCCTTGGGAAGGACCGCAGGACGCAAGCCAGCGCCCTCGAGTCGCAGCGCGATCCTGCTCGTCGTCCGGTGCTCGGCGTAGCCGACCTCAGGATGGGCGTGCAAGTCCCTGCGGAACTCGATCAGATCCGCCTCGTGCTCGACGAGAAACGCGTCAAGCTCGCCGGCCAGGTCATTCTCAACCATGCGTCGCCTCCCCCGTCACAACGACCAGCGCAGCCTGGCGGCGCGCCGGGGCCAGCCCCTCGCGGCCGCGCGTCGGTGGCAGCGGTAGTTGCCCAATCCGGTCAGTAGCCCAGATCTGATGGGCAAGCAGCGTGTCCATTCGGTCCTTCAAGCCGTCGTATCGCGGCCACTAGGCTGCGGTACCTGCGAGCCGGTGTGAGGATCCCAGCGAGTCCGCGCGCAAGCAGCACGACGCGTATCGCTAACCTCCCGCTGGATTTACGGGCGTCACCAGCGGGCACCTGCCCGGAGGCACTGCATTCATGCAGCCGTAACCGCGTTGCCTGATCACACCTGCGGTTTTGGTCACATCTGCGCTTCTCGATGGTGAAAGCGCTGATCTTCAGGCACCCTCGTCGCATCTCATCGGCCCGGCGGATGTGCTCCGCAATGCTAAGCATGGTAGCGCTAGCAGCCCTCCAACGCTGACGTTGCCCGATTGTGACCGGGCCGCAACCAACCGGCCATGTCGCCCCGAAGTCTCCCATTTCGGCCAGTTAATAGACGTCAACGGGCTGATAAACGCCCCATTCTGTCCGGAGTGCGTCGCATACCTCGCCGACCGTAGCCCGCGCCGCGAGCGCCTCCCTGAGCGGGTACAGCAGGTTGTCATTGCCCGCTGCCGCCACCCTGACCGCGTCGAGGCGCTTGGTCACCGTGGCAGTGTCGCGACCGCTCCTGAGCCTGTCGAGGCGCTCGGCTTGCTCGGCCTCGATAGCTGGATCGACGCGCAGCGGCGGGTAGCTCGGCTCGTCGGCAACGGTGAACTTGTTGACCCCGACCACGACCCGCTCGCCGGCATCGATCTGCCTGGCGACCTGGTAGGCCGACCGCTCGATCTCCGCCTTCTGGAATCCGCGCTCGATGGCGGCGACCGCGCCGCCGAGGTCGTCGACCTTGCCGATCAGCTCGGCGGCGGCGGCCTTGATCTCGGCGGTCATCGACTCGATCACGTACGAGCCCGCCAGCGGGTCGACGGTCGCGGTCAGGTCGGTCTCGTTGGCGATGACCTGCTGCGTGCGCAGCGCCAGCCTCGCGGCGTGCTCACTGGGCAGGGCGATCGCCTCGTCGTAGGCGTTCGTGTGCAGCGACTGGGTGCCGCCGAGCACCGCCGCCAGCGCCTGGATCGTGACCCTGGCCATGTTCACCTCGGGTTGCTGAGCGGTGAGCTGCACGCCCGCGGTCTGGGTGTGGAAGCGAAGCATCTGCGACCTGGGATCGGCGGCGCCGAACTCGTCCCGCATGATGTGCGCCCACAGCCAGCGGGCGGCGCGGAACTTGGCCACCTCCTCGAGCAGCGAGCTCCTCGCCACGAAGAAGAACGACAGCCTGGGCGCGAACTCGTCGACTGGCAGGCCAGCGGCGATGGCCGTCCGCACGTACTCCTTGGCGTTGGCCAGCGTAAAGGCGATCTCCTGCACGGGCGTGGCCCCGGCCTCGGCCATGTGGTAGCCGGAGATGGAGATCGTGTTCCACCTGGGGACGTTGGCGCCGCAGTAAGCGAAGGTGTCCGCGACCAGGCGCAAGGAAGGGGCCGGAGGATAGATGTACGTTCCCCTGGCGATGTACTCCTTCAAGATGTCGTTTTGTATCGTCCCGTTAAGTTTCTTCGCCGGGATGCCCCGCTCGCTCGCGACCAGCTCGTAGAGCAGCAGCAGGATGGCGGCCGGGGCGTTGATCGTCATCGACGTCGACACCTCATCGAGGCCGATGCCGTCGAACAAGGCCCGCACGTCGTCGATCGAGTCGATGGCCACGCCGACCTTGCCGACCTCGCCGCTGGCCTGCGGGGCATCGGAGTCGTAGCCCATCTGCGTCGGCAGGTCGAAGGCGACCGACAGGCCGGTCGTGCCGGCCGCGATCAGCTGCTTGTACCTGCGGTTGGAGTCGGCGGCGGTCGAGAAGCCCGAGTACTGCCGCATGGTCCACGGCCTGGTGACGTACATCGTCGGGTACACGCCCCTGGTGAACGGGTACTCGCCGGGCTCGCCGAGATCCCGCGCCTGATCGAGGTCCGCCAGCGCCTTGGGCCCGTAGACCGGCTCGATCGGGTACCCAGACTCGGAAGTCGCCACCATGGGTCAAGGTTACGGCCACGACCCGCGCCTGAGCTCTCGCCCGTCACGACCGGCGACCGGCCCGGGCCTGCGGTCAGCCCGGGCCGGCCGTCAGCGTGCTTTGGCGCGAGCCCCCGGGCCGGGGAAACTTTGCTTCCTCTCGCCCTTCGGCGGCGTTGGCGGAGGCGGACCCTCGGGCAGATTGGCAGTGTCTTCGCCACGCCGAACTAGGTGATCATGCGCCGAACCAGCTCGAAGGAGCGCATAGGCTGCATTTTCACAGCAGGCATGGGAAACAGCAGGCATGGGAAGGAGTGCCGCGGCAGCACCGCGTCTAGCCACGTACGCGCTGATCAAGGGAACACCGATGAAGTCAGACGTTCGGCGGAATCTGGCCGCCATCGCCGCCTTCGCGGCGATCTCCGGGCTGGCCACGCTCGCGGTGCCGGCCACGACCGCCGCCGCTGCCAGTGCCGCTGCGACCGCTATCGCCAAGCCGGTGACGCCAGCATCGCCGTCGCCCAGCCCGAGCGCCGCGACCTCGCCGGCGGCCCCGCTGACGCCGCCGGAGAAGGCCAGGGTCGGCGGGCCGCTGATGGCGAGCAGCGGGATCGTGGTCAACTACCCGGCGAAGGGCGCGTGGAAGCTTCCCAAGATCCCCGCCTCGGCCTACGTGGTCGCCAACGCCGGCACCGGGGCCGTGCTGGCCGCCAAGGACGCGCACGGCCTGTATCCCCCGGCGAGCACCCTCAAGGTGCTGACCGCGATCACGATGCTGCCCAGGCTTAACCCGACGGCTTACCTCAAGGCCAGCAAGCTGGCCGTATCGCAGGTGCCGAACATCGTCGGGCTGATCAGGGGACACCACTACCAGATCGCTGACCTGTTCAGGGCGTTGCTGCTGATCTCGGCCAACGACGCGGCGGTAACCCTGGTCCAAGGCGCCGGCTCGTTCGCCAAGGGCATGGCCCTGGTCAACGCCGAGGCCCAGCACCTGCAGGCCTACGACGTCGTCGCCAAGCTGCCGAACGGCCTGCCCGCGCCCGGCCAGGTCGTCTCGGCCTACGACCTGGCCCTCATCGCCAGGCAAGCGGTGGCGATGCCTGCCTTCCTGAAGTACGACGAAACGCTGTCGGCCAGCTTCCCGATCACCCCGCGGAAGAAGGTCACGCTGGTCAACCAGGACTACTTGCTGACCCAGTACAAGGGCGGGATCGGCGGCAAGATCGGCTGGACGTCGAAGGCCGAGGCCACCTACATCGGGCTGGCCCGCCGCGACGGCGTGACGCTGATCGTGACCATCTTGCATTGCACGCCGTTGCAGGAGATCTACTCGGCCGAGAAGCTGCTCAACTGGGGCTTCGCGATGAATAGCCGCGTGCAGCCGGTCGGCACCCTGGTCTCGCCGCTGCAGCCGGCCAAGCCCAAGCCGGGCGCGAGCCCGAGCGGGGTGGCCTCGGTCGCGGGGGCGAACAACGCCAGCAGCGCCCTGAGCGGCGCCGGCCAGCCCTCGCAGAGCGGCCAGATGGCTCTCGGGACGGCGCTGGCCGCCCTGGCCTGCGTCATCGTCGTCGGCTTCATGCTGCGCCGCCGCCGCGTGAGTCCGGTGACGGCCGCGGCTCTCGCGCCTGACCCCGCGAAGGAGGCGACCGAAGTCGCCCCGGCCGAAGCCGCCCCGGCTGAAGTCGCCCCGGCTGAAGTCGCCCTGGCCGAGGCCGTCCCGCAGGACGACTCCGAGGTCGCTTCCAGCTAGCGCGCGGCGAGGAACCCGATCCGGTCGCGTACCTGGGCCATGGTCGCACTCGCGACCTGCCTGGCCCGCGCGGCGCCGTCGGCGAGCAGCCGGTCGAGTTCGGACTCGTCGGCCAGCATCTTCTCGGTCCGTTCCCTGATCGGCGCGAGCGCGTCGACCACTACCTCGGCCAGGTCCTTCTTGAAGGCCCCGTAGCCGACGCCGGCGTAGCGCTGCTCAAGCTCGGCGACGCTGGTGCCCGACAACGCCGCGTAAATCCGCAGCAAGTTCGTGACGCCTGGCTTGCCCTCCTCGTCGAACCTGACCTCGGAGCCGAGGTCGGTGACCGCGCGGGCGATCTTCTTCCTGACCGAGGCGGGGTCTTCGAGCACGTCGATGATGCCCTGCGGGGATGACGCCGACTTGCTCATCTTGATCGAAGGGTCCTGCAGGTCGGTGATCTTCGCGACGTCCTTGACGATGTAGGGACCGGGGACCACGAACGTCTGGCCGTACCTGTGGTTGAAGCGCTGGGCGAGATCCCTGGTCAGCTCAAGGTGCTGGCGCTGGTCCTCGCCGACGGGAACCTGGTCGGTCTGGTAGAGCACGATGTCGGCGGCCTGCAAGATCGGGTAAGTGAACAGGCCGACGCTGGCGGCGTCCGAGCCGGACTTCTGCGACTTGTCCTTGAACTGGGTCATCCGGCTCGCCTCGCCGAAGCCGGTCAGGCAGCTCATGATCCAGCCAAGCTCGGCGTGCTCGGGGACGTGGCTCTGCACGAAGACGGTGCACCGGTCAGGGTCAAGGCCAGCGCCGAAGAGCTGAGCGGCCGCGATCCTGGTCCGGCGGCGCAGCAGCACCGGATCCTGCGGCACCGTGATCGCGTGCAGGTCAACGACGCAGTAGAAGGCGTCGTAGGTCTCGGTGAGCGTCACCCATTGCCGGACCGCGCCGAGGTAGTTACCGAGGTGGAAGGAGTCGGCGGTCGGCTGGATGCCGGACAGAACACGGGGCCTTGGCATGCGCGAATTCTAGCCGCTAGCGGGGACGACCCCGTTCGCCAGCACCGGCACGATGTCGGGGGCGCCCAGCCTGATCGCGTCCGCGTCGGTGTCGGTGTCGGCTTCCTGCGACTTGCGCTCGGCCGCGACCTCGGCCTGGTAGTTCTCCAGTTCCTTCGCGACCTGGGGGGGACGCCACTTCATCGGGCCCGTCATCAGCTCGGCGACCTCCTCGGCCGCGAGCACGCCCCGGTCCCAGGTCTCGATCGAGACGTGGGTGCGCCGCGCCAGCACGTCGCCCAGGTGCCTGGCGCCCTCGTGGGTGACCGCGTACACGACCTCGACCCGCAGGTAGTCATCGGCGGCGGCGAGCGGCCGGCCGAGGCTCGGATCGGCCGCGATGAGGTCGAGCAGCTCGCCGATCAGCGTCCCGTACCGGCGCAGCAGGTGCTCGATCCGCGCCACGTGCAGGCCCGATGCCTTCGCGAGCGAGGCCCGCGCGTTCCACATCGCCGCGAACCCGTCCGCTCCGGCCAGCGGGATCTGGTCGGTGCAGGACGGCGGTACCTTGCCGTCGAGGCCATGCGCGACGGCGTCGACCGCGTCCCGCGCCATCAGCCGGTACGTCGTGTACTTGCCGCCCGCGATCATCACCAGGCCGGGCACGGGATGGGCCACGGTGTGCTCGCGCGACAGCTTGGAGGTCGAGTCCGACTCACCGGCCAGCAGCGGCCGCAACCCCGCGTAGACGCCCTCGACGTCATCGTGCGTCAACTGCACCGCGAGCACGCGGTTGACCTGCCCGAGCACGTAGTCGATGTCGGCGCGACTGGCCGCGGGGTGCGCCTTGGACAGCGACCAGTCGGTGTCGGTCGTCCCGATGATCCAGTGCCGGCCCCAGGGAATCACGAAAAGGACGCTCAACGGCGTACGCAAAATTATGCCTGTGTTCGAGTGAATGCGGTCCCTAGGCACGACGAGGTGCACGCCCTTCGACGCCCGCACGTTGATCGAACCGCGGCCGCCGACCATGGCCTGAATCTCGTCGGTCCACACGCCCGTGGCGTTCACGACCTGCTCGGCCCTGATCTCGAACTCCGCGCCCGACTCCAGGTCGACGGCCCGCACGCCGGTGACCCGCTCGCCTTCCCGCAGGAAACCAGTGACCTGGGTGCGGGACGCGACGACGGCGCCGTGGCTGGCCGCCGTCCGCAGCAGGTCGATCACGTAGCGGGCGTCGTCGACTTGGGCGTCCCAGTACAGCAAGCCCCCGGTCAGCGCCGACTTGCGCAGCGCCGGGGCCAGCCGCAGCGCCCGGCCCCTGGTCAGCTGCTTGTGCATCGGCAGGCCCCGAACCTGGCCGCGCGAGATCCCGAGCAGGTCGTAGATGCTCACCCCGGCCCCGATATACGCCCGTTCCCAGCCATAGTGCGTGAAAGGGAACAAGAACGAGACCGGCTTGATCAGGTGCGGCGCGATCCGCTGCAGCAGCAGCGCGCGCTCGGTGAGCGCCTCCCTGACCAGGCCAAGGTCGAGTTGCTCCAGGTAGCGAAGGCCGCCGTGGATGAGCTTGCTTGACCTTGACGAGGTGCCCGAGGCGAAGTCCCTGGCTTCGACCAGGCCGACGGAAAGGCCGCGGGTCGCGGCGTCGAGCGCCACGCCCGCACCGACGACCCCGCCGCCGACGACCAGGACCTGTAGTTCATCGCGCGCGAGGGTAGTGAGCGCCGCCGCGCGCTCGGTCGGGCCCAGCCTGGCGGTTCCGCCTGTTGTCACAATCAAAAGCTACCCGTCACGGCCAGTGCTGCCCACGTACCGCTCGCCGGCGATTTAAGGTCATGCCCTGGCCGGGCCGGCCGGCGCGTGCGGGCGTTAAGGCCCGGGCGCAACCTGGGCGGCGGCCTGGGTCCAGGCCGGCGCCGAGGCGGGGGTCACCGTGACCTCGACCCGCTGGAACTCCTTGAGGTCGGAGTAGCCGGAGGTCGCCATCGTGCGCCGCAGCGCGCCCATGAGGTTCATGGAGCCGTCGGCCACGGTCGACGGGCCGTGCAGGATCTGCTCCAGGGTGCCGATCGTGCCGACCTTGAGCCGGTCCCCCCGCGGCAACTCGGGGTGGTGCGCCTCGCTGCCCCAGTGATAGCCCCGGCCCGGTGCCTCCGTCGCCCTGGCGATCGGCGAGCCGATCATGATCGCGTCCGCACCGAGTGCCAGCGCCTTGGCGATGTCGCCGCTGCGGGTCATGCCGCCGTCGGCGATCACGTGCACGTACCGGCCGCCGGACTCGTCCAGGTACTCGCGGCGGGCGGCGGCCACGTCGGCGATCGCGGTCGCCATCGGCACCTTCACGCCGAGCACGGCGGCGGTCGTCTGCCCAGAACCGCCGCCGAAGCCGACGAGCACCCCGGCCGCACCGGTCCGCATCAGGTGCAGCGCCGCCGTGTACGTGGCGCAGCCGCCGACGATCACCGGCACGTCGAGCTCGTAGATCAGCCGCTTCAAGTTGAGCGGCTCGGCCTGGCTGGACACGTGCTCGGCCGAGACCGTCGTGCCCCTGATGACCACGAAGTCGGCCCCGGCGTCGATGACGGCCTTGTGGTAACGCAACGTGCGCTGCGGCGACAGCCGGGCCCCGACCGTCACCCCGGCCGCGCGGATCTCCGCGATCCGCTGCCCGACCAGCTCATCCTTGATCGGCTCGGCGTAGATCTGCTGCAGCCGCCTGGTCGCCGCGCCGTCCTCCAGCATCGCGACCTCGGCCAGGAGCGGCTCGGGGTCGTCGTACCTGGTCCAGACTCCCTCCATGTCGAGCACCGCGAGCCCGCCAAGCTTGCCGATCGCGATCGCCGTGGCCGGCGACACCACGCTGTCCATGGGCGCGGTCACTAGCGGCAGCTCAAACCGGTAGGCGTCGATCTGCCAGGCGATTGAGACGTCCTCAGGGCGCCTGGTCCGGCGCGAAGGGACGATGCCGATCTCGTCAAGCGCGTACGCGCGGCGGCCGTTCTTGCCCCGGCCGATCTCGACTTGAGTCACCACGACAGTGTGCCAGCCGCTCGCCGAACGCGGGCGCCGGGCGAGGCGATGGTCATGACCGGCGCAGGCTGTAGTTCGGCGCCTCGGTCACCATCGTGATGTCGTGCGGATGGCTCTCGGTCAAGCCGGCGCTGGTGACCTGGATGAACTGCGCGTCCTGGAGCTCAGCGATGGTCTTCGCGCCGCAGTAGCCCATGGCGGCCCGCAGCCCGCCGGTCAACTGGTTGGCGACCGCGGCGAGCGGGCCCCGGTACGGCACCCGGCCCTCGACGCCCTGCGGCACCAGCTTGTCCTCGCGCAGCACGTCATCCTGGAAGTACCTGTCCTTGGAGTAGGAGACGCCGCGCTCCTTATTGCGCATGGCCCCCAGCGAGCCCATGCCCCGGTACAGCTTGTACTGCTCGCCGTTGATCATCACCATCTCACCTGGCGCCTCTTCGCACCCCGCCAGCAAGCTGCCGAGCATCACCGTGTCGGCCCCGGCCGCGATCGCCTTGGCGATGTCGCCCGAGTACTGGACGCCGCCGTCGCCGATCACCGGCACTCCGGCCGGCCTGGCCGCCAGCGCGGCCTCGTAGATGGCGGTCACCTGCGGAACCCCGACCCCGGCGACGACCCTGGTGGTGCAGATTGAGCCTGGTCCGACCCCGACCTTGACCGCGTCGGCGCCCGCGTCGATCAGGGCCTGGGCTCCGGCCTTGGTGGCGATGTTCCCGCCGATGATCTCGGTCCTGGTGTTGGCCTTGAGCTGGGCGATCATGTCGAGTACGGCCTGGGAGTGACCGTGCGCGGTGTCGACCACGAGGAAGTCGACCCCGGCGTCGATGAGGGCCTGGGCCCGCCGCTTGGCGTCCGCGCCGACCCCGACGGCCGCGCCGACCATCAGCCGCCCGTGCTCGTCCTTAGTCGCGTGCGGGAACTTCTCGCTCTTGGTGAAGTCCTTGACCGTGATCAGCCCGCGCAACAGCCCATGGGCGTCGACCAGCGGAAGCTTCTCGACCTTGTGCCGGGAAAGCAACACGAGCGCCTGCTCGCGCGACACCCCGACCGGGGCGGTCACCAGCGGCATCGGGGTCATGACCTCGCCAACGCGCTTGCTGTGGTCCTGCTCGAACCTGATGTCCCTGTTCGTGATGATGCCGAGCAGCACGCCCTCGCCCGAGACGACGGGCACGCCTGAGATCCGGTAGCGCCCGCACAACTCGTCGACCTCGCCGATCGTCGAGTCAGGACCGCAGGTCACCGGGTTGGTGATCATGCCAGCCTCGGAACGCTTGATGACGTCGACCTGGCGGGCCTGGTCCTCGACCGACATATTGCGGTGCAGGACGCCGACTCCGCCTTGCCTGGCCATCGCCACGGCCATCGTCGCCTCGGTGACCGTGTCCATCGCGGCGGACAGCAACGGCACCCTGAGGATGATGCCGCCCCGCGTCAGCCGGACGGTGGTATCGGCCTCGCTCGGCAGCAACTGCGAATGCGCGGGCAGCAGCAGCACGTCGTCAAAGGTGAGGGCGGGAGGGCCAAACTTGGCGTCGTCGATCATGTCTCTCCGTCGCTGACTGTCACTGCCGGGCGGCTGCCCCGTGCCTGCTCATCGCTAGCGGCCGACCGCTGCCAGCCCACCGCCATTACTGTGTTACATCCTAGTTGAGCGGCTCCGCAGTCCCCCGGCCCCTGGCCGGGACGACAACGTAGTCCCGGAGCTGTCGTTATCACGACAACAGCGGGACTACGTTGCGGTTTGGGGGTGGCGGGCGGAGGTGGTGAGCGGTGATCGAGGGCGCGATCGGGTTCTTGCGCTGCCCGCAATTTGATCATGGCGGCGGCCTCACCAGGACCGGCGGGTCGCTTCGCTGCCCGGCCGGGCATTGCTTCGACATCGCGCGGGCCGGCTACGTGAGCCTGCTCCCCGCGGGCGCGGCCAGGAACTCAGGCGACACCGCCGCGATGGTCCGGGCCCGCGACGCCTTCCTGACCGCGGGCCACTTCGCCGGCCTCGCTGACGCGATCGCGCAGGCCGCTTCCGCGAGCATTGACGCGGCCGCATCCCCTGCTGAGCCTGGTTGCGTCGTGGACTGCGGCGCTGGGACCGGCTACTACCTCGCCGCCGCTCTGGACCGACTGCCGTCCCGGATCGGTCTAGCTTTGGATATATCCAAAAATGCGCTCCGGCTGGCCGCCCGCGCGCATCCGCGTGCGGTCGCAGTCGGCTGCGATGCCTGGCGTCCGCTTCCAGTCGCCGACGAAGCCGCTGACCTGGCGCTCAACATCTTCGCGCCGCGCGCCCCGGCCGAACTCCGCCGCCTGCTGCGGCCGGCCGGGGCGCTCGTCCTCGTGACGCCGCAGGAAGATCACCTGCGCGAACTCGTCGGCCCGCTCGGCCTGGTCACCGTCGATGACCGCAAGGAGGCCCGCCTGGCCGGCAAGCTTGGCCCATATTTCGAGCTGGCCGCGACCCGCGACTACCGAGCGGCGCTCACGCTTGACCATCGCGCTGCTCGTGACCTAGTTGCCATGGGCCCGACCTCATGGCACGCCGACCCCGAGGACCTCGCCGTCGCGATCAGCCAGCTGCCCGACCCCGTGACCGTGACCGTAGCCGTCCGCATCGCCACCCACCGACCCACCCTCATGGCGTAGCCGGGACAGGGGGACCGTTCTCGTTCCGGGGAGCAGTTTTGTCATATAGCGACGGTCATCGTCCCCGGTAAGAAGACGCTCCCTGCAGATCACGAGACCGCTCCCCGATCAGCGCGAGAACGCTCCCGCACCAGGGAACGGTCCCGGCCAGCGACGATCGCTCGTCTCTCCTGGCCTCAGCGGCCTGACCTCAGGCGGGCGCCGATGGCGCGGACGAAAGCGATCGCGTCGGCTCCAGGTGGCTGTTCGGGCGAGTGCGCGCGTTGCTGCTCGAGCGCCCGCTCGACCAGGCCAGCCGGCGCGGCGACGCTCGGGTCGGACTCCCCGCTCCGCATGGCTTCGCCACCTGCGACCTTGCTCACGATCCGGCCCCTGGTCAGGTACTCAAGCGCTCGGCAGGCGTTGAGCACGGCGTAGCTCTCTGGGGCGTGCGCCAGTCCCCAGTCGAGCTCACCCGCCAGGTACCCCAAGATCACCGCGCGCGGGACTGGCCCGATCATCCGCTCAGGCGCAGGCCCGGATACTGCGACTCCGGCGGCCCGGCACACGGCATAGTGCATGATCAGGTCGTCGTCTCCGGGTCGTTCGCCGCCGTCGACCAGCCGCTGACCGGTCGCGCCAGGACCGCAGTGCACGACGAATGGCCAGGGTTCGGCCGGCCGGGCCGCCTGCGAGGTCGTCACGACACTCGTCTCCAAGCCCCGGCCGGGACAATCGGCGCCGGCCGCTACCAGCACCTCGCCCAGCGCGATGGCGTCGGCCTGGGTGATGTCGGCGGCGACGACGAACAAGATGTCGACATCGCTGCGCTCCGCGACCCAGCCCCCGAGTACCGCCGATCCGTGCAGGTAACTAGCCGCCAGCCGGTGACCGCAGCGACTGGCGACCGTCTTCGTCACTTGCTCGGCGTACCGCAGCGGAGCTGACGGAACCACGCCATGATGCGCGCTCATGCCTGGCATTGCCCTCCAACGCCAGCCCAGCCTAGTCAGCGTGATAGGCGACCGCGGGCTGACCAGTGGCCGCGGGCTGACCAGTGGCCGCGCGCTGACGGGCGGCCCTCGCGTTGGAAGGCGCCCGCTGGGCTGACGGCTTCCGCGCGCACGGCCGACGCCTGTCAGTGGGCGTGAGTAGATTGCTGTCGCATGGAGCAGCGAGTGAGTCTGGTCACGCTCGGAGTGAGCGACCTGTCCAGGGCAAAGCAGTTCTACGGCGCGCTCGGCTGGAGGCCGGCCGGCGATGAATCGGAGGACATAGCGTTCTTCCAGGCGGGTGGCATGGTCGTCGCCTTGTGGGACCGGAGCCTGCTAGCGCAGGACAGCGCGGTGACCGATGGTGGCGGCTGGGGCGGCGTGACGCTCGCGCACAACGTGCGCTCGCCCGAAGAGGTCCACGCGGTCATCGAGGAAGCGAGGGCCGCCGGAGCCACGATCGGCCGCGAGCCGGCCGGCACCGTCTGGGGCGGGTACTCAGGGCTGTTCATCGATCCGGACGGCCACCCGTGGGAGGTCGCCCACAACCCCGGCTGGACGATCCTCCCCGACGGCAGCGTCACCCTCGTCCGCTGAGTTCCGACGCCAGCAGGCCCCGCGCCGCCCGAACGCAGATCAGCGGACGAACGCCGGGGCCCAGGACAACGCCCGGGCTCAGGACTTGGTGAAGTCCAGGAGGAACTCCAGGATGCCGTGGTTCTGGGTGGTGACGAAGCTGCCGAAGCTCGGGTTCGGGATTTCCCAGCGGGCGAACAGAACCGGGATCGAGCCCGAGATCTTGATGCTCGATCCGGTCCGCTCGGCCGACAGCGTGAAGGTCACCGGCTGGGTGTGCCCGTGCAGGGTCAAGTTCCCGGTCGCGGCGTAGGTCTTGACCGCGCCGGTGGCCGGCAGCGGGCTCAAGTCGATGGGATGCGTGAGGGTGAACACCCCGGTCGGATAAGCGGCCACGTCCATGATCCGGCCGTCGAACTGAACATCCCGTTCGCTCTCGTCGCTGTGAATGGTCGCCATCTTGACCGTGAACGTGGCCGCGCTCACGGTCGTACCGTTGATGACCAGGTGCCCGGTGACTGACTTCGTGCGGCCGACGGCGACGTTCTTCTGGCCGACCAGGATCTCGTTGACCCGGTAGCCCACGATCGAGCCCGCGCCGACTTGCCATGTCCCGGTGACCGACGAACTGCCCGAACTCGCCGGCCCGGTACTGCCCGATTGGCTGGTCGGCGAACTGGACTTGCCTGAAGGCGACGTGAGCGAGAGCGGCGCCGGGGCCTCGCCCTCAATGAAGTGGATGTACACGAAAGGCACCCCGACAGCGAGCACTACGACGACGACCGCTCCCGCGATCGCCCACGTCAGCCAACGCCGCATCTCTCGCGCCTCTCGATCTTGTGCTCTCGTCAATCCGAGCCGGGTCGCCTAGTCCAGCTAAGGCGAGGCGACTTCCCGAGCCGAGTCTCGCAGCATTACCGTCGCGACCGCTCAGCGTTGCCTCTGGACACTCTCTGAGAGCGCGGCTCCCGACTCGCGGCTTAGGGCCGACGGCCCAGGACGCATCGGGGCTGGCGCCGCCGCGTCGGAGTCGGGGCGGGGATGGCGAAGCGGGCCGGGGCTCCGGAGGAGTCCCGGCCCGCTCAGTGAGACCGGAGAGGGCTGGTGCCGTTGAAACTAGTGGCTGTGGCCGTGGCCGCCGTGGCCGGCGTCGGCCTGCTCCTTCTCTGGCTTGTCGGTCACCAGGGCCTCGGTGGTCAGCAGCATGCCGGCGATCGAGGCGGCGTTCTGGACCGCTGACCTGGTCACCTTGACCGGGTCGATGACGCCCTGGGCGATGAGGTCGCCGTACTCGCCGGTCTCGGCGTTGTAGCCGTGGCCAGGCTTCATGTCGGCGATCGCCGCGATGACGACGCCGCCTTCGGCGCCGGCGTTGAGGGCGATCCAGCGAGCGGGCTCGAGCAGCGCGCGCCTGACCACGTTGACGCCGGTCGCCTCGTCGCCGGTCAGGTCGAGGTCGCCGAGCGCGACCGAGGCCTGGACCAGCGCGCTGCCGCCACCGGCGATGATGCCTTCCTCGATCGCGGCCCTCGTCGCCGAGATCGCGTCCTCAAGGCGGTGCTTCTTCTCCTTGAGCTCGACCTCGGTGGCGGCACCGGCCCGCAGCACGGCAACGCCGCCGGACAGCTTGGCGACCCGCTCCTGCAGCTTCTCCTTGTCCCAGTCCGAGTCCGAGTTCTCGATCTCGGACTTGAGCTGCCGGATCCGGTCGCCGATCGCGTCCTGCTCGCCGGCGCCGTCGATGATCGTCGTCGTGTCCTTGGTAACGACGATCCGGCGCGCAGTCCCGAGCACGTCGAGCGTGGCGAGCTCCAGCTTCAGGCCGATCTCCTCGGACACGACCTGACCGCCGGTCAGGATCGCTATGTCCTCGAGCATGGCCTTGCGCCGGTCGCCGAATCCTGGCGCCTTCACGGCGACCGTGTTCAGCAGGCCGCGGATCTTGTTGACGACCAGCGTCGACAGGGCCTCGCCGTCCACGTCCTCGGCGATGATCAGCAACGGCTTGCGTGACTGCGCGACCTGCTCAAGCAGCGGCAGCAGGTCCACCATCGAGGAGATCTTGCCGTTGTGCAGCAGGACGTAGGCGTCGTCGACGACCGCTTCCATCCGCTCCTGGTCGCTGATGAAGTAGGCCGAGATGTAGCCCTTGTCGAACTGCAAACCCTCGGTGAACTCCAGTTCAAGGCCCATCGTCGGCGACTCGTCGACCGTGATCACGCCGTCCTTGCCGACCTTGTCAAAAGCGTCAGCGATGATGGCGCCGACCTTCGCGTCCTGCGCGGAGATCGTGGCCACGTTCGCGATCTCGCTGCGCTCGGTGACCTCGCTCGCGCTCTCCAGCAGGCTCTCCGACACGGCGGCGGCCGCGGCGTCGATGCCGCGCTTGAGCGACATCGGGTTGGCGCCGGCGACGACGCTGCGCAGGCCCTCGTGCACCATCGCCTGGGCCAGCACGGTCGCGGTCGTGGTGCCGTCACCGGCCACGTCGTTGGTCTTGGTAGCGACTTCCTTGGCGAGCTGAGCACCCAGGTTCTCCTGGGGGTTCTCAAGCTCGATCTCACGCGCGACGGTCACGCCGTCGTTGGTGATCGTGGGGGCGCCCCACTTCTTGTCGATGACGACGTTCCGGCCCCTGGGACCAAGCGTCACCTTGACGGCGTCGGCGAGCTTGTCTACACCACGCTCAAGCGCCCGTCGCGCTTCCTCATCGAAATCCAGGCTCTTGGCCATGCAGCACCTCGGCTGTTGTGTCTTAGACGATTCGTTTACTGCTGTGTTCAAACGGCCGTGTTCATATAACGGCCGGGTCATGCCGACGCCCCGGGTGGGCCGGAGTCCCCGAGAGGCACTCCCGAGGCCACCAGCCGATCCGGGGCGGTCGACTACGTGCTCACGCGGGCCGGCCGCGGAGCGGCCAGCACGCAGTGATGCTCGCTTACTTCTCGATAACTGCGAGCACGTCACGAGCGGAGAGCACCAGGTACTCGTCGCCCGCGTACTTCACTTCGGTGCCGCCGTACTTGCTGTAGAGCACAACATCGCCAACTTTGACGTCCATGGGAACGCGCTTAGCGCCAGCGTCGTCGAACCGGCCTGGTCCAACGGCGATGACCTCGCCCTCCTGCGGCTTCTCCTTGGCGGTGTCGGGAATCACGAGACCTGACGCGGTGGTCTGCTCGGCATCGAGCGGACGCACAACGATCCGGTCTTCAAGCGGCTTGATAACTACCTTGGTGGCGGTCGTCACGATCTAACCTCCCCCTTAAGGAAAGGGCTAGCTGAGTTACTAGGAGGCGACCATGGGGCCTGCCGTCGCGGGTGTCAGACCATCCTCGTCGCGTTAGCACTCTACACCATCGAGTGCCAATCCCGCACACTAGCCTGGCCAAGTTACGCCGTCAAATCTCACGGCCGGCACCGTGGCCGACACTGTCGCCAACACCGTGGCCGGCGCCGTCGCCAGCATCGTGGCCGGCGCCGTCGCCGGCGCGGCCGCCCGCGGCCGCCAGCCAGCACCAGAGCCCGCCGCCCCGACCTGGACTCCTCGGGAGTTATGGTGCACTGCATGGAGGATTCCGAGCAGGTCACCGGTTCCGCGCAGGCCAGCGACTCCGAGACGGCCGCGATGGCCGCCGCCGAGCACGCTAGGCGCGCGGCCTCGTTCGGCGCCGCCGCCGCTGACTATGCACAGTACCGGCCCGACTATGCCGTTGACGCCATCAGGTGGGCGCTCGCCCCCGTCACCGAGCAGGCGACCGGCCCGCTCCGCGTGCTTGACCTCGGGGCCGGCACCGGCAAGCTGGCCGCCCAGCTCACCAGCCTGGACCTCGGTCCTGGCGCCGTGGAGGTGGTCGCCGTCGAGCCCGACCCGCAGATGCTCGCCGAGCTTCGCCGGCGGGTTCCCGGCGTGGCGGCGATCGCCGGCCGGGCCGAGGACATACCGCTGCCGGACGCGTCGGTCGACGCGGTGCTCGCCGGGCAGTCGGCGCACTGGTTCGACCTTGACCGCGCCATTCCCGAGATGGCGCGGGTGCTGCGACCAGGCGGGGTCGTCGGCGGGCTGTGGAACGCCGACGACAGCCGGGTCGCCTGGGTCGTGGGCCTGCACGAGGCCAGCGGCCGCCGGACGGTCATCCCGATCGGCGGCGAGACCAGCGACAACGAGGACACCTACGACTGGCTCAACGAGAAGGGCAGGACCATGTTCCTGCCCGGCGAGGAAGCAGAGTTCAGCCACGAGCAGCGCAGGAGCGCGGACTCCCTGGTCGCCACGCTCAGCACCCACTCGGCCTTCCTGATCATGGAACCAGCCGAGCGCGAGGCCGCCCTGGAGCAGGTGCGCGACTTCCTCGCGGCCACGCCGGAGACCGCCTCCGGCGAGTTCAGCCTGCCGATGATCACGCTGGTCACCCGCGCCGTCCGGCGCTGAGCCCGGTCACTCAGGGCCGGTCAGTCAGGACCGGTTACTCAGGAGCGGCCAGCGAGCACCACCGTGACCGGCAAGCCTGAGTCGGCCGCGAAGTCCGGCGGCGACGGCTCGGCCCCAGCGGCCAGCAGGTCAGAACCGAGCGTGGCCACCATCGCGCCGTTGTCCGTGCACAACCCCGGCCTTGGCACCCGCAGCCTGATTCCCGCGGCCGCGCAGCGCTCGGCGGCCAGCGCCCGCAGCCGCGAGTTGGCCGCGACCCCGCCGCTGATCACCAGGTGATCGATGCCATGGGCGCGGCAGGCGTCGACGGCCTTGCGGGTGAGCACGTCGGCCACGGCCTCCTGGAACGACGCGGCCACATCGGCGACCGGCACGGCCAGGCCAGCCGCCTCACGAGCCTCGACCCACCTCGCCACGGCCGTCTTCAGCCCCGAAAAGGAAAAGTCGAAGCTGCCGTCGGTGTATTTAGACCGAGGAAAGGCAGCAAATTGCGCGTCACCATCGACCGCCGCTTTGTCAAGCGGCGGTCCGCCGGGGAAAGGCAGGCCAAGGAGCCGGGCCACCTTGTCGTAGGCCTCGCCCGCGGCATCGTCGATCGTCGCGCCGAGCGGCGTCAGGTCGCCCGTGAGATCCCTGACCAGCAGCAGCGACGAATGCCCGCCCGACACGAGCAGCGCGATCGCCGGGGTCGGCAACGGCCCGTGCTCAAGCTGGTCGACGGCGATATGGGCGGCGAGGTGATTGACGCCGTACAGCGGCTTGCCGAGCGCGAGCGCGTAGGCCTTGGCCGCGCAGACCCCCACGAGCAGCGCCCCGGCCAGCCCTGGCCCGGCCGTCACCGCGATCGCGTCGACCTGGCCGAGCGTGACGCCGGCCGTCGACAGCGCCCGCTCCACGGCCGGGACCATCGCCTCGAGGTGAGCGCGGCTGGCCACCTCGGGCACGACCCCGCCGAAGCGAGCGTGCTCGGCCACGCTCGACGCGATCGCGTCGGCGAGCAGTTCGTGCCCGCGCACCAGGCCAACGCCGGTCTCATCGCAGGAGGACTCGATCCCCAGCACCAGCGGCGCGGTCATGGCTGAACCCTGCTGCCCGTGCGCGCCGGCCGGGGACTGGCGGTGAGCACGGGCTTGGTGCTTGCCGCCGCGACCGCGTCGCGGCTGGTTTCTTGGCTGATGATCTTCATGGCTTTTCCTGACCGGCCTGGTAGCCGCCGAGATCGCGCCGCATGACCAGCGCGTCGGCGCCGGAAGGTTGGTAGTAGCCCCGCCTGACGCCGATCTGGGTGAAGCCGTACCGGCGGTACAGGTCCTGGGCGCGGACGTTGTCGATGCGTACCTCAAGGAAGATCTCGCCGCAGCCCCGGCGCACGGCCTCGGCCAGCAGCGCCTCGAGCAGCACCGAGCCGATGCCGTGGCCCCAGTGGTCGACCGCGACCGCCAGCGTGACGACGTCGGCCTGGACGCCGGCCCCGAGCAGTCCCCCGTACCCGACGATCCTGGCGCCGTCCTGGGCGACGAGATAGTGCCTGGTGGCTGGCTGCTGGTTGAGCTCGCCGAGCAGCATCTCGGTGGTCCAGGCCTCCTCGCCGAACACCGCGTGGTCAAGCTCGACGATGTCAGGCAGGTCATCGATCGTCATCGGCCGCAGCGCCACGCTCACTTCGTCACCGCGCTCACCGGGGTGACCCGCTTCGGGCGGCCCGGCTCCCTGGCGTCGGGCCGGCGCAGGTAGAGCGGCTGCGGCGGCTCGGCCTGGACGCCGGCGGCGATCCGGCCCGCGGCCATCAGGGCCAGCACGGCCGCGTCGGGGAAGACCGGGTCGATGAGCTCCCAGCCGGCCTCAGGTTCCTCGTGCAGTCTTGGTCCCTGGCCCGCGATCGGGTACCCGGCTGGCAGGTCGGCGGGCCGGCCCACCGCAGGCCCGGTCAGCCGCTCGCCGGCGGCCGAGTAGCTGGCCCAGTAGACCTCCCGGCGCCTGGCGTCGGTGGCGACGAGGAAGTCCCGGCCCGCCGCGGCCTGCCTCGCCTGCTCGGCGATGACGTCCAGCGTGCAGATCCCGTCGACGCGGACCTGGAGCGCGCTGCCGAGCACCCGCGCGGTGACGAGGCTGGCGCGCAGGCCGGTGTACGGGCCTGGCCCGGTCCCGACCGCGACCGCGGTCAAGTCAGCGGGTGCCGCCCCGGCGGCCGCCAGCACCTTGGCGATCGCTGGTGCGAGCAGTTCGCCGTGGCGCCGGGAGTCGACCGTCGTTTGCATGGCCAGCAGGTCACTGCCGTCATGCAGCGCGACGGTTACCGCCGGGGTGGCAGTGTCGAAAGCGATGATCAGCACGGTGTATCAGCGTAGTCACAGCGGCGCGGTGGCCAGGCCATGGCGGCGAGGCCGGACCCGGTCCCGGTTCCCGGTCAGCTCGTGACGGGCCGCTCCGCCTTGACCGCCTTGAGCGTCGTGCGGGTGACCTGCTGCACGTAGGACTCAAGCTGCGGTATCGAGACCGGGCCGAAGCCGCTGCCGACGGTCGCCCAGATGCTCGCGTCGATCAGCACGTTGTGCCAGCGGGCGAGCACGCTGATCCGGTCCTGGACCGATCCGACGTGGTACACCTGCAGCGCGCCGAACGACTCGTTGCCGATGCCGCCCGCCGGGCTGATCTTGGCTGGCGGCTCGGGGGTGTGCTTGGGCGGCTGCACTAGCTCGGCCTTGGTCTGCCCGAAGGTGTAGATGGCGTAGCTGGTCGCGCTGCCGTTACCTGGCGCGATCAGGCTCGGCAGGTAGGCCGTGATCGTCAGCTCAAGCACGCGGAACGTCGGCTTGGCGTCGAACTGGTAGGTGCAATCGCTCTTGCCGCCGCCGGCCGCCGACTGGACTCCGTTGGACGGCTTGCCGCCGAGGAACTCGGTCAGGGCGGCCGTGGACAGGATCGCGCACGCATCGGGCACGCTGCCGTACTCGCCCTTTTGCAAGGCGGTGACGTAGGGATGCAGCTGCGGGCCTGGCCGGCTGATGAAGTAGCTGACCCCGGCCAGCACGACCACCACGATCGCCACCACGCCCCAGGTCAGCAGCCTGCGCCTGGAGCGGCGGCGGCGGGTCGCGGCGGCTCGGCTGCGACCAGGGCGCCGCACGCTGCGAGCGGGCTGCTCGGGGACGATGTCCTCCTGCGGCGGCTCAGGAGGCGGCGCGGACCTCGTGGTCCGGCGAGCCGGCTTGATCGGCTCGATGCCGCCAGGGATCGCCCATGGCGGTGATTCAGCCTCAGGATCAGCGGGTCCGTCGAACGCGTCGAGCATCTGCCAGCCGTTGGTGCGGGGCTCCGGCGGCACCCTCGTCCGGCCAGGGCGTCCGGAGCGATCAGGCTGGCGCGGCGGGTAGCCCTGCTCGGTCACTGCGCCTCCTGCTAGGCGTCCGGCGTGCGCCACTACGGCGAGGTTGATGAATACCGCAGTTTAGTCGCGCCAACCGGGGCCATGAGCGACAGATCAGAACAATGAGACGCCGATTCACTTTTCGCCATCGGCCCCGCGCTCTTGTGCGGCGATAGCCTCGCTAAGCTCGCCGGCGACGGCTGGCCAGCGGCCGCCATGGCCTGACATGGTCACCAATCTCGGCTCGTCGCCCTGAGCATCCGGCTGCCCGTCGGCCTGGGTGCCGGCCTGGCCTGCTTCTTCGAAGCCGATCGTGATCCGCAGGTGCCCGGCGGCGAGGTCTTCGACCAGCCCCTCGCCCCACTCCACGACGGTCACCGCGTGCTCGACGTCGGCGTCAAGGTCAAGGTCATCGACCTCGATCCGGCTGCCGAGCCGGTAGGCGTCGGCGTGCACCAGGTCCGGGCCGTCGCGCAGGGACGGATGCACCCGCGCGATCACGAACGTCGGGGACGTGACCGGGCCTCGCACGTCAAGGCCTGCTCCGATGCCCTGGACCAGGGTCGTCTTCCCGGCCCCGAGCGGACCGGTCAGCACGACCAGATCGCCCGCCCGCAGCAGCCGGGCGAGCCTGGTGCCGAGCCGTCGCATCTGGGTAGCCCCCGCGACCTGCACCTGCACGGTCGTCACCTCCTCGTGCCCCCGCGGTGTCCCCGCGCGGGACCAGCCTCAGCGCCGGGGGGAGCCGACATCATCGCCTCGGTACCTCGCGAGCGCCCTGGCCACTTCGGCGGCGATCGCCACATTCACTTCCTGCGGGCGCTCGAGGATCACGACGTGACCAGCGCCGTGGACCTTCACCAGCTCCGCGCCAGCGATCGAGTCAGCTATGTCGTCGGCCAGGCTCGGGTCGACCAGCCTGTCCTTGTCGCCGGTCAGCACGAGCACCGGAATATTGCCAAGCACCTTAAGCGCGTGCCGTTTCTCATGACCGACAAGGGCCACGTAGAAATCGGCGATCACATCAATAGGAGTGGCCCTGATTATTCGCTCGAGAAAGTCTACGACGGTGGGGCTGGCCTTAGAGTCGCCGAAGGCCAGGTACCTGGTGCCGAGGAACGCGATGTCGCTCGCCGACTGCCGGCCCTGCTCGACCACGTCGGCGATGCGCCCCTTGGACGCGCCAGTCATCATCGACGGCATCGCCCGCCGCACGGCCGGCCTGATCAGGCCGGGCAGCCACGCGACCGGATCGATCGTGCTCGCCGCCGTGGAGATCAGCGCGGCCCCGATCACCTTGCGGCCGAACAACTCGGGGTGCTGATCGGCCAGCGCCATGATCGTCATCCCGCCCATCGAGTGACCGATCAGCACGACCGGGGCATCCCCTGGCGCGACCGCCTCGAGGATCGCGTGCAGGTCGGCGCCAAGCTGGTCGATGCTCACCAACTCAGGGTCTGACCGCCCGGACCGGCCGTGGCTGCGCTGGTCGAACAAGACGCACCGGTAGGACGACTCGAACCAGGCCCGCTGGTAATACCACACGTCAGCGCTCAGGCAATATCCGTGGCAGAACACCAAGGTGACCGGGGCGGCGGCGGGCCCGCTGAGCTGCACGTGCAACGGCAGGCCGTCGTCGGCCAGCACCGTGATCTCCTCGGCGCTGCCGTCGCGGTCGCCGGCGCCGGCGCGGAAGGGCTCGCCGGCCGCCGGGTCAGGACCGAGCCTGATCCGGCCGACCGCGATCTTCTCGGCCATGACCACGGCACCAGCACCAGCGGCTATGGCCCCGGCCGCGAGCCCGACAACCCCGGTGAGCCGCCACCAGTTGACCATCAGACCTCCAGCTCGTCGGCCTGGGCCGCGCTAAACGCATCCTGCGCCGCGCCGGCAGGCGTGAGGGCAGCCCGCACCTGGCGGCCAGCGAGGGAATCGGCCTGCGCCGCGCTCACCAGCGCGGCTCGCACCGCGGTGGCCTCGGCCTCGGTTACTCCAGAGTAGCTTCTGGGGATCTTCCCCGTAAACCGGGTGACGATGTCGTAGGACAGCGTGTCGAGCAGGTCGGCCCATTCCTGAGCGGTCGGCTCGCCCCGATCGCCTGGACCGAACAGCAGCACCTCGTCGCCCTCGGCGATCGGCAGGTCGCCGCAGTCGATGACGACCTGGTTCATGCAGACGGTGCCGCTGATCGTGATGCGGCGGTCGCGGACGAAGACCTGGGCCTTGTTCCTTCCGCTGCGCGGTATCCCCTCGTGGTAGCCGAGCGGGACCAGGCCGAGCGTCGTTTCGGCCGCCGTGACGTAGCGATGGCCGTAGGAGACCCCGGTACCGCCGGCGACCCGCTTGACCTGGACCAGGTGCGTCCGCACGGTCATGGCGGGCCTCAGCCAGTCGGGCGGGCCACCTGGCAGCGTGCAGAGCCCGGTGATGCCACCGCCTGGGCGCACCAGGTCGAACCACGCATCGGGCCTGGTGAGCAAGGCCGGGGTGTTGGCCAGGTGACGCACGAGCGGCCTGGCCCCGGCCCGGTGGGCCTGGTCGAGGGCGTCGCGGAAGGCAGCGAGCTGGACGTCGACGGAGGGATGGCCGGGGATATCGGCGCACGCGAAGTGCGACCAGATGCCCACGATCTCGCACCGGCCATCCGCTTGCTCGGCGAGGGCGGCGGCGACGACGTCCTGCCACTGCCGAAGGAGCGCCCCGCCGCGGCTCATGCCGGTGTCGACCTTCAGGTGCAGCCGGGCGGTGCGGCCCGCGCGGGCCGCGGCGGCCGCGATCTGGCGCACCAGGCTCGCCGTGCCCGCGCTAAGGTCGACGCCGAGCTCGATCGCCTCCTGGTGGGCCGCGTCAGGCGCGGCCAGCATGCACAAGACGGGCACGGCGACCCCGGCCTGGCGCAGCGACACCGCCTCGGCGACATGCCCGACGCCCAGCCAGGCGGCGCCCCCGGCCAGTGCCGCCGCAGCGGTCGGCAGCAGGCCGTGGCCGTAACCGTCGGATTTGACCACGGCCATCACGGCCGCGCCCGATGCGTGCTCGGCCAGCGCGGCCACGTTGGCTCTGATCGCGGCCAGGTCGATGACCGCTTCTGATTGCCCGTCCATGGCCCCAAGTCTGCCAGCAGCGTAACGGTGTCAGCCCCGCTCGAAGCGCCGCCGGCCGAGTGCCGTGGCTAAGGTACTCCCATGGTCGATCTCATCCCTCGTCAGATTCTGTTTGGCAACCCTGAGCGGGTGGCGCCGCAGCTCTCGCCCGATGGCAGCAGGCTCGCGTGGCTAGCGCCGCACGATGGCGTGCTCAATGTCTGGCTCACCGACGTGAGCCCAGACTCCGGGGTGGACCTGGACGCGGCGGAGGTCGTCACCGACGACACCGACCGCGGCATCAGGACGTTCGCCTGGGCGCACGACAACCGGCACCTGCTCTACTTGCAGGACACCGGCGGAGATGAGAACTGGCGGCTGTACGACGTCGACCTGCAGACCATGGCCAGGCGCGACCTCACGCCGTTCGGCGGGGTGCAGACCCAGATCCTGGCGATGGAGCGCGACTTTCCCACCGAGCTGCTGGTCGGCCTGAACAAGGACAACCCCGAGCTGCACGACGTCTACCGGCTCGACCTGGTGACCGGGGAGCTGACCAAGATAGTCGACAATCCCGGTTACGTCGGCTGGCTGGCCGACTCCAGGCTGGTCGTGCGGGCCACCTTCCAGCCGTTGCCTGACGGCGGGCTCCGGATACTGGTGCGCGATGACGCCGGCGACGAGTGGCGGGTGCTGCGCGAGGTGCCCGCCGACGACGCCCTCACCACCGATCCGGTCGCGTTCAGCGCCGACGGCAAGTCGCTGATGCTGATCAGCTCGGCCGGCTCGCAGACCGGCAGGCTCGTGAGCGTCGATCTCGCCGGCGGCGCGGAGACCGTGCTCGCGCAGGACGACGTCGCTGACGTGAGCGGCGTGCGGCTCGATCCTGACACGCTGGAGCCGCAGATCGCCATCTTCGCCAAGGACAGGTCGGAGTACCTGGTGCTCGATCAGGCCGTGGCCGATGACCTCGCCGCCATCCGCCAGCTGCATCCAGGCGACCCCGGCTTCTCCAGCGCTGATGACGCCGACCAGACCTGGCTGGTCGGGTTCACCAACGACACCGGGCCGGTCCCCTACTACGCTTATGACCGGGCCAGCAAGACGGGCCGGTTCTTGTTCGAGCACCAGCCGCAGCTGTCGCGCTATGAGCTCGCGCCCATGGAGCCGTTCAGCTACGCCGCCCGCGACGGCCTTGTGATCCACGGCTACGCCACGTTCCCCGTCGGCCAGCCGAGGACCGGGCTGCCGATGGTCCTGCGAGTGCACGGCGGGCCGTGGGCACGGGACAGCTGGGGCTTCGTGTCCGAAGCCCAGTGGCTCGCCAACCGCGGCTACCTGTGCGTCAGCGTCAACTACCGAGGCTCGACCGGGTACGGCAAGGCCTTCATCAACGCTGGCGACCGCGAATGGGGCGCCAAGATGCAGGACGACCTCACTGACGCGGTCGGCTACGCGATCGAGGCGGGCTGGGCCGACCGCGAGCGAGTCGCGATCTTCGGCGGCTCCTACGGCGGCTACGCCGCGCTGGCCGGGGCCACGTTCACCCCTGACCTGTACCGGTGCGCGGTCGACATCGTGGGCCCTTCGAACCTCAAGACGCTGATCGAGACGATTCCCCCGTACTGGGCCCCGCTGGTCGCCCAGTTCCACCGCCGGGTCGGCGACCCGGCGGTCGACGAGGAGTTCCTCTGGTCGCGGTCGCCGCTGTCCCGCGTCGATCAGATCAGGATCCCGCTGCTGATCGCCCAGGGCGCCAACGACCCGAGAGTCAAGCAAGCGGAGTCCGAGCAGATCGTCGCGGCGATGCAAGCCGCCGGGATCGAGTACGAGTACCTGCTGTTCCCCGACGAAGGCCACGGCTTCGCCAAGCCAGCGAACCGGATGAGGTTCTACGCGGCCGCCGAGAAGTTCCTGGCTCGCCACCTCGGCGGCCGCGCCGAGGAGTAACCACGCGCCAACATCGTTGGCGCTTAGGTGTTCGTATCGCAACACCCAAGTGCCAACGATGTGGTCGGGCGGCTAGCTGGAGACTACGCAGCCGGGGCTGTGGCCTACGGCCGGGAAGGCTTTGGCCAAGGCGTCGGCGATGTCCTTGGCCCTGTGCATGTAGCCGATCGACGTGTAGTGGATGCCGTCGCTGATGAACCAGCTTCGCCTGGCCAAGGCGGCCCAGTTGAAGACTCGCATGTTCGGGTACATCTTGCAGGCGCGCAGCAGCGTCTGGTCCCATTTGCTCATGTTGGCCTCGGCGTAGGGTCCGCTGTCGAGCAGCGAGATCACGTTCACCCACATGACCGGTTCACCGTGGGTGGCCGCCATCATCTCCTTGATCCGGAACATGAGGCTATAGGTCGAGCCGGCCGCCACGTCGGCGGTGTCGTTGGTGCCGAGGGCGATGACCCAGCAGCCGCGAAAGCCGCCGTGGTAGATGTTCTTGGCCGCGTTGAAGCCGTTGACCTGGCCGGGCAGCACCTCGACGACCGAGCGGGCACCAGAGACGTCGGTTACCACCGTCTGCACGCCGACGTCCTCGTATCTCGCGATGATCCGGTTCTTCGGGTTGGGCTCGTACTCGGGCGACACCAGGCCGTCCGAGGTGGAGTCGCCGATGTGGGCGACGGCGCGGCACGCGGTACGGAGCGGACCGCTCACGGTCGGCCACGGGTCGGCCTTGGACTTGCCCTTTGCCTCCGCTTGGGCCTTGGCCGACGGCTTAGCCACCGACTTGGTGACCGACTTGGTGACCGGGAGTTGCAGCGACCCGGCCGCGAGCACCGAGCCTGGGCCCTTGCCATCGGCCGGCCCGTGCACGACCCCGGACAGGCCGACGCCCGCCACGATCAGCACGGCTGTGGTGCCGGCGGTGGCGGCGAGGCCACCGAAGCTGGTGAGCTGGCTGAGGTTGGCCGCGCCGTCGAGCTTGCCGAGCGAGCCTGCCGTGCGGAGCTGGGCCCAGAGCTTGCCGATCGCGCCGTGCCTGATCGGCTCCTCGATGAAGTGCCACGACAGCGCGGCCAGCCCGATCGCGGCGCCGATCTGGAGCGCCGCCCTTACCAGGTCAGGCTTGGAGTTGGGCGGGGTGGTCAGCACGATCACGGGATAGTGCCACAGGTAGATGCCGTAGGAGCGGGCACCGATCCAGCGCAGCGGTCGGCAGCCGAGCGCGAGCCCGACCATGGTCCCTGGCACCGCCGTGCCCGCGACGACCGCGACCGTAGCGAACGACAGCAGCACCAGCCCGCCCCGGTAGGCGAACGGCGAGTACTCTCCGACCCGCCAGATCATGACGCCGATCGTGATCAGCCCGGCGATGCCGACGGCGTCGATCAGCCAGCGGCCCACCAGGCGCGGCTTGACGGCCCGGCCCACCGGCCAGGCCAGGGCCAGCATCGCGCCGATGAGCAGGCCGAACGCGCGCGTGTCGGTGCCCTCGTACACCCGCGTCGGGTCGAGCCCAGGCTGGTACAGGTGCACCATCAAGAAGACAGAGACGGCCGTCAGCACCGCCGTCGGCACGATCAGCCAGCGGGGCGCGGCCTTGCGCCGGCGCCGGGCCAGCAGGAGGCCGCCCATCAGCAGGATCGGCCAGAGCACGTAGAACTGCTCCTCGACCGCCAGCGACCACAGGTGATCGAGCGGCTGGGGCGGCGCGAACCTGGAGAAGTACGACTGGCTGTGGGCGATGTAGTACCAGTTGCTGAAGTAGCCGGCCGCCGCTCCGACCGCTCCGCGCAGGTTAGCGAGCCTGGCCCGGTCCGCGATCGTGACCCAGGCGGTGACGATCGCCAGCATCACGAAAAGCGCCGGCAGCAGCCTGCGCGCCCGCCTGAGCCAGAAGTCGCCGAGCTTGATCTGGCCCTGGCCTGACCACTGCTCGATGAGCAGGCTGGTGATCAGGAAGCCGCTCAGCGTGAAGAACACGCCGACGCCGAGCAGCCCGCCCTGTGCCCACCCGAATTGCTCGTGATAGGCGATGACGGCGAGCACGGCGATCGCGCGCAAGCCGTCGAGGCCAGGCATGTAGCGCTGGCCCGAGTCCACGGGCTTCGGCATGTTCCCCCCTTGTCGCGGCCGTCTCGCCAGTCACGCGAGAACCTCGTTCCGCAGGCAGGGTTGGACTACCCGAAGTCAGGAATCGACTACGTATCGTTGTCGGCAAGGTTCGGGAATGTGCGCGTGTCGATACCATCCGGCATTTCCGGCGTTCGCCGAAGAAAGGGCGGGCCGCGCGCGTGATCATTCCCGATGGGAGTTCCGTGATCA
>DATKFV010000092.1:0-9073 GCA_035511035.1 Streptosporangiaceae bacterium
GGCGAGTTGGGGTGGGAAATTTGCATAAATTCTGAATTCGCGGTGGGAGTGTACGAGGACCTGATGGCGGCCGGGACCGACCTCGGCGTCGTCAACGCGGGGTACTACACGATCGAGTCGATGCGGCTGGAGAAGGCGTACCGGGCGTTCGGCCGGGAGCTGACGCCCGACTACAACCCGGTCGAGGCCGGCTTGCTGTTCACCTGCAAGCTCAAGACGGACATCGGCTTCCTCGGCCGCGAGGCGGTCGAGCGGGCCAGGGCGGAAGGGCCGGGCCAGCGGCTGGTCTCGTTCGTGCTTGACGAGCCTGACGTGATGATGTGGGGCGGTGAGCTGCTCATTCGGGACGGGGCGGCCGCTGGCCTGGTGACGTCGGCCGCGTGGGGAGCTACGATCGGCGCGTCGGTTGGCCTGGCCTACGTGCGCCGGGCCGATGGCGGCGTGGTGACCCCTGACTACATCAAGTCGGGCCGCTACCAGGTCAACGTTGGCGGCCAGACCTGCGCCGCGACGGTGTCGCTGCGCCCGCCCTTCGACCCAGATGGAGTGAAGGTACGGCGATGACAGAGGCCAGCCCGGCGGAACTGCCAGTGAGCGCCAGGGCTAAGCCTGCCGGCACGATGGCGATCAGCGCGTTCGACCTGTTCAAGATCGGGATCGGGCCTTCGAGTTCGCACACGGTCGGGCCAATGCGGGCGGCGGCGATGTTCGCTGACTCGCTGGTCACCGGCGGGGTCTTCGAGCAGGTGACCGGGGTGCGGGCCGAGCTGTTCGGGTCCCTGGGCGCGACTGGGCACGGGCACGGCAGCGTGGCGGCGATCGTGCTCGGCCTCCTTGGCGAGCATCCCGACACGGTCGACCCGGCCTCGGCCCGGCCGAGCGTGGAGCGGTGCAGGCAGTCGGGCCGCTTGCTGCTCAAGGGGGCCGGGCATCAGGCCCGCGAGATCGCCTTCGACGTCGACGCCGACATCGTGCTGCACCGCCGCAAGCGGTTGGCGTTCCACTCCAACGCGATGGTGTTCACCGCGACCGCCGCCGACGGCTCTGAGCTGAGTAGGCGCACGTACTACTCGGTCGGCGGCGGGTTCGTGCTTAGCCAGGATCCGGCGGGGGGCTTCGGGGGGTCGTCCCCCTGGGCCAGCACAGCGTCAAGCCCGTCGCTGGTGCCCGATGCGGTCGCCGTGCCCTATCCGTTCAGCAGCGGCGCCGAGCTAATCGCCCAGACTCGCGCGTCCGGCTTGCCGGTCAGCGGGGTCATGCTCGCCAACGAGACCGTGCGCCGGAGCGAGGCCGAGGTCAGGGAAGGCTTGCTGCGCATCTGGTCGGTCATGCGGGAGTGCGTGGCCGCCGGTGTCGCCGCCGAGGGAGTCTTGCCAGGAGGACTCAAGGTCAGGCGCCGGGCCGCCAAGCTGCACCAGACCCTGGAGCAGTCGGCCGACGCCGCCGACCCGCTGTACGCGATGGAGTGGGTCACGCTCTACGCCCTGGCAGTCAACGAGGAGAACGCGGCCGGCGGCCGGGTGGTGACCGCGCCCACCAACGGCGCCGCCGGGATCATCCCGGCCGTACTGCACTACTACACCAGGTTCGTGCCCGGCGCCGACGACGATGCCGTGGTCAGGTTCCTGCTGACCGCCGCCGCGATCGGGGTGCTGTTCAAGGAGAACGCCAGCATCTCGGGAGCCGAGGTCGGCTGCCAGGGCGAGGTCGGCTCGGCTTGCTCGATGGCGGCGGCCGGACTGGCCGAGGTACTCGGCGGCACCCCTGAGCAGGTCGAGAACGCGGCCGAGATCGGGGTCGAGCACAACCTCGGGCTGACGTGCGATCCGGTCGGCGGCCTCGTGCAGATCCCCTGCATCGAGCGGAACGCGATCGCGTCGGTCAAGGCGATCACCGCCGCCCGGCTGGCCGTGCGCGGCGACGGCACCCACCACGTCTCCCTCGACAAGGCCATCAAGACCATGCGCGAAACTGGTGCCGACATGAAGGACAAATATAAAGAAACCGCTCGCGGCGGCCTGGCGCTCAACGTCGTGGAGTGCTGACTCGACCGGCCCGCCCCGCTTTCTTGACCAGCCCGCCCGTTTCGAACTACAGCGTCGCGCCTCTGCTGTAGTCCCAACAGCAGCTAAGGCGCGACGCTGTAGTTCGGTTCCTGGCGCGGCCGACGGCGGACGGCCGACGGGTCGCGGGTGGAGCGCCGGGGCGGCCGGAGGAGCACCGCCGGATCGGCTGGGCGCCGGGGCGATTTGCGACGCCGCAGCCGATTCGGTGGTAACCGCCCCGGCGCTGCTTATTCGCCGGGCCACCAGGCGATCGTGACCTGGCTGCCTTCGATGACGACGTCGAGAGCCTGACGGCTCGCGTCGCGCCACACCGTGTACTTTCCGGCCTTCAGGCCGGGATAGACGGCGGCGTACTGGGTGCCGTTCGCCGTCCGGCGCGGCCTGACCTGCGAGTGAGTCCGGTGGCCGTGCTGGTGGCCATGGTCATGGTCATGAGGCTGACCGTGGTCACCCTCATGATCGTGGCCGTGGGCGGGCTCGTCGACCAGGCTGATCTCGATCTCCGCGCCGTCCAGCTCCGGCGGCGTGTGTAGGAGCAGGGCCCCGATGCCGGGGCCAAGCTCGAGCACGACGCTGCCGGAGAAGGACGGGCCTAGAGCCGGTTCGTGCATCTGCTGACTCACTACGATGACGGGTCGTCGTAGCCGTCGAACGGGACGCCCAGGTAGGGGAACGCGTCGAGGAAGGGCATGCCCAGGCTGGACGGCGTCAGGCCGTCGGTCAGCTTCCCAGCGGCCTTGTCGGGCTTGTACTTCTTGTCAACGAGGTGGTAAGTGAGGCCGGCGATCGCCCTGAGTTCGACCGAGACCACGTCGTCGAAGACCCGGCGGCCGTTCGGGAAGCCGGCCACGTCGCCGCCGAGCAGGCCAAGGATGTTCGGGTCGCTCGATGGCGGGATCGATGTGTTGAGCCGGAGCATGTCGGCCGCGACGGCACCAGTGAAGTTGGTGAAGCCGGTGATGATCCCGCTCGGGATTCCGGTGAGCAGGATCGCCTCGAGGTCAATCCGCGGCTTCTTCGACGCGACGAGCTTGGCAAGGCGCGGGAAGACGTCCGGGTAGAGCACTGGCAGCAGGCCTGCGAGCTCGGGGTTCGCGACGTACTTGGCGAACTGCTTGTCGCCGACCGGCTGCTGGCCGTTCCAGAAGTCCTTGGCGCCCATCGGGATCAGCACCTCGTTGACCAGCGGCATGCCGAGCCTGGACACCTGCTGGAACGGGCCGCTGAAGATGTGCTTGCCCGGTGAGTCGGCGATCCGCACCCGCTGCCTGCTCGCCGACGTCCACACGCCGATGACCGGGCGGTCCTTTTCGGTGATCTGGGAGACCGGGATCTGCATCGCGATCGAGTGCACGTTCAGCAGTTTGGTGGCGTTGACGCCAGCGGCGGACTGAAGGCCGATGGCCTTGCCGAAGACGTTGAGGTTCTCGAACGGGCGCAGGTTGCCTAGGTCGAAGATCGAGCCGAGGTCCACGTAGAAGCCTTCGGCGCGCTGGCCGGCGAACACCTTGACCCCGTCGCTGAGCGTGTGGATCGCTGGCTCGGCCAGCTTGGTCGCGTACTTCGGCGTCGACAGCGGGCCGATGTTGCACGGCGGGCACTTCAGGTTCTGGCCGATGATCGTGGGGACGACCTTCTTGCCCCGCAGATCCCAGCGGATGATCTCGTAGTGCTGCTTGCGGTTCCAGTTCGGGCTGCTCAGCGAGCCGATCGGGCCGGTGTTGTACAGGAAAGTGTCCGGGTCGCCGAGGGTGGTCGTGAACCGGAACTCGTACGTGATGTCGGCGTCGCCGTTGCCCCTGGTGTCGATGTGGATGTTGTACTTCACGTCCTCGCCGAACTCGTAGAAGTTCGGGCCGCCCGCCGCGCTCTGCAGCGGGATGTAGTTGGCGATCAGCGTGACGGTGTCCGGTTTGTCGGGGCTGACGAACGCGTAAAGGTCGGTGCTATCGGCGACCGGATCCTTGGAGATCTCCGGTGCCTCGCGATGCGATGACATCAATTGCCTCTCAGGTCTAGGGAAGTCATGCGTTCAGGGCTGCTGTCCCGCGAACGGGACGGCGATTACCGGCTGATGCGCGCCAGGTGCGCGGCCAGCGCGTGGTCGTGCACCTCGATGTGTGCCGTGCCGCGGTAAACGTCGAGCTCGCCCGAGGCCGCGTCGCGGACATGCACGACGATGTCGTCGCTGGTCGCCTCGTCATCTGAGGTCTTCTTGGTGCGCGTGGCCTTGGTCGCGGCCGACGCGGGGGCGATGGCCGTGGTGACCAGGGCGCTGGCCGCGATCCCGGCGGCGCCGACTCCCGCCGCGCCTTTCAGCACGGAACGGCGGGACGGAGCGGGCCCCTCGGTGTCGGCTGTGCGACCGGCGGCAACCGCGGCCGAGTCGTCAAGATCAGGCATGATAGTCCTTTCCCTGCAGCTATTGCCGCCTGCCTGCCCAGCGCGACGGACCGTGCGAGTAACTGCGGTGACGCACGTCAGGATGCGGAGCGTCTATCGCGCGAGGTGTTGCTGGCAATGCGGAGCTTGTAGTTGCCATGCGTTCGGTGCGGAAAGCAGGGCGGATTGGTCAGGGAAGGAAAACTTTGGGCGGTGATATGCCGCCTCGTCGCCCGCGACGCCAGCTAATCGGGCGCGTGCTGACTCAGGCGCGCAACGGGATGAGCAGGATGGGCGTCGTCGTCGGCTTGCGGGTGCCGCCAGCCGGCTCGACCGTCATGCCGAACTCGTCGCCTTTGATCACGCCGGTCGTCAAGATGGGACCGGCCCTGCCGGCCTCGCCAGGGCCGAGCAAGCCGGCCGGGCGCACGTGCGGCGGGCCGATCAGCCACAACTCGTAGACCTTGCCTGGTGGCGGTGGCGGCAGGCCGTGCGAGGTGAAGATCATCGCGTGCCGACGCAGCGAGTAGACCAGCGTCGCGTGGCCGCCGTCGTTGGTCGTCTGGGTCACCGCGCGGGAGTCAGGGGCATTGAGCACGGCCGTCAGCGCGGTGTTCCTGGCCTGAACCCGGCCGAGTTGCTGCCTGGTTCCGATCAGCACGACGAGCAGCACGACCGCCACGCCGACGCACGCGGCCGCGAAGGCGTACGACAGCATCGGGAACCGGCCGGTCCAGGCCGCGCGGGCTGCGCTGGACCTGGCGCCGCGGTGCTCGACGACCGGCGGCAGTTGCCTGGTCTGGGATACCAACGCCAGGACGGTCCCCCGCATGTCGGGAGGCGGCGGCCGGGACGAGGCGAACGCGAGCCTGGTCGCTGTCGCGGTCAGGTCACGGACCTCGCCTGCGCACTGCTGGCATCGGCGCATGTGCCGCTCGAACCGCTCGCGCTCAGGCTCGTCGTCAATGGCATCGACCGCGTAGGCGCCGGTCAGGGCGTGCAGGTCAGCACGGGAGAGCCGCATCAGCTCACCCCCATGCAATCCCGCAGCCTGATCAGGCCGTCGCGGATCCTGGTCTTGATCGTGCCGAGCGTGCTGCTAAGCAGTTGCGAGACCTCGCGGTAGGAATAGCCGCCGTAGTAGGCGAGCGTGATCGACTCACGCTGAAGCTCGGTGAGCCCGTCCAGGCAACGGCGGACTCGTTCTGCCTCAAGGCTCGCTTCGACGGTCGAGGCCACGTCGTCGGCGTGGACGATCGGCTGCGCGATCCGCTGTTCCCGTTCGGCCGAGGCCTCGACCGAACGCACCCGGTCGACCGCGCGCCGGTGAGCGATGGTCATCACCCAGGTCGCGGCGCTGCCCTTGGTGGGATCAAACCGGCAAGCCGCTCGCCAGACCTCGAGCAGCACCTCCTGCGCGACTTCCTCGGACTGGGCGGGGTTCCGCACGACCCGGCGGACAAGTCCGTAGACCGGCCCGGCGAGCTGATCGTAGACACGCGCGAACGCGCCCTCGTCGCCTCGGGCGACCAGGGCGAGGAGGCCGTCCAGGTCCCGGTCTTTCCCCTCCGGAAGACCAGGACCCGTACCGGCCGGCCGCATCTCGCGTGCGTCCATGACACCTATTCGGTCAGCTGGCCAGATCGGATTGGGATGTGTTTGCTTTCGCCTCCGGGGCACGCCCCATTGGCGAGCCGCCTTCCCTCGTCGCTTGTGCTCCTGCGTACGGCGACTCAGTGCGGCGGCGGGCTCGGGGGGATGAGCCTTGAGAGCTATCGAACCGTACTGTGAGCGCCCATGCGCGATGTCAGGGAAATACCTGTAGGCTAAGGCCAGCCTCGGGTACCAGCCGGGTGCGTCGGGCCTTCCCTCGGCGTCTGAGACGGACGGGGATGCTGGCTCAGGGCGGAGTAGCTCAGTCAGGCAGAGCAAGCGGCTCATAATCGCTGTGTCGCCGGTTCAAGTCCGGCCTCCGCTACAAACCCGCCGGTCATCCGGTCGGCGTGGGAACACGCTGTGCCGCTGGCGTGGGAACACGCTGTGGCACCGGCTTGTTGAGGTACCAGGCTGTTCATTAGCTGGGCGTGTGGCCTAGCGTTGGCTGTGTCCGGCTAGAGATCTAGCCGCTGACCTGCCAGTAACCATTCGCTTGAGAGAGAGGCACTCCACGTGGCCGCGACCGACATCAGGCCCAAGATCACCCTGGCCTGCCAGGAGTGCAAGAACCGGAACTACATCACCAGGAAGAACCGGCGCAACGACCCCGACCGGGTCGAGCTGAGCAAGTACTGCCCGACCTGCCGTAAGCACCAGCCGCACCGCGAGACCCGCTAGCCGGGATGGCGATCAACCGGGACTACATCGGCAAGACTTTCCCTCCCACTGAGCCATATGAGGTCAGCCGGGAGAAGCTGAGAGAGTTCGCCGACGCTATCGGCGATCTCAACCCGGTGTATCGGGACCGCGCCGCCGCCGCCGAGGCTGGCCACCCGGACGTGATCGCGCCGCCGACCTTCCCGATCGTGATCACCATGACCGGTAGCATGCGGGCGCTCGCCGATCCTGGCCTGAACGTCAACTACGCCATGGTCGTGCACGGTGACCAGCGGTTCGTCTACACCCGCCCGCTGCGCGCCGGCGACGTCGTGACCGCGCAGGTCACGATCTCCGACATCAAGAGCCTTGGCCGTAACTCGCTGATGTCCACGACCACGCGGATCAGCACGATCGATGGCGAGGACGTGGTGACCGCGTACGCCACCATCGTCGAGCGTGGAGGCGCCGCATGAGCGACCAGGTCACGTACGACGGTGTCAGCTACGACAGTGTCGAGGTCGGCGCCGAGCTTGCCCCGGTCAGCTACCCGGTCACCAGGCTTAGCTTGGTCATGTACTGCGGCGCCTCGGGCGACTTCAACGTGATCCACTGGAACGAGCGGATCGCGAAAGCGGTCGGGTTGCCTGACGTGATCGCGCACGGCATGTTCACGATGGCGGAGGCTGGCCGGTACGTCACCGACTGGGCCGGGCCGAAGTCGACAGTCGTCGAGTTCGGGGTCAGGTTCTCGGCGCCGGTCGTCGTTCCTGACGACGACGCGGGAGCGACGCTCACCGTCACCGGCAAGGTCGAGGACAAGCTTGGCGGCAACCAGGTCGTGCTGGCGCTCACCGCCAGGTCTGGCGAGGCCAAGGTGCTCACCAGGGCACGGGCCGTGGTCCGGCTGCCCTGAGCTTGGAGCGACCCGCTCGGACGCGGCGTGGCCGAGCCGTGGTGGGCGTGGCCACGGCATCGTCCGGCCTGGCCATCGCTTAGGCTCACCTGGTGCGAGTCCTGACCGAGCAGCCTGAGCTTTCCGGGTACACCACCTTGCGGGTCGGTGGTCCGGCCGCGCGGTTCACCGAGGTGGATAGCGTCGACGAGTTGATCGACGCGGTCAGGGCGGCCGACGGCGCCGCTGAGCCGGTGCTGGTGCTCGGCGGCGGCAGCAACCTCGTCGTCGCCGACGAGGGATTTGGCGGCACCGTCGTACGCGTCGCCACCTCAGGTGCGCGAGTAATCCACGCTGACCGCGACTCGGTAGCCGTCAGTGTCGCGGCCGGCGAGAACTGGGCCAGGCTCGTCGACTGGGCCGTGGCCGAGCAGTTCGCCGGGATCGAGTGCCTGGCCGGCATACCAGGCCTGGCCGGCGCGACGCCGATCCAGAACGTGGGCGCCTACGGCCAGGAGGTCGCTGCCACGATCACCTCGGTCCTGGTCTTCGACCGGGCCACCGGAGCCGAGCGCACTATCGGCGCCGCCGAGTGCGGCTTCGGGTACCGGACCAGCGTCTTCAAGACCACGCCGTGGCCGCCTGGCTCGGCTGGGCCGACCGGGCGCTACGTCGTGCTCGACGTCACCTTCGCCCTGGCCAGCGATCCGATGTCGAGGCCGGTCAAGTACTCCGAACTCGCCTCCCGGCTCGGAGTAAGCGTGGGCGACCGGGCCCCGCTCGCCGATGTGCGGGACGCCGTACTCGGGCTCCGCCGCAGCAAGGGCATGGTCCTCGACCCGGCCGACCCCGACACCGCCAGCGCGGGCTCGTTCTTCACCAATCCGGTGATCAGCCAGGCTCAGCTCGCCGAAGTCGAGCGCCGGGCCACCGCCAGCGAACCCGGCGTGGCCGTGCCCCGCTTCCCTGCCGACGGTGGCCAGGTCAAGCTTCCCGCCGCCTGGCTGATCGAGCACGCGGGCTTCGCCAAGGGCTTCGGTGCTCCCGGAGCGGCCAGGATCTCCTCCAAGCACACCCTCGCCCTGACCAACGCCGGCGGCGCGACCACCGCCGACCTGATCGCCCTAGCCAGGCAGATCGTCGCAGGCGTCCGCGACGCCTTCGGCGTCACCCTCACCACCGAGCCCACCCTCGTCGGCGTCACTCTCTAGTCCCCGCCACTCGCGCTGCCAACCACTCGCGCCGCCGCGCCGGCACTCGCGCCGCCAACCACTCGCGCCGCCGCGCCGGCACTCGCGCCGCGGCCGTCGCCCGCCCGGGCCGCCGGCCGCGCGTACTTCCGTGATCCGGCCCGGACCATGATCAGGGAGGATCGCCGCGTGATCACCCGGCCGAACTACCGAGACGTTGGAATCTC
>DATKFV010000093.1:0-43086 GCA_035511035.1 Streptosporangiaceae bacterium
GATGAGCACCGTGGCTACTGAGCGCGCGCAGCTGACCGCGAAGCTGCTGGTCGTCGAGGATGAGCCGAACATTCTCGAACTGCTCGCGGCGAGCCTGCGGTACGCCGGCTTCGAGGTCGTGACCGCCGCGGCCGGGACCGAGGCGGTGCAAGCCGCGCAGCGGCATCGGCCCGACCTCATCGTGCTCGACGTCATGCTGCCCGACATGGACGGCTTCGAGGTGCTGCACCGCCTGCGGGGCGGCGGCACTCGCACGCCGGTGCTGTTCCTGACCGCCCGTGACTCTACCGAGGACAAGGTGCGCGGGCTGACGCTCGGCGGCGACGACTACGTGACGAAGCCGTTCAGCCTCGAAGAGGTCATCGCCAGGATCGAGGCGGTACTGCGCCGCACCCGCGGCGGCACGATCGAGCCGTCGCCCCGGCTCTCGTTCGCCGACCTCGAACTGGACGAGGACAGCCACGAGGTCTGGCGGGCAGGCAGCCAGGTGCAGCTGTCCCCCACCGAGTTCAAGCTGCTCAGGTACTTCATGCGCAACTCGGGCCGGGTCCTTTCCAAGATGCAGATCCTCGATCACGTCTGGGATTACGACTTCCGTGGCGACACCGGGATCGTCGAGTCGTACGTGTCCGTGCTCCGCCGCAAGATCGACGCCACCGAGCCGCACTTGCTGCACACGCTGCGCGGTGTCGGCTACGTCATGCGTTTGCCGACGTCTTAACCGGATCACACGTTCGCATGGCTCAGCCACCGGCCCCTGAATCCCTCTGGCAGCGACTAGCGCACCTGCCTGGCCGGACGCCGCTCAGGGTCAAGCTGACCGCCATCGTCCTGGTGCTGGTGACGGCGGCGGTGGCGCTGATCAGCGTGACCGGCATCTTCTTCCTGCGCCAGTACCTGCTGAACCAGGCCGATCAGACGCTGACGACCTGGGTGGACCAGCGCACCAACTACATCGGCTTCCAGGTCGGAAGCTACCTGAGCGGCCAGGGCCGGCAAGCTGCGGCCTACTCGATCCAGTGGCTGCCGAAGTCCGGGTCGGTCGAGCAGACGACCGGCCAGCTGACCGGCATCCACAACGGGGTTCCGACCGTAACCGCCGCGCCTGGGCCCACAGTCAGGCGGGGAGCCGGCTGGCTGAACCAGGGCAACAACCCGGTGACGGTCGGCGGGTCGAACGGCTCCCGCTGGCGAGTGGTCAGCGGAGTCGAGACGTTCGCCAACGGAGCCGGCCGGAACGTCAGCGGCACGGTCATCATCGGGATGAACGTCACCAACATCTACCAGACCATCGGCGAGCTGACCCTGGTCGACGTGATCATCAGCTGCATCCTGCTCCTGGTGCTCGGGGTGCTCGCGATCGCCGTGATCAGCGCCAGCATGCGATCGCTGACCGACATCGAGCGGACGGCCCAGGCGATCGCGGCCGGCGACCTGAGCCGCCGGATACCTGAGAACGACCCTCGCACCGAAGTCGGCCGGCTGGGCCGGGCCCTGAACGTGATGCTGGCGCGCATCGAGTCGTCCTTCCGGGCCAGGGCGGCGTCCGAAGCCGCGGCGAGGCGCTCGGAGGAGGCCGCGAGGTACTCGGCCTTCACCGCGAGCCAGTCGGAGGACCGGATGCGGCGATTCGTCGCCGACGCCAGCCACGAACTGCGCACGCCGCTCACCGCCATCAGGGGCTACGCCGAGTACTACCGCCAGCGCGGCGGCGCCGAGCGGCCAGGCCAGCCGAAGCCTGAAGGCCAGCTGACCAGGTCTGACCTTGACCATCTCATCCAAAGAGTCGAGCAGGAAGCCAAGCGGATGGGAGTGCTCGTCGATGACATGCTGCTGCTCGCCCGGCTCGACCAGCAGCGCCCACTTGACGTCCGCACCGTCGACCTGCTCGCGATCGGGGCTGACGCACTGCACGACGCGCGCATAATCGCCCCGACGCGGACCATCAACCTGACCGTCGGCTCCCCCGAAGCCGCCCTGGTCATCGGCGACGAGGTCGGCCTGCGCCAGGTCGTCGGCAACCTGATGAGCAACGCGATGACGCATACTCCCGACGGCACTCCGATCGACATCACGATCCGGGTCGATACTTTGTCCAACGGCCATGCCCCGGTCGCCGGAGAGCCAGCGGTGATCCTTGAGGTAACCGATCACGGTCCCGGACTCACCCCTGAGCAAGCCGAGCACGTCTTCGAGCGGTTCTACCGCACCGACCGGGCCAGGAGCAGGACCGCCGGCGGCACCGGCCTCGGCCTCGCGATCGTGACCGCCATGATCAGCGCCCACCACGGCCAGGTCTGGGTCGACAGCCGCCCCGGCGACGGCGCGACCTTCGGCTTCGCCCTCCCCCTGGCCCCCGAAGCTCGCCACGCCCCCGACCTGCCCGAGTCCGGCTAGCCGGCCAGCGCGGCTCGGGCGGCGGCGATCGCCCCGTCCCGGTATCCGGCGCCGAACAGGCAGACGTGCACCAGCAAGGGGTGCAACTGGTGCAACGGCACCCGCGCCTGCCAGCCGGGCGCCAGCGGCGCGACCTCCTGGTAAGCCGCCAGGAGCCGATCGAGGTACGGGGCGCCAAACAAGGCGAGCATGGCCAGGTCGGTCTCCCTGTGCCCGCCGTGCGCGGCCGGGTCGATGAGCCAGCCCCGGCCGCCAGACCAGAGCACGTTGCCTGACCAGCAGTCGCCGTGGAGCCGGCTCGGCGGTTCCGGCGGACCGGCCAGGTCGGCAATCCGCTCAGCCACCGACTCGATCAGCGCGACGTCGGCCCGGCTGAGCCAGCCCGCATCCCGCGCAATCCGGCCGTAAGGCAGCAGCCGGCTGGCCGCATACCAGTCCGGCCATGAGCTCGCCTGCGCATTGGGCAGCGGCAGGCTCGCGATGAACCCTGGCCAGGGCGCCCCGAACGACTCAGCGCCGCTCGCGTGCAACCGGGCCAGGTCACGGCCGAACCGCTCGGCCGCGCCCCGGTCGGCACCGGCCTGCGGAACCCACGAGAGCGCCACGAGCTCTTTGCTGCAAAAAAAGACCTCGGGGACAGGGACGGCACCAGCATCACCAAGCCAGGCCAGCCCGCGACCCTCGGCCTCGAGAGCCCCGCCGACGACCTCAGCGGCGCCGGCCGGCACCGACTTGACGAAGAGCTCGCGTCCGTCGGCGAGGCTGGCCCGGTAGTGCCTGGCGCCGTGCCCCCCGCCGATCGGGCGCGCATCGCGCACCGGCACCCCGATCGCGGAGCCGAGCCGGTCCCGCCAGTCGTCAGCCACCCGCGGGGTCGCCGAGCATCGCCGCGAGCTGCGCGACCAGCCCGCGCGCCGCCGCCTTGACCATCTCGAAAACCTCGGCGAAGTCCTCAGGGCCGCCGTCGTACGGGTCGGGGACATCGGCCCCGTTCGGCGCGGCCGGGTCGAAGGAGCGCAGCAACCGGATCCGGTCATCGAGCCCTGGCCTGCCCGCGGCCAGCACCCGCAGCGCGCGGAAGTTGCTCCGGTCGGTCGCGACCAGCAGGTCGAACTTGTCGAGCCAGTCAGGGCCGATCTGCCGGGCCCGGTGGGCCGACCCGTCGTAGCCGTGCCTGGCCAACTCGGCTTGCGCCCGGCGGTCCATCCGCTCGCCCAGATGCCAGTCCCCGGTGCCCGCGCTCTGCACGCTGACCTGCCCGTCGAGCCCGGCGCGAGCCAGTTCGGCCTTGATCAGGGCTTCCGCCATCGGAGACCGGCAGATGTTACCGAGGCATACCACGCAAACTTCATAAATATTATGCAAATTTCTCGGGGCCGGTGGGGCAGCCAGAGCCTGGTGATCGGCGCACATGACACCAGCATGCCTGGCCCGGCGACCCGGTCACGCACGTGGGACGGTAGATAGATGAGTGATGCCAGCGATTATCGGCGATTGTCCTTCTGGCACGACACGGTTCCTGGACCGCTGGCACCGCGACCGGCGCTGGCCGAAGACATAGAGGTCGACGTCGCGATCGCCGGAGCCGGGCTCACCGGCCTATGGACCGCCTACTACCTGAGCCAGGCCGACCCTGGCCTCACGATCGCGCTCTGCGAGCGCGAGATCGCTGGTTACGGCGCGTCGGGGCGGAACGGCGGCTGGTGCTCGGCGCTGTTCCCGACTTCGCTCGGCAAGCTGGACCGGCTGGCGGGCCGGGAGGCCGCCATCGCCATGTACCGGGCCATGCAGCACACGGTCAACGAGGTAGGCAGCGTCGCCATCGCCGAGGGCATCAACTGCCACTGGGCCAAGGGCGGAACCGTGCAGTTCGCCCGCTCGCCGGGCCAGCTTGAGCGGGCCCGCGATGAGGTGAGCGAGGCGAGGCTCTACGGCTTCGACGAGACCGACGTCCGGTTGCTGTCGGCCGAGCAGGCGCGGGACATCGGCGGCGCGTCCGACGTGCTCGGCGGGGTCTACACGCCGCACTGCGCCGCGATCCACCCGGCCCGGCTGGCCAGGGGCCTGGCGGAGCTGCTGGACCAGCGGGACGTGCTGGTTCTGGAGAAGACGCCGGTCACGGCGCTCGAGCCAGGCAAGCTGGTCACCCCTGGGGGAACGGTACGGGCCAGGTACGTGATCAGGGCGACCGAGGGGTACACGCCAGGATTGCCGGGCCAGCACCGCGCCATCGTCCCCGTCTATTCCCTGGTGATCGCCACCGCGCCGTTGCCCGAGCAGGTCTGGGGCGAGATCGGGCTCGACCTGCGGCCGACGTTCAGCGACTTGCGGCACCTGATCATCTACGGGCAGCGAACCGCCGACGGGCGGCTGGTCTTCGGCGGCCGGGGCGCGCCCTACCATTTCGGCTCGGCCGTGCGGCCGTCCTTCGACCGCGAGCCCGACGTCTTCGCCGCGCTGCGGGCCACGCTGATCGAGTTGTTCCCTGTCCTGCGCGACGTCACGGTCACGCACGCATGGGGCGGCCCGATCGGGATCGCCAGAGACTGGTGCGCCTCGGTCGGGCTCGACCAGCACACCGGCGTCGGCTGGGCCGGGGGTTACGTCGGCGACGGGCTGTCGACGACGAACCTGGCTGGCCGGACGCTCGCCGACCTGATCACCGGCAACGACAGCAAGCTCACCCGGCTCCCGTGGGTCGGTCACCGCTCACCCCGGTGGGAGCCCGAGCCGCTTAGGTGGCTGGGCATCAACGCCGGGCTTCGGTCGATGACCTGGGCCGATCGCTCGGAGGCGAGGACCGGGCGGCCATCCAGGGCGGCAGCGGCGTTCGGCCGGTTCCTCGGCGAGTGACCGCGAGGGGCGGCCGGCTGATCGGCGGGTGGGTGGCTCTGGTCAAGGCGGCGGGACTGGCCCGCTAGTTCGCGCGCAGGCTACCGTCGCTGATAACATCACTGAGGTTCTTGCGCCGCTAGCTCAATTGGCAGAGCAGCGGACTCTTAATCCGCGGGTTCGGGGTTCAAGTCCCTGGCGGCGCACCCGTCCTGACCTGGGCTTTTAGCCTTCTTTCATGATCTTGGCCGTGGCTGGGCGACGCCGCCTGGCGTAGAACCGGCCGGGCCGCTGACCCTGCCGCGGCCGGCCCTGTACGACTTCCTCCGCCACCGCTCTGCTCCGCACATAGATCAGCGCCGTGGACAGCATCGCGGCCTGGTATCTTTCCGCCAGCACGACGAATGCGGCCTCATCGCCAGCCCGCAACCGGTTAACCAGGATCCTCACGGGGGATCTGGCGCCAGGAAGGCCTCAACAGCCGCGCCCGCGACTGCTGTGTGTTGACCGCCAGCCGATGTACCCCCAGGGACCCTGGCAGTTCGTACCCGACCTTTGCTGCGCGGCTACTGCCGGGCCGGCGTCTGTTGTCCGGGTCGGCTTTCTCAGCGCCATCGTGGTCGCTTAGCCTGGAATGGTGGAGGGACCAAAGGAGCTGGCGCCGCCGCTGGACGCGGCGTCAGCGGACTGGATCAGCGCGCTCACCAGCACGGGGCCCGCGCGCGAGGCGGGCCTGGCGCGGCTGCACGAACTGCTGGTCCGGGTCGCCGCCGGCGAGCTTCGCCGCCGCGAGGCGTCCTCCGGGATCACCGGGCCGGAGCTGGATGACCTGGCCCACCAGGCCGCGGCCGACGCCATGCTCGCGATCATCGCCAAGCTGGATAGCTTCCGCGGCGAGAGCCGGTTCACCACCTGGGCCTACCGGTTCGCGGTGCTCGAGGTGTCCGCCAAGCTCGGCCGTCACTACTGGCGCCGCCACCCGGCCAGCAGCCTCGATGCCGAGGACTGGGATCGGCTGCCGGACCGGTTGGGGACCGACCCCGGCGAGCACGCCGCGCACGGCGAGATGATCACCGCCATCCGCCGCGCGGTGGACCAGGAGCTCACCGCCCGCCAGCGGCGGCTGTTCGTCGCGGTCGTGCTCAACGGCATCCCCCTGGACGCCGTGGTGATCCAGACTGGGATGACCCGGAACGCTATCTATAAGGCGATCTTCGACGCCCGGCGTAAGATCCGCGCGTTCCTGATCGCCAACGGTTACCTGGAAGAAGGAAAGCTGGGATCGCGATGACCGACTGGACCGCGCTCGAGCGCTTCCTCGACACCGATCCCGCGGACGTCGGGTGCGCGCAGGCTATGGGCATCCTGCACGTCTACGTTGACCTGCTGGCCGCGGGCGCCGACCCGGCCGGCCGCTACCCCGGTGTGGCGGCCCACCTGGCTGCCTGCGGCCCGTGCGGCGAGGACTTCCGCGGCCTGCTGGCCGCAGTCACCGAGATACCCTGAGGCTGAGCTGCCGACGACGGGCTGCCGCGTCGCGCTCAGGCGGGTATTCCGCTGCGACCTGATAACGCCCGGATGACGGGCCTGCTGCTGACGTCCCAGATGACCCCGTTGTCGTCCCCGGCCAGGTGGCCGGTCAGGACCGATGCCGAATGCTCGGCTGTGATCAGCGTGCCGTCGGCGAAGCTGCGGGTGAACCGCTCATGCAGGGCAGTCCCGATGCGCTCGGGATCCTGGCCGCGGATCCAGGCCTGCATGGCGGTGTCGACCCCGCCGGGCCGGTAGGCGTTGACCGTGACCCCCGTGCCGGCGACCTCGGCGGCCAGGTTGACCGTGTGCGCTTCCAGCGCGGCCTTAGTCGCGGCATAGGCATTGCCCCTGACCATGCTGCCGGGACTGGCGACGATGGCGCTGGAGACGTTGACAATGCGGCCCCAGCCGGCGTCTAGCATGCCCGGCAGCACGGCGGCGGTCAGGGCGATCGGCGCGATGACGTTGACCTCGAAGGCGTGCCGCAACTCGGCGGCCGAGATGGCGGCGGTCGGGCCGAGGGGCTCGACCGTGGCGGCGTTGTTGACCAGGATGTCGACCTGGACGGTCCCTACCACCTCGGCGGTGGCGGCGGCACGCTGCTCGGGGTCACCGAGATCAGCGGCAATGACGTGGATCTGGCCGGTCAGCGCACCCCGGGCCAGGGCCACAGCCCGAGTCTCCGCGAGCTCGCTGGCCGACCGGGCGATCAGCATGACGGTTGCTCCGGCTGCGGCCAGTTCCAGGGCGACGGCCTGCCCGATACCGCGTCCCGCACCCGTCACCAGCGCCGTCCTGCCAGCGAACTGAGTTGTCACCCCGGCCTCCCTTGTTAGTCGAGGGGGTTGGTCCCTGCGCCAGCAGCGGAGGGATGAACCGTCACCACTGCACATGAATCACTTCACGCTGTTAGCGGCGCGCAAGAGCGATGTCTTACCACGCTGCGGCGTCCGGCTGACGCGCCCAGGTAAGACCGCCGGGCGGCGCGACGCACATACAGGTGACGGGCCCGGCCGGGACCGTCACCAGCGACTGAAGGAGAATCGCCATGCCCCTGCTCGGCCCCGGTGACTCATTCCCCCACCTGACGCTCAACGTCCTTGGCGGGCAGACTGTCACCGTCCCGGACGCGCTCGCCGGCGGATTCGCGGCGGTGCTGTTCTACCGCGGCTCGTGGTGCCCGTACTGCAACGCCCAGCTGAGAGCATTCCAGCGCGCCAGCGACGCGCTAGCCGATACCGGCGTCCGCGTCGTCGCCCTGTCAGTCGACAGCGAGACCGACACGGCCGAACTGGCCGCCAGGCACGGCCTGACTTTCCCCCTGGGTTTCGGCGCTGACGCGGCCGCCGTCAGCGACCTGACTGGCGCCTTCGTCAACCTCGAGCCTGTCTACCTCCAGTCCACCGGCTTCGTGCTCGACCCCGCGGGCAAGGTCGTGGTCAGCGTGTACTCCAGCGGTGCCATCGGCCGGCTCGTCCCCGACGACGTGCTCGGTCTCGTCCGCTACCTGCGCGAGCACGCGCCAGAGCCGGCGTAAACCACGATGGCAGAGACCGCTATGACCCGCGCAGACGCCCACTTCTACTTCGACCCGGTATGCCCGTTCGCCTGGATCACCAGCAAGTGGGTCCGAATGGTCGCCGCCCAGCGCGACTACACCGTTGTCTGGCGGTTCATCTCCTTGCGGCTAATTAGCTCCGAGGTCGACTACGACAGCCATTTCCCAGCCGGCTACGAGGAAGGCCACACCTCCGGGCTGCGACTGCTGCGGGTCGCAGCCCGGGCGCGGTCCGAGCACGGCCAGACCGCCGTCGGGCGGGGCGTTGAAGGTGGCCGCGATACCGCCCGCGGGTGCTGGAGAAACAGAGGATGCTCATAGCGCAGGGCTTGACACGGTCCTCATCGCTAGTGATCGGGCCGCCGCCGACCCTGCCATAGTGGACGTGCCCGGCCGGCGGCGCTGCGCGTCTACGGCGACGACGCCAGCTTCGGGCTGGCCGGCCGGGCGCGCTTCGAATGGGATGCCGTAGATGCCTGGTACGAAGAGGACGAGCAGGTCCTTGTCCACCCCAGGGACCCCTACACGCGCGTCGACTCCCTCCGCTCCGCCCGGCACGTGCGCGTCGAACTCGGCGGCACCCTCCTGGCCGAGTCCGCGTCCCCGGTTCTGGTATTCGAGACCGGGCTCCCGACCCGCTACTACCTCAACCGCACCGAGGTGGACTTCACGCACCTCACCCCGACCGACACCGTCACCGGCTGCCCGTACAAGGGAACCACCAGCGGTTACTGGACCGCCCGCGTTAACGGCGAGACCCGCCCCGACATCGCCTGGAGCTACGACTTCCCGACCCGGCAGCTGCTGCCTATCGCCGGTCTCGTCGCCTTCTACAACGAGAAGGTCGACATAGTGCTCGACGGGCAGATGCTCGCCCGGCCAGCTACCCACTTCTCCTAAACACCTAGCAGTACAGGGTGTCAGCTACGACCACACCCGGGCTCGACCGCGCTGTCACGGACCCACAGCCGGTCGTCCCGGACATCAGGTGCCACACCAGCTTGCGCTCCCCTGGCTGGTAGCCGTCCGAGCCGAGGCGGCGATCCGCGCGGCGCAGGCATGAGAGCAGGGCGACGGTCCTCTGGCGGTCCGCCCCGCCGCCGTGGCGCTCAGCGCGTTGGCCGACCAAGCCCTCCCGCAACCGGTCGGCGCGGCGGACGGCCTGCTGGAGATCGCCCGGAAGGGAGCCGCCCGCCAGCGGCCGCGCGAATCCGGCCCCGCCGCCCCGGCCAGGGCTAGCTTGCCAGGGCAGAGGCCGAGTGGGAGCTGGCCGCCCCCTCAAGCGGCAGATCAGCGACCCGTCCTTGCCCGCCTCCAGGCCGCCGCCCGTTTGAGTGCAGCCGGCCGCCGCTGCGGACGCGGGAGCCCGTGACGGCCGGGAGGCGGGACGCTCGGGAGCTCGGCGGTCGCTAGGAACAGCTGCTCCCGCTTCCGGTTGGCTGGAGGCTCTCCTGCGCCGGGCCCGCGCCAGGGGACTCGCGGGATTCATTCGATTCACTGGATGCGCCGGCGGCTGCCATCCGGGCTCGGATGGCGCGCTGCGAGGGGAGCAGGACCAGGGCGAGAAGGAGGCCGATGGCGAAGATCACTGCGCCGGCGGTGAAGCCGACGGTGTACGCGTGCACGGTCGCGACGGCGGTCGGGTGGGCTGCGCCGGGGTGGCTGGCCAGGTATCCGGCCAGGGAGCCGGCGAAGATGGCGCTCAGCAGGGCGGTGCCGATCGAGCCGCCGATCTGCTGCGAGGTGTTGATCACGGCCGCCGCTACGCCGGCGTCGGTGGGCCGGACGCCGAGGGTGCCGGTAGCGAACGAGGCCGAGACCACGCACGCCGTTCCGGCACCAGCGAGGATGAGCCCGGGCAGCACGTGGGCGGCGTAGCTTCCGCCGGGTGTCAGCCGGGTGAAGATGATCATCGCGATGACGCCCAGGGTCATGCCGAACGTGATCACCCGCCGCGGGCCGAGGCGGGGCAAGATCTTGGTCTGGACCAGGGGCGCGACGATGATGATGGCACCGGTGAGCGGGAGGAACCCCAGGCCAGTCTTGACCGGGGAGAAATACAGGATTTGCTGCATGTAGTAGGTCATGAACAAGAAGACGGAGAATAGCGCGGCGCCGCCGATGGCGATGGAGGCGTAGGCGCCGCCCCGCGAACGGTCGGTCACGATGCGCAGCGGCAGCAGCGGATGCGTGGTCCGGCGCTCGACCAGGACGAACGAGGCCAGCAGAACGGCGCCGGCCGCGAAGAGGGCGATGGTCAGGCCGGCCGACCAGGAGTGGATCTCGGCGTTGGAGAAGCCGTAGACCAGGCAGAAGAAACCGCCCGAAACGGCGGCAACTCCCGCGAAGTCGATCCGCGGGCGCGGGCGCTGGCCCCCGCCCCCGCCGATCAGGCGCCATGCGGCGATGGCAGCGGGAATGGCGAAGATCAGGTTCACGTACAGGCACCAGCGCCAGGACAGGGTCTGCGTCAGCACGCCGCCGAGGAGAAGCCCGACTGAGGTTCCGCTGGCGGCGATCGCGCTGAAGATGCCGAATGCCTTGGGGCGGTCCGGGGAGTTGTGGAAGCTGACGGTCAGCAGTGACAGCGCCGAGGGGGCGAGCAGCGCCCCGAATGCTCCCTGCAGCGCCCGGGCTGCGATCAGCACCCCGAGCGAGGGCGCGAGCCCGCCGAGGGCCGACGCGCCAGCGAACCCGAGGAGCCCGGCCATGAACGTCCACTTGCGCCCCAGCAGGTCACCTAGCTTGCCGCCGAGAAGCAGCAGGCTTCCGAAGGTCAGCGCGTAAGCAGTGATGATCCACTGCCGGTCGTCGGTCGAGAAGTGCAGGGCCACCTGCGCGGACGGCAGAGCGATATTCACGATTGTCACGTCTAGCACGATCATCAGCTGGGCCACGCCGACCAGGGCCAGGACTGCCCAGCGATTATCGGGGGCACGGCTGGCGGGTGCGGCAGAAGATGGAGTAGCGGCGACTTCAGCTCGGTTCATTCAGCTGACCGCCGGCCGACCGGACGCGATTGAGTTTCCATGTCTGGTATGCGTCGGCCGTAGATTCGTTCTTACCGGGTCGGCGCACGCCAGCGGACGCTGCTGCCCCTGGCCCGCCGGGTGAGGCGGGGCCAGGGGCAGCGGGATTTCGCCGGGGGATCGCTCCCTGGATGTTTACGCTAGATGTTCACGATCCCGGACGGGGCGCCGCCCGCGGGCAGCGGCGTCGGCGAGGTGGGCACCTCAGTCAGCTGGCCGCCGTTCACGTCGAACACGGACAGGATGTGGTTGCCGCTGCCGTCGACCAGCAGCTGCTGGCCGTTCGGCGTCAGGCGGGCGTCGATGTCAGCGCCGCCGCCCTTGATGGTCGTGCCGCCCAGCAGGGTCAGCGAGCCGTCGGGGTTGATGGCGTAGCTGGAGATGCTGCCCGACCCGGTGTTGACGGTGAACAGGAACCTGCCGTCGTGGCTGATCTCCACCCAGCACGGGGCGGTCTGGTTGTCGGCGAACGGGGAGTTGCCGATCGAGCTGAGCTGGCCGAGGAAGTTGTCGTTGTAGGCGGAGACGTCGCCGAGGCCCGCGCCGTTGTGGGCGTCGCTGACGTACAGCCGGTTCAGGTTGGCGGGCGAGAACTCAGCGCCGAGCTGGCCGAGGCCCTGCCCGGTGAACGGCGAGCCAGGGGCCGGGAGCAGGTGGCCGCCGGGCAGCACGTCGAAGCTGTCGATCTCAGAGGTGGTCGTGCGGGTCCCGACGAGCTGGGTGCCGAAGGCGTTGAAGAACACGTCGCCCAGGCCCGAGCCGTTCGGGACGGCGAGCGTCGAGCCCGGGATCGGGGTCAGGCTGCCGTCGAAGCCCAGGCGGAAGCCGGTGTAGTTGCTGTCGGTCGCGCCGGCGTTGGCCACGTAGACCAGGCCGGTCGGGGAGACCGCAACGCTGACCGGGTCGTTCCCGCCGGAGGACACCGGCTGGCCGACCGGCACCGGCACGCCGCCCGCGGTGATGCGCAGGACCGAGATCTGGTTGCTGCCCGCGTCGACGGCCAGCAGGAACCGGTGGTCCCGGGTGACCTGGATGGCGCCCTGCGACGCCAGCCCCGCACCGCTGCCGGCGCCGCCGGCGGCGAACGTCCCGCTCCCGACCGGGCTGACCGAGCCGTCGGCGTGCCGGGCGAAGGCGTCAATGGTGTTGGAAACGGCGGTATTGCCGTCGAGGTAGGTGTAGCCGACCACCGGGGAGGCGGTGCTCGCGCTGGTCGTGCTCGCGCTGGTCGTGCTCGCGCTGGCCGAGGCCGCCGTGCCGAACAAGCCGACGGTGGCCGCCAGCATGGCGCCGCTCGCGACCAGGCCCGTGCGTTTCCGCATGTCCGTGCTCCTTTAGGGAGAGACTTGATCCGCGGTGATCCGCAGACTCTGATCGATGAGCGGCGCGGCGCGCGGACTGTCTTACCGCACTCGGGCCACGTCATTGTTTTCGTGAGTTCTCCGACCTCATGCGGCGAGGCCGCGGGCTGACTCAGGCATCTTCGCGTGGCGCGACCGTTACTTGACGGCCAGGACGTCGATGAGCTTGATGTCGGGGTCGCTGGCGAGCAGCTCGCCGGCGACCTGGCCGAGGGCAACCGGTACCTGGCCGTTGAGGTGGGCGTTCCGGGCGTCCTCGGTCTCGAAGGTGTCGAGGATGCCGTAGGTGGTGTCGCTGATCTTGAATGCGTACCAGGTAACGGTGCCCTCCTCGGCAACCGCGATCTCGCGGCCGGCCTCCAGGAACGCGGCGAGCTTGTCGCCCGCTCCGGCCTTGGCCTCAAGCAGGGCGAGAATCCCGAGTCTGACGGTCATGAAATCCGGCTCCTTAGCGCGTGTGCCTGCGAGTGTTCCGCGTCCCGTGATCGCGGCGCGGCCGGCGTGCTGGCCCAGGCAGCGGACCGCGCGCACGACTCGGGCGCATAGCGGTTAGCGGCCGGCGACGGCTGGGTCTTACCTCGGTCACGGGCGCAATCGTCGGGCCGCCTCGACCCGGGCCTGGCCAAGGCGGTGCCGACTGCTGGCGTGCGTCACGGGCGGCGGAGCAGGCGGGGCGCGGTAGCGCTGGGCCTGGCTGCTGGCGCGGCGGCGGCGATGGCCGCGCCGGCCACGGCGTTCGCGGCGACGGCGCACGGCCACCCTGGGAATGGTTCGCCGGTGATCGGGCATGTGTACGTCAACGACAACACTGTCGGGGTTAACACGATCGCCGGGTTCGACCGGCACGCCAACGGGACGCTGACGCCCGAGCCCGGCTCTCCGTTCCGGGCCGGCGGGGCCGGGACCGATGCCGGGCTCGCCTCTCAGGGCTCCATTCAGATCGCGCCCGGCGGCCGCTTCCTGCTCGCCACCGACGCCGGCAGCAACCAGATCTCGGTCCTGCGGATCCGGCAGGACGGCTCGCTGCGGCTGGTCCGGCACGGGGTCACCTTCTCGGGCGGGAGCACGCCGGTCAGCATCGCCGTGCACAGCAGCCTGGTCTACGTCGCCAACGCGGGCACCGCCAGTACCAACTTCACCGGGTTCCGCCTGACCCGCAGCGGGCACCTGTTCCCGGTCCTGGGGTCGACAGTCCCCCTGGCCAGCAACTCCCAGCCCGGTGATGTGCTGTTCAACCGCACCGGCACCAAGCTCGTCGGGACCCTCGTGGGGACCTCGCAGATCTCGAGCTTCACCGTGAGCTTCAGCGGGCGGCTGACCGAGGCGCAGGGATCACCGTTCCCGGCGGGCGCAGGGCCTGGGGCCGTTCGGGAGCGAGTTCCGGCCCACGAACCCCAGCCAGCTGTTCGTCTCCAACGCCCACAACGTCGGGGCCGGCACCGGGACGGTGTCCGCCTTCAACGACTCCTCTGGCGGCGTGCTCAGCTCGATCGGGTCCTCGCCGTTCGCGAACCAGCAGACCGCCCCGTGCTGGGTCCAGATCAGCCCCGACGGCCGGTTCCTGTTCACGGTCAACACCGCGTCGGGCACCATCTCCCGGTACTCGATCGCGGCGGGCGGCACGCTGACGCTGCTGGGCAGCACCACGATCCGGGGCACCGGCGGTCTGGGCGCGGTGGACGCCGGGCTCACCCCGGGCGGGCACTTCCTGTACGTCGACGAGAGCGAGGGCAAGGTCGTGGGTGCCTTCGCCGTCAACGGCGGCAGCCTGACCGAGCTTTCCAGCTCCCCGTTCGCGCTGCCCTCGTCCGCTAGCGCGGCGGGCATCGCCGTCAGCTAGCTGACTGATCGGCGGCTCATTTGCATAGGGTTATCCTTGCGCCAGCCAGCGGCGGTAGACGCAGACGAGGTCGTCGCGCATCCCGGGGGTCAGGTCCGCGGGCGCCAGGCCGCCGGTCAGGCTGATGGTCTCCCGGATCTGCGCCAGATACTCACGCAGAACCAGCGGCGCGGGGTGCTGCTACGAAGTCGTGGCGCGGTGCCCGGCGTGCCAGTCCTCTTTTGTCCCGGCCGAACCGGGGTCCACGCCGAAGCTGCGCAGCTGGGGGCGCTCACGCAGGCTGCGCTTGAGCTCGGCGAAGCCGGGGAATCCGGCCAGGCCGGTCACGTAGTCCGACAGCCTCCAGGCGTCTTCGGGTGCCGGGAGACGGCTGATGACCGGGTCGAAGAAGGCGGTGTCCTGCGGCGGTCAAAGTGGATGATCGGCGTGCCGACGTCCTTGCCGGTCAGCGCCAGCCCCTCGTCGCCTTCCGCGCGGGTCTCCTCGTCCCACTGCGGGTCGTCCAGCGCGCCAGCCAGGTCGGCGGGCAGGCCCGCGCGGGTGAGCAGCGGCTGGACGAACTCGCGGCTGCCGCGGGTGGCGCCGGTCAGTGCGGCGGCGCGCGGGTCTTACCCCGGATGTCTGCCGGGCTGGCCCCGGTAGGGCACCGCCGCCGCCGGGGACGTTAGCGCGCGAGTGCGGCGGGCAGGCGGTCGAGGGCTGGGACGGTGAGGTCTGGTTGCTGGCCGATCGTGTCGAACGCGGCGCCGGAGCGGTTCACCCAGGCCGTGCGCATCCCGGCCGCGCTGGCCCCCACGCTGTCGAACGCGTTGCAGGTGACGAGCCGGATCTGGTCGATCGGCCGGGATAGCCGGGTGGCCGTGTGCCGGTACACCACGGGTGACGGCTTGAACACGCGGACCTCATCGACGCTGACCCGCGGGCCGAAGAATTCCCCCAGGCCACTGCTATCAAGGCAGTTCTTGATCATGGCAGGGCTGCCGTTAGAGAGCACCGCCAGCTCATATCCCCTGCTGGCGAGCTCACGCAGGGCCGGGATGGCGTCCGGGAACGGCCGCAGGTGGTCGTAGAGCTGGACGAGCCGCTCGGACTGCCCGTCCGGCAGCCGGGCCCCGAGACAGGCGAGCGTGAAGTCCAGCGCCCGTGACGTCACCCACCGGAAGTCCTCATAGTGACCCATCGCCGTGAGCCGGAACGAGTATTCCAGCTGCTTCAGCCGCCATAGCCGGGCCGCCTCACGCCCGTCGGAGTCGCCGAGAACCTGACCGAGCTCGCGGGAGATGTCGATCGGATCAACCAGCGTCCCGTACAGGTCGAACGCCAGGACCTGGCGGCTGGTCACCGTACCTTCCACATTGACGTGCCTTCCGGATTATGGGCCGTGCTAGCCATCGGTGGCCGCCAGGAGAAGGCCGGCGAAGTCCTCGCCGCACGGGCCGCAGGCCAGCAGGTGAGCGGCCACCCCGGGTAGCGCCAGGCCGCCGCCTCCTCCCCGTCGGCGGCCACAAGGTCGACGTAGACGTGCAAGACGGCCATCGCCTCGTCACAGCCGACATCGCTAGGGTCGGCCCACAGGAACCGGTCTAGTCTGTCCAGGTCACTCATCGCTACTGCAAGCCTGGCTCTTTCAGGAATGCGTTAGCGATCAGCGCCTGGTAAATCTTACGCCGCGCGTCGAAAATCACCTTGTAGATCGGAAGACATCCTGACCGCGATCCGCGTCGTCGCGGCCGGCGACGCCATCATCGCCCCCGGCGTCACCCGCCGCCTGATCGCGCAGTTCGCTGGCCAGCCCCGTCCAGACCCCAAGCCCCGGCAGCTCACCGAGATCACCGACCGCGAACGCGAGGTCCTCAAGCTGGTGGGCCTCGGCATGTCCAACGCCGAGATCGCCGCCGCCCTGTACATCACCGCGGGCACCACCAAGACCCACGTAGCCCGGCTGCTGGCCAAGCTGGGCGCCAGGGACCGGGTACAACTCGTCATCACCGCCTACGAGGCCGGCCTGGTAACGGCACCGCACTGACCCCACCAAGCCAACCCGCCGACCGCACACCCTGGTCGGGCTGGCGCCGTGCGCGAGCCCCCCGAGAATGCGGATTGGTTCCGACACGTCGGAGCCTGCCAGGATGTCCGCGCCTACGTCTCTCCGGGGCTGGTTAGAGCTGGGTTACTACGAAGGCTGTGCCGTTGCCGCCGCCGGCGCCGCAGCGGTTGGGGGCGGGGCAGGAGATCGTGGTGGTATCGGCATTCTGGCCCTGGCTCTCGGGGACCGTCTTGATGCCGGGAACCTCGATGGCCTTGGACCAGGTGCCTTTGACCTGGTCAGCGACGTATGGCTGGGTGTAGATGAGATCCTCGTTGGGGCCGGCGTTGTAGTAGCCAGCGATTCCGCAGTTCCCGGCCGAGGAACAGGAGACCTGGCTGATCGTGGCGTAGTCGCCCTGGTTGAGCTTGCTCATTCCGTTCACGAGAATCGCCTTGCCCCAGGTGCCGTGCACCTCGCTGAGGACGTACACCGAACTGTTGATGGCGTCCTGCTCGACGTTCTGTTCGCCGCCAGCGGTGCAGTTACCCGCCGACGGGCACGACATCGCGGTGATCCAGTCACCGTCGTCGGCGTTGAAGCCGGGGATCTTCGTCTTTACCTCGGTCGCCGTGCCCCAGGTGCCGTGGGTCTCGTTGACTACGAAGGAGTCCATAGCGCCGTCGGCCGCCACGTAAGCCCCGCCGGCGCCGCAGTTGCCAGCCGAGGGGCAGGAGATGGCGTTGATCGAGTCCTGCAGTCCGACATTGAGCGTCGCCAGGCCGGGCACCGCCTCCGCCGTCCAGGCGCCGTGCACCTCGTTGTCAACGAATACCTGCCCCCCGCCGCTGACCGCGTAGGTGCCGGCGGCGGAGCAGTTGCCGGGCGAGGGGCACGAGATCGGCCCGATCGAGGGCACGTTGCCCGCGGCCTGGCCGGGGAGTCCCGTCGCCGCTGGCACTGTGGTGACTTGGCCCCAAGTGCCACGCACCTGCGTGACGACGAATGGGTGACCGTTGCCGGAGCCGTCAGTGTATGCTCCTTCGGCCGAGCAGTTCCCGGCCGAGGGACACGACAGGTAGTCCAGGCCGGCGTTGTGGCCCCGGTCCAGCCTGGCCAGGCCGGGAACCCAGCTGAGCTTGCGCCAGGTACCGCGCACCTGGCGGGAGATGAACGCCTGGTTGTGCCCGGCGGCGTCGGTGTAGGACCCGACCACGACGCAACGGCCAGCCGACGGGCAGGCGATTCCGGCCGCTGCCCCGCCCGTCTTGCTGGTCGGCGCCGTACCCGGTAGCACGCTCGGCTTGCCCCAGGTGCCACGGACCTGGCTGAGAACGAAGACCTTGATCCCCGACTTCGCGCTGAACTCACCGGCGGCCACGCAGTTACCTGGTGAGGCGCACGAGATCACCGAGGTCTCCCCGCCGGACTTGGCGATTCCGGCGACGGTCACGGCCTTGTCCCAGCCACCCGAAGAAGCCGACTTCCCCGCGCTGAAACCGCTGGCCGCTAGCACCGCCACGACCGCCAGCACGACCAGAAGCCACGACCTTACCGATCGCCCCATCATCGCGTTCCCCTTCTCCCGCTAGCCCGGCAGCCAGCAGCCCGTCACCGCCAGAAAATCCCACCACGCCACCTGATAGACGCGCAAACCCGTCGACCAGTTGACAATCCATAGGATCGCGCGCGCCATCGGGGGCGAGAACGTCATCAGCCGCGGGACAACCGCTCGCTCGCGTCGGGCACCGCTACCGGACCGTGGACCACGCGTACCCGCTCGGTGCCCAGGCTGTAGACCGCGCCCCAGACGACGCCACCAGCTGGCAGGATCCCGGCCCTGAGAATCGCGCTGACATCTGAGCTCAGGCTTTCGTCGAATGACCGGAACGGCAGGAAGTCGATGCTGTCGATGCCGGTGCGCTGCGCGAGCGTGTCGTTGTCCGTCCCGCCCAGGCCGCAGTTCGTGTGGTGCACGATCCCTATCTCGCGCACGTTCATCAGCTTCACCGAGATATGCAGGCTGCGAATGACGTCCGAGGTCACCCGCCCGCCCGCGTTGCGCAGTATATGAGCATCGCCCACCGAGATCCCGAGCCGGCCGCTCAGGTCCAGGCGAGCGTCCATGCAGGTCAGCACGGCCAGCGAGAGCAGCGGGTCACCTTTGGGCAGCGAGAGCTCGGCGTGGGGCCAGCTCGCCTGCTCGCTTTCGTCTCGCGTCAGCCTCGACACAAAGCCGGCGCTCAAGGCTTCTCGCCGATCGGCTGGCGCCGCAGGCGCTCCCTGATCCCCCAGTTCCTTAGTCTGCCGAGCTCCCGGCCCAGGTCCATAAGCCTCTTCGACCTCTCGCCACCAGTGCGTCCTTCCTCGCGTCGCAGTTCCGACTTGCGCTTCGCCGCGAGCAGCAGTGCCTCAATGAGTACATCAGGCTCCGGCGGGTCTCCCGGTGCCTGGGCAACTATCGCGCGCTTCATCGTGTCCGGCAGGTCGACGACCGCGTACGAGCCAAGCAAGGTCGCCGCGAGCCGGCCTGGGCTGGCGCCCTCATCGTCAGGCCAGGACCGCGTGACCCAGTCACCCACGGTGACAATAGCCTTTGGCTCAGGCATCACGGCGAAGGCCGCCAGCGCTGGCCCGAGCATGTTCTCGGTGAGCGGGCCGGTCATGAGCAACGCGTCGGCCTGGCTGGGAGAGGACACGAAGCGTATTCCGTATCCTTCGAGGTTGTAGACGGGGCCGACGAGCGACATCAGTTCCGCCTCGGCGACGTTGCTCGAGCCGCAGTCCACGTGACGAACGAAGAAGGAGCACCGGCCGCCGCTGATCGCAGGCTCGCTAGAGAGCCGGTCAGGCATGACCAACCTGGACAGCGCCCGCCAGCCGACGGTCACCGGGTGCCACCCCTCATAGGTCGTTACCAGCGTAGGAGAGGCTGAAGCTCTTGTTAAGCAGCGGGAAGTCGGCCACGAGAGTCTCCAGCCGGTTGCCGTCCCTCGTCCTCGGCGATGCGCACACGCGCAGCGCGGGCCAGTTGAGCATCGACGGATCGCGGACTTTGCAACGATAGATTCCATTCATCTTGTCCTGCATTAGCCAATAGACGACGTCTCCGCGACATCCTTCGGCGTGGCCGATCGCGGACGTGTAATTGTTTTTCGGAAGAATCCTCGGCTCGGTGGCCAGCTTGAGCCGGTCGGCCGGCGCCAGCTCCGACCACTGGCCGATGAGCCATCCAATGAGCCGATGGCTCACGAAAACCTCGCGCACGCGCACGAGGGTGCGAGCGAAGACGTCACCCGCGCCGGCTTCCCTGTCGTCGCCAATCACGACTCCTGGTGCCAGGAGAATTTCCTCGGCGTCGCGGTAGGCGCCGACCGGATGGCCAAGGCGGCTGTCCCGAGGGATGCCGCTCGCGCGGGCCACCAGCCCGGTGACGCCCAGCTTCAGGCCCTCCCTGCGGGTAAGGACGCCTACCCGGATAGTGCGGTCCCTGAACCCGCTCCTGACTATCAGCGCCCTGGCGAGTCCTTCGAAGCTGCCGATCCACCTCCCCAGCTCACCGGTGACGCAGGCCGCCTCGATCGGCTCGGCCACGCCGATGCCACCCACCCGGTTGACCGACCGTAGGTAGCGGTGCCCGGCCAGCCGCTTGTTCAGGCGCAGCACCCCTTCGCGCAGGACGGCGAACTCAGCCGCGAACTGTTCCATCCCGACGTCCTCGGCTAGCCCGCCCAAGGCAGCGACGTGATTGTGGATCCGCTCAAGCTCAAGGAACACCGGGCGGAGGAACCTGGCCGCCGCGGGCACCTCGGTGTCGGTCAGCACCTCAGCGGCCCGGCAGTAAGCCAGTGAGTGCGCGAATGAGGTGTCACCAGATACCTGCTCGGCGAGGCGCCATCCGTCGATCAGGTTCAGATAGGACTGGAACATCCGCTCGATGCCCCGGTGGTTATACCCGAGCCGGATCTGGAGGTCCTCGATGGTCTCGCCGGTAGCGGTAATCCAGAACTGACCGGACTCTATGATGCCGGCGTGGATGGGGCCGACGGGAAAGGACGTCCCCGCGAAGATCCCGTCGGGCGGGCCAGCGGGCCGGTAAGCCGACAGGTCATCGAGCCTCCTGGCCTTGGCATCGGCCACCACGCGCGCACGCAGCTCAGCGGCCGTGTCGGTTCTCCTGAGCGGAAACAGGTCGGGCGGGTAGGCGTCGTGCAGCCACGAGCCGCGCGTCACCTTTCCGGCGGCGGCCACCTGCTGGTTCGTGGCCGGGCAGAGGCCGACCAGGTCACGGATCTCTCGCTCGAATGGCTCGGCCGCCGGGACGAGATCGGAGATCGAGCAGTAATGAACCGATCCGTGATCAAGAAGGTACTCGATGATCACGAACAGGTCGGCGGACAGATGCGAGAAGACGTAGTAGATCTTGTACCTGCGGTCCTCAAGTTCACGCTCGTCATTCGCCACCACGGTCACGAGGTAGTAGCTCTCTCGCGAAAGGCGCTCGGTCAGCTCGCGAAGCCGGTCATCCGAGCGGACCTGGACCTGCACGAGCTGCTCGCCGGGGGTGTTCAGCAATGCTCCGAAGTCCGAGAGCATGGCGTATATCTCGGCGCTAGCAGCCTCCGTCCCCGCGTTCACCGGCAGCCTCCCTGGCACATGATGGCGACGCTCTCATGCAGCAGCCGCTGCAGGTTCAGCACGCCGAAGGCGGGAACGGTGACCCCAAGCAGCAGGACCAGGCCGAACAACACCAGCAGCGGGACGATCCGCCTGGCGGTCGCGCGCTTGGGACGGAACTCGGGCTCGCCGAGCAGCATCCGGCCCAGGTGCCGGATAAGCCCGCAGAAGATCAGCGTGACCGACAGGACGAATACGACGAGCACGAAGATGAGCCAGCCGCTAGGCGCATTGATCAGGCGCTGCACCCCTCCCCACAAGATGATGAACTCGCTGAGGAAGATGCTGAAAGGAGGCGATCCGACGAGGGCGAGGCCGCCGAGGGCGAGCATCCACCCGGTCGTTGGCATTGCCCTTATCACACCGGTGACATCATCGTCGGCGTCAGGCCCGGCCTCCTGGTGCCCGGGCTCCTGGTGCGGGGCCTCATGGTCCCCGGCCTCGTGGTGCCCGGCCGCCACTACGTTCCTTGCCTGGTAGTTGTCCTGGACGTTGCCGTAGCCGAGGAACATCAGCGACTTGGTGACGCCGTGGTTCAGCACATGCAAAAGCGCGCCAAACAGGGCGATGGGACCGCCGATCCCGATCCCGACGACGATGATGCCCATGTGCTCGAGGCTGTGGTAGGCGAGCGTTCGCTTGAACCGGCTTCGGCGCAGGATCAGGGGCGTAGCCACCACCAGCGACAGCAAGCCAGCGATGAGCATGACGTTGGACGTGAAGATGGTGCTGCGCAGGCTGGAGTTGGTGATGATGATGAAGCGCAGGATCGCGTAGAGAGCGGACTTGAGCAGGACACCGGACAGCAGCGCGCTGACCGGGTACGCGGCCTCGCCGTGGGCGTCCGGCAGCCAGGTGTGCATCGGGGCCAGGCCGGCCTTGGTGCCGTAGCCGACGAGCACGAACAGGAAGGAAAGCCGAACCAGGGAGGGATTGAGATGGGGGGCGATGACCAGCAGGTTGTGCCATGACATCGAAGGATGCGCGAGCTTGCCGTGAATGGCAGTGGCCAGGAACAGGGTTCCTAGCAGCGCGAAGATGATGCCGGTAGAGGTGATCATGATGTATTTCCAGGCCGCCTCGAAGTGCCTGCGGCCGCCCTCCACGACGATGAGCGCCGTTGACGTGATCGTGGTGAGCTCGATGCCGATCCACAGGATGACGAGGTTGGAGACCATCGGCACGAAGACCATCGTGAGATGGAACAGGTTGAACAGCGAGTAGAACAGCGCTTGCTTGCCCGGGCTCGCCGCGTGGTGGCTTCGCAGGTAAGGCCCGATGTAGAACGACGCCGCCATGGCCACGACGCCGACTAGCAGCAGGAAGTAGATGCTGAGCGAGTCCACGTACATGCCGATGAACAGGACGCGGAAGGTCTGGGGCTGATGGGCCGTCGCGGCCAGGGCCAGGGTCAGCGCGGTCGACAGCACCGAGGTGCCGGTGGTGGCGTAGTCCTGCAGCCGGTTCGGCGTCCGCATGGCAGCAGGCGCTTGCCCGTCTTGTCCAGCGCGGCCCCGCCTGACCAGCCGCCAGAGCATCGGGAGCCAGACCAGGGCCGCTGCCGCCGACGGCAGCAACAGGAGCGACTCGGCGAGGGCAGGGGGCGATAGGTGCATGGCTAGCCTCGGAGCTCCGCATTGCCAGCGACCTCGATGCTGGCCGAGGTCCGGTGCAGCCCTGGCAGTACCCACAGCAGGATGGTCAGCGTGACTAGCACGTAGAGGAACAAGCTGAGCACGAAGAACACGGCCAGCGCCGCCGGCGCGACCCTGACCGCCGCGAGGAAAAGGCCCTGGTCGACGACGAGGAGGCCGATGATCTGGCTGACGATATCGTTCTTGTTGATCATCGTGAACAGTCCTTGCAGCAGCAGGGCGATCGAGACTGCCAGGCTGGGGGCCACGCTGGCCGTCTTCGCCCCGCCCGACAGCCGGTACGCGACCAGTACCGCCACCGCGATCAGGAACATGTCGATGGCGGTCGACAGGCTGACCGGCAGCCGCGATCCGCCGTGCTGCAGCCAGGTCAGTTCGGCCTCGTCCAGTGCCTGGCGCTGGGCGGCTCTGAGGCCACGCAGGCCGACCGTCCCTGACCCGTGCGCAGGTGACCGCGAACTCGTCGCGTCGAAGGTGGCCCTGGCGAGCAGCGGCGGCACGATGACAGCGAGGGTGAACGGCAGGATCGCCACCAGCCCGAGGGCCAGCAGCCGGCGGCCGGGCTCGAACGCGGTGATGAGCACGACGACGGTCAGCACCAGGGCCTGGGCCTGATAAAGCCGCACCATCGAGGTCAGCGTCCTGGTCGCCGATATCCACAGCGCGATGATGACGAGCAAGTACGACATCACGAGCGCCGACTGATTGAGCAGGGATGAGGGCATCGGTCACCCGCCTACCTGAAGGTCCTTGAGTATGACCGAGGCGAGGGTGAAGAGCAGTACCCCGATTGCCAGCATCAGCTGAGGCAGCATCAACCGCAGGCGCATCTTGCTGCGAGCGGTCTCCCAGATGGCCAGCGCGACCAGCAACGCGCCCAGCTTGGCGAAGTACAGCGATGCCGACAGGGCCAGTCCGCCCGGCGTGAGCCCGGACAGGCTCGCGGGCGGTACCGCGATGAAGCTGACCAGCGACAGCATGAAGGTCAGCTTCATCGCGTAGCCCCACCACATCAGGGCGAGCGCGCGGCCGCTGTACTCAAGCGCGACGCCTTCCTCGATCATGGTCAGCTCCAGGTGAGTTCCCGGCCGGTCGAAAGGCAGCCGTCCGGTCTCGGCGAGCAGGACGAAGAGCAAGGCGCCGAGCGCGATGGAAATCACGGGTTTGGTGATGAGCAGGCTGACGGCGGAGGAGTGGGGGACGAGGTGAGGGAGATCGGTGGTCCCGTCGCTCAGCGCGAAGATGTAGGCGAGCACCAGCAGGGCGGGCTCGGCCAGTACCTGGATGAACCACTGCCGGCCCGCGCTCATCGGGCCGAACGGTGACCCGGCGTCAAAGGCGGCCAGCGTGGCGACGAACCTGGCCAGGCTGAGGAGCCCGATGACAAGCAAGAGGTCCATGCCGGGGCCAGCGACCACGACGATGGTGGGCAGCGCCAGGCCCAGGAGCGCGTAGCTGGTGAACACGAGCGCCGGCGCGAAAAGGTAGACCCCCGACGAGGACTCAGGACGGGTAGGCGCGATTCGCAGCAGCTTGCCCAGATCCCGGTAGGCCTGCAGCGGATAAGGGCCCCGGCGGCCCTGCAGCCGCGCCTTCAGCCAGCCGACGACCCCTACCGACAACGGGGAGATCAGGATGTAGAGAACGGCCTGAAGGCCGACCACCAGGCGAGGCATCAGCCCGGCCCAGATCATCGCGTCACCGAGAGCACGGCGAGCACCAGCAGGACTACGACGAACATGTAGAGCAGGTAGCTGCGGACGTCCCCGTTCTGGAACCATCGGCCGAAACGGTAAGACGCGGTGATGACCCGCGAGATCAGCCGGTTGTAGAAGTAGTTAGCCACCTCGGGCACTGAGCGGGTCGGCGACAAATCCCACGCCTCCCTGAAGGGCATGGCCGGGCGGTCGGCCTGATCGCCCTGGTCAGGCGGATAGGTGCCGTCGGCCGGGCCGGTGACGCCGGCCGGGACGGGCTGGCCATCCATGACCGCGGGCTCGGCCGGACCTCGCCATGGCCGTAGCCGGGACATCGGTTCCCACAGCAACGCGGACACCGCGTTGCCTGAGTAGCGGATGGCGCTCGGGTCGAGCGTCGACCCGCCAACCCAGACCGGGCGGCGCTTCCACCGCCAGGCCCGAAGCAGCGCCGTGAGGCCGAAGGCGGACGCGACCAGCAGCAGCAGCGGCAGGACCGGCAAGGTGGCGTGGTACTGGACCGTCCGCTGGGCCGCCGGAATGCTGATCGTGAGCCGCGTCGGCGTCGCGACCAGTCCCGACATCGCATAGTGCAGCGGTGCCAGCGCCGCGGTCAGCCAGGGCACGAGCAGCCAGGGCTGGAGCCCGAGCAGCAGGCACAATCCGGAGAGCACCGTCATGATCGTCCGCATCGACCACGGTTCCCGGCCCGATGCCAGCGCGCCCCGAGGCTCGCCGAGCAGCGCCTGACCGGCGATCTTGACGAAGGCGAGCGCGGTCGTGGCGAACGCGAGCGCGAGCGCCACCAGGGCCACGATCTCCGCGGGCAGGATGACGAGCGCGACCGACGAGTGCTCCAGGTAAACCTGCTGACCGCTGAACAGCGCCTGCACCGTCAGCCAGGTGCTGACGAACCCGTTAAGCGGCGGCAGGTCGGCGATCGCCACCGCGCCGATGAGGAAGGCGAACGCGGTCCATGGCAGGGTGCGGCACAAGCCGCCCAGCCGGTGCAGCTCAACGGTGCCGGTCTGCCGCTCGACGCTGCCCACGCACAAGAACAGCAGCGACTTGAACAGGCCGTGGTTCATGACGTGGTAGAGGCTGGCCAGCAAGGCGAGCGCCGCCGCCACCCGCACGCCCGGCACGTTAGCGAACCGGCTGTCGCTGAACAGCAAGGCGAGCCCGAGCCCGGCGAGGATGATGCCGACGTTCTCCACGCTGTGATAGGCGAGCGCGACCTTCAGGTCGGGGGTCACTAGCGCGTAGAACACCGTGACCACGGCGGTGAGGCCGGCCAGGACCAGCACGACCACTCCCCACCACCACTGCACGGGGCCCACGATGCCGCCGAGGAAGAACCTGAGCATGAGGTAGATGGGGATCTTGAGCATCACCGCCGACACCATCGCGTGGGTGTTCGTGGGCAACTGCGGGTGCACCGTCGGCACCCAGAAGTGAAACGGCGTCACCCCGGCTCGCATGGCCAGCCCGAGCAAGATGAAGCTGAAGCTAAACGCCGGGGCCGGAGAGCCGCCGGCGCCGCTGAGCACGCTCATGTTCAAGGTGTGGTGGCTTACGATGATCGGCAGCACCCCGACCAGCACGCTCATCAGGGCCAGGTGGCTGACGATGAGGTAAGTGCGCACCGCGGTCCGGCTCGCCTCGACCGGACCGCCGCTCGCGCCCCTGTAGCGGACCAGGTCACCCGAGCAGAACGTCATCAGCTCAAGCCCGATCAGCAGCCAGAAGATGCTATTGGCCACGACCACGAGGACCATCGCGAGCAAGAAGAGGCTGAACGAGCCGGCCACCCGGTTCCGCAGCGGGTCCCCGTGCAGCCAGCCGAACGAGTACACCGCGACGCAGGCGCCGCAGGTACCGATGAGCAGCAGGAAGATCGCCGCAGTGGGGTCCACCCGGACGCTCAGCGCCAGTGACGGCAATCCTGGTGCCGGCCTGGAAAGCGGCAGCACGACCGCGGGCCGGTTGCACCCGGCCCCGCCGCCGCAGGCCACGAGCTGCCTGATGGCCAGGACGATCAAGCCGATCGTGGCCGCGAAGGCGGCGCTGAGCGACCCCTTAGTACCCCAGGTCATGGCGCCGTCGTCATCCGCGCGGCTGAACGCGCGCGTGACGTGAGCGCCGATGCCGCCGAGCAGGAGCAGCAGGCTCACGATGCCAAGGAGATCGATCACTGGACCGCCGCCGCCACCGAGGCGGCGAGTTCCTCGATGGTCGCCGCCTCAAGGTTCATCCGATCGGCCTTCCGCACCAGCAGGCTTCGGAAGATGGGCACCCCGAACGCGTATCCGGCGCCGGGGACATGCCGGACAGCGTCCATGTAGGTGAGCCGGGTCAGGCTCTCGTCGAACTCGGCTAGCAGGGGGCCTATGAGGTCAGCGCGCTCGTGAACCTCGAGCAGCCGCCGCGCCCCCGCCTTGAGCTCCTCGTAGGCCATCGCCAGATCCCGGTGCAGCAGGGTCAGCATCAGCAGCCTGCCGGTCGGGCTGGCGCCTTGCCACATGTAGTCAAAGGTCAGGTCGGCAGCACCGCCCTCGGTCACCATCTGCCGGTCAACGACTTTCTGGACGGTGCTGAGCCGGACATGATTCGATTGCACCGCGTTGACATAGTCCACGACCTCGCTGCACAGCATCTGAATGAAGTACGGGTAGTTGCCGGCCTCTTCCAAGATCGCGTAGACGGCGTCCGGATGTATGCTCAGCGAAGCATCGGCGAGGCTGCCTCCTGGTTCCCACGGGCTGGTCACGAGCCTGCGGGCCGCCTCCTCGTCCATCCGGCCCATCGTGACGATCTTGAAGATGTTGAACAGCGGCGACGCGTAGTCGCGAACCTCCTTGTACAGGCCGAGGGCGCTCACCGCGATCCAGTTGACGCCCTGGACGTCAGCGACGACCGTGCGCAGGGCGCTGTAGAAGGCGCCCTTGTCGGCCAGGGAATCGAGGACGTCGAACTCGTCGAGCAACATGACGGGCCTGCGGCCCCCAGCGGCAGTCACCATCTCTCGCAGGCCCCGGCTGAACTGGGTATAAGTGATGACAGGTCCGCGAAGAAGCAGGTCGCAGAACGAGCCTTGCAAGCCGGCATCGCGCAGGCCGCCGAGCACGGCGCGGTAGAACGCGGTCGCCGTCGCGTTCTTCTGCAGGTCTTCGATGCCTTGCAGGTTCAAGAAGACCGGGATGGTGGCGTTGAGGTTCGCGTCCCAGCCGGCCGGCACCTCGAACCAGTCGCGGACGCCAGCCCGGCGGTCGGTGTCCTCAAGGACAGCCTTGACCATGTGCAGCAGCGACGTCTTGCCCGCCCGGCGGGGCGCCCGGAGCAGCACGTTCTGGGGGCCGCCGTGGGCCAGGTGCCCGAGCAGCTCGTCAAGTTCCCCCCGGCGCCCGAAGAAGCTCTGGTGGTCCTTGACGTGGACGCCGAACACGTAGGGGTTCGGCTTCTTCCGAAATGGCTGCGACGGGGCGGCGCCGACGGTCTGGAGCACGAAGCCCTGGGTCACTTGCTGGCGCTCGGCGGCGTCGCCCTGACCGTCAGGCTCGGCCTTTCCGTGGCACCAGGACACGACGCAGCGGATGGGAAAGTCAGGTGCCTCGGTGGCGCAGCGGATGAGGAACCTGAACGCCCGCTCCTCGTTAGGCGCCAGCTGCGGCAGTGACTGCTTGAAGGTCTTGTCGAGCAAGTCGAAGGACTCGGCCGCCCCGAGCTCAAGTTCCACATCGCGGGCGGGCAAGCTGCCGCCGTTCCTGACCGAGAATAGCAACGGGCTATCCTCGCCCAGTTCCACCGAAGCGGTCCGCAGCCTGAGCTCGACCGTCGCGCCGCCCCGCAGCTCGCTGATCGACTGCATGATGGCCTTGAGGGCATCGCTGAACAGTGCGTGCAAGATCCGCGCCTCGTGCGCGGGGGCGAAGATGAGGCGTCGGCACTGACCGAGGCGGACCGCGAGCTGCTCTAGGCCATCGGTCTTGTCCCGCACCCTCATCGCCATGATGTTCAGGCGGCGGATCCGCTCCTGCAGCGCGGCGTACTCGCGGAAGCTGCTGCCGAAGGGCACCGACAGCAGCGAGATCGGCTCGGCCATGTCGGTCGCGTGCCTGACGACTTGCGGGATGCTCTGCACTGGCGGGGACTTGAGCAGGTCGTACGCCTCGGCCCTAGCACCGCCGCCCAGCAACTGCCGTAGTGGCACCGCGACATTCATCAGCTTTCCGGCATCCTGCGCGAAGTGCGGCTGCTCGTAGCGCGGCTGCTCGTAGCGCGGCTGCTCGAAGGGCGCTGCCCGGCTCGTGGCGAGGGCGAGCCTGGCCACGACCTCGCCGAGCGCGACCTCGACTTCCTCGTCCTCAGTGGCCAGGGCGCATGAGTACCACTGCTCAAGCGCCTCGAAGTAGCCGCGGTCCGCCGCCGAAGACTGCTCGTCCCTGCGGATCCTGATGACCCTGATCAAGGTGCGGTAAGCGGCCTGCACCCACTCATCGCGGCGCCCTTCCCTGGTCCGCCACGGATCGGTGAGGCTGAAGATCACGCAGCAACGCACCATCGTCGCGTACAGGCTCTCGGCAGTGATGCCCGGCCGCGATCGTCCCTGTTCGCGCTCATCGATCAGGTCCTCGACTAGCAGCCAGGCGTTCCGCGCCAGGATCTCGGTCCGCCCGCTCTTTCGCAGCGGCGGGCCGAGGTCACACCAGCGCACCATGGCCCCGCCCAGGTCTTTGAGCGGCAGCAGCGAGAAGACCACCGGCGATGCGGGCTCGGACAACTCGCCGATCGCGTCGTTCAGGTACTTGCTAGAGATGGCTGACCCGTCGGTGCCGCTCACCCCCTCGAGCGGGCGCCGGTACACATAGAGTCCTGCTCCCTCGGTCAGGAATCGCTCGAAGTTCGGACTCGGAACCACCGCGATCAGGTCATCGGCGTCGCGATGGGCGAGCCGGCCTTCGAGCGCGATCGCGTACGCCCGCTCCCGGTCGGCCGGATCGCCCTCGGCCTGCCATCGCGTCAGGAACGCTCTTGACAGCTGCCGCAGGGTCTCGTCAAGGTCTTCATCGACCGCGCCGCGCCGCAGCACGTCCCTCAGCTCGATCGGATAGGGATGGCGCGACCGCGTGCCGCTGGACACCTCGATGAGCGGCCAGATCTCCTCGAACGCGATGGTGATCTCGTCCTGGCAAATCCGCAGCGGCGCCAGGTCACCGAGGGCGATCCCGTCTAGCGCGAGGTTGTCCAGGCAGACCGTCTCGCTAGTCGAGGGAAGGAATGCGACCAGCCCGCGGCGGCGGGCCGCCGGCAGCTCCCTGATCAGCGCAGGCGCCTTGATCGCGGCGATCTCGGCCGCGGCGATCCGCCTCGTGCGCTCGTCCTGGATGCTGCCCAGGCGCGCGGCCAGGTAGTCAGCCAGCGCGGTCCAAGTGCTCCTGAGCAGGCCCTCCCGGTCACGAAGCCGCAGTAGCCGGTCGAGGCGAACGAAGTAAGGCCCCTTGGTGCCGATGTCCGGGCGGATGTGATCGATGGCCGCCAGGCCAACGGTCGGTCCGTCGAAGCCGGTGAGGTCCTCGACGGCCAACTGGTCCGCGCTGATCGCGCGCATCCCAGGCGGGAGCACCGACGGCACCTGGCCCACGTAGGCCAGCAGCAGCGCCGAGGTGGACGCCTGGCTCAGCACCGCGATCAAGCCTGGCAGCAGGCAATCGTCGGCGAACAGCGCCCTGGTAATCCGCCGCACCTGCCCGAATGGCCCCTGGTTCATTCCTAGCTGTCCCTCGCGACGCCAGGGCTGATCCGCACGCCGCGACCATCGCGGGACAGCCTCCTGACGCCGAATTCCACGACGAGCGGGGCGAGGAACAACCCAAGCACCCAGGCAGCCACGCTTCGGATCGGCTGCAAGCGCGGGATCGGCGCGACGCTGATCGACCAGCGGCGGGCCCGGCAGCCCCCGTCGGCGTTGACCGCGAGCTGGAAGGCGACGCGGGCCGGGGAAGTGCTCAGCCAGCCGGCCGACGCCGTCGTGGTGAACGGGACATCGAGTGTCGCCTCCTGGCCAGTGCGCAGGTCGGTGAAGCTGGCCCCGTTCGCGTTATCCGCTCTCGCCTGATTCGCGGGGAAGCTGAGCAGCGCCGAGCCGCTCACCTGGGTTGGCCCGTTGTTGAGCAGGATGACGCGAACCCACTGCTGGTCGCCGGCCGATGCGAACGGCGGGTAGGACGCGAAGACCGCGAGGTGGGCCGCTGGCCCGCAGGGGCGCATGGCGATCGTTCGCCCTGGCTCGAGGAAGACGGTGGTCACGAGCACGGCCAGGAGCGGCCCGACGACCGCGGTGATCAGCACCCAGGAGGTCAGGCGCCGGCTGCGGATTCGCCCGGCCGTCCTGGCGATGCGACGCAGCAGCGGCGGCTTGTCCCGATCGGTACGGGTGACCGCCCGCCATTCCCGCCAGATGCCGAGCCGCAACAGGTAGCGCTCGCCTTGCTGACGCAACAGGCCGTCGGCCTGCAAGCTGGCGAGTAGCGAAACCGTCGAAGACAAGTCCGCCAGGCCCCTGGTCGTCACGCCGGACGGGCTGTTGCCTGCGCGGTCGAGTATGGCGACCGCGCCGGCCGACAGATGGGCGCCGACGAGGTTATGCAGCGCGAGATCCACCTCGGGCGAGCGGACCACCTGCTGAACGGCCTCCGTGACCTGGGCCGGCGATACCGGCCTTGGCTGAGCGGGGCCGGGAACCGCGCTCAGCAGCGCGCTCAGCACGGCCTTGGTGAAATACGGGTGACCGCCGGCGGCGGCGAACAGCGCCGCCTGCGCGGCTGCATCGAACGTCAGCTGGTCGCCGACCAGCCACTCGCTGAACCCGGCCGCATCGTCGGCCTCCCAGGGTTCAAGGATGACGATCTTTGACTGGTTGAGGATCGGGCTGCGGAAGGAAGTCAGTACCAGCTCAGGAATCGTGGACAGCGTCAGCAGGAAGCGGACCGGCAGCTTGGGCATCGTGTCCAGGTGCGCGATCAGCTCAAGCACCAGCCGGGCCTCATGCTCATCCCAGTTCTGGATGAGGCTATCGAACTCGTCGACGCACAGCAGGAACACGACTCCGGTCACCTGCTCGCTGAGCCGCGCGATGCGCTGGCAGAACTGGGCGACCGTATTGATCGGCGCCTGCGCCGCCGCATCGGGCAGCGTGGCGGCGTGCAGCCGCCAGCCCCGCCCGATGCCCAGGCCCCGGCTCGCGGCCGGAGCGCGCGCCGAGTTTGGCCTGTGCTCGTCAACCCACTGACGGATGCCATCGAGGATCTCCGCCATGAACGCGAGCCTGGAGTCCGTCGGGGCTAGCCTGATGATGGCGAACTTGCCGTGATCTTCGACCGCCAGCGCCACCACGTTGAGCAGCGAGGTCTTGCCCATCAAGCGCCCGCCCCTGACGACGGTCGTGCGATGCCGCAGCGAGTCAGTCACGTCGGCCAGCACGGTCGACCGGTCGTACAGGTTCGCCCGGTCGGGCACGGGATCGGGAAAGCAGACCGACCTCGGCGGTGTCACCACTTGTCCCCCCGGATGACTCGCACGTTCTCCGGAATGGCCGAGAAGCCAAAGCCACGACGGGTCTCGATGTACTTGACGTCCTTGTCGTCGTCCCCTAGCGCCGCCCGCAGCCGGTGCACGAGCTGGGACAGGCGGCTGTCCCGGCCACCCTCGAAGCTGGACTCCCCAGGCCACACCGCCTTGGCCAGGTCAACCCGGTCGACTACGGCACCGACTTCGCGCATCAGGCGCCGCAGGAACCGGTATTCCTGGACGGTCAGCTGGATCTCGCGGTCGCCAAGGAAGGCTCGCTGCCGGCTCTCGTCCAACATCAGCTTGGCAATTTCCGCCCGCTGGCCACGGTCACCGACGGCCGAGGTGTCGCCGCTGGCTCGCTCCTGCCCGAGCAGCCAGCGACCGAGCAGGCCGAAAGCTAAGACGAATCCGCCCGGCGCCGCGCGCACGTAGTATCGGCGGCACAAATCCATGAGCACGGGCCTGGCCGAAGCGAATTCACTCTCGGGGAGCGGAGCGGCCTGTTTTGCCAGCCGTAGCAGGACTTGCCTTTCCTCGGGCGAGAAATGGACGGAGACGACGTTGAACAAGGTGAGGTGCACTTCAGGAGCCGCAAGCGCTGCTACGACCCCGGCACGGACCTGATCAGCTGATATCACGCCGCCGCTGACCGGCCCTCCGGCCGATTCGACGACTCGCTGGAGAATCGCCTTGGTGAGGTAAGGATGCCCGCCGCCTTCAGCGAAGAGCAATTCGTGCGCCTCATCGTCAGTGGCCAGGTCAGGGGATAGCAGCTTGTCAACGAATTCGCGAGCCTCCTGACCGGTCCACGGACTAAGCTCGGCGATGCGCGCGGCGGTGATGAATGGCGTCGCGTCGGCGCGCATGATCTGGGGGGTCACCCTGGTCAGCGTGAACACGAACTTGATCGGCAGCGTCGCGTTGCTGACGTGCATGATGAAGTCGAGGATCTCGGTCGCCGACCGGTCATCAGGGCAGTTGACCAGCATGCTGTCGAGCTCGTCGAGGCACACCACGAATGTGCTGCCGACCAGCGCGCTCAGCTCAGCGGCGACGGCGGCGAAGCCGGCCACGGTGGACCTGGCGAACCCTCCGGCCGCGTCGCGATAACCAAGCTCGTACAGGCTGGTATTGGCCTCGCTGGCCATTCCCTCCAGGATTTCCTCTATCAGCTGCGCCCGCGAGGTAACCGGGGCCAGGCGCAAAACGACGAGGCCGGGCTCGGCCGACGCCCACGCCTGGACGACATTAAGCAGCGACGTCTTGCCGGTGACCCGCTCCCCCATGATCACGGCAATTCGGCGAGCGGGAGAGGCGATCGTTTCGCGGATCAGGGCAAGCTGGGGAACACGGTCGAAGAGGTCAGCTGAGCTCTCCACCGGATTAGGAAAGTTCAGCTCCAGCCACGGTGCCACCCGGTCACGCCGCCTTTCAACTCCAGTCCCTGCTTTACTGCACATCGTTCCATAGACCGTCGCGTACGCACCATAACGCGTGGTTCACAGGTCTCTGACGATTGCTTGACAGACGTGACTATCTCCGCTGATCAGGCTTGCCTCGAGAATCGCTCATGCTACTTATAAGCACCATTAGCATGCTAAATAAACATAGATCGCTAGATGCTGGTTCGCGCCGCGCTTGAGCGCCTGGTCGATGAGCCGGGAGCCACGTCGCTACGCTCTGCCTAAGCATCGACGTGGTCAGGAGCGGTCGTGCGCGAGTACCAGCAGTACATCGGCGGCGAATGGGTCGGCGCGCAGTCGTGCTATGACGACCTCGACCCGTACCGGGGCACGGTCGTGGCCCGGATCCCGGCCGGCACGAGGGCCGACGCGAGCCGGGCGGTTGAGGGCAGCTAACCTCAGAATCCGCCGAACGCCGGCTGCAAGCCGTGCACCAGCCGATCCACCCCGCACAAAAGTCTCCGCAGTCATGATGATGGCCGTGATCACGGTAGATCGCACCCCGAAATCCGCATACTCGGTTCCGTGATCAGATCACGTCAGCGACGCATAGCTTCGCCGCGAAGTCGAAGGTGGTCTCAGCATCTGGCGGAGTGGCCGCATGATCCAGCCACTGGCAGGTTCTCGTCAGGAGCGGCCCCAGTTGTTGGCCAGAGGGAGGATCTCCGTCGCTTCCGAGGGGAGTCCTCTGTTCGCGGAAGATCTTCGTCGCTTCCGAGTTAAATCCTCTGTTCGCGGAAGATCCTCGTCGCTTCGATGGAGCATTCTTGGGTCGTGGAGGATCTCCGTCGCTTCTGCGGAGGATCGTCGTCGCCTGCGTGGAGGATTTTCGGTTCGGGGAAGATCTTCGTCGTTACGGCGGAGGATCTTCGCGCTGCGGAGGATCTTCGCGCTGTTCACGGAGAGTTGTCGTCTTCCTGGCGGAAGATTCTCGCCTGCCGGCGAGTCGACCACTCGATTTGACGAAGATCCGCCGTCATGCGACAGATCACCACCGAGACTCCGAAAACTCTCCGACCAGGGGCGGCCGGACCGGAACGACCCGACCAGGAACGACCGACCGGGGACGGCCCCCTGGGCAGCCGGACCGCGGGACCGCCCACTGGGCAGCAGGACCGGGGACCGCCCCCTGGGCAGCCGGACCGCGGGACCACCGACTGGGCAGCCGGACCCGGGACGACCAGCCAGGCGGTGGTATTTTCGAGCGGTCAGCTCGGGCAGGCCTTAATGGAGGCGGAATATGCCACGTCTGGACGTTGTGATTCCCACGGCCGATGGTGACAGCAAAGGCACGTTGCACGTGCCTGATGGCGACGGGCCGTGGCCCGGCGTGCTGCTCTTCGCCGACGGCGCCGGGGTGCGGGAGACGATCAGGCAGATGGGCGACCAGCTCGCGGAGCTGGGATACGTCGCTCTCGTCCCTGACATCTACTACCGGGCAGGCGACTGGGCGCCGTTCGACCTGGCGACCGCGTTCACCGACGAGACCGAGCGGGCCCGGCTATTCGGCCTGGTCGGCTCGCTCACCAACGACAAGGTCGTCGCCGATGCCACCGCCTACGCCGACTTCCTGCTCGCTCGGCCCGAGGTAAGCGGGACAGCGATCGGGACCACGGGGTACTGCCTGGGCGGGCGCATGTCCCTGCTCACCGCGACCGGTCTAGGCGACAAGATCGCCGCTGCCGCGTCGTTCCACGGCGGCCGGCTCGCCGTCGCCGACGACCCGACCAGCCCGCACCTGGCGGCCGGGGACATCACCGCCACCGTCTACGTGGCGGGCGCCCAGGACGACCAGGGCTTCACGCCCGAGCAGGCCGAGCTGCTCGAGAACGCGCTCACCACCGCCGGGGTCAGCCACACGGTGGTGTTCTATCCCGCCAAGCACGGGTTCGCCGTGGCGGACAACACGGTCTACGACCCGGACGCCGCCGCTCGGCACTGGAACGCGCTCCGCGACCTCTACGGGGCCAATCTCCACGCAGCCTAAGGCCCGACCCCCGCACCGGGCGGACCTAGCGGCGTCCCGCTCCCCTGTTCTCGTGCCTGGGCGATGGCGGCGAGCAGCAAGTCGACCAGGTCAGCGAACCGGGCGTCGGGGTCGCCGAAGATGACCCGCCCGGCCAGGACCGCGAGCGGCGCCTGGTCTCGCCCGACGACCTCCTCTCGGCGGCCGGGGCCGTAACGGTCGTCGCCCGACTCGTGCCTCGCCGAGCCTGGTGCTCGACTTCGTGTGGGGCCCAGTCGCGGAATCCGCGTTCGCCGCCCTCGGCCGGAATGGACTCAGCGAAGACATCACATCCATCAAATATGTCCAGATCGGCGCGCTGGGCGGCCAGGAGGCCGCCCCGCCTTCTTCGCTGCTTCGCAGCAAGAAGATCACGATCTCGGGCAGCGGGGCCGACTCGGTGGCCTCGTCCGAGATCAAGGCCAGGATTCCCGAGTACATCGCCCTGATCGCCGACGGCTCGGTGCAGGTGCCGTTCCGGACCTTGCCGCGCTCCGACGGGAGCACGGCGTGGGAGCAGTCCGTCCTGACCGGTCCGCGGGGTCCTGACCAGGGACTGACGGGACCGGCGCTCGGCCATTCGCGGCGCCCTTGGCGATCGGGTACCATCGCTGAATCGCAAGCGCCGCTAGCTCAATTGGCAGAGCAGCGGACTCTTAATCCGCGGGTTCGGGGTTCAAGTCCCTGGCGGCGCACGCGCAACGACCTGGGGTTTCACTGCTCCAGGTCCTCTTGTGTGTCCGTTTTGTCGCTATTCGCGGTGCTGACATCCATGGGCCCGCATCGGATCCCGAGAGATTAGCCGGGGCGACTAGTGTCGTCCCCCAGCCAGCGCGTCAGGGCGGCTTCCAGGCTGGCGGGGTCACCGGCGCCGTCGGCCGCCGCCCACGCTACGAAGCCATCGGGACGCACCAGCAGGCCGCTCACCCCAGCGCCGTCCGAGCTACCCCTGACCAGCGCAAGTCGCCCGGCGTATGGCTTGGCCAGGGCTGCCAGATTGTCGTCCCCGGCGAGATCGACGAGCAAGGTCCGGCCCTCATGGGCATGGTCGGCGAGCCGGGTGCCGTCGTCCAGCCGGAGGTTGGGCACGCTCGCGCCGACCAGCGGATGGCCGTCCCCGAGGTTGTAGCGCTGCCACAGGCCGGAGACCCGCTGGACGTAGTAGGTCGCACCGTCCGATGTGCCAAGGAAGTCGGAGACCACGGCCCTGAGCGCGCAACTGTTGCCGTCGCCACGCATCACGGCCACCTGCGCGCGCGTCCAGTCAAGCACCCAGGCGCCGATCGGGTGCCGTTCGCTGGTGTAGGTGTCAAGCAGGCCGTCGGGCGCCCGACCTTGCACGGTGGCGGCGAGCTTCCAGCCCAGGTTGACGGCATCGCCGAGCCCCAGGTTCAGGCCCTGGCCGCTGAACGGTGAGTGGACATGGGCGGCGTCCCCGGCGAGGAGCACGCGACCACGCCGGTAGCTCGTCGCCTGCCGGGCGTTGTCAGTGTAGCGCGCCGCGCTGATGACGTCGGTGACGCGGACGTCGACGCCGCTGACACGCCGCAGGCTGGCCTCGATCTCGGCTGCGGTGACCGGTGCCTCCCGGTCCGCCGGCGGGCCATCGAACTCGACGGTGACCACGCGACCAGGCGGCCGGAAGACGTAGACGCCCGCGGGGGTGTGCTGCCAGCCTTGCCCCAGGCGCTGCGCCCCTTCCACCGTGGCCACCGCTTGGCGGCCCGTGATCTCGGGATCCGTGCCAGCGAACTCGAAGCCCGCCAGGCGCCGGACCAGACTGTGGCCGCCGTCGCAACCGACGAGCCACGCCACCCGCACGTCGCCTTGGCCTTCCAGGTGAACGGTCACGCCAGCCTCATCCGCGTCGAATCCACTGACCTCGACCCCGCAGCGGACCTCGACGCCGAGCTCCGCCGCGCGCTGACCGAGGATCCGCTCGACCTCGACCTGCGGAACCTGGAGATACGGACCAGCCGGGCCAAGGTCACGCAGGCCGGGATCGTCCACGTCGACCGGGTCGGCCGGGACCTGAATCCCGCCGAAGTGCCCGACGGAAGGAGACTGCCCAGAGCCAGCCGCCTTAGCGGCCTCGGGGAGCCGCCGGAGCACCGCCTCCAACGCGGGAAGCAAGCCGCGCCGTTCGAGAGCCTGCGCGGAGGCGGTGTTGATCCCTCCCGCCTTGACGGCGGTGTCGAGCTCCTCCCGCCGCTCGACGACGAGCACCCGCATCCCCGCGAGCCGCAATTCGGTCGCAAGCATCAGGCCGACCGGCCCGGCGCCTGCCACGAGCACGTCGTAGTCCATGCGGCTGGCGTCGGCGGCCAGCCCGGTCTCTCCAGGCATCTGGTTTCCTTCTCTCCGCTAGAGCCCGCTCTCGAACGCACGGCAAGTCCGCTCGAGAGCGACAACGAACACGAACGCCATTCTATTTAAGAACATTGTTCGTGCCAACCAGAACGACGCTCGCATCCCGGCTAGACTGTGCCGCATGGCATCGCCTCCGCAGCGAAGACGCGCAGCACGGCACCAGCAGTCCTTGGCCAACGACACCGCCGCGGCCCGCCGCGGACCGTCGGCCGGGCGCAAGGAGCCCATCACCGTCGACGCCATCATCGAGACCGCGCTCGGCATCGTCGAGCGCGAGGGATACGCCGCCCTGACGATGCGACGTGTGGCCAGCGCGCTCGAAACAGGCCCGGCGTCGCTCTACGCCCACGTCGTCAACAAGGAAGACCTGGACGAACTCCTCATCGGACGGCTCTGCGCCGGAGTCGAGCTCCCGCCGCCAGACCCGCGCACCTGGCGTGAGCAGATCATCAGCGTCTGCAGCCAGATCCGTGATCAGTACCTGCGCTACCCAGGCATCTCCCTGGCGGCGCTCGCTGTGGTCCCCACGAACACCGAAACCCTGCGCGTGAGCGAGGGCATGCTCGGCATCGTGCTGGCCGGGGGCGTCGACCCCCAGACGGCCGCCTGGACGACCGACGCCCTATCCCTCTACGTCAACGCCTTCTGCCTCGAGACCTCGCTCAAGGACAGGCATGCCGACCAGGAAGGGTGGGCCGTCAGCCGCGACGAGTTGCTGCGCCGATTCGCTGCGCTGCCCGACACCTTCCCCTACACCAAGCGCCACGCGGCTGAGCTGACCTCCGGCACCGCCCTGGCGCGATTCGATTTCACCCTCAACCTGATCATCGACGGCCTTGGCAATCGCAACTAGCCCGATCGGTCTCGTGGTTATAGCTAGAACACCGCCAGGCCGGCGCCCGCGCTGGGCGGCTTTGTTGGCGGGGTTCGGTAGCCTTTGGCGATGCCCGTCAACGGCTGACAAGGAAGTGCCCGCATGACGATGCTTTCGATCGAGGACCTGTTCTCCGTGGCCGGCAAAACCGTCCTGGTCACTGGCGGCTCTCGAGGCCTCGGCGAGATGATCGCTGCGGGCTTCCTCGCCAACGGCGCGAGGGTCTACATCAGCTCCCGCAAGGCAGAGGTCTGCGACGCGACGGCGGCGCGGCTCAGCGAGACCTCCAGCGGAACCTGCGTCTCGATCCCGGCCGACCTAGCGACAACCGAGGGGGTGGCCTCGCTCGCGGCCGCCATCGCCGACCGCGAGGATCACCTCGACGTGCTGGTGAACAACGCCGGCGTTTCGTGGGGTGCCCCGCTCGATGAGTTCCCCGAGCATGGCTGGGACAAGGTCATGGACACCAACGTCAAGGGCATCTTCTTCCTCACTCAGCGGCTGCTGCCACTGCTCGAAGCCGCCGCTAGCGCCGAGTCCCCCGCACGCGTCATCAACATCGGGTCCATCGACGGCATCAGGACGCCGGTCTTCGACACCTTCTCCTACGGCCCGGCCAAGGCCGCGGTGCACGCCCTGACCCGGCAGCTTGCCGCTCCGCTGGCCCGGCGCAACATCCTGGTGAACGCGGTCGCACCCGGCCCGTTCCCGACCTGGATGCTCAGCACGGGCGTCGGCGGGCGGGGGAACGTGGAGACCACTGACTGGGGTCCGGTCGCGCAGGCCAATCCACGCGGACGGATCGGCACGCCCGCCGACATCGCTGGAACCGTGCTGTTCCTGGCATCCAGGGCCGGGGAGTTCATCGTCGGCCAGACCATCGTGTGCGACGGCGGAATCACCGCCACCTGAACGCTTGCCCCGCGACCCGACCGAGAAGCCGCGTTTGCCGGAAATGCCGCTTGCCGCCACAGCCTCGGCCAAAGATCTTGAAGACTTCTCCCCGCTGAAACCATGATCTTGTCATTATCCCGGAACATAGACCAGTGGAAATAACAAGATCTTGGGTTGAGGCTGGAATCCCCCCAAGATCTTCTAAATGCGAACGATTGCATGGAACGGGCGAGGCCAAGTGCAGCGGGCGGACCAGTGGTCAATGCGGGCGAGGCAGCCGGCGGGCGAGACGTGGCAGGCGCGGCGAGGCGAGGCTCAGCGGGCGGGGCGGCGGACGGAGGCGAGGCGATGCAGGCGAGGCGATGCGAGACGAGGCGAGACGCAGCGCGCGAGGCGGCGGGCGATGCGCAGCAGGCGAGGCGAGGCGAGGCGGTGGTTAGGCGAGGCGAGGCGGTGGTTAGGGGCGGCGGGCGACGGCGCACCAGAAGACGCGGGAGCCGTCGCTGTCGGCCGAGTCTGGATCCTCCGACCCCCAGACGCCGACATGGCAGAGCGCCGGGTCCGCGCCGGCGAAGGGCGGGACGATCTCAAGGTCGTCGAAGAAACGGTCGATCTCGTCCTTAGGGCGCGGGTAGGCGCGCTCGGTGGCTCTGGTGTAGATCTGGACTCCGGTCGCAATCGATCTGGGCGGCACCTTGTCACCGGTGATGTGAGAGAGCGCCAGGTAGCTTCCCGGCGCCATCGCGGCCAGGTACCGGCGCAGGATTCCCCACGGATCGGCGTCGTCGCTCACGAACTGAAGCACAGCCGTCATGAGGAGCCCCACCGGCCGGTCGAAGTCGATGAGCGCGGTCAGTTCGGGGTGAGCGAGCACGGCCTCGGGCTCACGCAGGTCAGCCTGAATGACCGCTGTGGTCCCTCCATCGGTCAGGAGCTCACGAGCCAGGACCAAGACCATTGGATCATTATCGACATATACCACTTTGACATCCGGATTGACGGCATGCAGCACCTCGTGGGTATTGCTTTGCGTCGGCAGGCCCGAGCCGATGTCGATGAACTGGCTGATGCCCTGGTCCATGGCCATCCAGCGCGCGGCCCGGCCGTGGAAGCCGCGGTTCGCCCAGGCAGCGTCCTCAAGGTCGGGAAGCTGCGCCCTGAACTCCTCGGTCGCGTCCCGGTCGACCTGGAAGTTGTGCGTGCCGCCCAGCATGTAGTCATACATCCGGGCCGGGCTTGGCCTGGTCGCGTCGACGCCTGCGGGCACCTGCTCAGGCTCGGGCATATGGCCTCCATCGAAGTAGCACGCCCGTAGTCTGGCATAACTCTCTCACGTTGCCCATAACCGCCTGAGGTTGCCGAAATGGCCGGCCCAAGGCCCGCCCAAGACCGCCCCATGACCGGCCCCAAGGCCCGCCGAAGAGACCTGCGGAACCTACGCCGGCCGGCGCCCTGATCTCCACATGATCTCCACGCGGAGTGCGCGGTCATATCACAGGCCGTTAGTTATATCGGGCGTAGTGATTGAGACGTAGGGCGATCAAGGGGGAACGAGATGAGCTGGCCGACCAGTCTGGCGCCGCCATCTCGCTGAGCGACTACGTCTAGAGCGTTGGACGTGTCCGGATATCGCGGGGGCATATCCGGGCACGCCAACGCATCACAACCCACCTGCCTCACCGCCACGGCCGGGCGCCTGCGCGCAAGAGCATAAGGCCGCGAGCGACCATCAAGCCAAGGCCTTACTTGTAGTAACGCGCGTTCGGCCGGCCAGGATTTCGTGCTGACCTAACTGACTGAACGATCACACAAGATAACTGCGGAGGATTCGAATCCTTTTCGCGGAGATACGCAGGTTGTGCGCGATGCAACCGATCCGAATGATCATGGGTGAATATCCCGATATGGCGGCGTCGGGGCCCCGATGATGCCCTGTCCCTGGAGGGCGCCGACCGCGCCGGCTGGTGATCCAGCCGAGCCGAGTTATCCGCCAGCGGAAGCTTCACGGTCACTGCGGTGCCCTTGCCTTGCTGGCTGGCGAAGCTGAGGGTGCCGTAGTGGGCGCGGATCAGCTCGGCGACGATCGTCAGGCCGATGCCGCTGCCCGCGACCTCCGAGGACCGCTGGCCCCTGAAGAAGCGCTCGGCGACATGCGGTAGCTCGTCGGCTGGAATACCGATACCCGTATCGGTGACCTTAAGCTCGCCTTGGCCGTCAACTTGCCTGGTCTCAAGCGTGACCTGCCCGCCAGCGGGAGTGAACTTGACCGCGTTCGTCAGCAAGTTGACCACCACCTCGTGCATGCGCAGCGGGTCACTCATGACCTCCACCTTCTCCAGTCGCTCGACCAAGCGGACGTTCGCGGCCTCGAAGGCGTCGACCAGGCTGGCGGCGGCCGTCGCCGCGATCGCGGCGAGATCTCGTCGCACGAGCGTCAACTGCAGCGCCGCGGCCTCGGCGGAGGCGAGTCGCTGAAGGTCATCGACCATGCGGGCGAGCCGCAGTACCTCGTCCCGCAGTGACACCAACTGGGCCGGCGTCGGCTCGGTCAGGCCGTCGAGCATGGCCTCGTGGCCGGCCTGCAGGACCGCGATGGGGGTCCTGATCTCGTGCGCCACGTCGGCGACGAGGTTACGCCTGACCTGGTCCTGCTCCTCTCTTGCGGTCGCCATCTCATCGAAGGCCACCGATAGCTCGCGCAGCTTGCCCAGGCCTGCGACGTGCCCGACCCTGGCCGTGAGGTCGCCCCCTGTGCGGCTCCTGGCCGCCCAGATCAGCCGGTCCACGGGGCCCGCGATCAAGCGAGACAGCGGCAGCGCCACGAGCACGGCGATCGCGACCGCGATGCTAGCGGTCTCGATCCTCGACTGCCATCGCTCCGCCGAGTACAGGTCGTCCAGCTTGTCAACCTGGCCGTTCCCGAAGGCCACGGTCACCCAGCCGACCCGGCGGCCCTTCACGACGACGGGATCGGTGACCAGCTGCCTCATTCTGGACAGGGTGCTGAATCCGGGCGACTCCTCGACGACCCGACCCCGGTTGTTCTTCACTTCGAGGCCAGTCCCTGTCCTGGTGACCAGCGCCATCACGGGCGACATGTCAGTGCCCGCCCAGCCCGACTGGCGGTAAGCCACTCCGGTGGCGGCTGCCGCCGAGCCGGTGAAAACGGATTGCTGACCAGTCACCAGCTTGCCGAGGTCAGAATCGACCGAGAACGCCGAGATGACCACAGCGGTGATCACCGCGGCGAGCGCGACGCCCACGAACGCGAGCGTTAGCTGCAGCCCCATCTGGCCGATCCATGAT
>DATKFV010000094.1:0-3834 GCA_035511035.1 Streptosporangiaceae bacterium
CGGCGCGCGACCGCCTGGGTCAGTCCGCCTCGTCGAGCATGTCGAGTTCCTGGCGCATCCAGTCGGTATCGACGCCAACCTGCCCCTGCGCGGCGAGCAGGTCGTTCTCGTACTCGTACTGGCGCAGCAACGCCTCGAGCAGTGACCGTTCCTTCCCGCTGGCCGCCTGGCGCGGCGTGCGGCCGCGCAGGGCGGGAAGCTGCTCATCCAGCCAGGGCTTCTCCCAGCCTTCGCCGGACGCGGCGCCGCGCGGGCGAGCGTGCTCGCCGCCAGGCCAGGCGAAGTCGTCGCCGTCGGAATTGCGCAAGGCGGGCGGTGACGACCGGTACACCTGGACCTCGCCGATGATGCGCGACAACAGTGACCCGACGACCATGCCGGTCACCGCGGCCAGGTCGCGGTCCACTGGATCTTGATAGTCGACGACCACGCCGTGCGGCTCGGCCAGGCCGAACCGCATGGGTTCGGTCGGTCGGCGCGACGGCCGCTTCTTCTTGCCTGCCAGCCCGTACACCAGGCTCGCGACCGCGTCCTGGAGGAACTCCGCGGCCGCGTCCGCTTCGGCTGGGCTAAGCCGCAAGCCGGCCCCGGTCGCGCGCCAGACCCCGTCGACTGGCACCAGCGCGCCCAGCCAGACCGACCAGCGCGGCCACGGCCCAGGCAGGTGGGGCGGGAACTCGGCGTACCTGACCACGCCGGTGCAGATGTCGGTACACCAGAGTCCGGGTGCGCCGGACCGGCTATCGATCCGCCACAGGCCGTAGCGGATCTGCGTGCGCCAGATCTCGGCCCTAGCCGCCACCTCTGCGGGTACCGAAGGGTCGACGGCGAAAGCGCCGAGCGGCAGGAGGGTTTCGTCTTCGTCGTCCTCATCCTCGTCCGCCGCGCCAGGCGCCTGGCAACTGGCGGTGCGTAGGGCGTGCTCGGTAATCAGGGCAAGGAAGGACGCACGTTCGGCGGGCGGCCATTCGAGGTCTTCGTAAGCCTCGAAAGTGTCAGCGACCTGATCATCGACCGCTTGCCCGAACGGCGACCTGGCGAGAAACTCGCCGATCGCCTCGGTAAGCGCGTTCAGCCCGGTCCGGTCGGCGAATCGGTCGAGCGCGGCCTGCTCGCGCGGCCCGCAACACCGCGACCAGCGCGAACCTTGCCCGCACGGACAGTCGTCCAGCGCCGGCTCTAGGTGCGCGTGCTCGTACGCATCCTGCATCGCGACGCCGTAGAGCTCAACCACGTAGTCGTCGTCCGGCTGATCGCCCAGACGAGCTTCAAGCAGCAAAATGGCGTCGGCGAGCCGACCGCTCGCCTGCAGGTGCTTCGTCAGGTGCACCCGCTCGTAGGAATCGCCGGCCGCGGTCAGCGCCTGGTCGAGCAACTCCCGCCCGCGGCCGCTGTCGCCCGCTGCGCGGGCGACCTCAGCCGCGAACGTCAAGGCGGTCAGCGACGGCCCAGCGCCGTCCGCGGCAAGCATCGCCGCGCTGATCTCGGCCAGCCGCTCCGGCGACGAGCCGGTCGCGGTCAGCTGGCCTACGAGGAACAGGGAGATCGGGCTGCCGTCGTAACGCTCGCTGATCAGGCCGGCCAGTTCCGATGCGGTCACGTCAGGGTCGAACATCCGAACATAAGCTGTGATCGCTTCGGTGAACAAGCCCTCAGCGGCTTGTCGCCGCTGCGCGGTCACGCGCTTTTGCGAATCCCTGGCCTGGCGCTTGGCCCGGTCGAGCTTACGGCGGCGGTTGCTCTTTGCCATCTCGCCCTTTCGCGGTTCGGAGTCGTGACGCTCAAGGAAGCCGAGGCTAATACTCCTACGCATCGGGACGCGGTGGACACGAGTCAGCGTTCGTCATCCCACGGGTTGATGACCTCGATCCCGGTCTTCCGGAAAGCGGACACGTTCAATAAGCGGGCGGATCGCCAGCCCGGAACAGCCGTTCACCCGTGCCCAGGATCGTCGGGAACGTCAGGAGCCGGTACTCGTCGACCAGGTCATCAGCCAGCAGCTTGTGCACGATGCTCAGTCTGCGGTACGTCACCCCAGCTGCCAGCTTGAGCCGTTCCAATGTTCGGTCAGCGGTCGGGCGGGCGTACGGTAGCGGCCGACGGCGAGGCAATCGCTGCTGCTCACGCAGGACACGGCGGTCAGCGTGGGGTGCGTGCCGCGTAGCGGGACCAGCGGCACGCTCTTCCAGCGGACGCCGTTCCATACCAGCGAGAGTCTCGATGCCGAGGGGATCAGCACGCAGCTCTGCGGGGCCCCGCAGGACAGGCTGCCATCCAGGCTGCAATTTGGTGCGCCTTTGCAGACGGCGGCCAGGTCGGGCGAGGCGCTTTGCCAGCCTGGTCCCGAGTAAAGCGCGGCCTGGGAATGGCCGTCGGTGGCCAGGCAGAAGTCATCAAAGCTGCAGGCCAGCAGGGTCATGGTGAACGGCGGGGTCAGGGATCCGTTCCACTCCTCGCCGTTCCAGTTGCCCGTCTGCGGCTCTATACCGCCGAATTCCCCGTCACTGTAGGGCTGCCACCAGCCAACGACGGCACAGTTCAGTCGGCCGGCGCACGTCAGGAAGCTCCAGCCGCAATCGTCGCCGGGCGGCTGGCCGCCGCAGGCGTCCGTGCTGTACGGCCCGCTCCGCCACTTCTTGCCGTTCCAAGCGACGGTGGCGGTGCCCTGGATGCCCACGCACAGGTCGGGGCTGCCGCACGAGATGCCGGACGTGCCGCTCGGCGGCTGGTTGTTCCAGATTCGCCAGGCCCGGCCGTTCCAGGCCGCCACGCCCGCCTTGGAGTCCTCGGCCAGGCAGAAGGTCGGGCTAGCGCAGGTGAGACCGGAAAGGGTGCCGGGCAGCCGGTCGGCGACGGCCGACCACTTCCTGCCATCCCATTCTTCGATCACCTGAACGGGCTGGCGCGGTTGCCCGTACTTCGTGTACTGACCTATGGCCAGGCAGAAGGAAGGGCCTTCGCACTCGATGCTTGACAAGATCGCCTTCTGAACCGGGCTGACGCTCCGGTTGGTCGCCTTCACCGCATGGCCGCTGGGAACCCCGGCCGTCCGCTGAGCCAGGGCTGGCGCGGCCAGCCCGGCGAGGAGCACGATGGCCGCGACCGCCGAAGCCACCGCCGAAGCCAGTGCGCGGGTTCGCGCCCCGGTCAAATGCCGCTTCCTGCTCAGTCGCAGGGACCGGCACGCAAGGTGCGTCGGGCGACCGCGGCCCCGCCACCAGCGCCGATCTTGACGGCCCCCTCGGCGTTGTCGCCGACGGTGCCGGCAACCTGCTGATCGCTGACGCCGGGAACAACCGGATCCAGGTCGTGGCCGGGAAGACCGGGACGTTCTACGGCGTGCCCATGACCGGCGGCGATATCTACACGATCGCGGGCGGCCAGGCCGCTGGCTTCACGGGTGACGGCGGGCTGGCCGTCTCAGCCAAGCTCAACGACCCCACCGGAGTAGCCCTCACCGCCGCTGGCGACCTGCTGATCGCCGACAGCGGCAACGGACGGATCCGACTGGTGACCGGCTAAGGCTGTCAGACTCCGACGGGTAGCCCGGCGAGCGCCTCGGCTATCGCGGCCTCGGAGAGCTCCAGGTCGATCATCTGGCCGGCCATGTACTCGCCGTAGGCCTGCAGGTCGAGCAGGCCATGGCCGCAGAGCGCGGTCAGGATCACCTTTTCCTCACCGGTCTCCTTGCAGCGCAGGGCTTCCTCGATGCAGGCGGCGACCGCGTGCGTCGGCTCAGGCGCGGGCACGATGCCCTCGGTGCGCGCGAAGCGCAGGCCGGCCGCGAAGCATTCCGATTGCGGCTTGGCCACGGCCTCGATGAGCCCGAGTTCG
>DATKFV010000095.1:0-44428 GCA_035511035.1 Streptosporangiaceae bacterium
ATCCGGTTCTGCGGACTGGGCGACGCCCTGTATGCTTGCGATGCTCGCGGTTCGCCGCGACCTTGGTGGGCGTAGCTCAGCTGGTAGAGCGCCAGGTTGTGGTCCTGGATGTCGTGGGTTCAAGTCCCATCGTCCACCCCATGCTGTGGTCCCAGCTTGACAGGCCCGGTCGGCAGTGACGGCCGGGCCTTGTGATCTTGGTTCTCATGGTCGGAGCATCGTGGCGACCGGAATGGCCGCCACCCGTCTGGCCGGCACGACCGCGGTCAGCGTCGCGCCCGTCACCGCGACGAGAATGGCGACTGCCATCACCTCGGCGGAGGGTGGCCTGCCAATGCCAGAACCGATGCCGTAGAGCTGGGCGCCCAGGTTGATGAGCCTGGTGGAGACCAGCAGCCCGGCGATGGCGCCGGCCCCGACGGCCATGACGGCGAGCGCTGCCGTGCTGCTGATCAGCGACGCCATGACCTGCCTGGGGGTCAGGCCGATCGCGCGGAGCGCGCCGACGTCACGGGACTGGTCGCGGATGCCGACCACCGACGCCGTGAGTATGCTGGCCAGCCCGACGAGCGCGAGGACCGCGATCAGCCCGGTGAGCATCGGCCGGATGATCCCGAGCTGGCTCGCCGGGTCGGTGATCTCGGTCACGTCGAGCCGGCCGCCGGAGACGGCCAGCAGGTGATTTTGCGCCTCGCTCGCGGTCACGCCCGGCCGCAGCACGAGGCTGTAATAGACCGGCGGGCTTACCACGCCGTCCTGGCCGAGCGTGTCGAGCCCGTACGCGAGCACCTGGTCGTTGTACTCGGGCTCGACGATCCGGCCCACGATCTGGACCTCCACCGGTATGCGGTTGATCTCCATGGCCTCGAAGTGCCCGAGCTTCAGGTGCAGCTGGTCAAACAGGCCCTGGCTGGCGACCGCCTGCAGGGGCGCGTGATAGATGTGTCCTTGGATGACGTGGAAGGGGTACGGCCTGGCCGACGTACCAAGGCCAAGCGTGGTGATGGTCGTGCCGGTCGCGAGCTGCGCGGTCACCTGAACGGACGGGTAGGCACGCTTTACCTCCCGGTCCGAGTCGACGATCCGGGCGGCCTGACCCGGAGTCAGCTCGCCCGGGCTGACGGTCACCGTGGCGGCCAGGCCGATGTCAGCGGGATTGCGCTGGAGGCCATCGACCGTGGCCGCGACGCCGAGACCGATAGTGATCACGGCCATGGATATCCCGAGCCCGCCGACGGTCAGCGCGGCCGGAAGCCGCCGGACGAAGGCGGCCCGCGCGCCGAGCACGATCGCCGGCGGGAACCTCGACCACATCGCCAGCCGCGCTAGCCGCGACAAGTGCCCGGCAGGCAGCGGGCGGCGCACCGCGACCACGCCGCTGACCCTGCCCGCCCGCCAGGCCGGGAAGGCGGCGGCGAGGACCACGAGGAACTCCGCCGCGCCGACGATGACCGCGATCCACGGAACCGGCAGCGGCGCGACCGCCTGCACGACGGTGGTCGGGATCCCGCGCAGCAGCGGGAAGGTAAGCTCCCAAGCGGCGGCGACCCCGAGGCCGGCACCGACGAAGCCGACCATGGCGTGCTCGGCCACCACCATCGCCGTGACCTGGGCAGGGGTGAACCCGAGCGTCTTCAGCGTGGCCAGGTCCTCCAGTTGCGCGAGCACCCGGCCACCAGTGGCGGTGGCGATGACCAGCACCGCGCCGCCCAGCGCGACGAGGCCGAACAGCGCGAGCAGGAGGCCGAGCAGCGGATCGCCGCGGACCATCGACTGCTCGACCTGCGTCCAGGTGGACACGCTCCACACCAAGCCGGGCAGCTCCGCCTCCACCCGCGCCTCGACGGCGCTGGTCTGCGCCAGGTCGGAGGTCCGGATGCCGATGAGCTCTTCGGTAGGTCCGCCGACCGGCACGACCCGACGCAGCAGCGGCCGCTGCACCCACGCCAGGCCCGGTGTCTGACTAGGGTAGAAACCCTGGTCGGAGGTCGCCGCGATGCCGATCACGGGGGCACGGACGGTCCGGCCGCCGACCTGGCTGATCACTAGCACCGAGCCGACGGTCGCGTGGATGGCCTGGGCAAAGGAGTACTCAAGCACGACGCCGTCCGGCACCTTGTGGCTCAGCCACTTTCCCTTGCGCAGGAGCAGTCGCCCGACCTGCGGCATCTTGGGCGTCATCGCGCGCAGCTCAACCGCCGACTCGACCTGACCTTGCACGATCCTCGCGGAGGTTGTGGTGTAGGGCCCGGCGATGTTCACGCCCGCGATCTGACGCAGGCCACGGACCCTTGTTCCCGGTGCCAGGTGCATCCAGATTTCCGCGCCTGTGGACTGGGCGAAGAGGCCGCGCCAGGGATTCGTCGCCCCATCAAGCACGGTCGCCGACAGCAGCAACGCCGTCAGCACGCCGCCCACGACCAGCACCTCGACGATGACCTGGCCCAGGTGAGCCCGCAAGTCCGAGCTGATCCACCGCAGCATGGCCCGCATGCCAGATCACTCGCCCAGCCAGACGCCACCGGCGGCGCCCGGCGGCTGGGGCGGCGGCGGTACGTCCATGTCAGCGACGATCATGTCAGCTCCTCCTGGCGCCGTTCGAGCCAGGCCCTTGACCCATTGTGGAACACGAAGATCCCGTTCGGGTCACAAGAACTACCGGCGGACGCGCCCGAAGGCCGACGGCGAAACATCCGGGTATCTTCCTGTTGACTCTTACTTAACACAGATATATAACACATATCTATAACCCCGCCAGAGGAACTTCGGAGAAATCTCAGCCTTCGCCGCCGGCTGACCGCTCGCAGCAACCGCGCTCGACGTACCAGGTTGCGGGCCACAGACTGAGGCTAGTGCCTTAACCCGGACATTTATCGGCAACCATAACCAGAAAGGAGGTGGCCATATGCAAATGTGGCCAAGCCAGGGGCGGGGCCGGCTGACCGGGGTCGCAGTGGTCGCGGTACTCGCACTCGTCGCCTGCACCAGTTGCAGTAACAACAACGCCGGCGGCGACAGAGACAAGATGCACCAGGTACCGCTGGCAGCGAAGCAGAGGATCATCTTCGCGACGGCCGGGCTTGGCTCCGAAGGCGCGGCGACCAGGGCGGAGATCGCGGGGTTCGAGACGCTGCACCCCAACATCACCGTCAATATCCTCAATCTGTCTACCTCCTCGACCGGCGCCGAGGGACAGGAAGAGAGGTACTTCCTTACTGGCGCACCGACGCCGGACGTGCTCTACACCGACGTCACCTGGCCGTCGCAGTACGCGCGAGCGGGCTGGATCACCAACCTGGCGTCGCTGCACCCGGACACCAGCGAGTTCTTCCCCGGCCAGATGGCCACCGGTGAGTACAACGGCGGGGTGTACGCGATCCCGTGGTACATCAACGCCGAGGGCCTGTACTACCGCACCGACCTGGTCAAGACCCCGCCGACGTCGATCAGCGCGCTGGTCGCCGACGCGAAGAGCGCGCTCGCGAAGGACAAGTCGCTGAAGGAGGGGCTGGCGTTCGAGGGCGACGAGTACGAGGGCGCGGTGGCCGCGTGGCTGTCGATGGGCGCGCACATCGGTACGTCCCAGCTGTCCAACATCGACACCGCGGCGAACAAGGCTTCGCTCGGGTTCATGTACGACGCGGTCAACACCTACAAGATCGCGCCGTCGGCAGTGACGACCTGGCAGGAAAAAAACGTGCAGGAGGCGTGGCTGCACGGGCAGACGCCGTTCGCGCTGCAGTGGCCGTACCTGTTCCAGCTGTCCGAGACCAAGGCCTACCCCGCCGTCGACGGGCACACCGGCTGGATACCGTTCCCTAGCGCCACCCCCCAGTCCTGCCTGGGCGGCGACGACCTCGCGATCAACGCCAAGAGCACGCACAAGGCCGCCGCCTGGGCGTTCATCCAGTACCTCACCAGCGTCACCGCCCAGGACAACCGCGCGGTCGCCGACGGTGACCCGCCGTCGGTCAAGTCCGCCTACGACACCAAGCTGTACGCGTCCGCGCCGTACTTCAAGCAAGAGCGGGCGGTCTACAACGTCGTCACCCCGCGCCCGGTGACCCCGGTCTACGAGCAGCTCTCGGTCGAGCTGCTGCAACCGATGATCAGCTCGGTGCTGAGCGGCGAGGAGACCCCGGACGCTGCGCTGGCCGGAACCGCGCCAACCGTAGCGCAGCTCATCGCGACGGCGAAGTAAACTACCCGCCCAATAGCGTGGCTAAGTCCTGCGCTGCCTTCGCTGGAAGCAGCAGGGCGGTCGCCGTGGCCGCGGCCACCGTCAGCCCGGCGGTTCCCAGGACGCCCAGGCTCGCTCCATGCATGAAGGCGTCAGCGGCCGCGAGTTGGAGCGCGTGCGCCTCCGCCGCGTGCGCTGCCCGCAGGTGACTGGCGACCAGGGTGGCGGCGCCGATCGAGGATCTAGCCAGGGACACGTCCGGGCGCGGGAGCCCGTGGACGGCAGCCAGGCCACGCGAATAGCAGGTCGCGGCCAGGCTGCCCAGAACGGCGACACCGAGAACCGAGCCGAGGTTGCGCATGGTGTTGTTCACCGCCGACCCCGCCCCGAGGCGGTGTATCGGCAGCGACGCCAGCACGGACTGCGTCGCCGGGGCGGTAGTCAGCCCGGTACCGACCGCCATGGTGGTCGCGGCGATGACGTAGTGGGGATAGGTACTCTGGCCCGTGGCCAGAGCCAGATAGCCAAGCCCCGCCGTCATGGCGAGCAGGCCAGTCGTGACCGCGGCCCGGATTCCGGCGCGCGCAGCGAGCCGGGTGCCCGCTGGTACGGCGATGGCCAGCGCCACCGCCGATGGCAACGACCTGACGCCTGCCGCCAGCGGTGAGTAGCCCAGGATGAACTGGTAGATCTGAGTCAGCATGAACGTGATCCCCGCCAGGCCGAAGAACAAGATGGCGACGGCCGCCGAGGCGATCGCGAACCGCGGATCGCGGAAGATGCCGAACTCGATCATGGGGCAGCGCGCGCGGGCCTCCCACACCACGAACGCGACGACCAGCAGGGCGCTCGCCGCCCACCGGCCCGCCGCGGCGCCAGACGCCCAGCCGGCCGTTCCGGCATCAATGATCGAGTAGGTGAGCGTGCCTAAGGAGGCCGCAGCGAGCACCGTGCCCACGGGGTCGAACCTGGGTCGCTGCGGTGCTGCGCAGGCGGGCACAGCGATCCGGCCGGCGATCAGTGCCAGCGCGGCGATGGGCACGTTGACCGCGAAGATGGAACCCCAGGCGTAGTGGGCCAGCAGCCAGCCGCCTAAGGTCGGGCCGATCGCCACGCCCAGCCCGGACACGCCCGACCAGACCGCGATCGCCTTGGCCCGCTCGGCCGGGTCCGGGAACAGGCCGGTGATGATCGCGATGCTGGCAGGGATGACGAGGGCCGCGCCCGCGCCCATGACTGCCCGCCAGGCCGTGAGCTCGGGCGCGCAGGTCGACAGCGCGGCACCTAGCGAGGCCGCTCCGAAGATCGCCATCCCGGCGGCGAGCGCGCGGTGTCGACCGATCCGGTCCCCCGCGCTGCCCGCAGGCAGCAGCAGCGCCGCGAAGGACAGGGTGTAGGCATCGACGATCCACTCAAGCGACGACGGGCCCGCGTGCAGGCGGGCAGCCAGCGTCGGGAGCGCCACGTTGACGATCGTGGTATCGACGACCGTCACCAGCATGGACAACGACAGGACAGCCAGCGCGAGCCAGCGGCGGCCGTTGGGCTCGCTCGTGATCATCGCGAAGTCACTGCCCTTCGTTGCGCCGGACGGCTTGCCTTACATACATGTTATGTAGCATAGTAAGGGCAGCCGAATCGAGAAATGCCTTCCCTCAGCCAAGTACCGCTAACGAAGTGGAAGGAGTTCCGGCTTACACGCAGAAGGGATAGGCACATGTCGGATCCGGCATCGTCTATTAAGCATGCCCATCGGCAGTCAGCTAGCTGGACATCCGGCGCGGCGTCCACCGCTTTACTGACGCTCCCCTACCCGGCCGACCTTCCATCTCGCCTCAGTTACCTGGCGATCGCGGCGAGAAAGATTTTCGGTGGCGCTGACCTCGCCGCGACATTCAATGACCCGATGGCCCGCAATGCCCTTAGGCTGCGTCTTTCGGCTGGCGAGCCTCCCGGTCAGGAAGGCGTTGTCCCAGTGCCTCCGAGGGCGCCTGCTCCCCCCGGCCGCCAAGCCGAGGAGGAACAAGCCGAACACGACCGTTACTTCCAAGTGGCCCGCTCGACGGGCGGCCCGGCGGATGGCTTTACGGCCGGGCTCGCGTCGGCTCAACTCGTCGCCTACGAGAACTGCCTGGACATGGGGGTCACGTTGCTGGCCGAACCCGAATGGAATCTATTGTTCGGCGGCCTGCAGGCACTCCTGCGCGTGGCCGGCGAAGAACCTGAGGCGGCCGGCCGACCTAGCGGGTGCGCGCCGGCGCTGCCTTCCGCGACTGGGTGGCTGGCCGGCTACGACCCTGGCAGGCGCTGGCTAGTTGGACACCAGTTGTTCTTCGCGCTCATTCAGGGAGTCATCGTCGGGATGAACTGCTTCGCCGGCGCCATGTTGGCGGGCGATACGGCGGAGGCGGACGAGGGCCTTAAACTCGCGACCGCCTTTATGCGCAGTTCGGCGGCGGCAATGAAGTTGACCAGCGACTTCGCACCCGACGACTATGAGCGTACCGTGCGGCCCGCCATGGCACCGCCCGAGGTTCGCGCGGGATTCAGTGGCCTGCAAACCCGCGATCATTCCTACCTCGTTCGGTTGTTCGGGACACTTAAGCCCATTTTCACTACTCCCGGCTATCCGAGCGGGGCGCATCGTGACTTCATCGAATCGGTGGTGTCCGCGTACGCGGCCCACGAGTTCATCTGCCTGCGGTTCCGCGGCGATGTCCTGCCCAGCCTGCGGATGGCGGCGGCGTCGCGCGGGAAGACCCAGCGGCCAGGGACGGCGGTGATCAGGGAGATGATGCGGTCCAGGCTCGCGCTCGTGGACCCGGCTGGTGACCTGGCCCGCCCATGACCGGGCAGCCGACGGTGGTCGTCGCGCTGCACGACGGCTTCTACGGTTCTGGCACCGGTGCCGGATACGCGAACCGCGGCTTCCTGCAGGTCCTGACCGGCTTGCTGGCTCCGCCGGTCCGGCTGGTGGTCCTGCCCGTCCGCCTGGCCAGTAACAGCCCCGAGTACCAGGCTGACTGGCACGCCGCGAGCCTCGAGCTCTGCGAGCGGGCAGCCGCGACCGTCCTGCCGGTCGACAACGGCACCGAAGGCCAGATTCGCTTCGGCGGGGTACCAGCCTTCCAGCGGCTGGCGGTCTCGGTGGGCACCACGCTGCACGCGCAGGTGCTGCCCACCGCCGGTCCGCTCGCTGTGATCCTCTTCGACGTGCCGTTCCTTGGCCTTGCGCCCCTGCTGCCGCCAGCCGCTGGGCCGAGCCTGACCGCCGTCATCCGCTCCACCGGCATCCTGCACGATCCCGGCAACACCGCCCGCATCGCTTTCGAACGGTCAGGGCTGGGTTACCTTACCGCCCGCAGCGGGCGCGTAGCCGCCATCTCCGCCTACATGCGCGAACACCTCGCCAGGGACTATGCCGTCCCCCCAGCGGCCCTGGTCAGCCTGCCCGACGGGCTGGTCCCGAGCGAGTGGGACGAGCGCCAGCCAATGCTGCCCCTGCCCCCGGCCGCCTGCGACGGCTTCCTGCTGGCCTTCGGCCGGGCCCAGGCCTACAAAGGCTGGGATGACCTGCTCGACGCGCTCGCGGCGCTGAGCGGTAGGGGGCCGACCCGCGCCCCCCTACCGCACGCGGTGCTGGCCGCTGTCACCGACCAGCCTGGCCTGTCCGAGTATCAACGTCACCTCGGCGACCGCATCAGGGCGCTCGGCCTGGACGCGACGTTGCTGACCAGGTTCGATCCCGGCATCCGGGCCCTGCTCGGGCACCCCGCCCTGCGGGTGGTGGTGGCCCCTTCCCGGTCCGAGCCGTTCGGCCGCATCCCCATGGAGGCTTACGCCGCTGGTGCCAGCCCGGTGGTGACCACCACCGCCGGCGGGCTCGCTGAACAGGTCATTGACGGCGTGACCGGGTTCACCGCCGCGCCCGCCGACCCGGCCAGCCTCTCGGCCGCGATCGAGCGCGCGCTCAGCCTGGACGCTGGCCAGCGAGAGCGAATGCGGGCCGCCGGGCGCGAGCTTGCCCGTACCCGGTTCGACCACAGCCTCGGCATCCAGCGTTTCTTCGCCGACTTCGCGCCGTGGGCGTGCCATTAGGCGCACGCACGTCGACCTGGCGAGGATCTGTGACCCCGACGGACCGGTCTCAGGCCTCAGGGCCATTCGATACGGAGCAGGTACACCTCATGTTGTTCTTCCAGGACGAGGTAGGTCGCGAGACCGAGTTCACCGAACGCGTGAGTGAGCATGTTGCCCCGCGGATTGGCGGGGTTGAACGGGTGACCGCTCCAAGGCGCGATCTCGAGGAGAGTGAGCAGTTCGGCGAGTGGCCGGAGGGCTTCCTGGGGGACGGCGTTGATCTGGTCCTCGGCGATCGGGTCCAGATTCAGCCGATACACCTACCGACTGCTCTCGCGCTCGGCGAGGATCTCCCGCCACGATCTTCCCGGAGGTGTCGGTTCTCCGGCTAGAATCCGCGCGGCCCGGGCGTGCATGCGCCTGCGGCCTTCGGGATCGCGCACCGAGTCGCAGGCGGATATCCACCAGCGGTGGACGAAGTCGTTGAGGACGCCAAGATCGAGGTTCACTCGGACTTCGTCCAGTACCGTTTTGAGTCCGGCGTCGAACGCCTCCCGGTCCTGGCGTATCACCAGGGCGGCCCGGATGGCTCGCAGGCTCTTGGCCGGATCAGGTGCCTCTCCGGAACCGACCTCGCGCGGCTGCACGGTCATCGGGCCTCCTCTCCCTCCAGTAGAGCTTACCGAGCCGGGCGACAGGAGGCGATCAGTTCGCCCTCCCGGCGAATGCCCAGGTAGGTTCCCATTTCGAAGGTCCGCAGGGCGAATGGTCCTGGCTTTGTCCGCTCGACCAGGCTCAGCATTTCCGCCGCGTCGGCCGGGCCGAGACGCACGGCGCCCTCAGCGGGTACAGCGGCGACGCCGTCGTCCACGAGCTGCACTCCGGGGATTCTTGCCACCACCCTCCAGTCTTCCGGTGGCTCGATATCCACCGCCGCGAAGGCGACGACGGCTCCTGGGCCAGCCAGGCTGGCCAGATCCGCCCGGTCACCGACCTCTGGCCGCACGGGCAGGGCCGCGAACGGGCAGACGTCAGCCGGATAGCGCATAGCCCGGCCACGCCGCTCAGCGAACCGCGAGTGCGGCCCGGTGAGGGCGGAGAACGTCGGGTTGTCCAGCGGATGCGGTCCGGCGAGGCCCGACTCCGGCCGACTGGCAGCGCCGGGCGGCTCCAGGCGGCCAGCAGCGCCGCCCGCGTCCCGCCCGTCGGCCCGTTGGCTTCGCAGGATGGACGTGTACGCCCTGCTTGGCCTCGTCCCCGGCGAGGCGCACGTGCTGCGGAACGCCGGCGGTGAGGTCACCGAGGACGTGCTCAGGTCGCTGACAATCAGCCAGCATGAACTGGGCACTACTGAGGTCATCTTGATCCACCATGCGCAATGCGGCATGCAGACCTTCAAGAACAAGGAATTCAAGGCCGAGCTCGCGGCCGAGACAGGTCACAAGCCCCACTGGGCCTCGCTCGCCTTCACTGACGTGGAGGAAGACCTCAGGAAGTCGATCGCCCGAGTGCGGGAATGCCCATTCCTCACCCACACGCGCGAGGTCCGCGGATTCGTCTTCGATGTCGAGACGGGCAGCCTGCGCGAAATCCGGTGACGGCTCGCTAGCAGCTGGCTCCAGCGCGCGATCTGCTTGGAGTACCCGACTTTGGCCCGACGGCTGCCCCGGCCGAGGCGGTAGATTCAAGATCTTGTGATTCCCCCGGAACATGGACCAGTGGGGATAACACGATCTTCCGTACCCATCATTCGAGGGGGGCGTCAGCCGTCTGGCGCTCGAGGGTGTGGCGGTTGGCCGGGACTGGCAGGCCGAGGTTGGCCCGCAGCGTGTCGCCCTCGTACTCGGTGCGGAACACCCCGCGCTTTTGCAGCAGGGGCACCACGTCTCCGCCGAAGCGCTCGAGGTCGTCGATGGTCCTGAAGCGGAGGTTAAGCCCGTCGGCCGCGCCGGCCTCGAACCAGTCCGCGATCGCGTCGGCGACAGTGTCCGGCGCGCCGGTGAACGGGGACGGGTGGTACTCGGTCACCGTCTCGACGACCTGGCGAAGCGTCAGGCCCTGCTCTTTGGCCTGCCTGACCAGCTCAAGTCCCCTGGTGCGACCGCCTTTCTCGGCCAGGTAGGCGACGTCGGGGAAAGGCGCGTCCAGGTCGTGCTGACTGAAGTCATAGGCGCCGAAGGCACGGCCGAGGAAGCCGAGCTTACGATCGAAGTCGTTGTCGGCCTCGAAGATGTCGCGCGAGAGTCGCGCCGCCTCCTCGCCCGTGCTCGCCACGACCGGGCTGGCGCCGGTGAGGATCACGACGTGGTCGGGATCGCGGCCGCGAGCGGCGGCCCGGCGCTTGATGTCGCTGTAGTAGTCCTGCGCCTCGGCGAGCGTCCCGCCGGGAGCGTAGATGCCCTCGGCGACGTGCGCCGCCAGATTGCGGCCGTCTTCGGACACTCCGGCCTGGAAGATAACAGGCTGGCCCTGCTTGGAGCGGGAGAGGTTGAGCGGCCCGGCGACCTTGAAGTGCTCGCCCGAGTGGTTCAGCGGATGCAGCCTGGCCGGGTCGAGGAAGACGTTGCGGTCGACGTCGGCGACGAACGCGTCGTCCTCGTAGGAGTCCCACAGCCCCTGGATGACCTGGACCGCCTCAAGCGCCCGGCCGTACCTGGTCGCGTAGTCGAGGTGCTCGTCGAGGCCGTAGTTCTTGCTCGTGCCGGTGTCGAAGCTGGTCACGACGTTCCAGCCGGCCCGGCCCCCGCTGATGTGGTCGAGGGAGGCGAACCGGCGAGCGAGGTTGAACGGCGAGTTATAGGTCGAGCTGGCCGTGCCGACGAGCCCGATGTGCGTGGTATGGGTGGCGACCGCCGACAGCAAGGTGAGCGGTTCCAGCCGGTTGAGGTAGTGCGACGGGTAGGTGGCGTTGATGAACTGGCTGTCCACGATGAAGAGCGCGTCGAACAGCGCCTGCTCGGCGACCTGGGCCGTCTTGATGTAGTAGTTGATGTCGATGCTGGCGTTCTTCGGGATTCGCGGATCCTTCCACAGGCCATGCTGGCCTGGGCCGCCGACACCATAGACGGCCACGGCGAGATGAAGCTTGCGGGGCATTACGTCTCCTTCCGTCCGCGACGGCTGTTTGCGAGGTCCTCCCGCGGGAGAGGTCAGCATCTCTCCTAGTATGTTTATCGATACACTATACTTTTAGGTTGGGTGATGCTAGCGGCCGGGCAGATCCAGGCCGCCTGCCGGGAGCGCGGCTATCTGAATCTCACGTGACCTAGCCGCCGCGGTGCGGCACGATCGTTGGCGTGGCTTCGACCTTCATGCCCGGCCTCCAACTGGCGCGCGAGTTCTACGTCGAGGTGGTACGTCCGATGCTCCGGGCGGAGTATCCCACTCTCAGCTACTCGGCGGCCCTTATCGGGTGGGGGTCGGACGTTCTCGGCTTCGACAGCGAGCGCTCGACCGACCACAACTGGGGTCCGCGCTTGCAGGTGTTCCTGCGCGATGATGCCGTTCCGCTCGCGGACGAGATCACGGCCATGCTCGCTGAGCGGCTGCCGGCTGAGTTTCGTGGCTATCCCACCGCTTTTCCATTTACGGAAGATCCCGGCGGCGGCCCTCATCACCGGGTCCAGGTCGTCGGTCTGGCGACCTGGCTGGAGCATCAGGTCGGCTTTGGGCCGTCGCATGAGCCTGAACTGCTGGACTGGCTGGCTATACCCACCCAGCGGCTAGCCGAGGTCACGGCCGGCGCGGTATTCGAAGATGACCAGGGCGAACTGGAACGGCTACGAGCCCGACTGGCCTGGTATCCGCAGGACGTGTGGCTGTACGTCCTGGCCTGCCAATGGCAGCTCATCGCGCAGGAAGAAGCCTTCCCCGGTCGGTGCAGCGAGGCCGGTGACGAACTGGGTTCGGCTGTTGTCGCTGGCCGCCTGGCGCGCGATCTGATGCGCCTGTGCCTGCTGATGCACCGCCGCTATCCGCCCTATAGCAAATGGCTTGGCTCTGCCTTCGCTAGCCTGGCGGAAGCGACCGCAATGGTACCTTCGCTCGCCGGCGCGATCGCGGCCACCACTTACCGGGACCGAGAGAGCCATCTGAGCGACGCCTACGAGGCGACCGCCGCGCTGCATAACCGACTCGAGCTCACCGAGCCACTGGAGACGGCGGTCCGTAACTACTACGACCGGCTGTACAAGGTTCCGGACGCGGGCAGGTTCAGTCATGCGCTGCTGGAGCGAATCATCGATCCCCGTATCCACGCACTGCCGCTGATCGGCGCCGTCGATCAGCACATCGACAACACCGACGCACTCGGCAACATCCGGCTCCTGCGCGCCTGGCAGGCGGCGGGAGCAAGATAGTCTTATTGCCCACGATCAATGCCAGCACAGTCAGGGATATGCCCGGCCCGCCGGCCTGGACGCCGGAACAAGCGGTCGGACGCGGGCGAGCCGGCGCGAGAGCCGGCTGTTCAGGCCCGTATCACGTGTCAATCCTGTGCTTGTCGCGGGTGATCGCGGGCTGCGATCACGTAATTATTTCTCATTAGCCAGTCGAGGCACTTCAGTTGCCGGCCGCTCGTACTCAGATGTCGACAATGCGGCCGGTTTACGTGCTCCAGGCACATATTCATGTGCTATTCCTGTGCGGCTCCTGTGTGGTCAGCCTGACGCGCGCCCGGTGATGATGACGCGAATAGCCGACTGGCGATTGCCAGAAATCAAGGAGGCAGGCATGAGTTCATCACAGTTGCCGGCCGCGGGACCGGGATGGCCCGGCCGCGGCGGCGTTCTCCGCAGGTGGCTTCACAAAGGCAGAGGTGGTTGGCCACGTGCCCATGGAAGCGCCGTTCTTGGCGCGTTGCTGATCGCGGGTTCGGTCGTGGCGCTCGGGTCATCGGCGGGCGCCGCGACTGGCCTGTCACCGGGCGAAAAGGGAGTCGAGCAATGGCAGTCGGCCATGGGCAAGCTCCCGGTTCCGGGCAAGGGCTGCTTCAGCGGGCACTATCCCCAGGTCAAATGGCTGCCATCGCAATGCGGGAAGCGGGTGAACGAACCCTTCCTGCCCACGCGGCGGGCCGTCACGCCCCCGTATCTGCGGACAGCGCCGACGCAGCGACCGGTCGTGTCGGCGGGCGGCCCGGCCCCGCAGATCGTGGGGAACGGGATCGACTACTCGGCCGAGGTATCGGGCCTCATCTCCAGCGTCACCGGCTCATTCGACAGCGTTGTCGTTCCGGCCAGCCCCCTGGAGAGCGGGCTTGACTGGGTTACCCATGTCACCGCCAACAACATCTACTCGCTGCAGATCAGCACCAAGCCGTTCGCCACGACGAGTTGCACGGGCTCGGGAGATCCGAGCTGCCTGGGCTGGGAGCAGTTCATCTACTCGGCCTCGCCCAATGAGGCCCTCATCCAGTACTGGCTGCTCGGATACCTTAATTCGTGCCCGGTGGGCTTCAGCCCATATCCGACGGTCGGTCACACCGACTGCTATAGCACCCCCTTGGGTGCCAGCCTGCCCGGCGGCGTGCCGGCGGTGGCGAACCTGACCAGCGACAACGTCCAGCTGACCGGAACGGCGACAGCCAGTAACGACACAACCAAGATGACGGACGCCTCCGGCCAGGCGATCGCGACCAGCTCGGACAGCCTGCTCCACCTGGCCGCCGCGTGGAAAGGCGCCGAGTTCGCCATCGTCGGTGACGGCGGGGGTTCTCAGGCGGTCTTCCCCCCGGGCAGCACCGTACAGGTCAGGACGGTCGTGCACGACGGCACCATGGTCGCTCCGACCTGCGTGCTCGAAGGCTTCACCGGGGAGACCAACAACCTGGACCTGTCCGACGCGCCGACGCTCACCGTTCAGGCGGCTCCGACCATAGTCTCCACCCAGACCAACTCCAACCCGCTGCCCGCGGACTGCGCCACGGCCAGCAGCTGGGGCGACACTCATCTGATCACGTTCGGGCACATCGGGCACCTCTCGACCGACTTCCAGGCGCGAGGGAACTTCGAGCTGGCCACCGCTGGCCCCGGCTACGAAGTGCAGACCCAGCAAGTCACCGATCGCCACTACCCCGCCGTCGCATTCAATAACGCCGTCGGGATCAGGCTCGGGGACTCTCAGGTGACGCTCTGCCTCGCGCCGACTCGCCTGGTGATCAACGGCCGGAGGGTACTTGTCCGCGGCGGCGGTTCCCGGCTCCTGCCCGGCGGGGACCAAGTCGCCTGGGACGGCGCCGGCGACACCTACCTGGCGGACCCCAGGACTAAGGACTACGTGTCGGCGGTCGTCGGCACGCAGACCCAGCCGACCCAGAACTACCTGAGCCTGTACCTGGGCCTCGGCCGCTGGACAGGGGTCATGCATGGCTTGCTCGGCTCGGCCCCCAATGACCCCTACGGCGTCGTCAGCCGGGGCGGAACTGTGCTGCCTGGCCCCAGCTACAAATTCAACCAGTACTACCACGTCTACGGTGACAGCTGGCGGCTCACGTCGGCCAAGTCGATGCTGTCGGTCTGCGGTGGCAAGGTTCCCAGCGGCGACCCGGTCACGACCGAGAACGTCAGCAACCTCCCGCATGCCACCGCCGCCGCCGCGCGCAGGACGTGCCTCCTCGCCGGGGTGAAATCGGAGCCGCTCCTCGACGATTGCACGCTCGACGTCGCCGTATTCCGCGACAAGGACGCGGCGCTCATCTACCGGACCCTGCCCACGAACCTGTACTCGGGCAAGATCCTCCCGCCCCGAAAGTAACCAGGCCACCCAGCCGTAACCGGAGTAGTAGGGCCGACGCGATCGCGCCGGCCCTACCACCGTTCCGGATCCGGCTATCGGGCAGGATGGGTCCATGCCAGGTTCAGGTGGAGCGGCCGGGCTGCCAGTCATCGACGTAAGCCCGCTGGTCAGCAGCGGACCGACCGGGGCGAGGGCTAGCGTGGCCGGGCAGATCCAGGCGGCCTGCCGGGAGCGCGGCTTCTTCTACGTGACCGGCCACGGCGTCCCGGCCGACCTGCTCAACGAGCTGGCCGAGGCGAGCGCCGAGTTCTTCGCCCTGCCGCTGGCCGACAAGCTGGAGATCACCATGGACCGCGGCGGCCCGGCCTGGCGGGGCTTCTTCCCGGTCGGCGCGGAGCTCACCTCAGGGCGGCCTGACCTGAAGGAGGGCCTGTACCTCGGCACGGAGCTACCGGCCGACGACCCGCGAGTGCTGGCCGGCATCCCCCTGCACGGCGCCAACCTGTTCCCCCGCCAGGTTCCCCGGCTGGGTCCGCTGGTGCTGGCCTACCTAGACGCGCTGACCAGCCTGGGCCAGGCGGTCCTGGCGGGGATAGCGCTCAGCCTTGGCCTGGATGCCGCGTACTTCGCCACCAGTTACACGGCCGACCCGACCGTCTTGTTCCGGATCTTCCACTACCCGCCATCCCCGCCCATGACGGAGGACTGGGGAGTCGGCGAGCACACCGACTACGGCCTGGTCACCCTGCTCGCCCAGGACGACAGCGGCGGCCTTCAGGTCGCTGCGCCTGAGGGCTGGATCGATGCCCCGCCGATCCCCGGCACGCTGGTCTGCAACATCGGCGACATGCTCGACCGCCTGACCGGCGGCTGGTACAAATCGACTCCGCACCGGGTCCGCAACCTTAGCGGCCACGGCCGGCTTTCCTTCCCGTTCTTCCTTGACCCTGGATTCGACGCTGAGGTCCCGCCGCTGCCCGACCTGGCCGCCACCGCCGACGACGGCGGCAGGCGCTGGGATGGCGAGGACCTGCGGGCCTTCACCGGCACCTACGGCGACTACCTCCTCGGCAAGGTATCCAAGGTCTTCCCCCAGCTCCGCCGCGACGTCATCGGATAGCGCGCGAGCCCGGGCCGCGGCCGGCCCGGCCGACCCGACCAGGTTCCGCTAGGGCGAGCTTAAAAACCTATTATGTCTATCGTTAAACTTGCTAACGCGAACTACTGCTTCCCGCCCAGGAGGCCAGCCATGTCGGCCTCGTCTCCACCGTGCCGGCCTTGTACGGCGACCCGGTCACCGTGGCGAGGGAGATCGCGAGCCTGGACCACGTCAGCAAGGGCAGAGGGGCCTGGAACATCATCACCAGCCAGCACCCGCACTCGCTGGCGGTCCTCGGGCTAGACGCCGAGCTGCCCAGGTCGGCCAAGTACGACAAGGCCGACGAGTTCGTGACCATCGTCACCCAGCTGTGGGACTCGCTGCCGCCCGCGGCAACCTCGGCCTCGACGACGACACCGCCGCAGCGGCGTCATGACCTACCCGGTAAGCACCGGGTCTTCGGCGCCTACGAGCTGCGCGGAACCAGGCCGCCGATCGGCGTCTACTTCTGAGCCTGACCCAGTTAGGGCACGGGGTTTTTGGCTGATGGTGCTGTTTTGCTTGCACGGGGCGCAGTGGTGCGCAGGTGCAGCGCGAGGTGATCGATCACCTCACGGGCGTCGTCCTCGATCCCGTAGATGAACGAGGACTTGCGGCGCCGCAGCATGGGTAGTCCCAGCGCGTAGAGGCCTGGGCTGTCGACCACGCCGCCGTCGTGACGCAGGTGGCCCTTGGCATCGACCACCGGCACGTCCAGCCACCCGTAGTCAGGCTGATAACCGGTCGCCCACACGACCGTGGCGATCTCGCCGCTTCGCAGGTCAAGCTGCAGCCGGGTCGACTCGGGCACGCGGCTCGGCGCGAAGCGCTCGGGACGGTCCACCTCAGCGTCACGCCCATCGGCCCGAGCCCACTCGTCGAACGAGTCAAGCAGCCGGCCCATCTTCAGGTCGGCGAGCGAGAACACGTTGCGCAGGCCGCCGGAGAACAGCGCGCGGCCGTCGCGAAGGGCCGCCCACCGGCCCACCAGCCCGACGCCGAGCGAGGTGAGCGCGTTAAGGTCGAGCGTCGTGCGCTCGGGAGTCCCGACCAGCTGCGGCGAGGGCAGGTGCCGCGCCCTGGTGAGATCGTCGACCTCGTCGTACCGCTGGTCCCATACCCCGGACGCGTCCATCCACCACAGCACGTCGCGCCCGCGGTAGGCGCGCGGCAACCGGACGTGCTCGCCGACCGAGAGCGTCACCGGCCGGCCCGACCGCTGTATCTCGGCTGCTAGCTGCACCCCGGTCGCTGAGGCTCCCACGACCAGCACGCCGCCGTCAGGCAGCCCGGCCGGGTCGTGGTAGTCAAACGTCGTCAGTCGCTCGACCGATGCCGGCAGTGCGTCGTTGAACCGCGGCATCGTCGGCTGGTTGCAGGCGCCGCTCGCGATGACCACGCAGGCGCAGCTGATCTCGCCGTCGCTGGTCGTCACGAGGTACCCAGTGTCGTCGTCCGCACGCCGCACCGACGCGACGTTGATGCCCGTCCGGACGGGAGCGCCCGATTGCTTGGCGAAGCGATCGATGAACTCGGTCACTTCCGCCATCGTCATGTAGCCGTCGGGATCCTGGCCCTCGTAGCGATGGCCGGGCAGGCGGCTTTGCCAGTTGGGCGTGAGCAGCCGCAGCGAGTCCCAGCGCTCGCGCCGCCAGGAGTTCGCCACCTCGCCGCGTTCAAGCACGACGTGGTCGATCGACCGGGCGGTCAGGAAGTGACTCGCGGCGAGGCCCGCGTGCCCGGCACCGATCACGACCGTGGTGATGCGCTCGATGGCCTGGCCCTTTCTGTTCTTTCCGAGAGCTCTTACCCGGGAAACACCCCGCCGATCAGGCGACTTCCACGGTGACGTCGGTCGGGTTGGTGAGCGCGTCGAAGACGGCGGAGCGCTTCTGGGACTGGGCCACCAGCGCTTCGATCTCCTCCTTCGATGCGTCCGCGTCGATGGTGAACGTCACCTTGATGTCGTTGTAGCCGTTGCGGACGTCGCTGTCGGCGCCGAGGATGCCCCGGATGTCGTGATGGCCTTCGACCTTCGACTCGACCGAGTTCAGCTTGATCCCGCGGTTCTCCGCGACGGAGGCCACGCCGGCCGTCAGGCAGCTCGCCAGCCCGACGAGCAGGTACTCGATCGGGGTGATGCCGTGGTCCTCGGCGGCGAATACCTCGGGATGGTCGGCCACGAACTCCGACTCGGCCTTGTGATTGTGCTCCTCGCCGAGGCCGAAGAAGCTCTGCACCTTAATCGAGCTGTGGACGCCGTTCTCCCACTTGGCGGACGCGCGCCAGGTGAACTGAGCGGCCTCGGGCGCTCCCTTGAGCACCTCGCGGGCGTCCAGCAGCGCCTGGACGTTGACTCCGTTGGTCACTGTAGTCATGTCGCTATATGCTCCTTTAAGCTCATTTCCCCAGATTCCCTATGGGAATACTTGACAATACATCACGCTAGACCAGCTATGATAGCCCGCATGGTGGAGCCAGCCCCGACGCTCGCGGCCGGAGGCGAAGGCTCGGCCGCCCCGGCGGGCACCGCCGACTCTGACAGCACCGCCGGCCAAGTCAGCACCGCCGGCTCGGTCGGCACCATCGAGACGCAGTACCTGGACCTGCCAGGCCCGATCCGGCTCGACTGCGGCCAGGAGCTGGCTCCCATCCGCGTGGCCTACGAGACCTACGGTACCCTCGCCCCCCGCCGCGACAACGTCATCCTCGTCTGCCACGCGCTCAGCGGCGACGCCCACGCCGCGGGCTTCGCGAAGACGCCCCCGCCGGAGAGCACCCGCGACGGCTTCGCCGCCGAGGATCGCGACGGCAGCGCCGGGAAGGCGCTCGGCTGGTGGGACGGCATGATCGGGCCAGGCAAGGCCTTCGACACCGATCGCTTCTACGTCATCTCCACGAACCTGCTCGGCGGCTGCCGGGGAACGACCGGTCCCTCGTCGGTCAACCCGGCGACCGGCCAGCCGTACGGCGCCGACTTCCCCGTGATCACCGTCGCTGACATGGTGCGGACTGAGCGCGCGTTCCTTGACGTGCTCGGCATCGACCGGCTCGCGGCCGTCGCGGGCGGCTCGCTGGGCGGGATGCAGGCGTTCGAGTGGGCGACCCTCTTCCCCGATCAGGTCGATGCCATCGTGGCGATCGCCAGCACGCACGCGCTGCATCCGCAGGGCGTGGCCTGGAACTCGATCGCGCGGGACGCGATCATGCGCGACCCGGCCTGGCATGGCGGCCACTACTACGGGACCGGCGCCGCGCCCGACGCTGGCATGGGCGTGGCCCGGATGGTCGGCCACGTCACGTACCTGTCGGCGCTGGCCCTCGACGACAAGTTCGGCCGGCGCCTGCAGTTCGCCGACGACATCCGCTACACGATCACCGAGCCGGAGTTCCAGGTCGAGAGCTACCTGCGGCACCAGGCCGACTCGTTCGTCAAGCGCTTCGACGCCAACACCTACCTGTACACCTCGCGCGCGCTGACGTACTTCGACCTGGCCAGGCAGTACGGCGGCGGATCGCTCGCGCGAGCGCTTGAAGGCGTGTCGGCCAGGACGCTGCTGATCGCGTTCAGCTCGGACTGGCTGTACCCGCCGTCCGCGTCGGCTGACATAGCGGCCGCGCTGCGCGAACTCGGCAAGCCGGTAGAGTTCGCAGTGATCGAGGCGCCGTACGGGCACGACTGCTTCCTGCTCGAGGAAGCGCGGCAGGCTCCCATCATCCGTCAGTTCCTGAGCCAGTAGGGCCAGCCCGAAGGCGAGAGCGGCGAGAGAGCGGCGAGACGGACGGGCGAGCGGGTGAGCAGGGGGAAGGGGCGTTCGTGACCGACCAGCCAGCGCGGGCCGAGGCTGTGCCTGCCGACTCGGGTCGCGCCTTCGGATTCGAGACCCGGCAATTGCACGCCGGCCAGCGGCCTGACCCGAACACGGGCGCGCGGGCCGTGCCCATCTTCCAGACGACCAGCTATGTGTTCGAGGATCCCGAGTCGGCGGCGGCGTACTTCAACCTGCAGGAGTACGGGAACACGTACTCGCGCATCATGAACCCGACCGTCGCGGTCTTCGAGGAGCGGGTGGCCAACCTCGAGGGCGGCGCCGGCGGGGTGGCGTTCGCCAGCGGCATCGCCGCCCAGGCGGCGGCCCTGTTCACGCTGCTGCAGCCGGGCGATCACGTCGTCTCCTCCTCGGCGCTCTACGGCGGGACGGTCAACCAGTTCAAGCACCTGCTCCGCAAGATGAACGTCGAGCTGACCTGGGTCGACCCCGATGACCCGGACGCGTGGCGGCAGGCGGTCAGGCCGAACACGAAGGCGTTCTTCGGCGAGACGATCGGCAACCCGGGCGGGAACGTGCTGGACATCGAGGCGCTGGCGGCCATCGCGCACTCCCGCGAGCTGCCGCTGATCGTCGACAACACGTTCGCGACGCCGTACCTGTGCCGGCCGATCGAGTGGGGCGCCGACATCGTGATTCACTCGGCGACCAAGTTCATCGGCGGCCACGGCACGAGCATCGGCGGCGTTGTCGTCGAGGCGGGCACGTTCAACTGGTCCAACGGGCGGTTTCCCGTGGTCGCCGATCCGTCCCCCGCCTACCACGGCCTGCAGTTCCACGAGACCTTCGGGACGTACGGCTACCTGATGAAGCTGCGGGCCGAGACCCTGCGCGATCTCGGCGGCACGCTGACGCCGTTCAACGCCTTCCTGTTCCTGCAGGGGCTGGAGACGCTGTCGCTGCGAATGGAACGCCACGTCGACAACGCCCAGGCCGTCGCGGCCTTCCTCGAGTCACACGAGCTGGCGTCCAGGGTGACCTACGCCGGCCTGCCGGGAAGCAAGTACAAGCCGCTCGTGGCGAAGTACCTGCCGCGCGGTGCCGGGGCGGTGTTCTCGTTCGACTGCGCGGGCGGCCGGGCCGGCGGCCAGGGCTTGATCGGCGGCGTGAGCCTCTGGTCGCACCTGGCGAACGTCGGCGACGCGAAGAGCCTGATCATCCACCCGGCCAGCACGACCCACCGGCAGCTGAGCGACGACGAGCTGCGGGCGGCCGGAGTCGGGCCAGGGACAGTGCGCCTGTCGGTCGGCCTCGAGTCGGTGAAGGACCTGATCTGGGATCTCGAGCAAGGCTTCGCGCGAGTGGCCGCGATAGCGGAAGGCAGGTAACGACGTGGTCGAGTTGAGCCGGTACCAGGATCCGCTCACGATCCAGCGGGTACTGCACACCTCGAGGACCATCGCGATCGTGGGCCTGTCCAGCAACGAGCTGAGGGCCAGCTACTTCGTCGGCTATTACCTCAAGCGGCACGGCTACGAGGTGATCCCGGTGAATCCCAAGGAGACCGAGATCCTCGGCGAGACGTGCTACCCGAGCCTGCTCGACGTGCCCGTCCCGGTCGACATCGTGAACGTATTCCGCGCCCCCGACGCGCTGCCGGGGATCGCGCGGGACGCGGTGGCCATCGGCGCCGGCTGCCTGTGGTGCCAGTTCGGCGTGATCAACACCGAGGGCGCGCAGATCGCCGAGGACGGCGGCGTCACGGTGATCATGGACCGCTGCCTCAAGGTCGAGCACGCTCGCTACGTCGGCCGGATGCACTGGCTCGGCTTCAACACCCAGCGCATCACCTCGGTCCGCGCCGGCCTCCAGTAACTAGAGCGGTCGAATCACGCTGGCCCCCGATCCGTGGAGCCTGACCGCCGACGCCTTCCCATGATCTTGTCATTTTCACCGGGCTATAGCACGGCAGAATGACACGGTCTTGCTCTCCGGCCGCAGCGCTACAAGATCTGCTCGGCCGTCTCCTCGTAGGTAGCGCGCCCCATCAGGTGCAAGTCGGAGTCAGCGAGCCGCACCGCTACCAACAGCAGGCTGGCTGGCTACGGTCAGGTGACGATGATCACCTTGACGCCGACCGCGTCATAGGTGCCGCGCGCCCGGGCATCCCTGGTAGCCAGCGCTGCGCCGTGCTCCTGGGCGGCCAGCGCCACGAGCGCGTCGTAGACGGCACCGCCGGCGATGCCGAGGCGGCTGAGCGTATCCGGCAGCGTGCGGGCGCGACGGCTGCCCAGGAGCAGCGGCGCGGAGAAGCGGGCCTTGAGCAGCCGGGCGGCATCGGACGGTGCCAGCCGGGCGTCGCCGGGCAACCTGGTCAGCACTGAGTAGGTCTCAGCGAGAACGTGGCCGCTCAGCGCGATCTCCTGGCCGTTCCACCAGCGGGCTACAGCCGCGTGATCGACATGCGAGCGGACCAGCAACGGCACCGCAACGCTGGTGTCGACGGCGATTGTCACTCGCGCGTCACCTGCGCCCTGAGTCAATGAGAGCGAAGACCATGTCATCGTTGACCGGGGTCTCTCCGGCCGCGACGAGGACGCCGTCTTCTTCGACCAGTCGCGCCGTCCGGCCAGCGGGCACGAGCTGCGCGCCGGCGCCGTACGCCGAGATATCGACCTTTGTGCCAGGGAGCAGGCCCAGCGCATCGCGGATCGGCTTCGGCAGCACGACCCGCCCGGCCTGGTCAATGACAGCTTCCATGGGAAAACGATACCATCACAATCCCGTAAACCGGGGATCGTTGCCGCGCGTCTGCTTGTCACCCGGATGATGGGGGCTGGCATCGTGCGCGGATTAGGCGGGCCTGGTGGTAGCCCTGGCGTGCTAGTCAGGCAACCGGGACAGGGAAGCGACTCCGGGCAGGCGACGGATCGGACTCGGCGAGCGGTACGGGCGCGCTTCTGGGGACCGCGCTAGCCTTCGCGGTATGACGATGAGGCCCTTCCGGTTCGCGGTCCAGTCCGTCGCCCAGGACGGCAGCCAGTGGCTGGCGACCGCCAGGCGCGCTGAGGAGCTCGGCTACTCGACCCTGCTGACGGCCGACGGCCTGCACCTCCCTTCGCCGCTGCCCGCGCTCGCCATGGCGGCCGGCGCCACCACCACGCTTCGGGTCGGGACGTTCGTGCTCGCCAGCCCGCTCCGCCATCCCCGGCTAGCGGCCTGGGACGCGCACACGGTGTCGAAGCTGTCCGGCGGCCGGTTCGAGTTCGGGGTCGGGACCGCGAGGCCCGAGGTCACCCAGCAAGCCGCCGAACTGACCGGCCAGCCGACCACGGGGGCCGAGCGCCTAGCCCAGGCCGAGCAGATGATCGACGAACTGGCGGCGCTCGATGGTGACCAGCACACGCCGGTCCTGATGGCCGCGTCCGGGCCGAAGGCCCGCGCGCTCGCGGCCGCCAAGGCTGACATCATCACGATCGCGACCGGGCACCTGACCAGCCGCGCGGAGGTAGCCAGGCTGACGGCCGAGATCCGCGAGGCGGCCGGGGACCGGGCCGACCAGGTCGAGTTCATCCAGCCGATCTTCATCGTCGGCGAGGAGGCTCCCTCGTGGACCCGGCGCTTCCTCGACGCCGATGTCCCCACGCTCATCGCGAACGACTCGCTGGCGATCCTGCGCGGCACCCCGCAGCAGATGGCCGATGAGCTCCAGCGCCGCCGCGACGAGCTCTCGGCCTCCTACTTCAGCTTCAACGGCGTCTTCATCGATGCCGTGGCCCCGGTCGTCGAACTGCTCGCCGGCCGCTAAGGAGACCGTCATGCCGTGGTTCCCCGACTTCGCGAGCGCCGTGGAGCTATCCCGCCAGCAGACTCGCACCGCCGCCGCGGCCGACCCGGTCGCCCAGTACTTCACGCTGCTGAACACCGGCGACACCCACGCCATCGAGGACGTGTGGCCCGGCGAGGTGACGCTCTATGACCCGCTCGCCGGCCGGATCCATGGCCACAGGGAACTGCGCCACTTCGTCCAGCACAATCAGTCCTGGCTCGGCGCGCTGCATCCCAGGACCGAGAAGGTCGCCGCCACCGTCGTCGGTGACCGGGCCGTGGTCGAGTTCATGGCCCACCTGCATGACGAAGAAGGCGTCGAGCTGGCCTGGCCGATCGCGGTCGTCGCCGAGTCGCCGGACGACCAGTCGGTCAGCTTCCGAACCTACTGCCGCGCCTGGCCGATCACCGGCGAGCACCACCGCAGGCCAGCCATCCTGAGCCCGGGCGAGGACCATCCTGGCGGCATCGTCGCCCGTTACCAGGCCGCGCTCGCCGCCGGCGACGCTGAGGCGATCGTGAGCACGTTCGCGCCGGACGGCTACTACCGCGAGCCCAGCAGCGGCCCGCAGTACACCCACCAGGGCACCGAGCAGCTCCGCGCTTTCTTCGCCGCGCGATTCAGCAGTGGCGGCATCGGGATCCAGCACTGCGCGGTCACCGACGACGGCACCAGGTGCGCCCTTGAGTACACCTGCCTGCGCTGGGGCACCCACGACCTGCCGCCTCAGGCCGGCATCGCGGTCTACGAACGCGGGGCCGACGGCCTGCTCACTGCCGTCCGCGGCTATGACGACATCACCCCGCCCGCGCAGGCCCCCTGAGCACTCAGAGCGCGCGGTTGCCCCACCAGAAAACCTTTTCCATGCAAATAACTCGTGGCGCTTCTGCGGCACCCAACCGAACTCGCCCCCAGGGCAGGAACTGAAGTCTTCCCCCGCGCGAACTTGGTAAGGAACTCGGTCGCTTGGGTAAGAAGGCGAGAGCGATCAGGAAGGCCGCGACATGACTGACTACGACGTGATCGTGCTCGGGGCCGGCTCGCCGGGCGAGCACTGTGCTGGAGAGCTTGCCGACGGCGGCTTGCGGGTCGCCGTCGTCGAGCGCGAACTGGCGGGCGGCGAGTGCTCCTACTGGGCCTGCATACCGTCCAAGACGCTGCTGCGCCCTGGCGAGGCGGTCCACCAAGCGCGCGACGCGACCGCCAGCGCCGAAGTCGACCCTGCCGCCGCGCTGGCCTGGCGCGACTTCATGGTCAACAACTACTCCGACGCTAGCCAACTGCGCTGGCTGGCCAGCAAGGGCATTGACCTGCTGCGCGGCACCGGCCGGCTGGCTGGACCAGGAGTCGTCGAGGTCGATGGCGTCCGGCACACCGCCAAGAACGTCGTGCTCGCGAACGGCTCTGACCCGGTCACGCCGCCGGTGCCGGGGCTGCGGGACATCGGCGGCTTGTGGACCAACCGCGAGGTGACCGGCATGAAGGCCGTCCCCCGCCACCTGCTGATCCTGGGCGGCGGGCCGGTCGGCGCTGAGATGGCCCAGGCGGTGCGCCGCCTGGGCGGCGAGGTGACGCTGGCCGAGGCCGCCGCCCACGTGCTCGCCCGCGAGCCCGACCCGCTGGGGCACGCGCTCGGCGAGGTGCTCCGCCGGGACGGCGTCGAACTGGTGCTTGGCGTGCGCGTGACCGGCGCCCGCAAGGACGGCGATGACTACGTGCTGGTGCTCGAGGACGGCCGTGAGCTCCGAGGCGACCGCTTGCTGCTGGCCACGGGCCGGCGACCTCGGGTGGAAGGGGTCGGCCTTGAGACCGTCGGCGCCACGTTCGACGGGCATGGTGTCCACGTCGACCAGCGCTTGCGGGCCGGGGAGCGGCTGTGGGCGATCGGCGACGTCACCGGCGTGCGCCTGCTGACCCATGTCGGCAAGTACCAGGGCGAGGTCGTCGCATCGAACATCCTCGGCGAGGAGCGCGACGCCCACTACGATGCGATCCCCGACGTGATCTACACCGACCCGCAGGCGGCCGCCGTCGGCGCGCCCGACGACGCCTTCAGTGCCACGATCGCCCTGACCGAGGTCGCCAAGACCGAGACCTACACCCGCGCCGAGTCGAACGGCTTCTTGACCCTGGTCAGCGACGGTGAGTACCTGACCGGCGCGCACGCGCTCGGCCCCGAGGCCGGGGAGTGGCTGCAGCAGGCCACCCTGGCGATCAGGGCCAAGGTACCGATCGACGTCCTGCGGGACGTGATCCAGCCGTTCCCCACCTTCAGCGAGATCTACGTAGCCGCCCTGAAGTCCCTCCGCGCCAGCATCAAAGCCGCCCGCTGCCCCTCCGCCGGCCTCACGGCCGCCAGCTCCACGGCCGCTAGCCCCTCCGCCGGCAGCCCCCCATCCGCCACCAGCCCATAGGCCGCCAGCCCATCCGCCGCTCGCCCCCACCCGCCGCTCGCCCCCTGCCCGCCGACTCTCCGTGATCATGAGGAATTCGTGATCACGGAGATCGGCCCGTGCGATAACACGACGGACTGCCGTAATCACGAAATTTCGGTGATCACGGAAGCGTTGTCGTCGGGCTCGGCGGGCTACCATCGGAAGTGGCCATCGTGCGTCCTCGCGGAAGGAAGCCAGGCAAGTGATCAGAGCCCCGTTCAATCCGGTCCAGATGCTCGGCGGCGCCTTCCTGCTGTGGCACATCGACCGCGCCGTCAAGCACCAGCGGACCTGCTCCAAGTGCGCGGGACGTGACTTCGTCGCGATCACGCTCGACGTCCCGCACCTTTGGAGCACCACCTGATCCGACCATGACCGGTAGTACCGTCGTCCAGCTCGGGCAGGCCGTCGCCCGCCAGACCGCCGCTGGCGCCACCATGCGGACCTTGCTCGAAACCAGGCCAGACGGCGCCGGCCTTGGCCGCCTTCTCGTGGACGTGCCCGACGGAGCCCTGTTCGCCGGGACCGCCGAGGCGGGCGGCGAGCTGTGGTTCGTGGTCAGCGGGAACGGCTTGCTCGTCGTCCAGGCTCAGGGTCAGGCATCCGATCATCCGGTCCGGCTGTCGCTCGGTGCCGATCAGGGCGTCTGGATGCCGGCCGGATTGGCCTACCGGGTGCAGTCCGACCCGGCCGGCCTAACCTCTCGCGCCGCCGAGGATCTCGGCCCAGGGCTTCGGCTGGACATCGTGACGCTGCCTTGTCCTGACTCTGCTGGCAGCGACACGGCTGGCAGCGACACTGCTGGCAGCGACACTGCTGGCACCGCGGTCCCGGTTACCCGCGCGTTCGCCGACTGCGAGATCGAGGCAACCGGAGACCGCCAGTTCCGCGTCCTGTTCGGTCCGGGCCAGGCCGCTGACGGCTGCCGGTCGGCGACGCAGTTCGTCGGCGAGATTCCGCCGGGCCGGGCGCCCGATCACAGCCATCCATACGACGAGACGGTCCTGGTGCTCCAGGGCCAGGGCATCGTGCACATCGGCGGCGCCAGCCATCCGCTCGCACCGGGCACGTGCACGCACCTGCCGCCCGGCCTGCCGCATTGCCTGGAGAACAGCGGCCACGCGATGCTGCGCGTCCTCGGCGTGTTCCACCCGGCCGACAGCCCGGCGGCCAAGCTCCCGCCTCGCACGACCCCGGGCCAGTGAACACGCTGAACGCGGCTCAGGCGCAGCGGTGGAATGGCGAGACCGGCCAGCACTGGACCGCGCTTTCTGGTCATCGCCTCAGATGAGGCGGGCGAGCTCGTTCATGTCATCGGCGACTAGGTCGACGGTGCCCGGAGGCGGCGGCGCGGACCCGGCCGGACCCCATTCAAGCGGCCTGGGGACGTAACCGGTGCGCAGCCCGGCCCGCTTGGCGCCGTCGAGGTCGCTGGGATGACAGGCCACCATCAGGACCTGGTCAGGTCGCACGCTGAAGTAGTCGGGGGCCAGCCGGTACACGCGCGGGTCGGGCTTGTAGGTGCCGGCCAGTTCGGCCGACAGGATGCAGTCGAAAGGGAACCCGGCCGTCCTGGCCAGCCGGGCGAGCAGGCCGACCCCGCCGTTCGACAGCGGCGCGAGCTTATAGCGCTCATGCAGCGCCGTCAGGCCGGGTACCGCGTCGGGCCAGGGTGCCAGCTCGTACCAGGCGTGGACTAGCTCATCCCGGTCGGCCGCTCCCAGCCGGTCGAGCCCGAACTCGGCCACCACTTCTTCCAGCGTGCCCGCGTGCAGGACGTCGAGCGGCTGGTACGAGCGCTCGCCCCGGATGACCTTGCCAAGCGCTGGCTGATACCGCGAGCGCCACGAGTCAGCGATCGCCGCCCAGTCGGCCGTGAGACCGGCCCGCTCGCCGACGCGGGCGAGCGCGGCCGAGATGCTCGACCGCCAGTCCACCAGCGTGCCGAACATGTCGAAAGCGATGATCTCAATGTCCAACCAGGCCTCGGCTCTGTCTGTCATTGTCCCGGTAGCCCGGACCCCGCCCGGCTCCCCGCCCTGCAGGCCCGCGGCGGGCACCGCCATGTTCAAGGTTCGGGCCAAGGGTAGACGAAGAACCAGCTAAATAAAGGAGAACGCCAGCTAATGTCGTATATACGGTTAGCTCTCCTAGCTTTACTTGATTATCACCACAATTTCGGCTCCGGTCCCGATTCCCCGGCTCGGCCGGATCGAGCGGTTTGATGGGAGCCTCTGGCCGACCGGCCTGGCGCCGCTCAGGCTCTGGCCGCGGAGCGGCCAGAGCCCGGCCAGCGGGATATTTTGCGGCAAGTCGCGCGGGATGTCGGGTGGCACCCTAAGCTGCCAGCCATGCCGCTGGTCGTGCCGGCCTGGATCGCCGCAATCGCCGCCGTCGTGCTGGCAATTGGCGTGAGCATTTATGCCTGGCTCTCTCATAAGGTATTGAACTCCCAGCTCCGCCGGCACGCCGACCTCGCCACGCAGCTGACCGAACTACTTGACCTGCAGGCCAAGGAGCTCCGCCAGGCGATGGACGAGCGCCGTCGCGGCCAGGCCAGCTGCGTCTACATCGAACTCGGCCGGGCCGGCGGCGACCCGCCCGGCGGGCAGTGGCAGGTCACGGCCTGCGTGCATAACACGAGCCAGCAGCCGGTCTACGACCTGTACGTGATCTGGCAGCTCGGCACCGTCCGGATGGGCAAGCCTGACCCGGCCCCGAGACTGATGCCAGGCCAGCAGCTGCGCTTCGAGCGCGGTCCCGATCCGGCGAGTCCGGCGGCGCCTGACGCCCAAGTCGATCCCGCTAGCCTCAGCGCCTTCCTCACCTTCCGCGACTCGTCAGGAGTCCGCTGGACCGTGCGAGAGGACGGCACCTTCACCGACATCTCCCTGTCACCAAGATCAGACCTCACCGAGCACGCCCCCCAGTAACGGCCGCTATCGCCGGCGGGCGTCACCGAGTGGCGCCATCGCGTTGGTCATCGCGTCCTGCCCCGAGGCAATTGTCAGTCGCGGAAGCTAGTGTTACCACGGTGAGCACTATTGGCGGCACCTCAGCGAGCGGCGGGCCAGCGAGCGGCGGGCCAGTGAGCGGCGGGCCAGTGAGCGGCGGGCATGCATCCGCCGATCGCCGTGGCCAGGCGCGCCACCGTGACGAAGCTGCCCTGCTCAAGCTGGCCGTCGACGGCGACGAGCACGCTTTCGGCGAACTCGTCGACGCGTACCGGGGCGAGCTGCGAGCGCATTGCTACCGCCTGCTCGGCTCGGTGCACGACGCCGAGGACGCGATCCAGGACGCGATGCTCCGCGCCTGGCGCGGCCTGGGCGGGTTCGAAGGACGCAGCTCATTCCGTTCGTGGCTGTACTCCATCGCGACTCGCACCGCCCTGGACATCACCAGGCACCGGTCCAGGCGCGAGCTCCCCATGTGCATCAGCCCGGCCGCCTCGCGCGGGGTCGGCATCGACCCGCCGCTGACCGACTCGGCCTGGCTTGAGCCCTTTCCCGACCGCTGGCTGATCGCGGCCGCGGCCCCGGCGCCTGAGGCCCGCTACGAGCTACGCGAGAGCGTCGAGCTAGCCTTCATCGTCGCCTTGCAGCAGCTGCCGCCAGGCCAGCGGGCTGCCCTCGTGCTCAGGGACGTGATGGGCTTCTCCGCCGCCGAGACGGCCGCCCAGCTCGGCCTGTCCGCTGCCGCGGCGAACAGCGCTCTCCAGCGCGCTCGCGCCGCCGTCAAGGACCGGCTTCCCGCCCGCGACCAGCAGTCGACCCTGCGCTCAGTCGGTGACCAGCGCACCAAGGCCATCGTCGGCCGCTACGCCGACGCCCTCGAGCGAGGCGACGCCGACACCCTGCTCAGCCTTCTGACCGCGGATGCGACCTGGTCGATGCCGCCCGTGCCGACCTGGTTCTCCGGCCACGCGGCCGTCCGCGACTTCCTGATGCGCTATCCGCTGCGAGAGCGCTGGAAGCACTACCCGACGACCGCGAACGGCCAGCTAGCGGTCGCCTGCTACCTCTTCGACCCCGACACCGCTACCTACGTGCCCGCCGTCATCGACGTCCTGACCATGGAAGGCGACCTGATCGCCGCCGTCACCGGCTTCCAAATGCCCGACCGGCACGCCCCCGACCCCGCCACGGCCGCCCAGAACGCCACCGCCGCCGCTCAGATGTTCACCAACTTCGCCGTCCCCACCCAACTCCCCGCCTGACCCCGAGTTCGAATCGATCGTCCGCGATCTAGAGCCGGAGCTTGGTCAGCGCCGGAACATCAGCGGCCACGATTCCGGAACTGTGCCCCATTCGGACAGTAAAGGCATCCATCTTGGGCAAGATCTGACAGCATAAAGCACATTATGCTGAGCGGTGTCGCGAGCCTGGCCATGATTCGCGCTCATTACCTGTCAATAACCGCCCCCGCACCGGCCAATTTCTGCCTACGATGAGCCGTGCTCTTATCAGCAGCAGACGCCGTGCTCACGCCTGTAACGGCGATCGATGGCTTCCTGCTGGCGTGCCTGATTGACCCGTCGACCGGCCTGATCCTCGCCTCGGCACCTGGTCAGGGGGATATCAGCCTCCCGACCGCTGCGGCCGGCGCCGTCGATATCTCCTACGTGCTCGCTGTGCTCGCCGCCCAACTCGCGGCCCACGAGGAACTTGAGGATGTCATTGTGACATTCAGTAACCATTTGCATCTCATCCGCCCGGTCAAGCAAGAGGCGGCGCAACGTGTCCTGCTGCTCGTGATCTTGGACCGGCGGCGAGCGAACCTGGCGATGGCACGGCACGAGATTCGCGGTTTCTGCGCGAATCTCGCGTGAAAGGGACGGTTCGAGGAATGCTTGAGCGGCCTGCCGCCGGCAGATTAGTCCTGGCCCGGAAGACAGTGAACGATTACAACAAGCACATTGCGACCCGTTTGGCCAAGCTAGCAGCCGCCAGCAGCACCGGCCTCCTGCCGATCACCGGGCCCGTGGCGGGCGGCGTCTATTTCAAGGACGGCAGGGTCATCTACGCCGAGTCATCAAGGACGCCGCCTTCGGCACAAGCTCAGGTTGACCTTGTGCTCGCCCCGGCGCCACTGGCCCGAGCCGAGCGCCCGGCCGCGATGGCGCACGCAACAGCGACGGTGGATGGCGATGGAACACAGGCACGGCCGCTACTCGCCGCGATCGCCGAGGCCGGCGAGGCGACCATCGACGCCGCCCTTGACCTGCTCTCCAGCCGCTCAACATGCGCGCGGTTCCGGCCCGCGAAGGCGCCGCCGGCCGGCCGCGCGGTCAGTATCTCCGTCGATGACCTGCTGGCGGAGATCATGCGAAGGCGCAGGCTGCTCATGCAGCTGGAGAGCGTCACGGCCGACGCCGTCGTGGCCAGGACTACTAAGCTCGCAGCCCAGCGTGTCCAGGTATCCGCGCTTGACTGGGCGCTGCTCATCCGGGTGCGGCCAGGAACGACACCTCGCGACCTGGCGTGGGAACTGCGCCGCAGCGTCTTCGCGACGACGACCGACGTGCACCGGCTCGTCGGCCTTGGCCTGCTGTCAGTAGGTGACCCTAACGTACGGACCAAGCTCGTCACTTTTCCGCAGGCGATGCGGCCAGCCCAGGTCGAGGGCCAGCCGGCCGGCGTCTCCTTCATCCGAGCGTTGTCTGACCAGAAAGGCGGCACGGCAATGACGCGAGCCAGCAAGTCACCTGCCCATCGGCAGGCCCGTAGCCAACCCAGGGGCCACCGCAGTGGCCAGGGCAGCGACGGCCAGAGCAGTGGCCAGCCTCGCGGGCTCGGCAGCCAGGCATGACCGCGGGCCGCGGCGCCAGGCCGTCGATCGAGCAACGATTGCAGGCGGAGTTCGGCCTGATCAGAGCCAACGTCGCCGGAGTGCACGGCTGCATCGTGGCGACCAGCGACGGGTTCTTAGTCGCCCACAGCTTGCCGGACCTGGACCCGGCCGATCTCGCCGCGCTGCTCGCCGCGAGCCGGGCCCTAGCCAGCCAGGGCGTAACGGTGACCGGCCGAGGTGAGTTCAGGGAGGCGATCACCCGCGGCACCCTCGGCTACCTGGCGATCTACGCCGCTGGGGACAGCGCCATCGTGGCCGTTGTCGGCGACATCGAGCTGAATGTCGGCATGCTGCACTTCCGGGTCCACGACATCGTGGAACGCATCGCCAGCTATACCTCCGAGTTCAGGCGCTGGTCGGCGCCGGCCGCCGCCGCGCCGGGCCCCGCCAGGGTGGCCGAGCCCTGGCCGAGCGGCGAGGAGAGCCCGGCCGGGCTGCCCGTACGCCGGCGCCAGGTCTCCTAGCGCCCGGCGCTAGCGCCCGTCACGTCGCCCGCAGGCGAAGAGGCTGGAATCGCTACAGCCTTCTCAGTCCCTCAAGCACCCGCCGCAACTGGTCGGCCGTCGGGCCGGACTGATCGCTCGCGGCCTCGTCGCCCGCCCCGCCCGTCCTCCCAGGCCCGGTCGGCTCAGCCGGCCCGGTCGGCCCACCCCCACCTGGCTTGTCCGGGCCGAGGCCGGTAAGGCCAGGCACGCGCCTCGGAACGGCCTGAACCGTGCTAGCGCGCCGCCCCGGCTCACCAGACTCGGCGCCGATAGGAGCGACCGCGGCCGGCACCGGCACCGGGCGATTTCGCGGCCCGGACAAAGGCTCGGTAACCGCAGGCACATTGCGCCGACCATTCTCCAAGCCGACGCCGGCGCGGCGGCTATTGTCCCCGCGCGTCCCATTATGAGCGGCCGGCCCCTCGGCCGTACGAGTCGCGCACATTCCCTTCTTGATCAGGTAGGCAACACGCTCGATCGCCTCGTAGAGCGCGATTCCGCTTTCCGAGGCGAGATCGGTTATCGAGAGCGATCCATTGATCCGGCTGGCGACCTCCCAATGCTCGCGCTTAAGCACGGCCAGCGGACCGGTCAGGTCAAGTAGCTCAAGCGGTTCGCTCAGCATTACCTCGGCCTGCGCGAGCATCGCGGCCCGCTTCGCCGCCTGCGCTCGCACCGAGTCGAGCGGCAGCCGGGCAAAGGAGCTCGCCCAGTGCGGCCTTGGAGTAAGGAAGCGCGTACTCGTGACCGACGTGCCGTCAAGCAACGGCGTCGTGAGCACGACGAGCGCGTCGACCGCCATCGACCGCAGCACCGCGCGGAGCGCCGTCCTTGACAGGAACTGGCTGCCGATCAGAGCCTTACCGACGTCGGTGTCTGGGTCGTCACCGGCCATGAGCAGGGCCGCGACCTCATCGGGCAGGCCGGGGAGCTCGCGCAGCCTGGCCGGCAGATCAGGTGCCCAGGAGGCCTGCGCGAAGGTCAGCTGACCGTGGTCAAGGTAGATGGAACCGCTGGGATTGCCAGCGATCTCAAGCACCCCGGAAGCGCTCTGGAGTACGAGCGCTTCGAGCACGGCGGCGACCCGCGGCCCGGCAGGCTCAGCTGGTGCGGCCAATCGTGATCACTCCTCCGCCGGCTAGACGCGATGCATGATCATCGATTACGGCGACGCAATCATTGCCCGAGCATCCAGCAAGACATAATACCCGCCGAACTGCTTGTCTTGCCCAGTAACTGACCTTAGCTACCATCGCCTGACCTGCCACCTGCGACCCTTGATGAGCAATAATGGCCGCAAGCGGCGTAGTTAGGCGAGAAACTAGCCGTCAGAGCCATCTGCAATCGATGGGCATTCAATTTCGCTCATTAAATCACGCTGTTCTACTGCGCTACGGGTGGGTCATTGCTAGCGTGGCTATTGCTCCCTGAACTACGCCGAAACGTGGCGAGAAGGACAGACTATATGAACATCGAGGCGGCTCTCAAAGAAGCGATGGCCATTGACGGCGCCGTCGGCGCGTCATTGGTGGACTGGGACAGCGGCATGTCCCTCGGCTCGCTCGGCGGCGGCAAGTACCTGGACCTGGAGGTCGCCGCCGCCGGCAATACCGAGGTCGTGCGCGCGAAGATGCGCACGCTCGCGTCACTGCGCATCAATGACACCATCGAGGACATACTGATTACCCTCGGTAAGCAGTACCACTTGATCAGGCTCCTCAAGAGCACGAGGGCCGATCACGGCTTGTTCCTGTACCTGGTGCTCGACCGGTCGAAGTCCAACCTCGCGCTGGCCCGCCACAGCCTCAAGCGCATCGAGGGCGAACTCGTGTTCTGACCCGGCGCCGATCGCTTCGCCAGGACCACGGCGACCTCGCCACGCGAGGTGTCAGGCCCGGCCAGGCTTAAGCGCCGACCTCCGCGCCGAAAGGGTTCTCACGACCTCGCTGCCCCGGCCCGCCGCGGCCCGGCGGTCGGCCACGGCAAACGTCAGCGATCCGTCGTCAATGTCAACGGCCGGGGGGTGCGGTCCCGACCGCGGCGTCGCCGCGCGGCTGTCGTTCGGCGCCGCCGTCGGTGTGCAGCGTCGCGCCTCTACTGCTGTTCCAACGACAGCAGAGGCGCGACGCTGTAGTTGGGGGCCAGGCCGACGGGGGAGGGCGAGGGGCGCGGGCCGACGCGGTGCGGCGACTACGGCTGGCGCCGTCCAACGACCGCGGTCTATGCGGCACAGCTCGCGGACGACGCCGCCAACCCCGGCACATGAGGGCCGTGTAATCTAATAACTTTTCGGATTTACCCGATATCAAGAGTACGCCTGGGTGAATACGAAGTAGCGTGTAGTCAGCATGTTGCCGGACTTTTAGTGCGTCTACTTCTATTCAGGCGCATGAGCCACGGTCGACGCCATCAAGGAAGCGAGCCGCGGCAAGGCCCTTCAGGTCGACGTCGCCAGGGTCAGCGCCCGGCTCGCGGCCGGAGGCTGGCCGCTGGCCGACCCCGGCAAGTAGCGGACCGGCCACGGCGCCGCGCGGCTAGCCGGGCTCGGCTACGTACTGGCGCCAGGAATGCTCAGGCTCGAAGCCGAGCACCTGCCTCGCCCGCTCGTTCGACAGCAGCGTGGCGTGACCAGGTACCGGGCCGCGCAGCGGCACGCCTGGGAAGACCTCGGCCATGAGCTCTTCCGACGGGCGCGTCATCACCGTGTCGGCGGCCGCGATGATAAGGCTCGTGCTGCCCGTTACGTCGGCGTGGAGCGCCAGGCGGCAGGCCGCCGCCACGTCCCGCTCGTCGATGTAGCCCCATAGGTTCCACTTGCGGGCCAGCGGGTCGTCCCAGTATGAGGGGAACTCCTTGTAGTCCTCGGGGCCAAGGATGTTCGAGAAGCGCAAGGCAATGAAGGGGATGCCCGACCATTGCGCGAAGTGAGCCGCGATCGTCTCGGTGGCGACCTTCGACAGCGCGTACGTCGAGGTCGGCAGGGGGAAGTGGTCCTCGTCGACCGGGGCGTACCGGGGCGGCACGTCGAACGGCAGGCCGAGCGTGGTCTCGCTGGAGGCCCAGACGACCCGGCCGACGCCCGCGCGGGTGGCGGCCTGGAACACGTTGAAGTTCATGGTCATGTTCTCGTTGAACGTGACGGCGGGGGCACGCAGGCCGGGGGCCGGGATGTTGGCCAGGTGGATCACGGCATCGACCCCGGCCATGATCTCGACGACCTGGCCGAAGTCGAGCAGGTCAGCGTGGATGAAATCCGCGCGCTCGGTCACCGGGGCGCTCTCCGGCTCCGGCGCGATGTCGGTGCCAAGCACGTGATAGCCGTGGTCGTGCAGGTCGACGACCACCGCTCGTCCCGCGCGGCCGCTCGCGCCAGTCACGCATACCTTCACCTGGAGCCTCCGTCCGTGCCCTTGGCCGGCTGGCAGCCGCCGACGTGAGGTAACCCGTAATAAGATCATTGTACGGATTGCTGCCCCACGAATCGGGCGTAACGCCAGATAAGGGAGGCCAAAGTTGACCGGTGCCGATCCGGACGGGCTTGAGGGCGCCTCGTGATCGAAGCGGACGACCCGCGCCGGGATGACGTGCGGGCCTTGCTGGCGCGGCATCTGGAGTACGCCATCGCGACGACGCCGCCCGAAGGGGTCTACGCGCTCGACCTCGACGGCCTGCTCGACCCGGCGATCACGTTCTTCAGCTACCGGCTTGACGGTGAGCTGCTGGCCATCGGCGCGCTCAAGCAACTCGATGATGATCACGCCGAGCTGAAGTCCATGCACACCGCGCAGGCGGCGCGCGGCCGCGGCATCGGCCGCGAAATGGTGGAGCACCTGATCGCCTTCGCCCGCGATCGAGGACTGGCGAGGATAAGCCTGGAGACTGGCTCGATGGACTCCTTCGCGCCGGCCAGGTCGCTGTACAGCAAAGCTGGATTCCTGCCGTGCGGGCCATTCGGAGCCTATCCCGGCAGCCCTACCAGCAGTTTCATGACGCTGGACCTCGGGGCCGTCCCTCACCCGTACCCGCACCGCTGACGGTCTCCCAGGACCGCAGCCTGCTCAAAAGAGGCTGCGGTTGGCCTGGGAGATCTTGAGTTGCCTGGCGCCTTATTCGGCAGCCTTCACAATGTCGTCGTCCCTGGCAGCCTTGACGATGTCGTCATCCCTCATACCTGTCTCCCTCCGATCTCCGCAAAATAACCACTTCGTCGCTAGATTCGGATGGACATGGCTACATGTCAAGCATCGGAATAGCTGTCCAAATCCCAGCGGACTGGCCAGCAACTCTCGCACCACCCGTCACGAATTGCCCATATCTCATAAACAGGTGATACGGGGTGCTTGGCCTGCGGTAACGGTCGCGCAAGCGCCGCGAAACCTTCCTGAGGGATAGAAAGTTCTCACCAGAGAGCAAGGATCACCTGCCGTCGGGGTGCCCCCGCCAGTGGCCCGGCCAAGGGACATGCCGCCGACGCCGAGCCGCAAGACCACCCCCGCGGAGCCCCGGGTGATGAGTCGCTCGGGGCGGGCAGCCTTTCATTCGTTCGGGCGGGCTGGCCGGGGCCGGCGCGGCCGGCTACTTGGAGGGCTGCGGAACCTTGCAGTGGATCTTCGGGTTCACCCCGACGTAGTTCAGCGGTCCGGCGAGGACGGTGACCAGGATGGTGCCGGCCTTCGCGCAGGAGACATTGCCGCCGTAGTAGTGGCGCTGCGCGCCCGCGACTACGCCGATGATCAGCCAGATGACAAGGATGATCGCACCGATCCGCATGTGAGCCTCCGATCACGACGGACGGTCGCCTTGACCATCCGGCCGTGGCGCTGGCTGGGACCTGGTGGGCCTGGCCCCGCTGCCATCGGCGGCACGAAGCTACCACCGGAACCGTCCGATAAACACCCATCGCGCGGTAGCGGGTTGAGCCAGGGCGCGGGGCCGGCGCCGGTCGCGCTCTGGGTCAGGCGGACGAGCAGCGCCAGATGTTTAAAGCTGGCCATCTGGGCAGTTGACTGCCGGACACCAACGGAAGGAACCGGCATTATGGGTCTGATCATCGCGGTGCTACTGCTCGCCGTACTGCTCGCAGGTCTCGGCTTCGCGCTGCACCTGTTCTGGTGGATCGCGCTCATCGTGGTCGTGGTCTGGCTGCTCGGCTTCGTGCTTCGCAGCACCGGAGGATCCAGCCGCTGGTACCGGTGGTAGCGAAGGCCTGCGCGTGGCTGGCCGCTGGCGGCATCTTGCTCTTCGCCGTCAGCGGCCACCCCAGCTTCCTCAACCTCCAGCTCGTCGGCCTGATCCTGATCGGCCGGGGCGTGGCCGGCTTTTACGCCGACCTCGGCCGGCAGGGCCGGGCGCGCTGCGCCCGCCAGTTCAAGGCCGCGATCGCCCGCGGCGCGGCCGCGATCGAGTTTTTAGACGCGTTCACCACCAACCTCACCAGGGGCGAAGCGCATCGAGTGCCACTCGACGAGCTGCTGTCCCGCCGTCCGTGATGGGAGCGGAAGCAACGAGACGCCCGGCCGGCCCGGAGCCGGGCAGCGAGCCGGCCCGCCGCCGGCCAAGAAGAGAGGCCAGCCGCCCATGAGAACAGCCACCAGCCTGACGGTCCTGGCTATCGGCGCGATCTTCGCCTTCGCCATCACCGCCAGCCCGAGCTTCCTTAACTTGCAGATCGTTGGCTGGATCCTGATGCTGACCGGCGTCGCCGGGTTGCTGCTGTCGCGCCGGAGCCAGAACTGGCTGCGCCGCACCGTGATCGTCCGGGGCTCCCCCGGCACCTCCGGCATCCCCAGGACGCGCCGCCGCCCGGTCAGGCGGCAGCTCCCGCCGCCCGCGGCCAGGCCGCCAGCACAGGCACCAGCGCCGATGGCAGAAGCGGAGAGCGCGGATGCGACCGGGATCGATGAGGCCGGGACCGACGAGACCGGGATCTACGAGACCGGGATCAACGAGACGCAGCCGATCGAGCGCGAGACCATCGACGAATACATCGAGCAGTAAGCCAACCCTGGTGACCGCTCGCTCCTGTCTTGTCCTTTCCAGTCCCCGGTTGACGGCTGAACTGACCGCTGTGCCGCTATCCGCGAGTATGCTCCGGGTCGTCAGACTGACCAGCGACGGCGTGCGAGGAATCAGCAGGATGTACCGGATTGGACCGGCGAGCGGTACCACGACGCCGGCGATCGACTTGCTCCTGATCGAAGACGACGAGGGCGACTCGTTCCTGACCAGGGAGCTTTTGCACGACGCGGGCCTGGCGATCTCGCTTCAGTGGGAGCAGAGCATCGGCGCGGCCGGCCCTGCGCTCGCGAACGGCCCGGCGTGCGTGCTGCTCGACCTCGGGCTGCCCGACTCGCAGGGCTTTGAGGGCCTGCGGCGGGTGCTCGAATTGGCCCCCGACGCCGCCGTGCTGGTGCTGACCAGCGCGAACGACGAGTCGCTCGGCATCGCCGCCGTGACCGCCGGAGCCCAGGACTACCTGGTCAAGGGCCAGGTCGACGGCAGCATGCTCGGCCGCTGCATCAGGTACGCGATCGAGCGCAAGCGCGCGGACGAGTCGGCGCGCCAGTTGCACGAGGCCGCGATCAGGCAGGCCGAGTACGCCCGGCTGGAACGGGGCCTGCTCCCCGTGCCCATACTGAACGACTCGAGCCTGTACCACGCGCTGAGCTACCGCCCTGGCCGAGACCAGGCGCTGCTCGGCGGTGACTTCTACGACCTGATCGAGCTCGACGACGGCATGCTGCACATGCTGATCGGCGACGTGGCCGGGCACGGGCCCGACGAGGCCGCGCTCGGCGTGTGCCTGCGGGTGGCCTGGCGGACCCTGGTGCTGTCGGGCCGGCGGCCCGACCAGACGCTCGCCTGCCTGCAGGAGGTGCTCGAGCGGGAGCGGCACCGCAAGGAGGTGTTCGCGACCGTTGCCATGGTCAGCCTCGACGTGGCGACCGGCTCAGGCACCCTGCGGCTGGCCGGGCACCCGCCGCCCGTTGTCCTTGGCCCGGTGCCGCGGCTGATCTCCGACCATCGTCCCGGCCCGCCAATCGGGATCTTCGACGTCCAGTGGCAGGCAATCCCCGTCACGCTCGGCCCCAAGTGGTCGCTGATGCTCTACACCGACGGCCTGATCGAGGTGCGGGGCGGACCCGGCCGGGAGATCCTCGGGCCCGAGGGCCTGGTCGAACTGATCGCGGAATCGGCGTGCGATCCTGACGTGCCCGGGTCTGTGGAATCCTTGCCCGACACCCTGGTCAAGCAGGTCGAACGACTCAATGGCCAGGCGCCAGCCGACGACATCGCAGTCCTGGTAGTCGGACGGCGCCCGTGACGCAGTCGCGGAGCCTCAGGCGAGCCTCGAGCGCCGGCGCGAGCCCCGGTGCCGACGCGAGCCCCGGTGCCGACGCGAGCCCCGGCACTGACGCGAGCCCCGGCACTGACGCGGTTGCCGAAGACACCGAGGCGAGCGCCTCAGACGAAGCGAGATCCGAGGGCGGGGCGAGGTCTGCAGGCGGGGCGAGATCCGAGGGCGGGAGGAGATCCGAGGGCCGGGGGAAAGCGGCAGGCGACGCTGGCACCAGCAGGGAGGCCGCGGCCAGTATCTGGGCTAGGACCAGGCAGGGCGTCAACGCTCGTACCTGGTCGCTGCGCCGACGGCTCACCTGGGTGTTCATGATCGCGGGGGCGCTGTTCATCGCCTTCAGCGTCGCCCTCGGCCTCGGCCTGGCCGGGATGATCAGCGCCGTCAACCTTCAGGTGAACCGGCTCGACCCGATGCTGCGCAACAGCAGCTACGAGTACAACGCGCTGATCAACGAGGAGACCGGGGTGCGGGGCTACATCATCACCCGCAACCTCGGCTTCCTGCAGCCGTACCAGCAAGGCTCGGCCGATGCCCCCGCCGACGAGGCAACCCTGCGCGACCTCGCCGCCCCCTATCCGAAGCTGCGGGCCGACCTGCAGGTCATGCTCAGCCGCGCCGATCACTGGCATGACGACTTCGCCGTCCCCACCATCGCCACGGTGCGCCGGGGCGGCCAGGTCTCCGGCGCGGCCGAGGTCGCGGGCAAGAACGACTTCGACGCCTTCAGGCTGTCAGTCCGCGCGTTCGACACCGAGGCGAAATCCGAGGAAACCGCCGCGCTTGACCGGCTGCACCGGGCGACGACCATCACGATCGTCCTCGCGATCGTCGTCGCCTTGCTGCTCATCGGGAGCGCCGTCGCTGGCTGGATCGGGCTGAACGCGTGGGTCAAGCGACCGCTGGAATCGGTACGCAAGGAGGCCCAGACGGTCGCCTCGGGCGACCTGAACCACGAGGTAAACGTCACCGGCCCGCAAGAGATCATGGAACTCGCCGCCGACGTGGAGGCGATGCGCCGCCAGCTGATCTACAGCCTGGACGACCTGTCGTTCAAGGCCTCCGAGCTCCAGCGCTCGAACCGCGATCTCGAGCAGTTCGCCTACGTCGCCTCCCACGACCTGCAGGAGCCGTTGCGCAAGGTCGCGAGCTTCTGCCAGATGCTCGAGTCGAGGTACGCCGACCAGCTGGACGAGCGGGCCAGGCAGTACATCGCCTACGCGGTCGATGGCGCTAAGCGAATGCAGAGCCTGATCAACGACCTGCTCGCCTTCTCGCGCGTCGGCTCGCCCGGCGCCAACTTCCGTCCGGTCGACCTGAACGAGGCGGCCGGTCAGGCCGTCTCCGAGCTCGAGGCGGCGATCGAGGACAGCGACGCCACGATCACGGTCGAGCACCTGCCCGTGGTCAGCGGCGACCGCACCCTGCTGATCCAGCTGTTCGCGAACCTGATGGGCAACGCGATCAAGTTCCGCCGCGTCGACGCGCCCCCAGTGATCAGGATCAGCACGGAGCGAAAAGGGGATGAGTGGGAGTTCGCCTGCCAGGACAACGGGATCGGGATCGAGCCCGCCTATCGGGAGCGGGTCTTCGCGATCTTCCAGCGGCTGCATCCGCGCGAGGCCTATCCAGGTACCGGCATCGGGCTGGCCTTGTGCCGGAAGATCGTAGACTTCCACGGCGGAAAGATCTGGATCGACGATCAGCCGCCCGAGCGGCCAGGTACTACGATCCGCTGGACGCTGCCCACGACCGCAACGCGTCAAGGGGGATCTGGTGGCGCCTCATGAGGCTGGAGTCATGATCAACGTGCTGTTGGTCGAGGACGATCCAGGCGACGTTCTGATCACCCGTGAGGCCTTCGCGGAGAACAAGGTCAAGAACCAGCTGAGCGTCGTCAACGACGGCGTCAACGCGCTGCAATTCCTCCGCAGGGAAGCCAGCTACGCCGACGCGCCCCGCCCTGACCTCATCCTGCTTGACCTCAACCTGCCCAGGATGGACGGCCACGAGGTGCTTGCGAAGATCAAGTCCGATTCCGATCTCCAGCGGATCCCGGTCGTCGTGCTGACCACGTCCGACGCCGAGGAAGACGTGCTGCGCAGCTACGACCTGCACGCTAACGCGTACGTGACCAAGCCGGTCGACTTCGAGCGCTTCCTTGGCGTCGTCCGCCAGATCGACGACTTCTTCGTCACGGTGGTCAAGCTGCCAAGCCAGTGAGGCCGGCCGCCAGCCAGTCAAGGCAGACCTTTTTGATATGCAGCAAATAAACCAGCTCGCCGAACTCCTGGCCCGATGGCGCGACGATCTCGCGGCCTGGGCGATCCCCGACCACATCACGGCCTCGGTGAGCGAGTCGCCCTGGGTGCTGCCCGCCCAAGTGTTCGCGCGGCGAGCCAGCCGGCTGAGCGCGCAGCCATCGGGGCCCTCGTTCGAGCGCGCCTGGGCGGCCCTTGACCCGCCCGGCAGCGTACTCGACATCGGCGCGGGCGCGGGGGCCGCCAGCCTGCCCCTGCGCGATCGCCTGACCAGCCTGGTCGCGGTCGACTCCAGCCAGTCCATGCTCGACCTGCTCGCTGCCGGGGCGGCCGCCCGCGGCCTTCCGGCCACGGGCGTGCTCGGCAGCTGGCCGGACGTAGCACCGCAAGTCGCCGAAGCGGACGTGGTGACCTGCCATCATGTGCTCTACAACGTGCCTGACCTGCTGACGTTCCTGACCGCCATGACCCGGCACGCCCGCCGCCTCGTCGTCGTCGAAACGGCGGTCACGCACCCGCTGACCTCGCTGAACGAGTTCTGGCTGAAGTTCCACGGTCTGGCCAGGCCGAACGGCCCGACGGCGGACGACGTGGTCGCGATCCTGACCGCGATGGGCCTGCGCTTCGGCGCGCAGCGGTGGCGCCGACCCGGCGGCACCGATTACGCCAGCATGGACGAACTGGTCGACGTGACCAGGCGACGGCTGTGCCTGCCCCCTGACCAGGCCAATGCGGTCGCCGACGCTCTCGTCGAGGCGGGCGCGGACCCGTCCAGGCCGACCGATCTCGGATCATCGGGCCACGAGGTCATGACGATCTGGTGGCCAGGCACGGCAGCGAGGGGCCAGCCGCCGAACGACCATGCGGGCCAGGCGGACGGCCCAGGAGGCCCAGGAGCCCCCAGCGGCCCAAGCGGCCCGGACAAGAATTAGGCGCCCGATGGGCCAGCCGATTTGGCTGCTGCGGCGTCATGTTGTAGAGACGATGGGACAGCAGGACGCGATGGTGAGGCAGCACTCATGACGGATTTCCCGGACGACTACTGGTATCGCGATGCGCCAGGCGCCGCGGGACCGACGCAGCCTGGCCGCGGCGCCGAGCCCCCGACGGCGGGCGGGGTCGCGGCCGCCGACCAGCTCACCCAGCCAGGAACGGCCAGCCCGCGCCCGGGCCAAGCGGGCGGTTACGGCGCCCGCGCCCCCGGCGGGCCCGCAGGCACGACCAGGCGGGTCGGCGGCGGTGCCGGCGGGGCGGGCGGGGCAGGCGGTCCGGGCGGGGCGGGCAGCCAGGGGAGCGCGTGGCCGCAGCAGCCGCCGCCGCGCACTCCCGCTGGCCCGCGCGGGCCGGGCCGGGGCGGCGGCCCCGGCTATCCAGGCCAGCCGAAAAGGACAGGCTGGCGGCGATGGCTGCGCCCCCGCGTCATCGCCGTCGTGCTCGCGGTGATCCTCTCCCTCGCGATCGTGGGCAGCGTCGCCACGTACTTCTACCTTGACTCGAACCTGGTCAAGAAGAACGTCCTGGTCAGCTATGCCGGCCAGCCGGTCCAAGGCCAGGGCTCGAACTGGCTGATCACCGGGTCCGACAGCCGCCAGGGCCTGACCGACCGCCAGATCCGCAGGCTCTCGACCGGCTTCGGGATCGGCGGCCAGCGCTCAGACACGATCATGGTCGTGCACGTGCCTGCGGGCGGCGGGCGGCCGGTGCTGATGAGCATCCCGCGCGACTCCTGGGTGAGCATCCCCGGCTACGGCTACAACAAGATCAATGCCGCCTACTCCTTCGGCGGCCCCGCCTTGCTGGCCAAGACCGTGCAGAACCTCACCGGCCTGCGGATCGACCACTACATGGGGATCGGCTTCGGCGGCTTCGTGCGCGTGGTCAACGACATCGGCGGCGTCCGGCTCTGCCTGAAGCAGCCGCTCGATGACCCGTCGGCCGGGCTGCACCTGAAGAAGGGCTGCCAGACCCTGTTCGGCGCGGCGGCCCTCGGCTTCGTTCGCAGCCGCCACACCTACGCCACCCAGGATCTCCAGCGCATCCAGAACCAGCGCCTCTTCCTGCGCGCCCTGCTCCGCAAGCTGACCAGTACCGGCGTCATACTCAACCCGCTCAAGAGCGTCCCGGCCGCGAGCGGCGTCACCGACGCGCTGACCGTCGACTCGGGCACGAGCCTGTACCAGTTGCTCGAGATCGCCGAGGCCCTGCGCAACCCGATCACCACGACGGCGCCGGTCGCCAACTCGAACTACTACGTCAACGGCGAGGACGCGCTCCTGCTCAACACCACCGAGCTAGCCGAACTAGTCAAAGC
>DATKFV010000096.1:0-36775 GCA_035511035.1 Streptosporangiaceae bacterium
CACCCAAGCTCGGGCGCTTTGTAGGCTTATGGGGGAGCTAAACCACCGCCGACCTGGGCCGGGACCGGGTTACTCGGGCACGATCGGCCGGTAGCTCGGCTCCCACATCAGGCCTGCGACATGCTGCGCCAGGTCGTCGGCGAGCATCGCCCCGGCCACGTTGTCGTGCTCGGCGGCGAGCGCGACCGCGACCGCCACGGCGACCGAGGTATCCCTCAGCTCGGAGACCGGCGGCAGCAGGGCGGCCCCCCTGGCCGATGAGTCGGTCAGGCTCGCGACCGCGTGGGCGGCCGCGGCGAGCATGCCGTCGGTGACCCGGCTCGCCTGGGCGGCGATCACCCCGAGGCCGATGCCAGGGAAGACCAGCGCGTTGTTGGCCTGGCCGATCTCGTACCTGACCCCGTCGTGCAGCACCGGCTCGAACGGGCTGCCGGTGGCGACGAGGGCCCGGCCGTCGGTCCAGGCGATCAGGTCGGCCGGAGTCGCCTCGGCCAGTTCGGTCGGGTTCGACATCGGCAGGATCACCGGGCGCGCGACCTGGCTGGCCATGAGCTTGACGATGGTTTCGGTGAACGCTCCCGCCCTGGTCGACGTGCCGATCAGGATCGTCGGGCGCACCCGGCGCACCACTTCGGCTAGGCGAAGGCGGCCACCGGGGTCTCGGTCCCACTCGGCGACCTCGGCCGGCTCACGAGCACAACGCCGCTGCGGACCCGACAGGTCCGGCATGTCGGTGGTCAGCAGGCCGGCCCTGTCGATCGCCCAGAACCGGTTCCTCGCATCCGGCTCCGGCAAGCCGTCGGCAAGCATCTGCGCCCGTAGCTGGTCGGCGATGCCGGTGCCTGCGGTGCCCGCGCCGAAGATCACCACGCGGTGATCGGCCAGCTGGGTGCCGGTGGCCCGGACCGCGGCCAGCACGGCGGCGAGGTTCACCGCCCCGGTGCCCTGGATGTCGTCGTTGAACGTCAGCAACCGGTCGTGGTAACGGTCGAGCAGCCGCCGGGCGTTGCTCAGCCCGATGTCCTCCCAGTGCAGCATGGCCCTAGGGAACATCCGGGCCACCGCGTCCACGAACGCGTCGAGGAAGTTGTCGTACTCGGCGGGCGAGACCCGCGAGCGGCGGTTGCCGATGTACAGCGGGTCGTCGAGCAGGCTCTGCCGGTCCGTGCCCACGTCCAGCATCACCGGCAGCGCCCGGTCGGGGTCAATCCCGCCGGCCGCCGTGTACACAGCCAGCTTGCCGACCGCGATGTGGATGCCGCCGACCCCCCAGTCGCCGATGCCGAGGATCGCGCCGGCGTCGGTCGCGACGATCAGGTCCACGTCGCCGCCGTCGAGGCCGGTGTCGCGCAGCGACTCCTCGATCAGGTCGGGATGGTCGACCGACAGGTACACGCCGCGCGGGCGGCGGTACTCGTGGCTGTAGCTCTTGATCGCCTGGCCGATGGTCGGGGTGTAGACGATCGGCAGCATCTCGGTCAGGTGGGTGATCAACAGCCGGTAGAACAGCACCTCGTTCCGGTCCTGGATCTCCCGCAGCAGCACGTTCTTCGCCAGGTCAGAAGGCTGCCGCAGGTACTGCGCGTAGACCCGCGCGACCTGCTGCTCGAGCGTCACCTGGGCCGGGGGGACCAGGCCGGTGAGCCCGAGCGCATGCCGCTGGCCGTAGCTGAACGCGGTGCCTCGGTTGAGCCTCGGGTCGGAGAGTATCTGCCGGCCGCGCAGCGTCGTGTGCCACCTGCCGTCGTCATCGAGCCACAGCGTCCGCGTCATGGCTACCTAGGCTCCTTCGCCCGAGTCTTGGCATCTGCCCCAATGCCGGCCGATGACATAGTCCCAAAAATCCCGGCGGACGAGGAGTCCGGCCGGCCCATTCTCCCCGGTCGCCGCGCGCGGCCCGGTCCCTCCATGATCGCGGACTTGGCTAGGGCTTGGGTTCAGGGGGCAGGATGGCTAGGTGACCATCAAGCACCCGACGGCGAGCACTTTCGTCTTCAGCAGGCTGGACGGCGGCTGGCGGCTCGGCCTGATCCTGCATCCCTTGTTCGGCAAGCTGATGATCCCTGGCGGGCACATCGAGCCCGAGGAGAACGCCCCGGAGGCCGCCAGGCGCGAGGTCGCCGAGGAGACCGGCCTGGCCGTGACGTTCGTCCCCGCTCCGGCCGTGCCCGCTCCCGACGAGGTCACGGCCACGGGGAAGCTGGTGAGCCCGCCCTGGTGGATCCTGGAACAGCCGGTGGACAGCGACAACCACCTGGCGCAGCCGCACTTCCACGTCGACCACATCTACGTCGCGGTCGCCAGCGTGCCCGAGTCGCTGACCCATCCGGCCCACCCGTTCAGCTGGCACAGCCTGCCTGAGCTGCCCGAGCTGAACATGTTCGCCGACACCCGCCAGCTCGCGACCGCGCTGTTCGCCGACATCGAGGCGATCAGCGCCGGGCTGGCGATCGCCGAGGGCAGCTAGCCCTCGGCGGGCTCTTCGCCTGGCTCCGGCCAGAGCGCCTGGACCGTGCCGATCGTGTCCGCCTCGTCGGCCCGCTTGTCGGTCCGGTACCGCAGCACCCGGGCGAACCGCAGGGTGACCCCGCCCGGGTAGCGGCGGCTCGCCTGGACCCCGTCGAAGGCGATCTCGGCGACCAGTTCGGGCCGCACTCGCACGACCCCGTGCGCCCACGGCTGACTGGCGTCAGGGCGGGCCGCCGGCGGGTCGGCGAGCGCGAGCAAGTGCTCGGTCTGCCAGCGCAGCATCTCGTCGGTCAGCCCCTTGAACGTCTTGCCCAGCATCACGAACTTGCCCGTGTCCGGATCGCGGGCGCCGAGGTGCAGGTTGGACAGCAGGCCGGTGCGCCGCCCGTGACCCCACTCCACCGCCAGGATGACCAGGTCGAGGGTGGTGCGCGGCTTGACCTTGATCCAGTCGCTGCCGCGGCGGCCGGTCCGGTAGGGGGCGTCGACCGACTTGACCACGACGCCTTCGTGGCCGCTGGCGATCGCGGCGGCGAAGAACTCCCCGGCCCGCTGCGGGTCGGAGGTGACGATCCTTGGGATCAGCAGCTCGCCGGGCGCGATCGCGGTCAGCTCGCTGAACCGGTCAGCGGCCCCGAGGTCGATCAGGTCGCGCCCGTTCACGTGCAGCAGGTCGAAGAAGAACGCGGTCAGCGGCAGGGCCCGGTCGGCATCGCTGGCGACCCTGGCCGAGGTGACCTGGAAGGGGTAGGGTCGCCGGTCCTCCCGCAGGGCGATCGCCTCGCCGTCGATCACGGCCGACTTCACGTCAAGCGCGAGCGCCAGCGCCACGATCTCTGGCACCCGCTCGGTGATGTCGTCGAGCGTCCTGGTGAACACCCAGACCCGCTGGCCCTGGCGGTGCACCTGGATCCTGATGCCGTCGATCTTCCAGTCGAGCGCGGCCGGGCTGATCTTGCCGAGGGCGGCGTCGATCGTAGGGGCGGAAGCGGCGAGCATGGGCCGGACGGGCTGGCCGACTTCGAGCGTGAAACCGCGGAGCACGGCGATCACGCCGTCGGTACCGTCGATGACGGCGCGCAGCGTCGCCTTCGCGACCTCAGGCAGCGAGCCGCGGAGCTGGGCCGCCCGCCTCACCTCGGACGATGGCACCCCGGCGGCGAGGGCGACGGCCTCGGTCATGACGCCTTCGAGCGCGCCCTGCCGCAAGTCACCGGCGATCAGCCGGAACAGGAACCGGCGCTCGGCCGGCGTCGCCGAGCTGACCAGGTCCGACAGCCTGGCCCGGCGCTGGGCCTGCGAGCCGGGTCCGAGCATCGCCCCGATCGCCTCGAAGGCGGCATCGGTGTCGGCGAGGGTCAACACCGGCTGCGGCTGCGCTAGCACGGGCTCCGCCTCCGCTATCGCGGTCTCCGCACCCACCTGGTCAGGGTTCGCCAGGTCGGTGAGGGCGGCGTAGCCGACCCCGATCTGGCGCTGGGTCAGCTCACCCGACAAGAACGCGACCGCGACCGGCACCTCATCCGGCTGCACCCGGCTCAGCAGGCTCGCGATCGCGGTGATCTTCGCCTTGCGCCCTGGTGAGCTGGCCACGGCCGCCGATGTCTCGACCACGTCGTTCAGCAGCACAGCCCCATCTTGCCCGACGCCACCGACACGAACGACGAGTTGCCAGGTACCCCAGCGGTGAGGCCTCCGGGGTACCTGGCAACTCGGATCGGGCGCGAACTCGCTTAGCGAGACCTGGACAGGCCGTTGACGTCGGAATCGCTCATCGGGTGCTGGCTGCCGGTGGGCGGGTTGGCCATGGTCGAGCGGCGCGCCGAATCGCCGTTGGATGACAGCCGCTGCGGCATCGGCGGCGGCGTGGTCCGGGCCCGGTTGCGCATGGCCATCGCGCCGGCCGCGGCGGCACCGGCGGCCAGCAGCATCGTGCCAGCCAGCACCTTCGGCCAGCGACGGCTCGCCGGTGCCGGCGGGTCGAGCCTGCGGGCCGTGGCGGCGAGCATCGCCGAGACCTTTGGCCCGATATTGTCCTGCATCGAGACGCTGCCGCTCGCGGCCCTGACCGCCATCCAGGCCCGCACCCGCCCGACCCTGGGCTTGGCCCAGGTAGCCGCGCCGCCGGCGCGGCGCCGCGCCGTCATGGTCGCCTTGCTCGTCATCGGCCTGGTCTGATCGGCGAGCTTTGATGCTTGCATGGCGATTCTTCTGGCTCGTCGCTGCATGTCAGCGGTCGGCCTGACGGATTGCCTTCCAGACGTTACAGACACTATGTCCTCCCCCGTGTTTAATCCCCATCAGGAACTTCCCAGCAGGCCCTGGGTCAATCGCGCCTAGGGCCGCTGATGACTCAACAGCGCGCATATGCTGGCCGAGATGTTGCAAAGTGGCCTAGGCCAGGTAGCGCGCCGCTGCGACGGCGGCCTGGCGTGACAGGATTCCGGCTATGACTAACAAGCTCACCGCGACCCTGCGGACCAACCAGGGAACGATCGTCATCAGGCTCTTTCCTGACCACGCGCCGAAGACGGTGCGGAACTTCGTCGAGCTAGCCGAGGGGACCAGGGAATGGACCGACCCGCGGACTCGTAAGAAGACGTCAGCGAAGCTCTACGACGGCACGATCTTCCACCGGGTGATCCCGAGGTTCATGATCCAGGGCGGCGACCCGCTCGGCACCGGCACTGGCGGCCCCGGCTACCAGTTCGCCGACGAGTTCCATCCCGAGTTGGTCTTCGACCGGCCCTACCTGCTCGCGATGGCGAACGCGGGCCCCGGCACCAACGGCTCGCAGTTCTTCATCACCACCGTGCCCACGCATCACCTGGATCGCAAGCACACGATCTTCGGCGAAGTGATCTCGGGAAACGACATCGTCGACGCGATCAGCAACGTGCGCACCGGCAGGAACGACCGCCCAGTCAACGACGTGGTGATCGAGTCGGTCGAGATCAGCAGCGATGGTGACGCGGCCGACGCGCCCGGTTCGGACGGATAGGCCTGATGTCTTACCCCCCAGGGCCTGAGCACGGCGCCACCGACGCTGGCGCCACTGACTCGGGTGCCGCTGTCTCACCCCCGAGGTGTTACCGGCACCCAGGCCGCGAGACCTACGTCTCGTGCGTGCGGTGCGGACGTCACGCCTGTCCTGACTGCCTGCGCTCAGCGGCCGTCGGGCAGCAGTGCGTCGACTGCGTCAGGGACGGCAACCGGGGGACGAGGCAGGCGACCGGGCGGTTCGGCGGCCAGGTCACTGACCGCCCGGTCGTTACCTACACGCTCGTCGCGTTGTGCGTCATCGTGTACATCGCCGAACTGGTCTACGGCAAGACGCTCGACTACGGCGAGATGATCGGCGGGGCCGTCGACCCGAACTTGCACGAGTTGGTCGGGGTCGCCGTCGGCGACTGGTACCGCCTGCTGACCAGCGCCTTCCTGCACGAGCCGCCCGGCGACGGCATCGGGCTTGCCCACATCGCGTTCAACATGTGGGCGCTGATCGTCGTCGGGCCCTCGCTGGAACGCGTGCTTGGCCGGGTCAGGTTCCTGGCCGTGTACCTCGTCAGCGCGCTCGCCGGCTCGGTGCTCTTCTACCTGCTGGCCGCGCCGAACGAGCCGGCGATCGGGGCATCGGGCGCGATCTTCGGCCTGTTCGGCGCCTGGTTCGTGCTATCGCGGCGGCTGCGCGTCGACAGCAGGCAAGTGATCCTGCTGATCGTGCTCAACCTGGGGATCACGTTCGTGTTCCACAGCACGATCGCGTGGCAGGACCACGTCGGCGGCCTGATCGCCGGATCGGCGCTGACCGCCGCCTTCGTGTACGCCCCGCGCGCGTACCGCACGCTGATCCAGGTCGGGGCGACCGTCGGCATCCTGGCCCTGATCGTGCTCGGGGTAATTCTCAGAGATCAGGCCCTCGTGCATACCGTGATATTCAGGCTTTAGCCACGCTCGGCCAGCACGCAGGCGGCGACCACCGGCCCGGTGGTCGCCGCCTGCGCGTAGCTAGCGCCTACCGCCACCTGGTCGCGAGCATGACGCCCCCGACGATCAGCGCGAAGCCGACCACCAGGTTCCACTGGTGGAGCGCCGCCACTGGCAGGCTCTGGCCGCTGATGTAGAACGTGGCGATCCACGCCAGGCCGACGAGCAGCAAGCCGAGCATGAGCGGGACCAGCCAAGGCGGGCTGACCTTCGCCTTCGACGAGCGCGGCGGCGGTGTGTAAACCGCCTTCTTCCTGACCTTGGACTTGGGCACGGTGATCTCTCCTGGGCAGTCATCGGCGCGCGGCAAGCGCGCGCCGCTTGATCGTAAGCGTAGTTGGTGAGCCGCGTGACCGGTCCCGCTCAGCTCAGCTCGCTTCGCTGGCCCTCGAAGGTCAGGGGCTGCCAGTCGGTGATGGGCTGGACGGGGTCGGTGATGGGCTCGACGTGGGCGACGGGCTCGACGGGGTCGGCGACGGTGAGCTCGAACCAGGCACGACGTACAAGGTGACCGTGGTGCCGGGCAGGACGACCTTGGAATTACCCGGCTTGGTCTCCCACACTGTGCCCGGGGTGGCCCCTGGCGGGCCTGGCTGGTTATTGATCACGTACGGCGACAGGCCGGCCCCGCGCATTGCCGCTTCCGCATCGCTGAGCTGATCACCGATGACGTAGGGCACCTTGTCGCCGCCACCGGACACGTGCACGGTGATCGGCGTGCTCGGCGCCACCTTGGTGCCTGCCGCCGGGGTCGTGCTCACCACGCTGCCGTCGGAGACCGTCAGGCTGGCGACGGGCGTCGGGCTGATGCTGGCGTTGGTGAACCCGGCCGCGTTCAGCCTCGCGATGGCGGCCGACGAGGTCAGGCCCTGGACGCTGGGCACCGGCTTCGAGCCTGGCTTGGAGTTGTAGAACACCTGCACGGTGCTGCCCTTGCCGGCGAGCGTGGTCGCGGCCGGGGTGGTGGAGGTCACGACGTTATAGGGCCCGGTGCTCGAGGTCTTCGCGACCGCCTTGACCTTGAAGCCGTCCTTGGTCAGCGTGGTCTCGGCCACGGTGAGCTTCTTCCCGACGACGTTGGGGACGCTGACGCCTGGGGGCGTGCCGTGACTGTTGATCGTCTCGATCGCCAGCACGATCGCCGCGATCACGATCAGCGCTACCAGACCGGTGATCCACGGCCAGATCGGCCGCCGCCGGCCCGACGCCGCCGCCCGGCCACCGTCGTCCGGCGGGCCGTACTGGTAGTCAGGCAGCGACCCGGTCGCGCCCTGCAACTGGGTCTGGCCCATCGGGTCGAACCGCCTGGTGCCGGGGCCCTGCGCCACGTAGGTGCCGGTAGGACGCATCTGGGCGCCGACAGGGTAGCCGGAGAGCGCGCGCTGGATGTCGTTGCGCATCTCAGCCGCTGACTGATACCGGTCGGCCGGATCCTTGGCCATGGCCCGCAGCACGATGGGGTCGGCCCAGTCGGGCAGGGACGGATCGATCCGCGACGGCGGGACCGGGTTCTCGCGCACGTGCTGGTAGGCGATCGCCACCGGGGAGTCCCCGGTGAACGGCGGGCGGCCGGTCAGCAGCTCGTACAGCAGGCAGCCGACCGAGTACAGGTCAGAGCGCGCGTCGACGCGCTCGCCCCTGGCCTGCTCGGGCGACAGGTACTGGGCGGTGCCGATCACCTGCGCGGTCTGCGTCATCGTGGCCTGGGCGTCGGAGGTGGCCCTGGCGATGCCGAAATCCATCACCTTGATCTCGCCCTGCCGGTTCAGCATGACGTTGCCGGGCTTGATGTCCCTGTGCACGATGCCGTTGCGGTGGCTGTAGTCGAGGGCGCGGAGGATGCCGTCGGTGATCTCAAGCGCGCGCTCGGGCAGCAGCCTGCGGTCGTCGCGCAGCAGGTCCCTGATCGTGCGGCCGTCGACGTACTCCATCACGATGAACGGCACGTGCGATGACCCGCTGTTGTCCTCGCCGGTGTCGTAGACGGCGACGATGGACGGGTGGTTCAGGGAGGCGGCCGACTGGGCCTCGCGCCTGAACCTCGCCTGGAAGGTCTGATCCCTGGCCAGGTCCTCGCGTAGCGTCTTGACCGCCACGATGCGGTCAAGCCGCAGGTCGCGCGCTCGGTAGACCTCGGCCATCCCGCCGCGCCCGACGACGCCATCGAGCTCGTAGCGGCCGCCAAGCAGCCTGGGCTGGGTCATGTCTCGCACTTACGTTACCGTCCTGCAGCTCTGGTCTCAGTCGGCCTTTCCTGGCGGGATGCACCAGCGCGAGCCGTTCCGAAAATTATGTCGCTAAACAGTCCCGCCGCGATTCCGCTACGGGAAGTTAGGCCCGGCCCGGGCATCACTGCTTCCCCAGGTAAGCCTCGATGACCTTGACCGCGATTGGCGCCGCCGCATCGGCGCCGAAGCCGCCGCCTTTGACGATGACGCCGATCGCGATCTGCGGATCGCTCGACGGGGCGAAACAGGTGAAGACCGCGTCGTCCAAATTCGAGTTGTTAACGCCGTTCTGGGCGGTCCCCGTCTTCCCCGCGATGCTGATGCCGTCGGTCACGCTGGGGTTCGCGGTGAAGTACGCCGTGCCCGCGGGGTTGTGGGTGACGCTGACCATCATGGTGCTCAGGTCAGCCGCGACCGAGCTTGGGATGACCTGCCGGATGGCCGTGGCGCTGGTGTTCTCCACGACCTGCTGGTCTGGCGCCCTGATCTCCTGCACCAGGTAGGGGCGCATCAGCAGGCCGTGGTTGGCCACGGTCGCGGCCATCATCGCCTCTTGCATCGGCGTGACCGCATCATTGAGCTGGCCGATCGCCGACAGCGCCCGGTAGGCGGGGTCGTCCTCCAGCGGATAGACGCTTGGCGACACCGGCAGCGGGATCGTCAGCGCGGGCCCGCCGCCCTTCAGACCCGCGTTGAAGCCGTACAGTTCCGCGTACTTGTGCAGCGGAGCGCCTCCGACCGTGACGCCGAGCTTTCCGAAGGCCGTGTTGCAGGACAACGTGAACGCCAGGATGATCTGCGGGTTGCCGTCACCACAGGGGGCGTCGCCGTCGTTGGTGAGCGCGTGCGAGGTGCCCGGCGGGGTATAGAACTGCGGCGCCGGGATGGTCGAGGTCGGGCTAGTGACCTTCCCAGTGCCGTACGCCGTTGAGCTCGTGATGATCTTGAAAGTGGAGCCGGGCGGGAACGTGTCGTTCAGTGCCCGGTTGAGCAGCGGCTGGTCCGGGTTCTTGAGGTAGGCGTTGTCTATCTTCTGCAGCTGGGCTGATGACAGCGTCGCGAACTCGTTCGGGTTGAACGTGGGGTACGACACGAGCGCCAGGATCTGCCCCGTGCTCGGGTCGATCGCCACCAGCGCGGCCGGCTTGCCGCCATCGGAGTCGCCCATGGCCACGAGCGCGTTGTAGGCGGCGGCCTGCACCTTCGGGTCGATCGTCAGGTAGACGCTCGCGCCCTGCTTCGACTTGCCGCTGAACAATCCCCTGAGGTTGTCGACGGCGAGGCCGGGGGCGGTGCCGGCGAGGTACTTGTTCTCGGCCTGCTCGATGCCGGTCAGGCCGAACGGCGAGGTCGTGCCGAGGATCGAGTCGTAACCGGTGACCGGCGCGTAGGTGAAGGGGTCGGGGTAGTAGCGCTGGTAGATCCCGCCATTGGTCAGCTTGGACTCGGCGATGACCTTCTGCTGGCCGCCGCCGCTGGCGAGGATCTCACCGCGCTGGTTCTTGAGCTGCTGGTCGAAGACCCTGATGTTGCCAGGCTCGTTGGCCAGCGAGTTGACCCTGAAGACCTGCAGGTAGTTCACCCAGGCGAGCAGGAGGACGAACAACGCCAGGCAGGCGATCGACAGGCGCCGGACCGCTCGGTTCATCCGGCCCTCACCACCTGGGTCAGGCCCTCGTCCTGGATCGGCTGCGGCGCCGGTTTCCTGGCCGAGTCGCTGATCCGCACCAGGACAGCGATGACCGCCCAGCTGGCGAGCAGAGAGGACCCTCCCTGGGATAGGAAGGGCGTCGTGATGCCGGTCAGCGGGATCAGCTGGGTTACCCCGCCGACGATGATGAAGACCTGCAGCGCCAGGGAGAAAGCGAGGCCGCCCGCGAGCAGCTTGCTGAACGGGTCACGGACCGCGATGGAAGCGCGCAGTCCCCGCTGCACGATCAGGCCGAGGATCAGCAAGATCGCCATGAGCCCGGTCAGCCCGAGTTCCTCGCCGAACCCCGTCATGATGAAGTCGCTCTGCACGAGCGGCGTCCTGAACGGCTCGCCCTGCCCGAGCCCGGTGCCGAAGATACCGCCGAACGCCATGCCTTCCAGGCCCTGGGCCAGCTGGCCGTACTGGTTGCCGTTGGTGAACGGATGGAGCCACAGGGTGAAGCGCTCCCCGACATGGTGGAACAGCTGGCTGGTCACCTCGGCCCCGAACAGGAACAACAAGATGCCGATCAGCAGCCACGACGTCCGCTGCGTGGCGATGTAGAGCATGGCGAGGAACAGCCCGAAGAACAGAGCTGAAGTGCCGATGTCGGACTCGAACACCAGCATCAGCAGGCTGACTCCCCAGACGACTAGCACCGGGCCAAGGTCGCGGGCCCGAGGAAGGTCGATTCCGAGCACCCGCCGGCCCGCGAGCGACAGCACGTCCCGCTTGGCGACCAGGTAGCCGGCGAAGAAGACCGCGAGCAGGATCTTGGCGAACTCGCCCGGCTCGATCGAGAAGCTGCCGAAGATGATCCAGGCCTTGGCGCCGTTGACCGCGCTGTGGCTGTCGGGCAGCAGGGCCGGGATCGCGAGCAGGACAAGGCCGACCGTGCCGAGCGTGTAGGTGTAGCGCTGCAGCACCCGCGGCTCGCGGATGATGGCGAGCAGGGCGATGAACACCCCGATGCTCAGCGCCGTGTACATCAGCTGGGTAAGGGCGGAGTGCGCGGTAAGCGTGCTGATCTGGATGCCGGGGTTGCCGTTACGGCCTGACTCCTGCAATCGGTAGATCATCACGATGCCGAGCCCGTTCAGTACCGCGGCGAGCGGCAGCAGCAGCGGGTCAGCGTAGGGCGCGAGGTACCGCATGGCGATGTGGGCCGCGAGCAGCAGCACGGCGAACCCGATGACGTAGGTCGGCAGGCTGGCGGGCACGTGGCCGTTGAGCCCGAAGCCGGCGCTCGCGTACGCGAGCGCCATGATCGCGACCGCGAAGCCGAGCATCGCCAGTTCGGCGTTCCTTCGGCCGCGCGGCAGGGGCACGGGCGCGGGCCCGCCCCTTGGCACCGCCGGATCGGCTAGCTGGTCGGACACCGCGCTCATCCGGCGGCTCCGGGGAAGGCCGGGCAGAACGCGGGCATCACGGGCGGAGGGGGGTAGGAGATCCGGACGGCCCTGGACGTCACCTGGTGCTTGCGCGACCGGTGCTTTCCCGCTGACTTGCCGGCCTTGGCGTTCGAGCTCTTGGCCCCGGTCTTGGAAGAGGCGGTCTTGGACGGGGCGGGCTTGGACGGGGCGGGCTTGGACGGGGCAGGCCTGGACGGGGCGGCCTTGCCGTGATCGGCGGCGCCGGAACTGGTGGCGCGGGTCGTCGAGTGCTGCGTCGCGCCCGTGTTCTTGGTGCCCGTGTTCTTGGTGCCCGTGCTCTTAGTGCCCGTGCTCTTAGTGCCCGTGTTCCTGGCTGAAGTGCTCTTGGCCGAGCGATTCTCGGCCGGCGAGGACCTCGCGGTGCCCTGGTCGTGCCCGCCGGTCGCCTTCTTCGACTTGGCGGTGACCGACAGCGGCTTGGGACGGTTCGCCGCCCAGCGGCTGATGTCAGCCTGGACGACCGCGCAGCGATAGTCCTGCCGGAACTGCGAGATGATCCGCTGGGCCTGCTTGAGGTTCGACTCAGGACCGATGGTCGACCTGATCGAGCCTGCCTCGCTCGATGGCAGGGCCGAGAGCGGTATGTCGGTCCGCTGGACCACGCTCGACAGCTTGACGCCGGCTACGGCCTGGCTGACGCCGCGGAAGACCACCACGTGCCCGTCGGCGGTGCCGACGTAGTACTCGTCCTGGGTCAGCCGCCAGCCGTAGTACCCGGCCGCTCCGACGACGCCGACCAGCAGCATCAGGACGCATGAGACGACCGGCCAGCGACGGCGGGGCGCCCGCAGGCCGGCGTCGTAGGCGTCGTCGTCCTGGTCGTCTTGGTCGTCGTTGGCGGGCGGGGGCTGGGCGGTCGAGGCTAGCCCCGGACCGGGACCGGCCTGCCCGCTCTCATCAGCCGGGGCCTGGTGCCCTATTTGCTGGCCCTGGTTTTGATCTTCACTAGCGAGCTGGCCTGGTGCGGCCTGGCTCTGGGCGAGCAGTTGGGCGCGGGCGGCGGGGTTGTCGCTCCTGGTCGCCTCGGCCGTGCCCGCCGCCCCGGTCATCAGCGCGCCGACGATGATGACCTCGTCGCTCGGTGCCTCGCCCGCGTCGGTGTCGACGACATCGGCCAGCACGCACGTGATGTTGTCCGGGCCGCCGCTGCGGATCGCCAGGTCGACGAGTTGCTCGACGGCCGCGTCGAGGTCGGTCAGCTCGGACAAGGTGGTTCGCAGCGTCTCGTCGCTGACCACATCGGTCAGGCCGTCTGAGCACAGCAGGTACCGGTCGCCGGTCTTGGCCTGCAAGAGCGTGAGGTCAGGATCGGCCGGGATGCTGCTTTGGAGCGCCCGCATGACGAGCGATCGCTGCGGATGCGAGGCCGCCGCCTCCGGAGTGAGCCTGCCCTCGTCGACCAGTGACTGCACCAGGGTGTGATCGTGCGTGATCTGCTGCAGTTCGCCGTCCCGCAGCAGGTATCCACGCGAGTCGCCGATATGGCACATCGCGACCTTGTCGCCGGACCACAGCAGCGCCGTGACCGTCGTGCCCATCCCCTCGGTCGCGGGGTCGGCTATCGTGATCCGCCGCAATTCCTCGTTCGCCGCCGCGATCGCGTCACCGAGCGCCTGGAGCATGTCGATGCCGGTCGTGTCGGTGTCGAGCGGCGCGAGCGTGGAGATGGCGACCGCGCTCGCGACCTCACCGGCGGCGTGACCGCCCATGCCGTCGGCGATCGCGAGCAGGTACGGCCCCGCGTAAGCCGAGTCCTCGTTGCCCTCGCGGAGCAAGCCGACGTCGGAGCGGACGGTATAGCGCAGGGCTATGGTCATCTCCGCAGCTCCAGGACGGTCTTGCCGATGCGGATCGGGACTCCTAGCGGGACAGGCATCGGCTGGGTGACTTTCTGCCGGTCCAGGTACGTTCCGTTGGTCGAGCCGAGATCCTCGACGATCCAGTCGCCGTTCTGCGGGAACAGCCTGGCGTGCCTAGTCGAGGCGTAGTCGTCGGTCAGCACCAGAGTGGCGTCAGCGGCCCGGCCGATCGTGATCTGCTGATCGGCGAGCGTAATCGTTGTGCCAGCGAGGCTGCCACCGGATACCACAAGCTGCCTGGCCGCGTTCCTTGACCTGCCGCTGGGCCTCGGGGGCGCGGCCGGCCTCGCTGCTGGCGCCCGGCGGCTGGCTGCCTTGGCGGCGCGGCGCTGCCCGCGCGGCGATGCGGGCTGATCGAATAGATCGGTGCGCACCACCCCGACGGCAGCGATGACGAACAGCCAGAGCACGGCGAGGAACGCCAGCTTGATCAGGTCGAGGGTCAGCGGATTCATTCAGGTCATGCGTCCTTAGGTTGCCGAGAGCCGATGCTGGCGCGCGCCGGTCACGGCCTCGGTGTCAAGAACTCCTCGGTGTCACGAACTCCTGGGTGCTGCTGCTCGTTAGTACGTACCGTCCCTGCGGAAAACCAAAGTGGTGCGGCCAAGGGTAACGCGAGTGCCGTCGGTGAGCGATATCCGCCGGATCGGCTGCCCGTTGACGAAGGTACCGTTCGTCGAGCCCAGATCGACCATGACGACATCGCCATCCTCCACCCGGATCTCCGCGTGGTGACGTGAAACGCCTTGGTCCACCAGGCGAAGATCGCAGTCGGTGCCACGGCCGAGTATCACCAGCGGCGACGTGAGCGGGAAGGTGCGCTGCGTGGTGCCGCCAGCGTTAGGGTCCGCGGTCGAGACCAGCAGCCGCGGCGAGCCCGGGTAGCCCTCGGAAGGCCGCTGCACGTCACTGACCGGCCGCCGGATCTCGCCGTCCTCGACGGTGGTACCCCTGATCACGCCGGAGCGGATCCGGAAGGTGCCTACCGTCAGGTCGGGCGCGCCCTCGAACCTGATCCTGACCGGACCCACGAACGAGTAGCCCTGCTCCCTGGCATGATCCCTGGCCAGGGTCGCGAGCTCGATCCCGAGGTTGTCGGCGAATACCTCAAGCCGCTCGTAGTCCGCCTGGGCGATCTCAGCGACGAAGTCGTTCGGCACGAGCGTCCGCCCCTGAGCCACGATCGCCGCCCGGTCGTCCATCTCCCGCTGGACCGCGCCAGCGATCTCGGTCGGTTGCAGGTCGGACTTGAAGGCACGCGCGAAGCCGCCGTCATACATGCCCTGGAGCCGGTGCTCGAAGCGCTGCAGCACTCCCACCATGCACCTCCTCTCCCGTTCGCATTCGATGGTATCGGCGGCCCGGCATAGCTCGCGGCGTGCTAACCTGTCTCCGCTCAGGGCGAGTGGCGGAATGGCAGACGCGCACGGTTCAGGTCCGTGTGTCCGAAAGGACGTGAGGGTTCAACTCCCTCCTCGCCCACGCGCCGGGCTTCCCTACTCGCTGATCTGTGATCAGCTTCGCGGGGGGCCGCTACTTTTTCCGGGGGCCGAGCCCCCGGGGCCCCCACGTTACGGGGGCTTAGGCTCAAGCTCCCGTGGGGCCGAGGCCCCTGGGCCCCCTCGTTACGGGGGCTGGGGTTCAAGCTCCTCTGGGGCGACCGAGATCGTTGGGGCACTCCTACGTCCTTACGACACACGTTGTGCTCGCCTTCTCTGCCCTGGGCGCGTCGGGGTATGCAGGGTGGCCAGGGGTCTGATGTGGCCTTCGTGCAGGTTGGTGGACGCGGCACCTGCGTGGACGCGGCAGAATCATTATCGTGCCGGAACTTCCTGAAGTGGAGTCGCTTGCGGCGGACTTGCGTGAACGGGCGGTCGGACAGGTGATCGACCGGGCGGACATTGCCGAGTTTTCCGTACTAAAGACCTACGACCCGCCGCTGAGCGCGCTGCAAGGTGGCGTCGTCGCTGATGTCGCGCGGCACGGCAAGTTTCTCGATTTGCGGGTAGAACCGCCAGCGGGTACGTCATCCGAGCCTTTGCACCTGATCACCCACCTGGCCAGGGGCGGCTGGCTGCGGTGGCGCCAGGATCTGCCGACCACGCCGCCGAAGCCGGGTAAGGGCCCGATCGCGTTCAGGCTGCGATTCACCGATGGCTCAGGCTTCGACCTCACCGAGGCGGGCACCCGCAAGCGGCTGGCCGTCTACCTGGTCACCGATCCCGCGGCCGTGCCAGGAATCGCCTCGCTCGGGCCCGACCCGCTCGCGCCCGACTTCACCGTCGAGGTGCTCGCAGGCCTGCTGGCAGGTCGGAGAACCCAGATCAAGGGCGTGCTGCGCGACCAGAAGATCATCGCTGGCATCGGGAACGCCTACTCAGACGAGGTGCTGCACGCGGCGAAGATGTCGCCGTTCCGGCTCGCGTCCAGCCTGACTCCCGATGACGTCGCCGAACTCCACCAGGTGATCATCGACACGTTGCGCTCGGCGATCGAGCGGTCATCGGGCCTGGTGGCCTCCGAACTCAAGGCAGAAAAGAAAGCCGGCCTCGCCGTGCACGGCCGGGCCGGCCAGCCGTGCCCAGTCTGCGGCGACGTCGTCCGCGAGGTCTCCTTCGCCGACTCGGCCCTCCAGTACTGCGCCACCTGCCAAACCGGCGGCAAGCCCCTAGCCGACCGCCGCCTGTCCCGCCTGCTCAAGTAATCCCAGGCTCGACGTCCGGTCCCTGGCCGGGTTTCCGATCCCTGGCCCCGCGTCCAGCCCCTGGCCTGGCTTCCGGTCCCTTGGCCGGCGTCCGGTCCCCGGTCCCGCGTCCGGTCCCCGGTCCCGCGTCCGGTCCCCGGTCCCGCGTCCGGTCCCCGGTCCCGCGTCCGGTCCCCGGCCCCGCGTCCAGCCCTTGGCCCGGCGTCCAGCCCTGGCCCTGCCTCTAAGTCCCAGGCGGCGGCCTCCGACCCACCCGGGAGCTCCGTGATCATGGAAATCTCGTGATCACGGTGACTTGGCTGGTCATAGCCCTGTCGGCCTACCGTGATCACGAAGTGGAACATGATCACGGTAGTTAGGGCGGGCACGTTCACCCACCCGATCCTCCGGGATCAAGAACGTGGCCATGATCACGGAAACCCGGCCGACTCCGGGTGCCCCTCGAATCCTCCGTGATCAGCGCTCACTCATGATCACGGATCCTGGTCGACTCCGGGTGCCCCTCGAGTCCTCCGTGATCAGCGCTCACTCATGATCACGGATCCTGCCTGGGGGCGGGGCGGCTAGTAGAAGGTCTTGTTCAGGTTGTTGAAGAGGCCGATGTCGCATTCGCCGTCGATGATGATGCGGTGGACCTTGTGGCCGTACCAGATGCCTGATACCACGATCTGCTTGGAGCTAGCCAAGATCATCGGGCACATGATGTTCTTCTTGACCGGCCCGAAGGCTTCCTTAGTGGCGGCCAGCACCTTGCAGGTGGCCGCTGGATCGGGGGCCGTGCCTCCGACTGGATCGCAGCGCAGGGTCCAGTGCTTGGGCGATGAGCCTGGCTGGTGATTGACCAGGCTGAGGGTCAGCGTGGCCTTGGCTGCCTTGCTGGCTGAGCCGCTGCCGGGGGCGGCAGCGACACCGCATCCGGTCACTGCGACAAGGCCAGCGACGGCGGCGGCGAAGAGCAGGTAGCCGCGCCGGTTGCGGTGGGTGATGGCGGCGGCGGTGGACCCCGGCATCGGTGCGCGGGGGTCGCGGCTGCGCGGCGCCCGCTTTCTTTGCGTAATCACGACCATTGGACGCGCACCGCCGTTGCCCTGGTTCCATCCTCGTCGGCTATGCCGGCGTCCCATGCTCCGCACCGTTGCTGGCGGTCGATGAGCCGTCGCCGATGGGCCCATCTGCGTCCGCGCTGGGGGGCGGCACCTTGCTTTAGCAGCACACTCTGCTCGTCAGGTGCGACCATAGGGGCGTGCGGCGTAAGCGAGGGATGGCGACGAGGCCGGGTCAAGCCCGGATTGACGCCACCGCGCGGGCCGTCATCGACTGCGCCGCCGACCCGATCATCGCGTTCGGCCGGGACCGCACGGTGTGCGTGTGGAACCGCGCTGCCGAGCAGATGTTCGGCTGGACGGCGGCCGAGGTCTTGGGGCTCGAGCCGCCGATCATCCCGAGGGAATTGCGCGCCGAGCACAACGCCGTCCTTGAGCGGGTGGCCAATGGCGGCAACGTTTCGCTCGCCACTCGGCGGATCTGCAAGGCCGGCGAAGTGCTTGACCTGCGGATTGACACCAGCGAGCTGGTGGATGCCGAAGGCGATCGGCTGGGCTGGATCAGCGTCTGCCATCCGAGCAACGAGGACGCGACGGTCCGGCGCTACATGGCCGAGCGGGCCCGCTTGGTCAGGCGACTCGGTGACGTCGTCGCCGACATGAACGCCGAGCTTGACCTGGAGGTCGTGCTCGACCGGATCGCGGCTAGCCTGCGGGAGCTGACCAGGGCCGACGCCGGTGGCTTCGTGCTCATCGAAGGCGACCGGCTGCGGCTCGTCTCCATGGACGGGCTCCCGGCCGACCTGCGCGGGCGTACCGCCGACTTGGCTACCAGCCTCGTCGGCGAGCTGATGCGATCTGGGAACACGGTCCTGCTGCGGACCGGGGAGTCGGGCGAGTTCGACGACCTGATCTGGTCCGCGCTCGAAGGCCTGCACACCATCACGGTCAGCCTGTCACACGTCGGCGGCAAGCCCTACGGCGCGCTCTACGCCCTGTACAGCCGCAGGCAGGTCGGCCACGTCGAGCTCGAATTGCTCGAGCTACTCGCCGGGCACGCCAGCGTCGCCCTGTCGAACGCGACCGCGTTCTCCGAGGTGGTGCGGCAGCGCGCGCACGAGCGCGCGGTCATCGACGGCAGCGCGGACGGGATCGCCGTGCTCGATGGCGACGGCCTGGTCCGGCAGTGGAACCGGGCCGCGCACGCGCTGACCGGCACCTCGGCGGCCCAGGCAGTCGGCAATCCGCCGCCGTTCCCGTTGCCAGAGCCGGGCGCGAAGCTGACCTGCCGGCTTGGCAACGGTCGTTGGATCGACCTCCTGTGCACGGTGCTTGAAGGCCGGGATGAGCAGGTCATCGACTTCCGCGACGTGACAGCGGCCAAGGAACTAGAGGAGGCCAAGGATCTTTTCCTCGCCACTACCAGCCACGAGTTGCGTACCCCGATCACCGTCGTGCAAGGGTTCGCGAGCACGCTCGCGAACCGCTGGGACAAGCTGCTCGACGTCGATCGGCGGGGCGCGGTCCAGACGATCGCCGAGCGGGCCGAGTCGCTCGGACGCCTCGTCGACCAGCTGCTGCTCAGCTCGCGCGCAGGCTCGAACCGTCTCGCCGTCACCGACGAGCCGTTCGACCTGGCCCGGCTGCTGCAAGACGCGGCCAGGGTCTTCCGGCCGCTCTCGGACAAGCACATCCTGACCACGGACATCCCGCCCGACCTGCCGCTGGCGCACGGCGACGCGGCCGCGACTGACAGCATCGTCGGCCAGTTGCTTGAGAACGCCTTCAAGTACTCTCCGGACGGCGGCACCGTCACCATCGGCGCGAGGATGCTGGCCGTTCCCGACATCGATGATGGCGTCCTGGCCCACAGCGCCGACGAGGACGCCGGCGGCGGGCGGATCGAGGTCACGGTCTGCGACGAGGGCATCGGGATAGCCGCCGGGGACCTTGAGCGGGTCTTCGAGCGATTCGTCCAAGGCGAGGCCGGTGACCGCAGGCGATTCGGCGGCATCGGCCTTGGCCTGTACATCGTGCGCCAGCTGGCCAAGGCCCAGGGCGGCGACGTGACCGCCGCCCGCCGTGAAGGCGGCGGCACCATGATGCGGCTCACCCTTAGGCGCGCTCGCCGGGACGAGTTGCCTGACCCGGCCGAGTCGGCCCCGGTGACTCCCGGCCAGCGATCAGCCGCGAGCGAAACCAGCCCAGACCAGCCCATCGCGGCTGACGCGCCCACTGCGCCCGCCGGCGAGCCCGTGTCCGTCATGCATCTCGTCCGCGCCGAGCCCGGCCCCGGCGAAGTCACCGCCGGCGGTCCGCCGGCCACCAGCTATCCAGGGACCAGCACCGCATCGTCGGCCCCAGATCAGGTGGCGGCCCGGCGCATCCCCATGGCTGGGCTGCGCGCGAGTTCGGCGTCAACAGCCGGCGATCCTGACCCCGGGCAAAACGGCCTCACGCCGAACGAAGCCGATCACAACGCAGCCGATTGCAACGCAGCCGATTGCAACGCAGCCGATCAGAACGCAGCCGATCAGAACGCAGCCGATCACCTCGCCGGCGATCACGACGCCGCCGGGCAGAACGGCTCCGGGCGTCCAGCCAACGGCGACCCGCGCTCAGCGAACGACAACGTAGACCGCGAGAACCGTTCAAGGCCCGCGAGGCCGGTGCTGCCCCGCCCGTTGCTGCCCTGGACCGGTCTCAGTCGCCCGACGCTGCCACACCCGAGGCGCCCCTCAGACTCGTCAACCACCGACAACGACTAATGCGACCTCCAAGCCGACGAATCCAAGCGACCCGGCTCCTGCAATCGTTCGCAGGAAAGGTCTTTGAAGGATTCCCGGATCAAGATCCATGATCTTGTTATTTTGACTGGCTCACAGACCTTGAGGATCACAAGATCTTGGGCCAGGGCGGATAACTCCTCAAGATCTTCTTCTCGCGCCGAGAAGAACTCAAGATCTTCCCCAGTGAGGCTAGCAAATTTCGCAAATTTCGCGAACTAGTCGAAATAGCTTCACCGGAGTACGACGGCCGCCGTCGTCACCGAAGGACGACGGCCCGCCGGGCGCGAAGTAGTAACCGGAGTGACAGACCCGCGCAGTAGCTACGCGATGACCGAGTCCGGGGCGCTGATGCGCTTGCGGGTGACGGGATCCCTGTGCACCTTCTCGCCGCCGGAGGCGTCGATGTAGCGGTCGATGATGCCGATGACGTCCTCGCCTTGCTCGATGATCTGGCCCGCGTCCAGCCAGACCACCCGGTTGCAGGTGTCCTCGACTTCCTCGAGGTCGTGGGCCACGAGGAAGACGGTGCCTGCCTTCTCCCTGAGCTCGGAGATCCTGGCGTGGCTCTTGACCCTGAACTCGGCGTCACCGGTGGCCAGGGCCTCGTCGATCAGCAGGATCTCGTAGTCCTTGGCGGCCGCGATCGCGAACCGGAGCCGGGAGCCCATGCCCGATGAGTAGTGCTTCATCTGCATGTTGATGAAATCGCCGACGCCGGAGAAGTCGACGATCGAGGCGTACTTCTCCTTGATCTCCTTCTTGGTCATCCCCATCGCCAGGCAGCCGAGGACGACGTTCCGCTCGCCGGTGAGATCCTCGAGCAGCGCGGCGTTGACCCCGAGCAACGACGCGTCGCAGATCGTGTAGACGGTGCCCTTCTCGGGCGGCAGCAGCCCGGCGATCGCGCGCAGCAGCGTGGACTTGCCTGAGCCGTTCCTGCCGATGATGCCGATCGCGTCGCCCCGGTAGGCGACGAACGACATGCCCCTGATCGCCTTGACCTCGCGGATGGCGGGCCTGGTCTTACGGCCGATGATGCGGAACAGCGCGGTCGCGGCGGTGCCACGGTCGCCGCCGGCGCCGTAGACGCGGTAGACGACGTGCAGGTCGTCGACGATCACGGTGGGCTCAGCCACGGCCGTAGAACACCTCCTTACGCCAGAAGAACCAGAACCCGAGCAGCAAGGCGACCGCGGCCCAGCCGAAACCGATCTCCCACAGATGGCTGGAGATGAAGGTCGGGTGACAGTAGGCGCTATAGGTGAGATCGGTCTTGTACTGGCCGATCGCCGCCTTGTAGTGGACCAGCTGCCGGGCGTACAGGGCAGTCCCCTGTGCAGCCGTCGGTGAGCTTGGCGCCGGGATCGTGCCCTTGGCCGTGGACTGCCAGATGGCGCACCTCGCCGCGTTATACGGCTGGTAGCCGAACGCGGTCGTCCGCTGGCTCGTCAGCAGCGAGTTCCTGACCAGCGTGATGTAGACCGCGGCCGGGTTGAGCTGGAGCAGTGTCGTGGCCCAGCCGTAGTTCTGGCTGTGCTGCGCGACCAGCTGCTGGATGCTGTAGAGCACGCCGGACAGGTACAGCCAGGTTCGCATCAGGAACGGCAGCAGTTGCGCGAAGTCGTTGACTCGCGCGCCGACCCGGGCGGCGAACAGGCCGATGCCGGCGTTGAAGGCGGTCAGCAGCAGCAGCGCGGGAATCGTGAGCAGCCAGTACCAGGTGAACGGCTCCCCGGTCCCCAGGACGATCACGACGAGCACGGCCATCGACATCAGCATCTGCTGGAGCTCGATCATCATGTAGGCGAGCGGCAGCGAGGCCCGGGGGAACTGCAACGCCCTGATCAGCGGCAGGCTGTCGGTGATCACCTTGGACGTGGAGATGAAGGTCCGCTGGGTGAAGCTGAAGACGAAGACCCCGGTTACCAGGAACGCGAGGTAGTTCGGCACGCCCCGGCTGACGCCCTTGATGATCAGGCCGAAGATCAGGAAGTAGACGCCGGCGTTGAGCAGCGGGGCCAGGATCTGCCAGAGCTGGCCGAGCTTGGCCTCGGTGTACATCGCGATGTTGCGGGCGGTGGCGAAGCCCATGATGAAGCTCCACCGGTGTGCCAGTTCGCGCAGGTACACGCCGATCGGAGGCCGCTGGGCGCTCGGCCGGAGGCCGTACTGCGCCGCCAGCGCCGCCAGCGATCCATCGCCAGGCCCGCCAGGCCCGCCAGGCCCGCCAGGCCCGCCGTCGGCCAGCGGGCCCTCCGCGGCGACGGTGCCGTCGATCAGCTGGCCGGGCGAGCTGATTCTCGTCGACCTCATTCCGCCGCCACCAGCGCGAAGCTCGTGCGTCCCTGGCGGCCGAGTGGACCGCGAAGGCGGGCGCAGCGTACGCGGGCGCAGCGTACGCGGGCGCAGCGAACGCGGGCGCAGCGAACGCGGGCGCAGCGTAGGCGGGCGATCATCACGGCGCCGACTGTACCCGAGGTAGGGGCACGGGGGCCTTCAGGTCGCCCGGCCCGCCGTCGCCTTCATAACGATTTGATAACTGGCCATTAATGCTAAGCGCTTGGTCAACAACGCGCAATCCCTTAGCCGGCTTGGCGTGACCGGGCCGGAGGCGGACTTGCGGGTGCAGCCGGGCGGCGCACCCGGCGAGCGGCGGGCGATCACCTGACCTGGGGCCGGTTTCCAGTGCTGCCGGCCTGGGCATTTCATCGTCCGCAGCGTAGAAGGCCGTAAGCAGAGCGCCGGGTGTCAGGCCGGAGCCTAGGAGGTGAGAACGTCGAGCGAGGTGCACCTGCCTTGTGCTCCGGCGAGCGTGGCGTTCGCTAGGCGCGCACTATCGGACGACCTGCGCGCGGTCGGCGTCTACGACCAGGCCGTCGGCGACGCCGCCCTGGTCATCAGCGAACTCATCAGCAACGCGATCCTGCACGCCTACCCGCTTCCAGGCGAGCGGCTGAAGGTGGCCTGGATCATCACCGACGGCTGGCTCGAGGTCGCGGTGAGCGACGGCGGCAGCGCGACCATGCCGCAAGCCGGCCACCCGACGGCGCAGTCGGTCAGCGGTCGCGGGCTGGCCATCGTAGCCCACGTCAGCGAGACCTGGGGCGTGCGGACCGACGACGTCGGGCTTACCGTCTGGGCGGTCTTGCCCATTCCCGGCCACAACGGCTCGGCGGGCCGCAACGGCGGCGCCCGAGGCGAGTTCGCCGAGGCCACGACCCCCTGACCGCCGGCCGGGGATCGCGGGCACGACCTGAACGTAACGAGCAGGTACGGATCCGGCCAGCAGCTTGGCTATCCGGGCGTAACCGGCTCAGCGCTGGCGATACTCCCACCGGGACGCGGGAACGCGGGGCGAGCACGGCGGGACGAGCACGGCGGGACGAGCACGGCGGGACGAGCACCACCGGGGGATTCGTGCGGTACGGCATGGGTGCTGACAGCGAGGTCGGCTGCCTGCGCACCGTGCTCATGCACCGGCCAGGGCCCGAGTTCAAGCGGATCACGCCGAAGACGATGCGGTTGCTTGAGTTCGGCGCGGTTCCATGGGCCGCCAGGGCCCAGCAAGAGCACGACATCCTCGCCGCCGTCCTCCGAGACCGCCATATCGACGTGGTCTACCTCAGCGGGCTGCTGCGAGACGTACTCGAGTACTCGGCCGCGCGGGACGAGGCGATCGCCTCCGTGCTCGTCAGCTGCGAGCTTGGCGATGAGCTAGCGGGCACCGTCCATAGCTTCCTTGACTCGCTGAGCCCAGGTGACCTCGCCGCCGCTCTCATCGCCGGACTCACGCCGACCGAGCTGAGGACCGGCCGCGGACTGGTCTACGCCCTGCTCGACCCGCACGACTTCATCGTCGAACCGCTGCCGAAGCTCGTTTACACCAAGGACGCCAGCAGCTGGGTCGGCGATCAGGTCGTGCTCGGCGGGCTGGCCGGACGCAGGCAGCGCGAGAGCGACCTGCTCGCGGTCATCTACGGCCACCACCCGGCGTTCGCTGGCCTGCCCCGGCCTTACCGGGCCGGCTGCGCCCGCCTCGACGGCGGTGACGTGCTGTTGCTCGGCCCTGGCGTGGTCGCGATCGGAGCCAGCCGCCGCACCAGCCCGGCGAGCGTCGAGTCGCTCGCCCGGCATCTGCTCGGCACCGGCGCGGCGCAGAGCGTGCTCGCGGTCCCGCTGGATCAACCCGAGCTGGACGGCCCCTTGGACACGGTCTGCACGGTGCTCGACCCCGGAGTCGTCCTGATGGCCCCGGCGCTGGCCTTCACGCTGACCGCGCTCACGATCACGATCACGATCAGATCAGGAGGACTCGACGTCTCACGCCCGATGCCGTTCGTCGAGGCCGCGGCCCGCGCCCTGCGGATCGAGGCATTGCAGGTCATCCCGACCGGCCTGGACGCGGGCAGGGACGGCTGGCCAGGCCGGGCGGGGCAAGCGGGGCAGTGGGACGACGGCGGCAATGCGCTCGCGCTCGGCGGTCGCCTGATCGTCAGCGATGAACGCAACGGCGCCACGAACGCCCGCCTGAGCGACGCGGGGTTCGACGTGGTCACGGTTCCGTGCGGAGAGTTGGCGGGGATCAGGGGCGGGCCGCGATCGATGTGCGCGGCGCTGCGCCGCGATTCGCTCGCTGTGCCCGAAGCCAAGGAGAGCAGCGGCAAGGCCACGCCCGAGAGCGACCGCACGGCTGCGCCGTCGCCAGCCGGAGCCGAGCAGCCGGCCGGCGTGCCCGCCCTCGAGCTAGCTAGTTAAGGCGAAGCTCGCTAGCGCACTTTTCGGCTGGTCCAGCGGCCCACCCGGAACAGGCCGAAGCCGAGCAGCGCCACGATCACCACCCAGAAGGCGATGAGCAGGGTGTGAATGACTCCCCAGAGCAGCAGCCAGAGCACCAGGAGGATCGCGGCCGCCGCGACTATGAAGCCGATGAGACGCATCATGTCTCAACTGTACGCGGGATTGGCCGGGGCGAGATCAGCCGAGGCCGGCCAGATCGCGCGAGGTTCGCCGGCCTGCGAGTGGTGCAACCCATCAGGGGCGAGTAATGTGCGGCTCGTGGAGCTTAAGGTCACAAGCCAGCCTCAAGGGGATCACGTCGTTATGTCGGTCCACGGCGAGATCGACCTGTACACCGTGCCCAGGCTGCAGCGCGAGCTGACTAGCGTGCTGGCCACGGGTGACCCGGTTCGGCTGGTCGTCGACCTGTCCGGGGTCGACTTCTGCGACTCGACCGGCGTGAACGTGCTGCTGGCCGCCCATCGTCAGGCCCGCGAGAAGGGCGGCAACCTCGAACTGGCCGCGCCCAGGCCCGCGGTCAGGAAGATCCTCCAGGTCACCGGCCTGGAAACGGTCTTCACGGTGATCGATGATCCTGCTGCCGCCGTCGGTGGCTGACGACCGCCACTAGTATCGCTGCCATGTCGGCACGCGGCGACCTGGCCGTCGTCATCCCAGCCAGGAACGAGTTCGATCGGATCAGCGCGACGGTCAAGGCGGCTGCCCGCATCCCTGGAGTCGACCTCGTGGTCGTGGTCGACGACGGCTCCAACGACGGGACGGGCGCGCAGGCCGAGCACGCGGGCGCGATCGTGGCCCGGCACACCCGCAGCCGAGGCAAGGCCGCCGCGATGGAGACCGGAGCCGAGGCGGTCAGGGTCATCGAGGCGCAGCGAGGCGAAGCGGATGGGGCCGACGGGGCGGACAGGACGCAGCCGGGCGGACGGCCCGCCAGCCTGCCCCTGCACCTGCTGTTCCTCGACGCTGACCTGGCGGAGACCGCGCGGGACGCGGCCCCGCTGGCCGAGCCGGTGCGCGCCGGCCAGGCCGACATGACGATCGCGGTCTTCGCGAGCAAGGACAAGCGCGGCGGGCACGGCTTCGTGCTCGGGCTCGCCGGTGCCGGGATCGAACGGGCGACCGGGTGGCGGCCCGCCGAGCCGCTGAACGGCCAGCGCTGCCTGACCAGGGCGGCGTTCGAGGCCGCCAAGCCCCTCGCCGACGGCTGGGGCGCCGAGACCGGCCTGACCATCGACCTGCTGCGCCAGGGCCTGCGGATCACCGAGGTCCAGGTGCCGCTGTCGCACCGGGCGACCGGCAAGGACTGGGGCTCTCAGCTGCACCGAGCCAAGCAGTTCGCCGGCGTCGCCAAGGCGCTCGCCGCCCGCAAGGCCCTCGTCGGCTTCGCCCAGCATCAGCCCGAGCAGGCCAATACCGCGTGATGGCTGTGCCGCCTGAGCCCGCCGTGACCATGAGCCCAGGCTCCCAGCAGGCCTCGTCCGCGACCGGCGCCGTCGGCCCCGACCGGGTCAGGCGGCTCGGCGCCGCTGGCCTAGCGGCCGCGCTGACCAGCTTCGGGCTGACGGCGGTCGTGGCCTTGCTCGGCCCTTCGCTGATGGAGCCAGCGCTGCCCGGCTCGCCCGGTCAGCCGCCCTGGTCACTGGCTGCCCACCCGTCGCCCTATCTGGTCGCCGGGCTGAGCGGTGCGGCGATCCTGACGGCCGTCACCGGCTTGGCCTTCCTTCTTTATGCAAATGGCCGCGGCTGGTCGATCTCCCCGAGGCTGGTCCTGCTGGCGGGACTCACCGGGGCCCTGGTGCTGGCGTTCCTGCCGCCGTTCGGCTCATCGGACCATCTCAGCTACGCGGCCTACGGCCGCATGGCCGTCACCGGCCACAACCCCTTCACCACCACCCCCGCGATGCTGGCCAGACTGGGCGACCCGGTCGCGCGGGCCGTCCAGGACTGGCGCACGAGCCCGTCCGTATACGGCTCGCTCGCCGTCGGCATCCAGGCCGTCGCCGCCTGGATCGGCGGTACCTCGGTCCGGCTCATCGTCTTCGTGCTCTCGCTGGTCAACGTCGCGGCCTTCGCCGCGACCGGCCTGATCCTGCACTGGCTGGCCCGTGGCGACGCGAACAGGCAGTTGCGAGCCGCCCTGATGTGGACCGCCAACCCCCTGCTGCTGATGGTGCTCGTCGCGGGCGAGCACGTCGACAGCCAGGCGATCGTCTTCGGCGTCGCCGCCGTGGCCATCGCGGTGACCAGCCTGCGTACGACTAGCCCTAGCCCGGAGCCCAGGGTGCGTGGGGCTGACGGTGTGGATGCGTCTCACAGGGCTGACGGGGCTGACGGGATGGGTGCGCCTCACAGGGCTGACGGTGCTGACGGGGCCAATGTGGCTCGCGGGTCCGGTGGGTCCGGCGGGCCTGGCGGGCCCGGTGCCGGGATCGTACGGCCGGGGCTGATCGCCGCGGCCGCGGGGGGACTGATCGGGCTCGGGTTCGCGATCAAGGTCACGACGGCGCTGGTCGGGGCCGGACTGGCCCTGGGAATCCTGCTGGCCTGGCGCAATGGTCGCGACGGCTCCTGGCCTTCTTGGCGGCCGTCGTCCTGGTGGCGGCCGTCTTGGTGGCGGCCAGCGGTGTTGCTCAGCGGGCTGGCGGCCGGGTTTGCCGTGGTGGCCGGGGCGGCGCTAGTCCCATGGGGCACCGCCGTGTTCGGTCCCGCGTTGCGCGGGGGCAGTTACACCTCGATCGGATCGCCGTGGCGCGCGGTGCGGAGCGGGCTGCGGTTGCTCATCGGCGAGCAATCGGCTGAAGACGTCGTCAAGATCGGAGCTCTGGTGCTGGCCGTAGTGCTGCTGGTGCTGCTGACCAGGTACATCGCGGACTGGCCGGGGCAGCTGCTCGCGGCCGGGGCGTTCGCGTTCGTCTTCGCCTGGTTGCTAGCGTGGCCCTACGTGCTGCCCTGGTACGACGGCTTGGGCTGGGCCTTCCTGGCCATGCTGCCGGCGACGCGGTTCGACTGGCTGATGCTGGCGAGGACGGCGGCGCTGGCGATCGGTTACCTGCCCGCGCGCGGGATTCCGCTGCCGGATGGGCTGGCTTGGCTGGAGACGGTCGTGCGGACCGCGATCACCCCGGCGGCGCTCGCGGTCATCGTGATCTTGGCCATCGTCTGGCTGCGGCCAGGCCAGCGAGAACGACTGGTGCCTGGTTGAGGATGGGGCGGCCAAGACGAGGACGTGGGGAGCGGTTGCGGGCGAGATGAGCGATAGACAGCAGTGCGCCTACCTGGGGCCTCGGGGCACGTTCTGCGAGCAGGCGGTCGCGGTCCTGCACGGCGCTGACGAGTGCGAGCCCGTGCCTTACCCGACGATCGCCGCCGCGATCGACGCTGTCCGCACCGGGTCAGCGCAGCGAGCCGTGGTGCCGATCGAGAGCTCGGTCGAAGGCGGCGTCAACGCGACGCTCGATGAGCTGTCCGATGACCCCCCGGTCCTGATCAGGGCCGAGGTGATCGTTCCGGTCGAGTTCGCGCTGCTGGTGCGGCCCGGTACCGCGATGGCCGACATCAAGGTGGTCGGCGGCCATCCGGTCGCCCAGCCGCAGTGCCGGCGCTGGCTGGCTGAGCACTTGCCGGACGCGCAGTGGCGGCCCGCCTTGTCGAACGCGGACGCGGCCTGGCAGGTCGCTGACGGCGAGCTTGACGCCGCCCTGGCCGGAAGCTTCGCCGCCAGGCACTACCAGCTGGACGTGCTCGTCGAAGGCGTCCACGACCGGGCCAACGCGGTGACCAGGTTCATCGAGCTTGGTGCGCCAGGGCCGCTGCCTGCGCCGACGGCGGCCGACCGGACCTCGGTCATCGCCTACCTGACTGATGATCATCCGGGCGCGCTGATGGATATCCTGAGCCAGTTCGCGGTGCGCGGCGTCAACCTCAGCCGGATCGAGTCGCGGCCGACCGGTGAGGGCATCGGCCGGTACTGCTTCTTCATCGACTGCGAGGGGCACGTGCTCGCGCCGAGCGTCGGTGAGGCCCTTATGGGCCTGCGGCGCGCTTGCAGCGACGTGCGATTCCTTGGCAGCTACGCGGTGGCCGCTGCGGCGGGCGGGCCCGGAGGGCCCGCCCGGCCCGGGCCGGCGACCCCGCGTTCCAGGCCGACCGACGCCGAGCCGGCGCCCGCCGACGGCAAGTTCGCTGCCGCGGCTGGCTGGCTGGACGGGATCAGGGCCGGGCGGGGCTAATTTGCTGCCCTAAAGATATGGACCAGAGGCGCGCTGCTGTGAGTCCTCTTGCGGCGGCATCATGCCCGGTGGCAAGGCCCTTCGCATTTGCTCAAGCTGAGCGCGCGCGGCCATCTGCTGAGCGAACAGGGTCGTCTGAATGCCGTGGAACAGCCCTTCCAGCCAGCCGACGAGTTGGGCTTGCGCGATCCTGAGCTCGCCCTCGCTGGGGATCTCGTCCTCGGCGAACGGCAGCGACAGGCGCTCGAGTTCGGCGACCAGCTCGGGCGCGAGCCCGTCCTGCAGCTCCTTGATGGAGCTGGTGTGGATCTCCTTGAGCCGGGCCCGGCTCTTCTCGTCGAGCGGGGCGGCCTTGACCTCTTCGAGCAGCTTGCCGATCATGCTGCCGACCCGCATCACCTTGGCCGGCTGCGACACCATCTCGGTGACCGGCCGCTCGCCATCCTCGTCGGCCGCCTCGCTTTCGGCAATGCCGTCGGGCCCCACCACCACGATCCGGCCGGGCTTTCCCGGATCGAGCTCACTGTCAACGTCCATGAGACCTAGTCTGTCGGGCTTGCCGCCTCGCCGCATCACCGGGGGGCGACGTGTCCGGTGGTGCCAAGAAATTTCCGCCCTGCCCCACTGGTGCGAGAACGCGCTAACGTTGTGGTGTGGTCGATCGGATCGTCAGCATCAGCATGGATGAGCGGACTTACCGCCAGGTCAAGGCTGCCGCCGACCGGGCCGGCGTACCCATGTCGACCTGGATGTCCAGGTCAGCGCGCGAGAAAGTGCAGCGCGATGCCGCCGTGCCGGTCGCCGAGCTCGACGCGGGCACCGGCCAAGCCTGGGTCGCCTGGACCGAGGCCAGCGAACGTGACTTCCCCGCCTCGGAGACGGGGAAGGGCGCCGCGTGAATCGCGGCGATGTCTTCGCTCATAAAGGTCTAGGACGCGCCAGTTTCGTCGTCATCGTCAGCAATGACGGCTTCAGCGCCATCACCGGCCACCCGGTCGTGGTCAGGGTCAGTGACCGTCCCGACCTGAGCGAGACGCCCTACATCGTCCCGCTTACCAGCGCTGACCAGGTCAGCGGGCACTTGGAGTCGTACTCGGTGGTGCGGGTGCGGCGGGACCGGCTCGGGCCCGACCCGGTCGGGCGGATCTGTGCGGGCACGTTGCGCAAGCTCGACGACGCGCTGGCTCTACTCTTCGACTATGGCGGCTAGCGGAGCGAGCAAGCAGGAGCGGGACGGCGTCTCGCTGACTCATCTTGACCAGCCGCTGTTCGACGACGCCGGGGCGACGAAGCAGGACCTGGTCGACTACCTGGATGCGATGGCTGACCGGCTGGTGCCGGTGCTGGCGGGCCGGCCGCTTTCGGTGATCAGGGTCCGGCCAGGCCAGGCGCCGTTCATGCAGAAGAACGTGCCCTCGTACACGCCGCCGTGGGTACGGACGGTCAAGCTGTGGGCGCAGGCGTCCAAGCGCGAGGTCTCCTACGCGCTGTGCGATGACCGGCGGACGCTGATCTGGTTCGCCAACCAGCGCGCGGCCGAGTACCACCCGACGCTCGCGCTCGCCGACCACCTGGACCGGCCCACGTACCTGGTGCTCGACATCGACCCGCCCGCGCCAGATGCGTTCGGGCTGGCGGTGCGGGCGGCGCACCTGGTGCGCCGCGCGCTCGATGACCTCGGGCTCACGGGCGTGGTCAAGACCAGCGGCGCCAAGGGCGTGCACGTGTTCGTGCCGCTGACCAGCGACGAGGGAGCCGAGGACGCGGCGGCGGCTACCAGGGCGATCGCGATGCGGGCCGAGCGGATCGATCCTGAGCTGGCCACCACGGCCTTCATCAAGGAAGACCGGCACGGCAAGGTATTCATCGACTCGACGAGGGCCGGTGGTGCCACGGTCGCCGCCGCTTACAGCCCTCGGATCAGGCCGGGGACGCCGGTGTCGTTCCCGCTGGCCTGGGAGGACCTGGACCACGTGACTCCCTCGGACTTCACCGTCCACACGGCGCTCGGGCTGCTCGGCGGGCGCGACCGGTGGCAGGAGCTGATGCCGGCCCCGCAGGCCTTGCCGCCTGAGCTGGTGGAAGAGGGGCACACGATCCCGATCGCGCGGGTGCAGGCCATGCACGAGGGCAAGCGCCGGGCCAGGGAGCGGCGCTCTTGACTGGCCGCGCTCCCGGCTGGCTAGGCGCGGGGTCCGAGCAGCCGGTTCAGTAGCCGGGGGAGCGCGTCGGAGGTCGCCAGGAGTGGCTGCCTGACCGTGCCGACAGTCACCACGGCGACGCCGCAGCCCACGCTGATCGCGACCGGCTTCACCGCGGCTGACCTCGGTTCGAAGGTCATCGTGAGCTCGGAGGTCACGTCCGGGCAGCCGAGACCGCCTCTCGTGGTACCCAGACCGTTCAGCGCGTGAGCGATTGTGGCGATGAGAGACCTCGACCTGATGACCTTGCTGGTGCTACCCGACGACATGCTGAGTTTGGTGACCGTGATGGCACGGAAGCTGGCCGCGTTGACGTACTCGGCCTGCGATCGGGGCACGGACCAGATGACCTGCGCGTCCAGCCGCAGCACGGTGCCGCCAGCCGGGTCAGCGAACATCGAGGACACCAGCATCGTGCCGTCGGTGCCAGCGGGTGCCTTCCGCAGCATGTAGTCCACGAACTGGGCGGTGCCGTCGGACACGGTGCTAGTGCCGTAGCCGAGGTTGACCGCGTCCGCCGGGGAGTGCTTTCGCAGGAAGCGGGATACCTGTGCCTCGCTGTCCGGGACAAAGTAGAGCCGGTGCAGGTCGATCGCGACCCTCTGGTTGCCGATCGTGAGTGCGGCCGTCGTGGGCACGGGGGCTCGCAGGCGGCGGGCTGAGGTCGGCCGGGCACCAGGCGGAAGCTGCTGGTCGGCCAGCATCTTCCTGGCTTCGGCTCTCGCCTGCGCCTTGGCCCAGGCGATCGCCTGCCCGGTCGTCTTGAACACCGGAGTGGCGGTGCCGCCACCGGGGAGCGGGGCGCGAGGCACGCCGGCGAAGATCACCGCCGCGCCGATCCCTGCGACCGCCAGCCCGCCGAGCGAGCGCTGCGCGACGACCCGGTGTCGGCGGCGCTCGCCCAGGCGGATCACGTCGGCGACGGCGATCGGCCTGGCCGCGCTGGCGACGTCGTCGGCCACCTGCTGGAGCTTGTCGGTCAGGTCTGGCATGGGAGAACCTCCTGGGCTCCGGTCCTTAGCTAACTGGTCGCGGTCGGTGTGGTGGCGGTCGGTGTGGTGGCGGTCGGTGTGCTGGCTGTCGGTGTGCTGGCGGTCGGTGTGGTGCTCGGCGTGGTGGCGGGGCCTCGCTGACGTGCGGCCTGAGCGCGGCCCGGCCGCGAGCAAGCCGCGCCTTGACTGTCCCCGCTGGCACGCCGGTCTCGCGGGCGACCTGGTCGATGCTGAGGTCGCAAAGGTGGTAGAGGGCGATCGCGCGGCGCTGCTCGGCCGGCAGCCTGCGGAGGGCCTCGATGAAGGCGACCCGGTCGGGACTAGGCCCTGGCACCGTGTCCGGCTGGGCAGCGAGGGGCATCAGCCTGCTGCCGGTGCGGTTGCGTCGCCAGCGCAAGACCACGATCCGCCAGGCGGTGACCCTGATCCAGCTCTCGGGAGAATCGTCCTTGCTGAACCGGCCGCGCTGCGCCCAGGCTCTGACGAACGCCTCTTGGACCGCGTCCTGGGCCTCGGCCTGGCTTCCTGTCATCGCGCCGAGCTGGCCGACGAGGCGGTGGAAGCTGGCGGTGTAGAAGGTGGTGAACTCCTCGCGGTTCACTGGCTCCCCGCCCTCCCTGAGCCTGGTCGGCCCGGCCTGGCCCCACATCTATCGTCACGCTGTATACGCCGGGTGAGCGAGCCTGGTTGCATCCGCGGATGCGGTGCGAATTTCCGGCGGTGCGCAGCGTCGACGGCGACGACTGCGGATCCGGCGGAGCGAACTACACGATCGAGGTGAGCGAGGGCAAGACCCCGTACACCTTCGTGGCCAAGACCAAGGTCCCGCCGGGCCTGAAGCTCAACGAGCACACGGGCGTCATCTCCGGCAAGCCGACCAAGCGCGGTACCTACAAGTTCACGGCCGAGATCACCGACTCGACCAAGCCGAAGCACAAGTACGTCACCGACGTCTTCACGATCACGATCACGTAGTCCATGTGTCGGCCCTAGGCCTCGCGGTCCTGCCTGGGCGCCCCGGTCGGCGCCGCCGCTGCCTTTCGGAGGGAGTCAGTAATAAGATCCACTACAGATGATCATCGTACGCGGTGCCTATCAAATTGACTGGCATAATGTCCGTTATGCTATGATCGCTGACACGGAACACCGTACTATGATCAACTATTCGATCATGTTAGTACGGGTTACCTATTCGATCATGATCACGGGAGGGAGGCGCGCGATGTCCATTGACCATCAGGCGCCTCCCATTGCCGTCAGCTAACCGGCCTGGGCCGCGCCTCTGCTACCCGCAGAGGAATGACATGACTTCTGATCAGAACGCGGTACCTGCTGTCCCCGCTGCTCGCACCGATGATGTACCGCTCAGCTGGGACGAACGAACGATCCTGACCACCATGCTCGACTACGCCCGCGACACCGTCCACGCGAAGTGCCGGGGGATCACGGAGGAAGACGCCCGGCGCGCGCCGTTGCCGGGCTCGCCGCTGATCAGCATCTCCGGGCTGGTCAGCCACCTGCGCTGGGTGGAGTACTCCTGGATCGAGCTCACACTGCTCGGCCGAGAGGGTCACGGCCCGTGGACGGACGAAGATCCGGACCGCGAGCTGCGCATCGCGGTGAAGGTGCCGATCACTCAGTTGCTCGCGGAGTACCGGGCTGTCTGTGCCAGGCACAGCGAGCTAGTGGCCGGGCTGGATCTGGATACTGCATCGGCCGGGCCGCTGGAGTGGCGGACCGAGCCGGTCACGTTGCGCTGGATCCTCTTTCACCTGATCGAGGAGACCGCGCGGCACAACGGCCACATCGACATCCTCAGGGAACTGGCCGACGGCGTGACCGGCCGGTGAGCTAGCGATCCTTAGCGACGACGCTGCCCGGCGCGCACCCAGAGTGCCGGGCAGCGTCACCGGCTCCGGCTTCTTCTCCTTCAGCCGGCTGAAGAAGGCCTGACTCGCGCCAGGCCGGGCCTCGGCACCGCGGCCCGGCCCCCGGCTAGCATCCAGAACCATGACGGCCTCATCGTCTGACCGGCCCGCCTCCGGCCTGTGCAGTCCGGCTGAGCGCTTAAAGATCAGCAAGCAAGCCTGGCGTGGTCTCGGTCCGGCCCCGGCTCGGCTAGGCAGCCGTATGGGCCTATGTCAGACTCGGCCGGTGAGAATGCGGCGAGGCTGGGAGTCACAGGCCGAAGGCTGGGCGCGGCTGGCTCGCAGCCCTGGCCAGGATCCCTGGCACGAGCAGGTGAACCTGCCGTCGATGCTCGGCCTGCTGCCGGCGCCCGGCGGGCCGGTCCTTGACCTCGGCTGCGGTGAGGGCCGGGTGAGCCGGGCTCTGGCAGCCCGCGGGTATCAGGAAGTAGTGGGGCTGGACGCGGCCTGGCCACTCGTGCGGCTCGCGGCCAGCCACGAGCTTGGTCAGCCATTCGTCGCGGGAGACGCCGGAGCGCTACCGTTCCTGGACCAGAGCTTTGACCTTGTCCTGGCCTACATGTCCTTGCACGACATCGACGACATGCCAGGGGCCGTCAGCGAGGCCGGGCGGGTCCTGCGCCCTGGCGGCCGACTGTGCCTGGCGATCGTGCACCCGATCTCCTCGGCCGGCGAGTTCACGGAGCGCACAGCGGACGCGCCGTTCCAGATAGCCCGCTCCTACCTCGAGCCCCGGTCGTCCGACTGGGTGCTGGACCGGGACGGACACCAGTTGGTCTTCCACAGCGAGCACCGGCCGATCGAGGCCTACAGCCGGGCGGTGGAGGCCGCGGGCCTGCTGATCGAGGCGATCCGCGAGGTACGCCCGCCCGCTCCAGCCGATCCGGCCGACCGCGGTGCCCGGCACCAGCGCATCCCGGCCTTCCTGCACCTGCGCGCCGTGCGGCCAGGCTGACCGCGGAGCGATGCCGACGGCCGTATGAGCTGTTACGGCGAGATGCGCCCTGGCGTGTCGGCGTTTCGGAGCGCGGCCGCCTGCTGGATCTGGCCTGCGGGACTGGCCAGCTCGCGTTCGCGCTGCGGCGGTGGTTCCGCGAGGTGTGGGCGGTGGACCAGGAGCCGGACATGGTGCAGGTCGTAGCGGCCAAGGCCGCCGCCGGCGGCGCGGAGAATATCCGGCCGGTCGTGTCGAGTGCGGAGTCCCTGGATGCTGAGCCGGATTACTTCGATCTGGTAGTGATCGGGAATGCGTTCCACCGGCTCGACCGCGATCTGGTCGCTGGCCGGGTGCTCAGCTGGCTCAGGCCATGCGGTCACCTAGCGCTGTGCTGGTCGGATGGCCCATCGGCAGGTGAGGAAGACTGGCAGCGGGCGCTCGCAGCCACGCTGGACACGTGGACGGCGGCGCTCGGCGCGCAAGGCCGGGTGCCGGCGGGCTGGAACCTGCCGCGGAAGCGCTGGCCCGACCTGCAGCTACTAGCCGACGCCGGCTTTGAGGTGGCCGATCGCCGTGAGTTCACCTTTGAGCATCGCTGGAGCCTGGCTGAGCTCGGCGGGTACGTCCGGTCAACGTCCTTCCTCCCGGCCGCGGTGCTTGGCGACCAGGCCGCGGCATTCGACGCCGACCTCGCGGCCACGCTCAACCCGTACAGTAACGACGGAACGTTCGCCCAGAACGCGAGCTTCGCCTACGACCTGGCCCGTAAGCCCTCCTGAGGCAACCCGCGACGCGGAGGGTGTGGGATTCGAACCCACGATGAAGCTCACGCCCCATAGCGGTTTTCAAGACCGGCCCGACTCGTCCCGGTTGATCCCGCCGGATTCTGCTCCGTTCAGTATTCCAAGTTCAACGGCGTAATTCGAACTCTTGTTGTACTCCGTCGTCCCGGCGGATTCCCCGCCGTGTGTCCGCACGGTGTCCGCACATCGCTGGTCGCTGCCAGCTTGCCGGACGGCGCAGTTTCAGCCCGCTGGCCGCGGAGGCCGACCACCGTTGCGGGACCGGCGCTCGCGGAGTTCTTCATCGGCGGCCATGAGAACCCCTCTCCGTATCTACGCGGCAGATGGTACGGCAGCAGTTGTGTAGCTACACAATTTCCTGTATTCTGTAGCTACACAATTCTTGTCGAGAGGAGTCCCGATGGCTGGCCAGACATCTCAGGTCAGGTGCCTCCGCTGTGGTCGGAGCCTCAGCGCGCCGGCCAGCATCATGGCCGGCTACGGGCGCACCTGCAGGCGGCTCATCGTCGCCGCGGCCAAGGTGGTCGGGCCGGCTGGCTTCACTGCCGCGCAGCGGGACAAGGCGGCCGAGCTGATCGGCGACAAGGGCATCGTGCCGACCGGCATGGCGCGGGTGTGGCGCTCAGTGGCCAGCTCGGGCACCGCCTTCTATCTGACCGCTCCGGAGGCGTGCAACCTTCCCT
>DATKFV010000097.1:0-17639 GCA_035511035.1 Streptosporangiaceae bacterium
ACCATCACGGAAACTCACCCGGGCACCCCACCCCCGGGACGACCCGGCATGACCCCGCCACCCCCCACCATCACGGGAACTCACCGCCCCCGGCAGGCTCCGCGACGCCGGCGGGAGTGATCACGGAACTGCGTAAGGGTGCTTCTGCGTCGGCTGCTGGGGACGGAGCTTGCTGATTGGCCTGGGGAGACATCGGGGGCGGAGAGTCTTGGGCGCCGCGACAGAGGATTCGATGATCGCGGAGGATCTTCGTACGGTGGGGAGTTCTCAGCATCGCGGTGGTGAGTTGTCGCTTAGCGGTAAGTCCTCGTCAAGAAAAGTGGTCGATCCACCGCTAGGCGAGAAATCTCCGCCACGATGCCGAAGATTCTCCGGGAACCACGCGAAGACTCTCCGTCCTACGAAGACTCTCCGGCGCGAGCGCGATAACTCACCGCCAAGATAATAGTCGCCAAGATCAAGGCGATGATCTCCCTTTTAAACAGCGCTCTGGTGATTTCAGCGCGCGGTCAGGGTCATGGGGACGGGCATGGAGTCGTTGTCCGCCTGGGCGAGTTGGGCGGTCAGGCGGCCCCAGGCGAGGTCGGCGCCGGAGGCGAGGCAGCCGTCGACGACGGCGCTGGTGCCGAGGGCGCTGACCCTGATCTCCGGCAGGACCGGTGAGATCCTCGCAAGCTCGGTGGTGACCGAGGCCGCGAATCCCGGCGCCTGGCCGATGCCGCCACCCAGCACCACGAGGCCAGGGTCGATGACGGTCACGATCGCGCAGATCGCCTTGGCTACCAGCCGCGCCTCGGTCGACACGATCGCGGCCGCGCGCTCGTCGCCGCCTGCGGCGGCGGCGAATACCTGGCGGGCCGACGAGGCGTGCAGGCCGGCCTGCCGGGCCGACCTGACGATAGCGGAGCCCGATCCGGCCGCTTCGAGCGTGCCTCGCTTGCGGACCTCGGTCTCCCCCGCGCCACCATGACCATCGGCGATCGGCAGGAACGCGATCTCGCCGGCCACCCCGTGGGCGCCCCGGTACAATTGCCCGCCAAGCACCAGGCCCATGCCAATGCCGCTGCCGATCGACACGAAAGCGAAACTGGCGAACTCGCGGCCGTGGCCGTGCTCCCGCTCGGCTAGCGCCGCCGCGTCGATGTCGTTCTCCACGACGAAGTTCGGGCCGAACGCGTCCCGCAACCTGGCCAGCACCGCCCGGCGGTCCCAGCCCGCCAGCCCGCCAGTGAGCATGATCGCGTCCCGGCTCGGGTCGTAGACACCAGGGCTGCCGAGCACCGTCTGGGTCACGTCCGCCCGGCCGATGCCCGCGGCCGCGCAGATACCGTCGGCCAGCTTGATGAGCTCGCCGACCCGGCTGCTCACGCTGCCCGACGAGCTCCGTGACTCGGCTTTCGCCCTGATCTCGCCGGTCAGGTCGGCGATAGCGCCACGCAGGTACTCGTGCCCGATGTCGAGTCCGAGCACGTAGCCGGCCTCCGGCCTGATCTCGTAGAGCACCGCCGAGCGGCCGGGCACGCCGGTCCGCTGGCCAGCCGTGCGGACCAGGCCCGAGCGCTCGACGTTGGCGAGAGCGAGCGAGACGGTCGGCTTGGACAGTCCCGACAGCCGGGCCAGGTCAGCCCGCGAGCAAACCCCGAGCTGGCGGATCTGGTTGAGCAGCAGTTGCTCGTTCATCGCCCTGATCAGCTGGGGCCGAGCCGCCTGGGCAGCTGTATTAGCCGACGCGCCAGAGGACGCAAGTGTGCTGGCTGGCGCGCCAGAGGACGCGCTCTGGAGGTTCTCGGTCATCTACTTCAGGTAGGCGAGATGCTCGCCGTGCAGGTCGATGTAGTCGGCCAGCAGCTCCCTGGCCGCGGTGATGCCAGGAACCAGCGGGTTCTGGGCCAGCGCGACAGCGGCCAGGTCGGCGTCGCCGGTCATCGCCGCGGTGACGATGCCCCGCTCGTAGTCCTTCACCGACTCGATCAGGGCCCGAGCCGACCTCGGCAGGTCAGGACTGCCACCAACGGTGGCGAGGCCGTCGGTGTCGGCCCTGGCCGGCACCTCCACGACGTCGTCAGGGTCGAGGAAGCCGAGCGTGCCCTCGTTCCGCACGTTGACGATCACCGGGCCTGGGCTCGCGCCGGACAGGCCGTCGATGACCCGCAGCGCCAGGCCCTCGTAGCCTCCGATCTTCTCTGCCTGCATCGGGACGGCGCCACGGGCCGCGCGGCTGGCCCTGGCGGCGGCCTGGCCGTTGTCGCCGTCGGTGTCGGTCCGCATGTAGGTGTCCCGCCGAACCCCGAGCAGCTGGGAGTACGCCGTCCAGGCGGCGTGCACGTCACCGTCGGCGAAGGCCTTGCCGATAGCGTTCAGCAGTTCCTCGTTCAACGCCAGCACGTCCTGGCCCCGGCTCGCGCCCGCCTTGGCGACCCCGTCCACGTAGCGCCGGGGGTCGTAGTAGTAGTACACGTACTCGGTCGGCAGCGCCCCGACCCGATTCACGAGGTCGGCGTCGAACGGGTGGAACTGCTTCACCGACCTGGCGAGGTCGTCGAAGCCGGCGACAAGCTCAGGCATGAGCTCGCGGCCGTCCACGGCGAACGACGTGATCCAGCCCAGGTGGTTGAGGCCGCCGTACCCGGCGGCCACCTGGCCTGGCTCCGCGTGGACGTACCTGGTGAGGTCCGCGATCGTGCCCGACGGCGTGTCGCACACGCCGACCGCCGTGACCTTGCCCTGGGCGCTGATCGCCTGGGTGATCAGCCCGGCCGGGTTCGTGAAGTTGATCAGCACCGCGCCCGGCGAGCACTGGCTCAACAGCTCGCAGTAGGAGAGCACCACAGGGATCGTCCGCAGCGCCATCGCCCCGCCGCCAGGCCCGGTCGTCTCCTGGCCGACGATGCCCCGCTGGAGCGCGACCTGCTCGTCAATGACCCGGCCGCGGTCGCCGCCGACCCTGATCGCGGAGAACACGTAGTCAGCGCCGGTGAAGGCCTGCGCCGCGTCGGCGGTCATCGTGACCAGGCCAGGCCGGCCGAAGACCCCGGCGACCTCGACGGCCAGCCGGCCCGTGGTCGCGCGCCTGGTCGCGTCCGGCTCGAACAGGCAGATCTCATCGAAGGTGTCCGGCCTGCCAGCGAGGACCGACCGGACGAACCCCGGCATGCGAACCCCGCCCCCGCCGAGAATGCTGAGCTTCACTTAGCTACGCTCCTTCGATGTCTTAGCCGCCGCCACCGTAGACGGCTCGTCAGCCGCGCTCCATGACATTGTCCTGGCCGCCGGTCGTCATCGCGGAGGCGAGTTGCTGCACGAGCACCTGGCGAAACGGCCAGCCTCCGCCGCCAGCGCCCAGGCCGGCGATGGGACCGATCGCGCCCAGCTGGCCCACTGACGCCGATCCGGCCTCGTTGGCGACGGCCACGGCGTCGACCAGGGACGAGCCGGCGACAAGGGCTCCGATCAGCGCGCCGGCGAAGTTGTCGCCCGCCCCGGTCAGGTCCTTGACCGTGACCCGCTGGACGCCCTTGGTCACCTCGGTGAACGATCCGTCGCCGTGCGAGACGAGCGCCCCGGCGGCGCCGCGGGTCACGACGAGCTGCGTCCCCCAGGTGCAGGCGGCGGCCACAGCTTGCCTGATGTCGGCCACGCCGGTGAGCCGGAGCAGTTCGTCGGTGTTCGGCACGAACACGTCGGCGAGCTTGATGCACTCGGTGATGACGTCGCCCTCCCGCTCGTCGCCGAGTGAGATGTCGAGCATCACCTTGCAGCCGAGCGCGCGGGCCTCCCGCAGGAACGCCGGGACGCCGTGACCGCAGTGCAGGTAGCACCAGGCCGGCCGTTCCGCCCTGAGCACGTCGAGCCAGCGCTCAAGCTCAGGCCGACCGCCAGGCTCGCGAGCAGGAACATGCGTGACGAACCCGCGATCGCCAGCGAAGTTGAGCACGGCGGTGATCCCGGCGGTCGGGTGACCGACCTGGATCGAGGTGCTCAGGTCGATGCCGGCCGCCGTGCAATGCTCGGTCGCCACGACCGAGCCGACATCGTCGCCGAGCCTCGTGCACACGCCCGCCTTCGCCCCGGCCGCGGCCGCCGCGGTGGCGCTAGTGACGGCACCGCCGCAGGAGATGGCGAACTCGTCGGTGAAGACCTCCTCGCCTGGTCCCGGCAGCCCGTCAAGCTGCCCGAACACAAGCTCAAGGAAGACCATGCCGAACGAGATCATGTCCACGTAGAGCAGCCTCCGTAGCCAGCCCGAACCGACGTTGGCCGAGCATCTTTCATCCAGACTTCATGCGCCAGGTCACGGTTCGGCCACGAACTCTGTTACGTCCCGGATAGTTAGGATACTGTCCTAACAATCTCACAGAATAGCGTCGCCGTACATCATTACCGGCGCATGGGTCACAAAATTCGCTACAGTCGGTACAGTTGCGAGATTAGTGATATTTACGGCGATACCTGGCACAACGCCGGAGACTCCCCGGCCCCAAGTACCGTCCGGCGCCAGCGCGCGAGCCGAGGCGGGGACCCCAAGTGCAGCGCGCAGCACAACCGGAGGGCTTAAGCATGAGACGCCTTATCAAGTACGGGGTCGTCATCGCGTCGTGCTGCCTAGCGGCAGCCGCCTGCTCAAGCAGTAGCAGCAGCGGCAGCGGCGGCGGCAAGGGGACTTCCTCAACCGCGACCGGTGTCCTGACCATTGATAACGAGAGCGGCGGCAACTGGACCTGTGACTTCAACCCGTTCAACCTCTCCGACATCTCGTTCTCGCTCGGGAACGTCTACGAGCCGCTGGTCTTCGTCGACACGCTGAACGACGCCAAGACCACCCCGTGGCTGGCCACGAACTACACATGGAGCGGCGGCAACAAGACGCTGACCTTCACGATCCGCAATGGCGTGAAGTTCACCAACGGCGACCCGCTCACCGCCGCCGACGTCGTCTACACCTTCAACCTGCTGAAGCAGAACAAGACGCTCGACATCAACGCGGTCTGGTCCGTGCTCTCAAGCGTCACCCAAAAGGGCTCCGACCAGGTGGTCATGCAGTTCAAGGCCCCGGCCGTGACGTACTTCTACTACATCGCCGACCAGATCGGCATCGTGGACTCCAAGGTCTGGTCGAAGATCTCCGACCCGACCAAGTACCCGGACACCAACCCGATCGGCACCGGCCCTTACGAGGTCAGCAGCAAGACCTGCACGCCGGAGAACATCAAGTACACCGCCAACCCGAACTACTGGATCAAGGGCGAGCCGAAGATCGGCACCGTGAACTACCCGGCGTTCCTGACCAACGACACCGCCAACACTTACCTCGCGGCCGGCAACGCGCAGTGGGGCAGCCAGTTCATCCCTGACATCAACACGTTCCTGAAGGCCCAGCCGGCCATCAAGTGGTGGTTCCCGCCGGTCGCCAACGTCTCGATGTTCATCAACCTGACCAACCCGCTGCTGAAGAACCTTGCCGTCCGCCAGGCCATGGCCTACGCGATCGACCGGCCCAAGGCGTCCCAGCTCGGCGAGTACGGCGAGGAGCCGCCGTCCAACCAGACCGGCATCGTGACGCCGACGTTCAGCTCCTGGCTCGACACCTCGCAGGCAGCGACGTTCGGCAACGACTACGCCTACAACCCGAAGAAGGCGATCTCCATCCTGGAGAAGGCTGGCTTCACCAAGGGCTCGAACGGCATCTTCGCCAAGAACGGCCAGCAGCTCTCGTTCTCGATCATCAACAACGGCGGGTTCTCCGACTGGGTGAACGCCGTCAACGTCATCGCGGCCGACCTCAAGGCCGTGGGCATCCAGGTGACGCCGCAGGACCTGTCCCAGACCACCTACGAGGCCAAGCTGTTCGCCGGCCAGTTCCAGCTCGGCTACGGCGCCGAGACAGGCGGCCCGAGCCCGTACTTCGAGCTGCGCCAGTGGCTGTACTCGGCCAACTCGGCGCCGATCGGCACCCCGGCCGGCTCGAACTTCGAGCGGTACAGCGACCAGGCGACCGACAACCTGATCACCGAGTACCCGACCACGACGAGCCCGGCCGAGCAGCAGAAGATCGTCGACCAGCTCGAGAAGGTCATGCTGACCGACATCCCGGTAATCCCGGTCACCGAGGCCGTCGACTGGTTCCAGTACGACACCTCTAAGTTCAGCGGCTGGCCGACGCCGACCGACCCGTACGCCCAGCCCGCCGCCTACAACTACCCCGACTGGGGCCAGGTGATGCTGCACCTGACGCCGAGCAGTTAATGCCGAGGTGGCTGCGGGGAAGGCACGGCCTTCCCCGCAGCCACCTTGCGGGTTGACCATAAGGGTGAGATCGGGAAAGCGAGACCCGGGATGGATAGGACGCACAAGCCATGAGATTCGCGCTTCGTCGCCTGGGCTTCTTTCTGCTCACCCTGTGGGCGGCGCTCACGCTGAACTTCGTGCTGCCCCGGCTGATGCCGGGCAACCCGGCGATCGCGATGATCGCCAAGTTCAAGGGCGGGGTCTCACCGCAGGCGCTCCATACGCTTGAGGTTCAGTTCGGCGTCGACACCCGCAAGAGCATCATCGCCCAGTACGGGAGCTACCTGAAGAACGTCGCCACCGGCAACTTCGGCACGTCGTTGTCGGAGTACCCGACCTCGGTCGGCCACATCATCTCCAGCGCCATCTTCTGGACGCTCGGCCTGGTCGGGGTGACCACGATCCTGGCCTTCATCCTCGGCACGCTCATCGGCATCCTCGGCGCCTGGCGGCGCGGCGGCTCGCTCGACAGCATCATGCCGCCAGTGTTCGTGATCACCTCGGTGATCCCGTACTTCTGGCTCGGCCTGATGGTCATCCTCGTCTTCGGCGTGAAGCTGCACTGGCTGCCCTACTTCAGCAACTACTCAAGCACGGACACGCCGGCCTTCACGCTCAGCTTCATCTGGGACGTCATACAGCACGCGATCCTGCCGGCGCTTACGCTGCTGGTCACCACGATCGGCACCTGGATCCTGACCATGCGCAACACCATGATCACGACCCTCGCCGACGACTACGTGCGAATGGCGCGAGCGAAAGGCCTGTCCAGTCGCCGGATCATGTTCGACTACGCGGCGCGGAACGCGATCCTGCCGAACCTGACCGGATTCGCGATGTCGCTCGGCTTCGTGCTCGGGGGCGCGATCCTGGTCGAGTACGTCTTCAACTACGAGGGCGTCGGGTACTGGCTGCTCGCCGCCGTCAACAACGAGGACTACCCGCTGATGCAGGCGCTGTTCCTGCTGATCACCGTCGCTGTGCTGGTGGCGATCCTGCTATCGGACATAGCGACCGCGCTGCTCGACCCACGGACCAGGGACGCGGGGTAACACCATGGCGATGATCATTCCGGGCGGTACGATCGAGCCCGCGGTCCCGATCGAGCTCACCGATCTCGGCCCGTCGACCGGGCGGTCCGGTCGCAGCCGCTCCCCCGCGATCCGGGCGCTGGCCCGGATAGGCAAGGCGATCAGGTCCAACCGCAAGGCCAGCTGGGGTGCCGGGCTGCTGCTCTTCTTCATCCTGGTCGGAATATTGCCCGGCGTGCTCATGCACGGTGACCCGAACGTCGTCGGCCAGTTCAAGGTGGGACTCCCGCTGTCCTGGCACCACCCGTTCGGCACCAACGGGATCGGCGAGGACCTGTTCTCCCAGGTCATCTGGGGGGCCAGGCCGGTGCTCGAGATCGCCTTCGGGGTCGGCCTCGCCTCGACCGCGATCGCGGTGCTGATCGGCGTGGCGGCCGCCTATCTAGGCGGCATCTGGGACGCCGTGCTCAACCTGCTGACCGACGTCCTGCTGGTGATACCGCTCTTCCCGCTGCTGATCGTGATCGCCGGTTACCTGCACAGCACGGGGACCGCCGTGATGATCGTGGTGATCACGCTGACCGGCTGGTCTTACACGGCCAGGCAGCTCCGCAGCCAGGCGCTTTCGCTGCGCAAGCGCGACTTCCTCGAGGCGGCGCGGGTCAGGGGCGAGCGGCCGATTTACATCATCGTGGTCGAGATTATCCCGACCATGACCTCGCTGCTGGTAGCCAGCTTCCTGACCAACGCGCTCTACGCGGTGCTGTTCTCTTCCAGCCTGCAGTTCATCGGGCTCGGCGACCCGAACCAGGTGAGCTGGGGCACCATGCTCCAGCAGGCCGAGAACAACGAGGCGTTCCAGACCGGGCAGTCCCTGTGGATCATCGCTCCCGGCATCTGCATCGTCTTGCTCGGTGCCGCCTTCGCGCTGCTGAACTACGCGTTCGACGAGATCGGCAACCCGGCACTTAGACCGTTGCGACGGCAAAAGCAGCCGCGAGTGCTCAGGAGGACCAGTGCGGTCGGCTAGTGAGACAGAGGTCACGCCGGACCAGCGGTCGGGCAGCGTTCTCGACGTGCGAGCCCTGTCGGTGGAGTACATCACCGACGCCGGGAGCGTGCTCGCGGTCGACAACGTCAGCTTCTCCCTCGATCCCGGCGAGTTCGTCGCCGTCGTCGGCGAGTCTGGCTGCGGCAAGTCCACGATGCTGTTCGCGGTCGCGCAACTGCTGGCGCCGCCCGCCGAGGTCACCGGCGGGACCGTCATGTTCAAGGGCAGGAACCTCGTCGGCCTGACCGACAAGTCGCTGACCGCGATCAGGTGGAAGGACCTGTCGGTCGTGATGCAGAGCGCGATGAACGCGCTCAACCCGGTCAAGACCATCGCCGCCCAGTTCAAGGACGCGATGCGGGCACACGGCGTGACCTCGAGCGCCGAGATCGCGAACCGGTCGGCCGAGGTGCTCAAGATGGTCGGCATCGATCCTGAGCACCTGAAGAGCTATCCGCACCAGCTTTCCGGCGGCATGCGGCAGCGGTCCATGATCGCCATGGCGATGTTGTTCACCCCGGAACTGGTGATCATGGACGAGCCGACCTCGGCCCTCGACGTGGTCGCCCAGCGGTCGCTGATGGTCCAGATCAAGGAACTGCAGGAGCAGTTCGGGTTCGCGGTCGTCTTCGTCACCCACGACATGTCGCTGGTCTCGCACTTCTCCGACCGCCTGATCGTGATGTACGCGGGCCAAGTCGCCGAGGTCGGGCCGACCAGGACGCTGTTCGACTCGCCACGGCACCCGTACACGGACGGCCTGATGGATGCGTTCCCGTCCATCCGCGGCCCCAAGGTGCCGCTCAGCGGCATTCCTGGCAGCCCGCCCAACCTGGCCAGGCGCACGGACGGCTGCTGGTTCGCGCCCCGTTGCCCGAAGGTCTTCGACCGCTGCCACACCGAGCGCCCCGAGCTCTACTACGTCGACGGCATCCAGGCCCGTTGCTTCCTTTATGACGGGAGTACATCATGACCGAGCTAGCCGCGAAACCACAGGCCGAGCCGCAGGCGACCGAGCCGCTGCTGCGCACCGAGGGCCTGACCAAGCACTTCAGGATCGGCAACACGCTGCTGTCGCAGCGCATCCTGCACGCGGTCGACGACGTGAGCCTGTCCATCGGCGCCCGCGAGATCGTGGCCCTGGCCGGCGAGAGCGGCAGCGGCAAGTCCACGATCGCGCGCCTGCTGGCAAGGATCTACAAAGCGACCAGCGGCGAGATCTTCTTCGAGGGCAAGAAGCTCTCCTCGATCCGGTCGCGCCATGACCGGCTGCGGTACTCAGGCCTCGCGCCGATGGTCTTCCAGGATCCGTTCGCGTCGATCAACCCGGTGTTCCGCGTCTCGCACGGGGTCATGCGCAGCCTGAAGCTGCACCGCCCTGAGCTCACCGCCAGGCAGATGGAGGACGAGGCCAGCCGGGTCTTCGAGGTAGTCGGGCTGACGCCCGCCGCCGACGTGCTCGAGCGCTACCCGCACGAGCTCAGCGGCGGGCAACGGCAGCGGGTCGGCTTCGCGCAGGCCCTGGCCATGCGGCCGAAGCTGGTGCTGGCCGACGAGCCGGTCTCCATGCTCGACGTCTCGATCAGGATCGGCCTGCTGAACCTGATGGCGACGCTGCGGGACGACGAGGACGTCTCGATCTTGTTCATCACCCACGACCTGGCCAGTGCCAGGTACATCGCCGACCGCCTGATCGTGATGTACGCGGGCCAGATCGCCGAGACCGGCCCGATGGAGGAAGTGCTCGCCAGCCCGAAGCACCCGTACACCCAGCTGCTGCTCTCAGCGGCGCCCGACCCGCGCGCGCCGCTGAACGTCGACGCCGAGACCGACCGGGGCGAGCCGCCCAAGGTCATCAACCCGACGCCTGGCTGCCGGTTCCGCTGGCGCTGCCCGCTGGCGATCGACATCTGCCAGACCGTCACCCCCGAGCTAAAACCCATCGCGGACGGCCACGAGGCCGCCTGCCACGTCGCGCAATCTGGCGCTGAAGTAAGGGCATTTGGATGAAACTCGCTGTCATCGGCGGAGGCTCCACCTACACCCCCGAGCTGGTCGACGGTATCGCCAGGCTGGCCGACGAGGTCAAGGTCACCGAGCTAGTGCTCGTCGATCCTGACCAGAGCCGACTGTCGGTCGTCGGCCCGTTCTCGGCTCGGATCATGCGCGCGTACGGGCATCCGGCGCAGGTCAGGTGGACCACCGACACCGATGACGGCCTCGAAGGCGCGGGCGCCGTGCTGCTCCAGCTCCGCGTGGGCGGCCAGGCGGCCAGGCACCGCGACGAGACCTGGCCGCTTGAGTGCGGCTGCGTCGGCCAGGAGACTACCGGCGCCGGTGGCCTGGCCAAGGCGCTGCGCACCGTACCGGTCGTGCTCGACATCGCCGAGCGAGCGCGACAGCGGGCGGCCAAGGACGCGTGGATCATCGACTTCACCAACCCGGTCGGCATCGTGACCAGGGCCCTGCTGGACGCCGGGCACCGGGCGGTGGGCCTGTGCAACGTGGCGATCGGCTTCCAGCGGATCTTCGCCGGGTGGCTGGGCGTAGAGCCCGAGCGGGTCAGCCTCGGCCATGTCGGGCTCAACCACCTGACCTGGGAGCGGTCGGTCATCGTCGACGGGCAGGACCGGCTGCCCGAGCTGCTGGCCGAGCGCGGCGGCGACATCGCGGCGCTCGTCCGGATGCCCGAGCCGCTGCTGCACCTGACCGGCGGCACCGTCCCCTCGTACTACCTGCGCTACTACTACGAACACGACAAGGTCGTCGACGAGCTGCGCGGCCAGCAGACCAGGGCGCAGGCAGTCGCCGAGATGGAGCGGCAACTGCTCGAGATGTACGCCGACCCCGCGCTCGACCGCAAGCCCGAGCTGCTCGGCCAGCGCGGCGGCGCGTTCTACTCGGAAGCGGCCGTCGCGCTGCTCGCGTCGCTGGTCAACGACGTCGGCGACGTGCAGGTCGTGAACATGCGCAACGCGGGTACGCTTCCCTTCCTGTCCGACGAGGCCGTGATCGAGATGCCGGCGGTGATCACCGAGGATGGCGCGGTACCCGTGCCGGCCGCGCCGCTTAACCCGCTGCTGCGCGGGCTGGTCGCGCACGCCTCCGGCTACGAGGAGCTGGCCGTCGAGGCGGCCCTGCGCGGCGGCAGGGACCGGGTAGTCGCGGCGCTGCTCGCCAACCCGCTCGTCGGCCAGTACGACCAGGCGACCTGGCTGGCCGATCGGCTGATCGCGGAGAACGCCAGCTTCCTGCCGTGGGCAGGCGGCTCACCCGCCGATCCCGCGCTGGCCACCGGCCAGTGAGCGGGCCGCCCGCTGCTGTTGTGGCCATCGATGGCGGCAACAGCAAGACCGACCTCGCCCTGATCGCGCCTGACGGCTCGCTGCTGGCCTGCGAACGTGGTCCCGGCATGCCCGCCAAGCTGTCGCAAGTGAACCTGGACGTGATCGCCGACCTGCTGAAGGCGGCCGCCGCAACCGCGGGGATCGGGCCAAGCCTGGTCGGCATCGCCAGTCAGCTGGTCGCCTGCGTCGCCAACGTCGACCTGCCGCAGGACGAGCGTGAGCTGGAGCGGATACTCGCGGCGCAGGGCTGGACCGGCTCAACGCGGGTCGCCAACGATACCTACGCCGTGCTGCGGGCCGGCCTGGACGACGTGCCCGCCGCCGGCGCCGATCAGCTCTGGGGGGTTGGCGTCACCTGCGGCGCGGGCATCAACTGCGCCGGGGTCGCGCCGGCCGGCCGCACGGCGGGGTTCCTGGCGCTCGGCCAGCTCACCGGCGACTGGGGCGGCGGGTTCACCCTGGGCCTCGAGGCGCAGTGGCACGCGATCAGGGCGGAGGACGGGCGCGGCCCGCAGACCTTGCTGCGCCGGACCGTGCCCGGCCACTTCGGCCTCGCCGAGCCGACCGATCTCGCCGTCGCCGTGCATCTCGGCGAGGTCGGCTTCGACCAGTTCGGTGAGCTGTCGCCGCTGGTGTTCGAGGCCGCCGACCTCGGCGATGAGGTCGCCAGCGACATAGTGCTCCGGCTGGCGCAGGAGATCAGCCTGATGGTCGGCGCCGTGGTCAGGCGGCTTGACCTCGCCGCCGCTCCGGTGCCAGTCGTGCTCGGCGGCGGCGTGCTCGCGGCCGGCAACCCGGTGCTGATCGACGCGGCCACCGCCAACATCAAGGCGATAGCACCCGCCGCGACGGTCCGGGTCGTCCAGGCCGCGCCGGTCGCGGGAGCGGCGCTGCTCGGGCTCGACAGCATCGGCGCGCCGGTCGCGGCGATGCACCGCCTGCGCGACTCCTTCGGCCTCGACCTGGCCAGGGAACCCGCTTAGCCGGCCGACCCGCGCCCGGACGATCCTCCGCGATCAAGAAACCGGCGGGTCCGCGGAACGTTCGCAGGGGCAGGCGAACGCCCAAGGTCTCCGTGATCAAGAAACCGGCGGGTCCGCGGAACGTTCGCAGGAGCGAACGAACGCCCGAGATCTCCGTGATCAAGAAACAGACGTGATCACGGTGATCCGCCCGGGTAATCGCGCACGTGATCTCCGTGATCAAGAAAAGGGCGGGTTGGCGGAAGTACGTGGGGGCAGTCGGGTTCGCCGAGCGTACGCAGGCCGGCGGGTTCGCCGGGCGTTCGCGGGCCGGCGGGTTCGCGGAGCGTTCGGGGGGCGGGTTCGCGGAGCGTTGGCGGGCGGGCGGGTTCGCGGAAAGTTCGCAGGGGCGGGGTCGCGGAAGCTCGGGGTGCGACTACGCCGGGGTTGGCGGATAACACGGGCTATAGGGCCGTAATTCGGTAGAGTCTTTGCCGAGGCATCCCCCACCGGTGCCCGCCGCGCGCCCGCGCCATCCTGACCCTCGCTCACGATCGAAGGCGTCCGTGACTGTCCAGCCATATCCTGGCCGGAGCAAGGCTACTCGGCGCAGGAAGCGCCGTCTGCAGACCAAGACGCTGGTCTTCGTGGCGGTCGCGGCCTGCCTGCTGCTGATGATCGGCCGGAGCACGGCGCAGGTCGTGAGCCGGCTGTCGTGCGTGAACAAGCCGCTGAACATCAGCATCGCGGTCAGCACCGACATCTTCCCCGCGATCAGCCAGATCGCCGACGTCTTCAACCGGGAGGATCGCCAGGCCGAAGGGCACTGCATCACGGTGCAGGTCAACCCAGGGTCACCGGCGGCCGCGGCCGCGCAGATCGACGGCCAGCACCCGGACGCGACCGGCAACCCGATCAATGCCTGGATCCCCGACTCTAGCCTCTGGGTCGACGAGGTCCGCGGCTCCGTCCAAGGCTCAGAGACAGTCGACCCGGCCGGCTTCAGCGTCGCGAGGTCGCCGCTGATGATCGTGATGCCCGCCGCGGCCGAGGCCCGCACCCCCGGCTTCTACAAGGACGGCTGGAAGCTGCTCATGCCGCCCTCGATCGGCGGGCCTTCCGTGCCCAGCGACCTGCGCGTCGACCTACCCGACCCGACCCAGACCGCGGCTGGCCTGGCCACGCTGGTCGAGATCAACCGGGTGATCGGCCCGGTCGCCGACGCGAGGCTCAGGTTTACCAAGTTCGCCCACGCCACCGCCGTCACCTCCTATTTCGACGACCCGACCTCGCTGAGCTCCTTCGTCAGCCTGGCCCAGCCGCCGCTGGACGGCGACCCGGTCACGGTGACGACCGAGCAGGCCGTGCTGGCCTACGACGCGGCCAACCCGCACCAGCCGCTGGCGGCGACCTATCCCTCCGGCAAGAGCGACGCGCTCGGCGACCCCGAGCTCGACTACCCGTACGTGCTGCTGGCGACGTCAAGCCCAGCCCAGCTCGCCGCCGCCAACGTGTTCGGCGAGATGCTGCAGAGCCGCTACGCCGCCAGCGTGATCAGGTACAACGGGTTCAGGTCGGCCAACGGAACGCCTGGCCAGCCCGACCGCTTCCCGGCGAGCTACGGCCTCGCCAGCCAGTTGCTGCAGGTCGCCACGCCGGCGACCCCGACCGAGACGCCGACGGCCTTGCAGTCGTGGAACAAGATAGCGCTCGGGTCGCGCGACCTGACGATGATCGACGTGTCGTCGAACATGGGCAAGTCGCTGACGCCTGGCAGCCCGACCTACGAGCAGGAACTAACCCAGGCCGCCTCGATCGGCCTGTCGCTGTTCGCCAACAGCTCGAACCTGGGCCTGTGGGAGTTCTCGACCGACCTCAACGGCACGCTGCCGTACAAGCAGCTGGTCAATATCGGCCCCCTGCCCGCCAACATCGGGGTGCTGTCCAGGCGAGACGAGCTCGAGCACATCTCCGCCAACCTGACCCCGTCCGCCGACCCGGACGTCGCGCTTTACGGCACGATCCTGGCGGGCTACAAGTACATGCTAAAGACCTATCAGCCAAACTACTTCAACGGGGAAATCCTGCTCGGGTCAGGGATCGAGAACGATCCCGGCGACATTACCGCCGACCAGCTCATCAAAAAGCTGGAAAAGCTCAGCAGCCCGAGCCGCAAGGTCGTGATCATCATGGTGATCTTCGGCTCTCCCCCGAACTTCAGCCAGCTCCAGCACATCGCCGAGCTGACCGGCGGCCAGGCCTATGAGATCAGCACGCCGTCCCAGGTGTACAACGTCTTCTTCCAGGCCCTGGCCCGCCGCCTCTGCGATCCGAGCTGCTAGACCGGTCGGCCCGCGGCGACCGCGACCCGGGCCGACGACCGCTAGGCGAGGTCGCCAGCCGAGCTGGCGTCCAGCAATTGGTGGGCCCGCTCGATCAATTTCGGGACGATTGGCCCCTCTCGCTCGAATCCCTCGCCGACGGTCTTTTTTTGCAGAAATCTTGCATGAATTCCTTCGAGTACCACGGCCAGCTTGAAGCAGCCGAAGGCCGTGTAGTACCCGATGTTGGATAGATCGCGGCCGGTCACGTCGGCGTACCTCGCGGCGGCCTGCGCCCTGCTCAGGAAGCCGGGCATCGTCGTGACCGAGCCGCCCTCAGAGATCCGCAGCCAGTCGTCCTCGCCAGGGTCGGTCCAGTACATGAGGGTCAGGCCAAGATCGGCGAGCGGGTCGCCGAGCGTGGACATCTCCCAGTCGACGACGGCGGCGACCGATGCGGACGGCTCCAAGGTCACGAGCATGTTGTCAAGGCGCAGGTCACCGTGCACGAGCGTGCCCTCACCTGACTGCGGCAGGTCAGCCGTGAGCCGTTGCACGAGCTCGTCGTAGCCGGGCACCTCGCGGCTGGTGGAGAGCTCCCACTGGCGCTGCCAGCGGGCCAGCTGCCGTGTCATGTAGCCCTCAGGCCGGCCGAAGTCGGCCAGCCCGACCGCCTCGACGTCGACGCCGTGAATGGAAGCCATCGTGTCGACGACTAGCTCCGACAGGCGCCTCGCCTGGTCGGGCGCAATGTGCGCGCCGTGTTCCCTGGTCCGCAGCACCTCACCGGTCACGTAGGACATCAGGTAGAAGGGCGCGCCGGTGACCTCGGTGTCCGCGCAGAAGGCCACAGCGACTGGCACCGGGATCGCTGTGCCAGCGAGGGCCGACAGCACCCGGTACTCCCTGCTCATGTCGTGCGCCGTGGGCAGCACGTGACCGAGCGGCGGACGGCGGAGCACCAGCGGCCGCGACCCGAGGTCGAGCCGGTAAGTGAGGTTGGAACGACCGCCCGAGATCAGCGAGATCCCGCTCAGCGGGTCCGCGTCAGGCACGTTGTCGCTGATCCAGGCGTCGAGCCTGGCCGGGTCCGCGATTCCTGGAACACTATCCACCCCGCTACCGTAGGGCATTATGAACCCCTTTCGCGCACCGTCGAGTCGAGCACTGTCGACGACCGAACGAACCACGCTGCACCGACTGCGTGAACGCGGCGCGACGGAAAGATCCGACCTGCACGCCGTGCTCGACGCCGGGCTGATCTGCCACCTGGGCGTCATCATCGACGGCACGCCGGTCGTGCTGCCGACCGGGTACGGGCGGATCGGCGAGACGCTGTACCTGCATGGATCCTCGGCGAACCGATCGTTGCTGTTCGCGGAGGATCAGGAGGTATGTGTCACCGTGACGCTGCTTGACGGGCTCGTATGCGCCCGGTCGGTGTTCCACAACTCTATGAATTACCGTAGCGCGGTGATTTTCGGAACAGCGCGGCTCGTCACGGACGCCGACGAGCGACTCGCCGCGCTCGAGGCGGTCACCGAGCACCTCATCCCCGGCCGGTGGGAGAACTCCCGCAAGCCCACCAGGAAGGAACTCGCGGCCACCGCCGTGATCGCGCTGTCGCTGGAAGAGGCATCGGTCAAGACCCGCTCTGGCGGCCCCAAGGACGACGAGGAGGACTATGACCTCGACTTCTGGGCCGGCGTCCTGCCGATCGCCGAGGTCGTCGGCCCGGCCCGGCCCGATCCGCGGCTCAAGCCAGGGATCGGCGTTCCTGCCCACATCACCGGGATGCAGACCAAGCCGGGCGACGGTGATGACTCCGCGACAGCTGAACTGGCCTAGGCTGGCAAGGTGACTGACCGACTGGTCTGGATTGACTGTGAGATGACTGGGCTCAGCCTCGTCACCGACGCGCTGGTCGAAGTGGCGTGCGTGGTGACCGACCGCGAGCTGACCGAGCTTGACGCTGGCATCGACGTGGTGATCAAGCCGCCCGCCGAGGCCCTGGACCAGATGCCCGAGCTGGTCAGGAACATGCACACGACCTCGGGGCTGCTGGCTGAGCTGGGCAACGGGATCACCCTGGCCGAGGCGCAGGACCAGGTGCTCGGCTACGTCCGCGAGTACGTCGCGGAGCCGAGGAAGGCACCCCTGTGCGGTAACTCGATCGCGACCGACCGCGCGTTCATCGCCCGCGACCTGCCCAAGCTGGACGAGTTCCTGCATTACCGGATGATCGACGTGTCCAGCGTCAAGGAACTGGCCCGCCGCTGGTACCCGCGCGCCTACTTCGCCAGCCCGGCCAAGGTCGGCGGGCACCGGGCGCTGGCCGACATCAGGGAGAGCATCACCGAGCTCAGGTACTACCGCGAGGCGATCTTCGTACCGCGGCCAGGCCCTGACACGACGACGGCCAGGGAGATCGCGGCCAGGATCAGCGGCCACACCGAAGCCCACGGCGCCACCGCCCACGGCTAGGCCGGACTAGGCCGGGAATCCGGTTCTGCGGACTGGGCGACGCCCTGTATGCTTGCGATGCTCGCGGTTCGCCGCGACCTTGGTGGGCGTAGCTCAGCTGGTAGAGCGCCAGGTTGTGGTCCTGGATGTCGTGGGTTCAAGTCCCATCGTCCACCCCA
>DATKFV010000098.1:0-56792 GCA_035511035.1 Streptosporangiaceae bacterium
CCAGGCTCAGCGTCGGCGGGCTCCGTGTTGGCAGGCGCAGCGTCGGTAGGGCCGACGCTACCCGGATCGGCGGCTGGGTCGGTGGCGTGCGCGGTCGCGCGGTCGGCCGATGCGGCTGGGCTGACGGCGGGTACGGCCGCGTCAGCGGGTAGGGCCGCGCCAGCGGCGGATTCGGCTGGGCTGGCGGCAGGCGCGGGCGCGCGGGCGGCGGGAGGGGGCAGGTGGTTCCACGGCGCGGGCTCGGACAGGGCGGTCACCAGGGCGTCCAGGTCCAGGTGCCAGGACCACGACAAGCCCTCCCGTACCGCGATCCCCGCGAGCGGGGCGTCGTCCGGGGCCTCCGTCATGGTCGGCTCTGTCATGTCACCTCCCTGGCCATTGCTGATCTATCGATCACCCTAGCGAATGCCACTGACAGTCACGGAATGTGATAGAACTTAACTGCTAATGCGCAAGGCGCTACTGCCAGTCGGCTTGGGTGACGATGGTCGAGGCAGCAGGCCGGAGTGACTGGGCGGGCATGTCGCCAGCGTCAGCCCGACCTGGCAATGCCCATCCCGCTTCGCCGCTGCGACATCCCGTTGCGGGGAGTTGCTTAGCCGCGGGCCGACCGGCCCGGTGGGAGGTCTAGCTGCTCGGACATGCCACCGATGGTGAAGTCGGCACTGGCCAGGAAGTCGTGCGGGACTACGAGGAAGCTCGCAATCACGGTCAAGAAATGAACGCTGACGGGAAGCTGGGGGAGTGGCGATGCTCTGACCGTGGTCTCAGGCCGGGCCGGCAGTTGCGACTTCAATGCGCAGCGGTGTGCACCGGCCATTGCTCAGCGGCGGGTAGTCGACCGCGCAGGACGTGACGATGACCACGACATCGCGCAGGGCAACGAAGCTGATCGCATCGCCGGGCCGGGACGCCGCCGGGCCGATCGCCAGACGGCCGCAGCACCGGGCCATCGCCGCCGGCGAGACACGACTTTAAGATGATCTTGGTTCGCCAATCGTTTCGCCAAGCCCTCCTAACAGGGTGGTGATGGTCGTGCTATTGCAGCCTTATCGCCGCGCGTCGGGCTCTCCGCCGCGATGATGGCTTTCATGAGCTTCGCGCGGTCTGTGCGAGACGATCACCACCCAGTCGTCCTCTATCCGAACTGGCCGGGCTCGTAGTCCCCAGCGGGCTGGCGGATGATGACGTTCATCCGGTTGTAGGCGTTGATGAGGGCAATGACCGCCACCAGCGCGACCAGCTGGTCATCGTCATAGTGCTTGGCCGCGTTCGCCCAGGCCTCATCGGTGACGCCGCCGGAGGCGTCGGCGATGCGGGTGCCTTGCTCGGCGAGCTCAAGCGCGGCCCGCTCCGCCTCGGTGAAGACCTTCGCCTCCCGCCACGCGGCGACCAGGTTCAGCCGCTGCTGGCTTTCCCCGGCGTGCAGGGCGTCTTTCGAGTGCATGTCCGTGCAGAAACCGCAGCCGTTGATCTGGCTGGCCCTGAGCTTCACTAGCTCCTGGGTCGCGGCCGGCAGGGCCGAGTCATGCAGGGCCGCCCCGGCCGAGTTGATGTGCTTGACCAGCTTCATCGCCAGCGGGCTGCCGAAAAGGTCCAAACGAGCGTCCATGGCCAGCTCCTTGCCGTCCTCGCGGGTCACAGCCTCCGCCAGTGGCCCGCTTGATGATGTGTTCTTCTCAGTAGTACGACGAGGTAGCTCTGCGAAATGTGAGGCGACGGTCAGCCTGACAATCTGGTGCGCTGTGCCGTCGAACAGGTAAGGACAGGTAAGGGCAGTTGCGACCGAGGGAGGCTGGCAGCACCATGACCACCCCACCCGGGCGAGGACCTGAGCCAGGAGCTGGTCGGTCCGGCCTCGGCCTGAACGCGATCATGAGCGAGCGGCGTCAGCTGATCAATCTCGCTTACCGCCTGCTGGGATCGCTGGCCGAGGCTGAGGATGCCGTGCAAGAGGCTTACGCCCGCTGGTACGTCATGACCGAGCAGCAGCAGGACGCCATCGGCTCGCCCGGCGCCTGGCTGACCACCGTCACCAGCCGTATCTGCCTGGACCTGCTCGGCTCGGCCCGCGCCCGGCGGGAACGCTACGTGGGCGAATGGATCCCCGAGCCGGTGCCCGAGCCGGCCGAGTGGACCAGCGGCCAGCCAGGCGGCATCACGGCCGACCCGGCCGACCGGATCACTCTCGATGAGTCGGTCAGCATGGCCTTCCTGGTCGTGCTGGAATCCATGACCCCGGCCGAGCGAGTCGCGCTCATCCTGCACGACGTCTTCGGCTACCCCTTCGCCGAGGTCGCCCAGATCACCGGCCGTACCCCGGCGGCCTGCCGCCAGCTAGCCTCGTCAGCCCGGCGCCGCGCCCGCGCCGCGCAGCCCCCCACCACGGCCGGGCAGGCCGGCCTCGTCAGGGACTTCAAGAACGCATGGGAAGCCAAGGACATCGACGCCCTGATCGGCCTCCTCGACCCCGGTGCCACCATGACCGCCGACGGCGGCGGCCTGGTCAGCGCCGCGCTCCGCCCGATCGAAGGCGGCGAGCAGGTCGCAGGTCACCTAATGGACATCGCCCGCACGGCAGCTGGCCTGACGATCCTGGAGCGCACGGTCAACGGCCAGCCAGGCCTCGTGGCCCAGCAAGGCGGCGTCACCGTGACGGTATTCGCGTTCAGCATCGCCGGCGGCCGGATCACGCGCATCTGGGCAGTACGAAACCCCGACAAGCTCCGCCCCTGGACCGCGAGCTGACCCCGAGCCGACGTCAGCGCTGCTGCTCGGTCGGGCGGATGAGCATCTCGTTGACCGCGACGTGGCGCGGGCGGGTGACGATGTAGCTGATGGCGTCGGCGATGTCGGCGGCGTCCATCCGCTGGCCGAACTGGTTGCGGATCGCTGCCAGCACCTCGGGCCGGTTGTGGCTGGCCAGCTCGGTCGCGGTGGCGCCCGGCTCGACCAGGGACACCCGCACGTACTCCCCGGCCAGCTCCTGGCGCAGCGACTCGCTGAACGCGCCCACTCCGAACTTCGTCAGCGCGTAGACCCCGTTGCCATTACGCGCGAACCGACCCGCCACCGAGCTGATATTGACCATGTCGGCGACCTGGCGCGGGCCGTCCGCGGCGGCGCGCCGCAGCTGGGGCAGCGCGGCGTGCGCGCAATACAGCAGGCCGAGCACGTTGAGCTCCACCATCTGCTGCCATTCGGCCAGCGGCGCCCCGGCCGCCGGCCCGAGCAGCATGACCCCGGCGTTGTTGACCAGCGTGTCCAGCCGGCCAAACTCCGCGGCCGTGCGCTCAACCGCGGCCGAGGCCTGTTCGGCGTCGGTGACGTCGCACTCGATCACCAGCGCGGTGCCCCCCTCGCTCCTGATCCCGGCCGCCAGTTCCTCCAGCCGGTCCCGCCGTCGCGCGGCCAGCGCCACCGCCGCCCCCTGGCCGGCCAGCACCTGGGCCGTGGCCGCACCGATGCCACTCGACGCCCCGGTCACCAGCGCGACCGTGCCTTCAAGCACCAGTTCCACCCGACGCTCACCACCTCTCAGTCGTCAACCTTGCCGCCCACTTCGATACCACAGCCGCCAGCCGGGTGACTCGGCCAAGGGTCGTGCCTTGCCTTGCCCCGCACAAGGCTCCGTGATCAAGGTTCACCGAAGATCGCGGAAGGCGTATGCGTTATTACCTGGCCGAACTACCGTGATCATGGATTCTCCTTGATCACGGAGAAAAGGCGCGCGGTCTGCTGCCCACAGGGGTTCCGTGATCACTGCTGCTCTTTGATCGCGGAGGTTCGGGCGGGCGGAACCTCTGGCCAGAAGGCCGTGGCGAAGAGGTCTGAAGCCCACGACCGTCCTTTTGATAGTGCCTGTCAAACGGTGACAGTCCTGCCGCGCCGAGGGGCATAGGGCGTCGGTGAGGGTGACCCGACCCCTGCCCGACGACCTCCGCCAGGGTGCGGCTAGATCCAGATCATATTTCGGTGCGCGAATTAAGGCTCAGGCTCAGGCTCCGGCTCGCCGGACGTCAGGTCATGGCCGTTCCAGGTGAACCTCGCGGTGGTCACGGCATCGTCGCCGTCGCCGGTGATGAGCTGGTGAATGCTGATGCCGCTCAGCTCGGCGTAGGTGCACCACTCATGGTCAGAGGTCAGCATCAGGTCAAGGTCGAGCGCGGACAGCAGCGCGAAGACCTGGCCGCGGTTATTGCTGTCCACGCCGACGAACACCTCGTCGAGCAGGATGACCCGCGGCGCCACAGGGACGGCCTGGTAGTGCGCGGCGACCGCCGCGAAGAGCGGCAGGTGCAGCGCGATCGCCTTCTCGCCGCCGGACAGCGCCCCGTGCAGCTTCCTGGTCAGCAGCTGCCAGCCAGCGCCGTTGGCCCGGTCGATCTTGACGTCGAACCGGTGCCAGGAGGTGTAGTCGAACACCTGCTCAAGCTGCTGCTCCCAGCTCGCCGCCGTGTTGTCTGCCTTGGCCTGCTCGATCCGGTCGCGGAAGAAGACGTGCAGCGAGTCGCGATCGGCGTCGGTCAGCCTGACCGGGTCCTTGAGCAGCAAGTCCCGCGCGGCCCTAGTGCCGGCCGGCAGGTCGGGCGCGACCTGCCAGACCAGCCTGACGGCCACCCGCGAGGCCGTGCGCACCCGCTCGAGCCGGGCGTTCATCCGGTCGACCAGCTCGTTCGCCTGGCGGATCCGGTCGGCGAGGTGACGGCGGGTGTCGCCGGTCAGGGTCCGGTCGAACAGCTCCCGCTCGCGGTCGGTGATCTCCTGGCGGCTGGCCTTGGCGTCCTCCGCCAGCCGCGTCAGCAGCTCGGCCGCGCCGACCCTGACCCCATCGATGACGGCGGTGAAGACCTGCACGTCGGCGTCGACCTCGAGGTCCAGGTCAGCGCGGGCGCTGAGCGTGGTCCGGCAGGCGTGCACGGACTCGGACAGGCGGTGCAGCGCCGTGCTGAGGTCAGCGGCCTCGTGCGGCACGTTCGGCCAGGCCGCCGCCGCCAGCCGGGCGGCTTCAAGCGCGGCCCGCACGCCGTCGGAGCCGGACAACACGCTGTCCGACGCCGACCCGGCCGATAGGCCGCTGTCCGCGGCGAGCACGCCGCTGGCCAGGTGCCTGAACCGGTGCGCGGCGGCATCGCGGTCCTCGATCGCCCGGTCCCTGGCCACGGCGTCGGAGGCGCGGGCGCTCTCCAGCTCACCGAGGCGCATGGTCAGCTGGTCCTGTTCGGCCCTGGTCGCCTCGATCCGCTGGTCGAGGCCGGCGTGCTTTGCCCTCGCCGCCGCGAGCCTGGCCAGGACGTCGCGGTAGTCCGCGCCCACGGTCTGCTCGACCGCGGCGAGCTTGGCGGCGAGCTGGCCGTGGCTGGCCTGCGCATCGGCGGCCTCTTCCTCGCGGCTGCTCGCCATGGCGGCGGAGCGCTGCGACTTGTCCAGCAAGGTGAGCAGCCTCTGGCTGGCCGCCGCCAGGCCCGCGATCTCGTCCAGCCAGTTCTCGGCCTGCTCGCTGAAGCGGCCGATGGCCCCGGCCAGCCCGTCAAGGGCGCCTCGCTCGGTCGGCAGGCCGTGCTCGGCCCCGAGCGCGGTCAGCTCCCGCAAGGCCGCCGCGACCTCGCTCTCCCTTGACCTGACCACGCTGACCTGGTGCCGCACCGAATTGTCGGTGGCGGTGAGCTCGGAGTCAGCCCTGGTCACGGCCAGCGCCGCCGCGTCCAGCCCGGCGTGGCCAGGGCGCAGCGCCCGCTCGTTGGCCAGCGCCGCCCGCCTGGTCCGCAACCCGGCAAGCTCAGCGTCCAGCGCGGCGATCGCCTGCTCGATGGCGCCGACCTGGTACGACAGCTCGCGCAGGCGCTCGCGCCTGGCCCGTTGCCGCGCGCTCGCACCGATGTACGAGGGCTGCTCGTAGTACCAGCTGCCGTGCGCATTGCCGAGCCGCCAGCTGCCGTCGGCGCCGATAGCGGCGGCGTGACCAGCCGGAAGCCGCTCGTCATACGCGATGCAGGCAAGCAGCCGCGCGACCGCCTCGGCCGGCACGGGCGAGTCCGGTTCAGGCCCAAGCACATCAGCCAAAGACCGCCCAGGAGCCGGCGCAAGCGCCGCCGGATCGGCGAAGGTGTCGTGTCCCTGCACCGTCCCGGCCGGTCCGACCCAGGCGTCCAGCAGGCCTGCGGCCGCGAGCGCGGCCTCAATCGGCCCGCGGGCCTCCGGCGGGACCGACGGCTTGAAGTCGACGATCCGCCACAACGGTGCCCCGGCCATGATGCTCCGGTCCGCCGTCCTGGTCGCGGGAGCAGCCGGAGGAAGATCGCGGGCCGCGGTGAGCTCAGCGAGCTCCGCCGCCAGCTCGGCGCGGGTGGCCGTGGCGGCCTGGTGCTGGCTGGCGGCCAGCGCCTGCGCGGTGGCGATCTGCTCGATCACCACGCCGGCGACGCTCTCCACCACCGCGACCAGGTCGGCCTCGGCCTCCGCGAGGTCAAGCAAGGCGTCAGGGTCGGCGAAGACCAGCTCGCGGCACCCGTTCATCCACTGCGCGAGCCGGGTGGTCAGCTCAGAGAGCGCTGCCTCGTAGCCTTCGCCCGCCGCCGCCCGCTGGTCCATGGCCGCGGCGAACGCCGTCCTGGCCGCCTCAAGGCCGGCCTCGGCGTCCTGGCGTCGCGCCACCCGCTGGTCATGCTCAGCCAGCGCCGCCCTGACCGCCGCGACCTGCTCAAGCCGGGCCTGGACGGCGGCGCGCAGCAACTGGCGGGGCTTCGCCCGCTCGTCGGCGGCGGCCTGCGCCAGCTCGGCGTGCACGCTCGTCACCCCGGCCCTGACGGCGGCGTGCTTGGCCTGGGTCTCGAGCGCGCGCACGGTCTCGGCCCGCAGCTCGCGGTCGCGCCGCGCGACCTGCGACTCGGCCTCGTCGCCGTTCGCTTCCGATCGCCTGGCGGTCGCATCGGCGCGGAGCCTGGCCGCGCGGCCGTGTTCGGCCGCCACCTGCTGGCGGAGCTGGTCAAGCTCCCGGCCCTGCTGGTAGGCCTCGCTCTCAGTCAGCCCGTCGATCTCGGCCCGGCACCGGCCCAGTTCAGCGGCCAGCGCGGCGACCAGGTTCCTGGCCTGCGCCCGGCTGGCGGCGACACTGTCGTATTCCTGCGCCGAGGTGCGGGCCGTCCTGGTGAGCGTGTCCATCGTGGAGGTCGCCGAGATCATGGCCGCGCTGGCGGCGCGGAGCACCCGCTGGGCGTAGGTGCGCTGCCGGTCGGCGAGGGCGCGGGTCGCCTTCACCTCCTCATCGAGCGTGGCGAGGCGCTCCCGCTGCTGGTCGAGCCGTTCGAATCCCTCGGCGAGGTCGGAGATCTCCTGCCGGCCTAGGGGCGGCAGCGCATGCGACAGGAGGCTGGACAGCAGGGCGGGGTCGAGCCGCTGGGACAGCTTCGGCATGCGCAGCTGCAGCAGCGCGGTCATCAGCGCCTCGTAGCGCTGCTCGGACAGGCCGGGGAACAGGGCATGCCGCACCGCGGTCCGGTAGTCGCCGGCGTTGCCGAAGACCTCCCCGTCGGCACCGAGGGCCTCGCCGAGCGCGGTCCTGGTCAGCGGCTGCCCGGCCTCGTTCACCAGGCTGACGCCGTCGGCGGTGCCGATGCGCCGGCTCGTCGTGAAGTAGTCAGCGCCCACGGTCGTCGTGTGCGTGCTGGCCTGGAGCCGGCAGCCGCAGGTGAACCACGGGCGAGCTGGATCAGCGCGACCGAACTCCAGCCAGACGTAGCCCACCCGCGTGGTCCCAGATGCGCCCTCGCCCATCAGGTTCCAGTGCATGGTCCGCTCGCCGGTGCCGAACGTGGAGAGCCTGCTGGCCCGCAGGTTCGCGTCGAACAGGAACGGCAGCAGCAGTTCGAGCGCCTTGGACTTGCCGCTGCCGTTCGGCCCGCGCAGCAGCAGCCGGCCGTCATGGAAGGTGAAGACCTCGTCGTAGTACCGCCAGATGTTGAGGATCCCGGCCCGCGACGGCAGCCACCGGTCCCCGCGCTCTGGCTCGGGGGTCGCGGCGAGGCGGACCAGCTCAGTGACGGTCATGGCTGCGCTCCTTCGGGACTAAACGGCTGTCCTGGTTTCCCCGACCGCGTACCTGGCGGCGGCTGGCAGCGGGGTGACGACCTCGCCATTGGCCTTGACCAGGCCGAACTCGGCGAGTACGGCGAGCGCGTCGGACACGAGCTTGGCCGGACCATCCGCGTCCTGGTAGGCGGCCGCCCACCGGGGGAACTTGGCCAGCAGCCGCGTCGCGTGCAGCTCAAGCTGCGCGGTCGTGGACGGCGCCCCGGCCAGGTGGTCGAGCAGCAGCAGCGCGGCGACCTTCGCCGTGCTCGCGTCGTCGGGGAACTTGCTGTCGGTCGCGATCGCGTCCTGGTCGACCAGCAGCATGCCGTCCGCCCGCTCCTCGAGCGTGAAGCCGCCGAGGTCGGCGGCGGTGCGCAGCTGCTGGCGGCCGCCGGGGGAGGCGAGATAGGCCCGCTGCTCGTCGGACAGGTCGGCGAGGTAGACGACGGGGTCGTCGAAGAGCCTGCGGCAGATCGAGTGCCGTAGCCACAGGTTCCGCTGCACGTCTCCGATCGGCGCGGCCCCGGCGTCCTCGCCGGCGTCCCGGCCGTAGCGCCGCTCGCGGGACACCATGGTCAGCACCTCGTCGACGCGCAGCGCGACCTCGGGTGCGGGCAGGCCAAGCTGGGACGGCCCGACCGGGGCGGCAAGCAGCCGGAGCAGCAGCGTCGAGTCCACCCGGTACAGCACCTTGGCCTGCGCGGAGTCCACGAAGCTGTCGGTCGTCCCGTCGACGACCTCGAGCACCCCGTAGGACTCGAGCAGCCTCAGCACGTCGACGAACGCCATCCGCTCGGAGCGGCTGGCTGAGTCGAACGTCGTCACGACCTCGTCGGTGGCGCTGGCCCGGCTGATCCGATCCGCGAGCGCCGCGATCGTGACGACCGGCACGGACAGCAGCTCGGCCGCGGCCAGGCAGAGCAGGACGTAGCGACGACGGTCGAACGGCGCCCGGCTGGATCGGGCCCGCCGGGCGGGGCGGCTGCCGTCGGCGGCCGCCCCGACCTTGACCAGCCGGGCGTACCCAAGCCTGGGCTCGACGATCAGCGACCAGCCGCAGTAGAAGTCGAACCACTTCCGCAGCGGCTCGCGCCGGCGCCGGATCAGGTCGAATTGCTCGGGCCAGGCGTGCTCGCTGATGAGCGGGCTGGCCAGCAGCATCCGGACGCCGCGGGCGACCTCCTCCCGCTCGGCGATCACGAGCTGGTTGCGCAGGTTGCTCATCGCTGCCCTCCGCCCGCCAGCCTGGTGCGATGGGCGGTGCCAGGCATCCTGACCTCGACCTCGTAGTCAGGCCCCGTGAAGACACCGAGCGGGGTGGACAGCTCGGCCAGTCCTGGGTGCCGAGACGGCCTCAGCACGATCTCGATGCGGCCGTCCGAGGTCGTCGTCGTCCGGTCTCCTGACCGGTCTTCGCTGGCTGTCAGGGCCCGGCCGAGCAGCTCAAGCAGCCGCTCGAATAGCGAGTGGTCGAGCGTGCCGAAATCCGACAGCCTGATGCTGGCGCCCCCCGTATCGAGCCGGCCCCACGCGGCCTCAAGCTCGGCTCGCTCGGCCCTCGCCCGCTCGGCCCGCTCCGCCTTGACCTTCGCGACGTCGCGGACCCGGCCGGTCCGGCTGAACCGCTCCACCCGTCCCGCCGACCGCAGCAGCGGTGACACCTGGACCGCCGGCGCCTCCGCCCAGGTGCGGGCCGAGCTGACCAATTCGGGATCGGGATGAGCGAGGTGGGCGTGCCGGGACGAGCGGAGGCCGAACATCGTCGACCACAGCCGGTGCAGGTCATCTTGCGCGGGCACGACCTCGAACCACCGGGCCAGCTCGCGGAAGTCGGCGACCGCGCTGCTGGTGCGCCGCCGTGACTCGGTGATCCGGTCCAGCGCCTGGAGCAGGGTGATGATCGCCCGGCGCCCCACGTCCCGCAACTGCTCGACCCGAGGCGGCGCCGAGTCCTGCGGCCAGAACCAGGCCCGCAGCCCCGCCCACCGAATCCGGCGGTGCTCAAGCCACGCCGGACCAGGGTCGCCGCCGATCGCGGGCAGCTCGGCGCCGATCAGCGCCCGCTTGTGCATCAGCCCGACGCCGTGGTCCTCGACCTGGGCGATGCGCTCGGCGATCTCATGGCTGCGGTAGTCCAGGTTGGTCAGGAACTCCTGGAGGTAGGCGACGATCGACGCCTTGACCTCGTGGAACGTGGCCAGGTCGGCGCTGTCGGCCCGGAGCAGCCGCTGCAGCTCGCCATTGAACTGCTTGGTGTTCGCTCGCAGCCCTTCCAGGTGCGACTCGAGCTCGGACAGTGTGGCGAAGATCCGCCGGTCGTTCCCCGCCTCCAGCTCGCGCACCAGGTCACCGAGCCGGTCGCTGATAGCGTCGAGCACGGCGGTCTGGAGCGCCCCGGTCGAGGCGAGCATCGTGACCGCGTGACTGACGCCGGCGAAGGCGGCCTCGCCCCGCCTGGTGAGCGAGTACTGGAGGTTGCGGCGCTCGTACTCGCTGGCGGTGCGGTAGTTCTCGCCGTGGTTCTGGATGACATCGACCAGGTTCCAGGCGTGCAGTTGCTCAAGCGCCGCGGTCAGGTCCGCGTCAGCGACGGGCTCAAGCAAGCCGACCGAGCGCAGCCGGGCTTTCACGTCGTCGAGACTGAGGGCGGTCTCGAGCCTCTCATTAGCCTCAGCGAACGCATCGAGAATCGCGATGTAAAGGTCAGACCGGTCGGTCCAGGTGAACCGGAACATCTCCGGCGGCACACGGAGCCGTTCCATGAGCTGTCCTGCCCTCCCGCGTGCGTAGCTGCGACGAGTCCACAGTAAGTGCTGGGTGTGACAGGGCCGGGGCGCTCGGCCGCGATGCCGGAAATCTGGTGAGTCCCGCCTATTCACGCTGGCCAATCCGGGCACTGATTTCGCCGAGCAAATTTGCGGCAATGCGTTCTTCCGACAGGGTAGCGCCGAGTCGGGTCAGGTTCGCGGCGAGATCAGCGTCCCAGGGAATGTCGGTAACCCTCCCCACGGGCGCGCCCTCGGCGACGGCGGCCAGGTAGTCGGCGCTCGTCATGCGCCAGGGGACCGCGCCGGTCCTGGCCGCGACCGCCGCCGCGATCCGCAGCCCTTCGCCGTCGAAGTCGCCGTGATAGTGCAGCGTGACGCCGGCTGAGGCGAGCTTGCTCAGCAGGGCGATGGCGGCGCTGTTCGGCCAGCCCGCGGTGATCACGATCGGCGGGCAGCGTCGCCCGAACCTGGCCAGCGCCATGGCCAGCACCGAAGGGTTCTCGAACACCCAGGCCTCGGCGGGCAGCCCGGCCGTCAGGTCGCTGGACCTGACCTGGCCGAGCGACAGGACGGCGGCGTGGCCGGAGTCGGCGCAGGCTCGGAGGATCTCGCTGGCGATGCCGTCGTCGGCCGGACGCAGGCCGGCCGCGAGCACTACATTCGACAGCTCGTCGTCGGCGACCCCGGCTTGTTCCCACAGCGCCCGCCTTCCCTGGGCGTTCGCCGGGACCTGGACGTCGAAGAGCACGGCCAGCGCCCGCAGCACCAGGTTGGCGCAGCGGGTATCGTCGTCGAGCGCGTGGGAGTCGTTGAGTACCCGGTCAGCGAGGACGGGGAGCGGCTCGCCGGCGGCCGGCAGTTCCGCGATCACGCTCAGCGCCTGGCTGAGGGTCTGCCTGGTGCGGTCCACGGACCCGCCGATCAGGCCGGGCCGCTTGATGTCCTCCGCCCACTGGGCCAGGGCCGGCTGGGCGACGATCACCGGGTGGCCGTCGAGCCAGGACCACAGCCAGGCCTTGGCCGCTTGCGCGCGCTCCCGGTCGCCGGCCCGGTCTCCGATCGGCCCGAGCAGCCGGGCGACGACTTCGTTCGTGGCGCAGCCGACCGCTTCGCCCAGCGCCTGGTCCAGCCGGGCCAGCGAGATCGTCGGGTACTCACCCGGCAGCCGGTCAAGCCCGAGCAGGTCGGCGAGCGCGCCTTGCTGCCTCGCGTCGAGCGGACCCACCCGAATCCGGCTGACCGGCCGCCCCGACGACAGCCGGTCATGGACTGTCTTCCACACCGGCGTTAGTTCCGGCGGCAGGTCCTCGATAAGGCTCACGCCCGCGAATCATAGGCGAGTCGTTAGCGCAGACCGCTGATGCCGTGAGCGAAAGCTCAGGCCCGTTCCGTCCAGGGGGAGCGTTTTCGTCGTCTGCGGGGTGCGTTCTCTGTCCGGGGAAACTTGCCCCCGCCATATGACAAAAACGCTCCCCGCAACGAGAACGCCCCCTGGCAACGCTGAAAACGCTCCTTTTCGAAGCGGCGGTCGTCGGGCGGAGTCCGAAATACATGATCACGGGGTTCCGGCTGGCGGACGGAACTCCCGTGATCATGGGAGGGGACTAGCCGTTAGCGGCAGCCGCAGGCACCGCCGCAGCAGCCGCCGCCACCGCCGTTAGACGAGCCCGTGTTCGTCGCTCGCCCGCCGACGGAGATGGTCGAGAGCAGCCGCACGGTGTCATCGTGTCCCTGCGGGCAGGTGCACGGCGCGGACGACTCGCTCATCGGGCGGGTCCGCTCGAAGGTGTCGCCGCAGGCGCGGCAGCGGTACTCGTATCTGGGCACGTCAGTGATCCTATGCCAGCCGGGTTCCTACGTCAGCCTGCTAGGCGCCGCTCGACCACAGGTCGATGGTGCGGTGCTTGTGGAATCCCTTGGGGATCTTGGCGGTGTAGGTCAGCGTCATCCGGGTGTAGTAGTCCCTGCCGCTGTGGTGCGGCCAGGCCTTGACCCGCCACAACTCGATCTTCACCGGGTAGGCGTGGAACTTCCCGTCGAAGCAGGCGGGGACGCAGGAGTTGATCTCGTCCGTTCCCTTGCCGTTCGCGGTCGCCTTCCAGCTCGACCACGTCATCTTCTTCAGGAAGTCGTTGGCGTCGGCGCAGGTGATGATGAATTGCTTGGCGGGCTTCACGGTGGCCTTGCCGAGGCAGTTGACCAGCACCGGCTTGGCAATGGCGGACGTGGCTGGCGCCGCGAGGGCCGCCGGGGCCGCCGTGGTGGCTGCGAGCGTGAGGCCGGCGGCGCTCAGCGCGGCCGCGGCGATTACGACGTGATGCCTGATGAAAAGCTTCAAACCTCGCTCCTTAATCGTCGGCCCGAACCTGGGTCCAGCTCCCATTGAAGCGGTCCCGGTCCTCGCCGACTAGTGCGACGTTTGCGCGGTCACCGTAGTTCCCGCCGCGGCCTCCAGGTCAGCGTCGGGCTCGGAGTCAGCGTCGCCTTCGGAGTCAGGCACGATCTCACCGTCCGGAGCGGTGCCGATGTCAGGCGCGGAGAGCTCAGGCTCGTCGGGGTTGTCGTAGTAGAACTGGCCGCCGCGCAGCAGCGACACGAGCGCGCCGAGCACCGACATCGCGATGGCCACGCCGAAGACGATGACCAGGCCATGGTGGAACGGCCCCGAGATCAGGGTCGGGAAGTACTCCTTGCTGGTCAGCACGCCCGCGTTGTGCGTGCTCAGGCGCCCGAGCACGCCGAACGGGCGCAGCAGGCTGCCGATCGGGTTGTAGCCGAGGAACGAGGCGAACAGCGTGCTGACCGGCGGCAGCGAGGCGATGTGCGCCGCGACCGGTGCGGGCACGCCGTGCGAGCGGAGCCCGGCGCTGAGCGTGCGCGGCAGCGTCGCGGCCAGCCCGGCGATCATCAGCGAGAAGAAGATGCCGATCGACAGCGACATCCCGGAGTTCTGGAACGTCGAGCGCATGCCCGAGGCCGAGCCCCGGTACTGGGCCGGGACGCTGCTCATGATCGCCGAGGTGTTCGGCGAGGCGAACAGCCCAGAGCCGATCCCGTTGCCGAAGATGATCAGCGCGAACGCCCAGTAGGGGAAGTTCACCGGCAGCAGCAGGAGCCCGGCGAACGCGCAGGCCGAGACGAGCAGGCCCGACGTCGCGAACAGCCGGGGACCGTACCGGTCGGACAGGATTCCTGACACCGGTCCCGCGACCAGGAAGCCCGCGGTCAGCGGCAGCAGGTAGATGCCGGCCAGCAGGGGAGTCTGCGAGAAGCTGTAGCCCCGCTCGGGCAGCCAGATCCCCTGCAGCCAGATGATCAGCATGAACTGCAAGCCGCCGCGGGCGATCGAGCCCATCAGGCTGGCCGCGTTCCCGGCCGCGAACGCGCGGATCTTGAACAGGCCGAGCTGGAACATGGGCTCGGCGATCTTCGTCTCGATCAGGCAGAACACGCCGAGCAGCACCACGCCGAGTATGAGCCCGCCGAGCACTCTCGGGCTGGTCCACCCGGTCGCGTGGCCGCCGTAAGGCTGGATGCCGTAAGTGATCGCGACGAGCAGCAGCCCGGCGCCGAGCGCGAACGTGACGTTGCCCCACCAGTCGATCTTGGCCCGATGCGTCGCCGAGATCTCACGCAGCTTGGTGTAGGACCAGTAGGTGCCGAAGATGCCGATCGGCACGTTGATCCAGAACACCGCCCGCCAGTCCCAGGCGGCGAGCAGGCCGCCGAGCATGAGGCCGATGAACTGGCCCGCCATGCCGGAGATCTGGTTGATGCCGAGCGCCATGCCGCGCTGCCGGGCCGGGAACGCGTCGGTCAGGATCGCGGCTGAGTTGGCCATCAGCATCGCGCCGCCGAACGCCTGCACGATCCGCCAGAGGATCAGCCAGAGCGCGCCTGACGCCCCGATCAGGGGATCGAGCGAAAGCGCGATCGAGGCGAGCGTGAACACCACGAAGCCAAGGTTGTAGATCCGCACCCGGCCGAACATGTCGCCGAGCCGGCCGAGGGTCACCACGAGCACGGCGGTGACCAGCAAGTAGCCGATGATCATCCACAGCAGGTAGCTGATGTTGCCCGGTGCCGTCGGGTTGAGATGAATGCCCCTGAAGATCGCCGGCATCGAGATGATCACGATCGAGCCGTCGATCGTCGCCATCGTGATGCTGAGCGTGGTGTTAGAAAGCGCGATCCACTTGTACCGATCGCCGTCGGACCTGGCCGGCTTGCCGCCGGCCGCCGCCGTCCTAGCGGGCCCCGCCGTCGTCCCGTTCACCGCTGAAGTGTCTGCCCCTCGTCGCTGCACTAATTAAACTTAGCACGGCTAACTATGTAGCGTGCAACCAGCCCGCGCCCTTGGCCAGGACGTAGCTAGGTCGCCGCGCCGCCCAGTGTCGCGGCGTCGCCGAATCGTTACTGGCTGGGGTGTCGGCCAGAGGTAGCGTGGGGGACAGCAGATCGAGTACTACACGGCCGATCCGGCGATCGCCTGGTTCTCCGGCTTCTTGACTGGCAGTCAGGCAATGCAAGATGACGACTTCTATACGCTGCCCGGGCGCGCGAGCACGACAGTGGACTGGAACGAGTACCCGTTGCATCCGCAGCCGGACGGGCGTAAGCATGACGGGCTCCCAAACTACCCTTCGGCCTTCCGCGTCGGCAACAAGCTCTGGTTCCTGCTCAATCCGTTCTCCGACAACTCGCCGGGTCACGTCGGCGACCTTTCCGACCGCGCGCCGTACTCAGTGCGGCAGGACGGGAAGCAGGTCGGCAAGGGTCAGCTGAGCTTCGGGATGGCGAGCGTCAAGGTGACCGCGAAGCCGTCAGTGATCAGGCTCGCCCTGACGGCCAGCGAGCCGTCAACGGCCAACGAGTTCTCGACCGCCACTGACACGGTCTGGACCATGCACACGCATCCGCAGCCGCGCGCGGTCATACCCGGCTCGTGGACTTGCTTCATCGAGTCGTACGTCACCGGGCCGTTTGTCCCGACCCAAAAGTGCGCGGTGCTGCCCATGCTCGCGGTGAGCTACCACGTGCACGGCCTTCGCCTCGACGGCTTCGCCCCCGCCGGATCGCAGCAGATCTCGGTCGACGTCGGCCACATCGCGCTGGCCAGGGCGGCACCGATCGTGTCGGTCAAGGTCAGGGTGTCGTGGGACCGGGGCCGGACCTGGCAGCCGGTCAAGGTCAGCCGTACCAGCGCGGGCCACTACCGCCTTGCCTTCACCGCGCCCGCCGGAGTCGACCCCACGCTCAGCCTCACCGCGACCGACGCGGCCGGCAACTCGATCGCGGAGACCATCACCGACGCCTACGGGGTGGGCGGCTAGCTGGCCGTCGGCGGCCGCAGCACCGGGTCGCTGGCGGCCACGGTCGCGCAATCGGCGGCGAAGGTGAACGTGACCTTGACCTCTTCGCCGCCGAGCACGAACGGCACCCAGTGCCTGGCGTCGTCCCACATGCCGTCGAACGGCAGCGCGGCAGCGCTGAACCATTTCGGGATCAGCTCGTCCGACTCGGCCGGCTCGCCGGAGAACTCGTCGGTGACGAACACGTCGGCGGTCTGGTCCCACGACGGCCGGGCCGGGAACACGAACGCGATGCTGGCCATGTGGCGCAGGGAATCCGGCGCCACGATCAGGCTCGTCTCCTCGGCGACCTCGCGGGCGGCGGCGTCGGCGGGTTTCTCGCCGTCCTCGATGTGGCCGCCGACTCCTACCCAGCGGCCGGCACCGAACCCGGTCTTTTTGTAGCCAAGAAGAACTTCCTTGACCGGCCCGCCGGGCGACCGCGCTGTGCGGGTGATGAGGCACAAGCAAGTCCTGATCGTCACCGCCCCAGGGTAGGCCACGGTCGCGTCCGCCTAGATCGTGCCGCGGGCCAGGCCGATCAGCCGGTCGAGCACCGCGTCCTTGCTCGCGGACAGGCCATCGTGCTCATGCTCGCTGGTCACCCAGCTGCGCAGGCCCTTGATGGCGGCGGCGGTGCGGACCGAGAACTGCTGGGGCACGTACATGTCGTTGTAGTAGATGGCGGCGGCGACCGGGACGTCGTTGGCGGCGAGCCTGGCCGGGTCGTACAGGGGCGGCCAGTCCGCATGGTCGGCGAGGATGTCGGCGACCTCAGCCAGCGGCCGCAGCACCGGGTCGGCCTGGAACATCCACGGGTAGATCATCTCGCCGGTGAACAGCACCGGGTCACCGCCCGGCGCCGGCGGGACGTCGAACGCGCCGAACCCGGCCCTGACCCGCTCGGCCGCCCAGCGGGTCGCCGGGCCCTGCCCGTAGCAGGCCTCGTGCAGCGCGCCGAACAACGGTCCGTTAGCGAACGACAGCTGCGACAGCGCCCGGTACAGGAAGTCGTCGCCGAGCTCGTCGCCGTCGAAGGCGTCCTCGAGCAGGTAGTGGAGCGCGTTGCTGCCCGTGCTCATGCCGAGGCCGAGGCCAAGGGCCTGGAACGACCGCACGGTCAGCGGCGCGCCGGTCGGCAGCTTCACGTCGCGGGCGGCCAGGTGAGCGGCGATCCGCTGGGCCAGCTCGACGTCGCCGGGGAACCGCGCGTAGTGCGCTTCGTTCTTCGCGATCACCTGCGGGTACGTCGCCCGGTAGACGTCGTCGGCGGTCGTGTCCAGGCCAGGCAAGCCGCCGGTGATGAACGCCTCGGCGATCCCCTCCGGCGCCTTGGACAGGTAGCTGACCGCGGCGAAGCCGCCGAAGCTCTGCCCGAGCACGCTCCACGGCCGGCCGCCGGCCAGCCGATGCCTGATCAGCTCGGCGTCGGCGACGATCGAGTCAGCCCGGAAATGCGTCAGGTACGCCGCTTGCTGCGTCGCGCTGCCGCGCGCCGCGAGCGTCAGCCGGTTCGCCGGGGTCGACCGGCCGGTGCCGCGCTGGTCGAGCAGCAGGACACGGAACTCGCGCACCGCCCGGTTCAGCCAGCCGGCGTTCCTGCTGACCGGCCGCGGGCTCTGCCGTCCAGGACCGCCCTGCAGGTAGAGCAGCCAGGGCAGGTCATCGCGGCTGGCCTGCTCGAGCGCCACCACTTCGCGGGCGAACACCGTGATCTGCTCACCATCAGGCGCGGCGTGGTCGAGCGGTACCTCGAAATGATGACTAGACAGGACGACGCCCGGAAGGCGAGCAGACTCTGGTTGTGCTGATTGCGGCATAACCGACACATTATCTACAAAACGTCGCGGCTGACAGCCGGCCCCGGAGGGCCGGTCGCCGGCGGCCAGGACCGCGGTGCGGCCGCGGTGCCGTCGCGGTGCAGCGCTGTGCAGCAACCCCTTCCGCTTGCGGCACAATGCAGGGCATGGTCTCCAGCCAGCCGCCTTCCGGTACCCCCCGAGCCGCTGGCGCGGCGGAGGCGATGTTCGACGCCGATGTCGCCTCCCGCGGGCTCGGCATGGAGCTGCTCAGGGTCGGCTCGGGCACGGCGGTCGTCAGCATGCGGGTCACCCCCGCGATGATCAACGGGCACGGCATCGCGCACGGGGGCTACGTGTTCATGCTGGCCGACACGGCCTTCGGCTGCGCCTGCAACAGCCACGGCCAGCCGACCGTCGCCGCCGGGGCCGACATCAGCTTCATCGCGCCGGTCCGCGAAGACGAGACGCTGGTCGCGGTCGCCGCCGAGCGGGTCAGCTACGGCCGCAGCGGCATCTACGACGTGACCGTACGCCGCGGCGACGTGGTCGTCGCCGAGTTCAGGGGCCGGTCACGCGCCGCCGGGCGACTCGGCGAGGTCACGGATTAGGCGGGGGAGTTCGTCCGGGTAGAACTGTTCGGTCGTGGACTCAAGCTCGACGGCCGTCCACCAGCGATGCCCGTCCACGACCGCGGCTTCCTCGTCCTCCAGGCCGTCCCGGCTGACCACAGGCGACGTCACGCGCAGCAGGAAGAAGTCATTGTCCTGCCGGTACCTGCGGCCCTCGAAGCTGAACTCGGCGACCTCGTTCCAGACCGGTTCGCCAAGCTCGGCTGGCGCGGCCTCGATGCCGGTCTCCTCGAGCAACTCCCGCGTCGCCGCCTCGGCGGCGCTCTCGCCGGGCTTGATGCCGCCGCCGACCGTGAACCAGTAAGGCTGGTCTCGCCGGGCCGGGTCGAAGCCGTGCAGCAGGAGCAGCCGCCCGGCCGAGTCGACCACGAGCACCCGGCTCGCCCGCCGGTACTTCACTTCGTCTCGGCTCGGCTCGCCCACGCCAATCACGGTAGCGGGAAGCAGCGGAACACCGGGGGCACTTTGGTGCTGCCCTGGCGACACCTAAGTGCCCCCGCTGCTTTGCCGACCTTGTGCGCCAGCGGGGCCGGGTGCCCCGTCAGCTTGCGCGACGCCATTTGGTGCCGTCCCAGCGGGCTGTGAAGGTGGGGAGAAGAATCTGGGGCTGTTGTCGTAGCCGCCAAACAAGACGACGTCGTGGTGGCGGCGTCGTAGACCATCCGACGCGCCAGTGTTCCCGCCGGTTTACCGGCGATGCGGCTAAGGACGCCAGCCAGTAGCCGACGCCCACGGCTCGGCCACCGCGATCACGAGGTCGACGACCCAGTCCTTGGTCTCGGTGTAGTCGTCGATGTCCTGCGACATCGCCGCCAGCGCCCGCTTGAAGCCGGCGTAGGCAGGGACGGCCTCAGGATGCGCCCTGAACCAGTCCCTGAACAGCAACGCGAGCCGTTCGTTAGCCGATCCGGCCAGCCGGACGTGCAGGTTCACGTCCCCATCCGAGTGATTCCGGCGCGACCAGAGCCGCTTGACCCACAGTGACTGGTCGTCGTCGCGTCCGGCCGGGACGTGGTCTTGCCTGTAGGGAGACTTCGTGAATCCGAGCGCGGCCAAGGGCTCGTCGAATGCCCGCTCGGCGGCTTCGAGATCGGTCGTGCTGACCTGGAGGTCGACCAGGTCCTTGGCCGCCAGGCCTGGGATCGATGTGCTCCCTATCTGCTCGATTCGCGTCGCCATCGGCCCAAGCGGGCCGGTCAGCATCGCGATCAGGGCCGCTGCCCGGCCCGGCCAGTCCGGCCGGTAGTCCACCACGACCGGCCGCCGGTCGCGCTGCTGCGTCACGACCCAAATCTAGCCGGACGCTTCAGCCTCAGCCGAGTTCGAGTTCCCGTAGGCCTCACTGTGGTATTTACCCGGGGGCTCTGTCGCGTCAAATGGATCGCCGTGCGAACCGGGTTCGCTCAGGCCGGCGCCGGCCCGCATGCGGCGTCCTGCGAGCAGTTCCGGGCCGGCCTCAGGCCCCTGGGAGCCACTTGTCGTTCACTTATCGTTTACTTTTTGTTCACCTTTATGTTAGGGTCGCCGTTGGCCGTGAATCCCCCGATACGGTACAAGGGACGTCAATGACCGCCTCTCTCCCCGGCGTGAACATCGAAGGCTGGAGCCAGGTGGCTGACCTGGGCTGCGCGCTGGTCCTGTCCGCCGCGATCGGCATCGAGCGGGAGATCCGGCAGAAGAGCGCCGGGCTGCGCACGCACACCCTGGTCGGGGTCGGCGCGGCACTGTTCATGATCGTCAGCAAGTACGGGTTCACCGACGTCCTGCGCCCCGGCGCCGTCATCTTGGATCCCTCGCGGATGGCCGCCCAGATCGTCTCGGGGATCGGGTTCCTGGGCGCCGGGCTCATCTTCGTCCGCAGCGACGCCGTCCGGGGGCTCACCACGGCCGCGGCCGTCTGGGTGACCGCCGCCATCGGCACCGCCGCCGGAGCGGACCTGCCCGTCCTGGCGGCGGTGGCGACCGGGATGTACTTCCTCGTCGTGCTCGCCTTCCCGCCCCTGGTCCGCCGCCTCCCCTCCTCGCCCGGGGCTGGCTCGGTGATCGGCGTCCGTTACCTGGATGGCCGGGGGATGCTGCGCGACATCCTGCGGATCACGACCGGTCGCGGGTTCGCCGTCGCCGAGGTCGCCACGGCATCGGTTCAGGGAGGCATCCGCCGGTCGCAACTGCCCGGCGACCACGGCCTGCCCGAACTGGCATCGCCCGCGCCGGTCGTCGAGGTCACCCTGAAGATCCGGGGCAAGGGCTCGCTCAACGAGCTCGCCGCCGCCCTGTCCGAGGTCGACGGCGTCGACGCCGTGCTCGCCGGAGACTTGCACGACGCCAGTGACTAGGCCCGTCAGCCATCGCCGCGGGCTATCTGCTGGCCAGGCAGGCCCCCGCCGCCGGCGCTGCCGCGTGTGAAGGCGGGCCGGCGACGCACCAGGCACCGGCGGGCGGCGTGGCCGGCTCGGCTCAGCTCATCGCCGTGGCCGCCCTGATGACCAGGCTGACCAAGCTCGGCAATACCTGGACTGGGGCTGCCACCGTGATCGCCGCGCTGGCGTTCAACGAGGCCTTCAGCCGTGTTTATCTCGGGCTGCACTGGTTCACCGGCGTGGTGTACGGCGGGCTGCTGCTGACCTGTTCATCACCGCCATCCAGTTCGCCACCGGCCGGGTCACAGTCCCCTTCCTCCGCCGCCAGACGGCCAGGCCCCCCGCCCCTCGGGCAGCGGGTGGCGCCCACCTTGCTGGTGGCGCCGCCGCTTGAGGGCACCGCCAGGCAACTCGCCTGGGCGAGCCATGCGGTCGCCAGCCCGGCCTGACCCGTCGGCCCTGACCTGGCCGATCGAGTGCACTACTCGCGACTCCCTAGCACTGACACACCGCAGGCCCGAGCCAGCAGCTATCCCTGCCGTTGCTGCGCGAAGGTGCAGCAACGGCTGCGCCAAAGGCTGCGTGCGGACGCGGGGGCTGTCCTGGGCACCGAGCTTAGGGTCAGGGCACGGCGTGCGCCCGTGTGGAGGGGACGGCGCGGTGCCCTGATGGCGGCTGCCCGCGTTGGGTGCCACGTCGTCGTATCGGCGGCGTGATGAGAAGGGAGCCGTGCCGTGGACTACTCGGAGATGAACCTAAGCTCGTGGGCCTCGTACCTGGTCAGGTTCAAGGACCTGCTGCGGCCAGAAGGCGTCTCCCCGCTGGCCGAGAAGGACGAGAACGTCGAGACAGTGCGAGGCGAGGATCCGGCCAGGATGGCGCTGTCAACGATCACTGCCACGGTGCCGAACCTGGTGTTCGAGGGATACGGGGACTGGTACAGCTACCAAGACGAATGGGTGTTGCGGAACCTCGGCCAGGTGCTCACCTTGGAAGAGGAAAACGAGATCCTGTATCGCCTTGACCAGGGCAGCCCCGACGCGCTGCGCGAGCTGCTCAGTTACATCGCCGACCAGCGGCTGAGCGTCTGGCAGACCGCGGCGGCCGAGGAGTTCGCTCACTTCGAGGATGACGCCGATCCCGAGATCTTGCGGGGCCTAGCGAACACGGCGAACTGGGAGGCCAGCCGGACTCCTGGCACGTACTACTACACCCACGTGGACGGCCGCTATCTGTTCAGTGACCTGTCCGAAGCCCCGATCGACGACTGGGAGACCCTGCCGGTGCGCGAGCAGCTCGCCACCGAGAACGCCCGAGCCTGGGGGGACAGCGGGTGGTACTGCACGCCGACCGGCGAGCCCGACCTCTACGGTGGCGCGTTCGTCTTCGCCCCCGACCCGGACGGGTCATGGATGACGCAGGAGGATGCCGAGGCCCAGCTACAGGAACCGCCCGTCGAGCACCGATTCGACCCCGTCGAGTCCGTCCGCGGCTACCAAGGATGGTTCCAGGGCTACGACACCCACGAAGAGGTCTGGAAATACGCCCAGGCGAACGGGAGCCAGGTTCCCAGTGACGACGCCGTGTGGATCGCGGTCGACACGCCAAGCACCGACGGCACCGAGTACTTCGCCGGGCCGGGCTACTCCGATGACGGGTGGGTCAGCTACGAGCCCGAATCGCAAGCCGAGATGGCCACCGAGACCTCCCCGTCGGTCGATCAGGAAGTGCTCGCGATGGCGAACCAGGTACGCCAGGAGGTCGTGGATCAGGCTTTCCGGCTGCTCAAGGAAGGTCACCCGGAACTGACCGACAGCGAGGCAGAACAACTGGCTGTAGCGGCGACGTCGTCGGCGCTGCTGACGCGATGACATGCGAAGGATGACGTCCAATGACTGAGCCGGGCAATCAGCTCGCGTTGCAGGCGGAAGCCGAGGAAATAGTCCGCGGGCTGCTCGAAAAGCAAGCGCCGCTGATCGACAAGTTCCTCGCCGCCCTCGCGCCGGAATCGATCAGGGAGGTGAGCGAGCTGCTCTCAATCTCCGTCAGGACGGACTCGGGCGGAGAGGCGTCCGACGAAGCCGAGATCGGGCCGGAGGCGCGGGCGGCCATATTCGAGGCGATTACCCGCCATGTGGAGCCAATGATCGACGAGGTGCTTGACGAGCTCGAGCTAGAGCTCGACGAGGACGAGGAGATCGACGAGGACGTAATAGAAGACATCATCGGTCAGCTCGTCGACAGTTATCTCAATGAAATTCGCAGTCTGCTCGAGCTTTAGCGCAAAGGAACCATCTCGATGACTTCGCCGTCTCCAGGCACCACGGACCCGACAAAGCCTGTCGTCGTACATACCAGCTCGATGGATACCACCCCTGACCCGGAGCCGGTGCGGCCAACCAGGAAGCGCCGAATACTCCTCGATCAGCTCGATGGCATCGATTCCCGGATATCTAGCAAATCCAAAAAAGCGGCCAGAGAATGCGTAACCGAGATCAGGCGGTTCCAGGTGACGCCGTCTGGGGTTCAGCAGAAGTCGCTCACCTCGAAGAAAGACGAGGGGACTCGTGTCTTCTTCAGTGAGGTCGGCGTGCAGCTGAATAAAGCATCCGATCAGCGGTCAAAGTTCGGCAAGGCCAGGAAGAAGAAGATCAAAGGAAAAGGCGGTAAAGGCAAGCCAGGAAAGGTCAACTTCACTTCCGTTGCGAAGGCGATCGACGACCACATTACCAAAGACGTGGACATTTCACGGCCCTATGGTCAGCAGAAGGGTGCCGCCATCGTTGAACCGGGGCGAGTTCTCGCGCTCAACCCGGTTATCAAGATCGGCAGCCAGACCGAGCAATTGCTTGGCCGGATATCCGAGCTGTTCATGAAGGCCGCCAGCGACATGGAATACGAAACCATGCTGGCCAATCAACGGCTATTCGTCAGCGCGAATAACCAAGAAAACGTGGACAAGATTTCCGCCCTGCACCTGAAAGATATGCTCACGGCAGCGGCCAAGGCCATAGTCGCGGACAATGCCGAGAGCAGCGCGCTGCGACGGTACTCGGTCGGCGCACTAGCGGTGGCGCTTGACAGCGTCGACCCGGGCACGGCACTGACCGAACAGCAGGAGCGGGGCGCCGACATGCTGTCCGAGCTCTCTGTCGGCTACCACGTGGACGCCAGTGCACGGAAAGATCTCGCGGACGCGCTCAAGGTGCTGCAGGCGCAGATTAGAACGCGCACCAAGGTATATGGACCATGCACGCCTGACGAAGCCGCCGAAGCTTTTCACGATCCCGCCCTCGTGAACCACGTGATTGCGGTGCGACCGCCCGATGACGATTCTCACGCCGAGCAGTATCTCGCTCTGACGCTGGTTAAAGCTGGATGGGACGGCCCGGCTATCATTGGCGGTACGAAGAACCCTTGCTCATGCTGCTGGCTTACGCTTGCCCTCGTCCTTCAGCACGGCCATAACCTCAAGTTCAACAATTTCGCCGGCCTTTACTGGCCGAAGGCGGCCAGAGGCGTCAAGCTCGTCGCTGAGGAGCTGGGAGTCGCCGATATCAGCGTCTTGATGCAGCACTTCGCCGAGGCGAACAATCTGACCAACGACGACGGCGAATTTATACAGCATCTTACCGCGCTTGAGAAGGTCGGCCTGGTTGTCACTGTGCCGAAGAAAGGCGGCGGCCTCGCCGCCAAGGGGCTGACCCAGGATCAGACCGCCAGAAGCGTCTACATGGTCGACAATCCGGCGTTCAGCACAGACAAGCTGCCGGACGAGTTCGCCGAATACCCGGGGAGTCCGCTTTACACCTATGGTTCTCCGGCCCGGGAGGATGACTCCGACGTCGAGAGGGACGAGCTGGCTCAGGAGGAGTTCGAAAAGCAGCGCAAGGAGTGGACCGAGCGGCAGGAGAAGGCCGCCAAGGAGAAGGCCGCCAAGGAGGAAGCAGACAAGGAGAAAGGGAAAGGCGATGCCTGACCGGTCGCCGGGGTCCGGGCCCGGCTGTGTCACATCACTTCCGACTTGGCTCGGGTCATCCGCTGATCGAGTCGAACAGCACTGGCCCCGCGGACGGAGCCGGAAGAACTACTCTAGGCTCTTGCCAGTCATACGATCCGGTGCGGGCTTACCTTGAGGTGACGGGCGAATACCCGCTGCCCTGGCGGCTAGCTCCAGGCGCTCGGCACCGAGGCCGACGTTGACGCCGGCGCCGTACGCGGTGGCACCGGACAAGACCGTGGCCAGTGTAGTTCCCAGGACGAGGCTCACTCCTTGCTCGGCATTGAGGTCACCGGCTGCACAGAACACAGTGAACACAGCCATGCCTGCTAGTCCAACGACGGCTATCAGCCAGCCGAGCCATTGCAGGACCGTCTCGACCCGGCGGGCGTGCTCGACCTTTGCCGAGATTGTCCCTTGCTTCCCCATCCATCCCCCGGCTCACTGGCCGCGCAATTACGTGAGCGGTTCCTTCCCGTTAGTCACAGCAGTCAATCCGCCCCCAGTTGATGCCTGACCGTTCAGTTGCAGGGGAACTAGGCGGCCACGTCCGAGACGGCGGTAGCAGCGCCCTGATCCGTCTTCCTGGCGGCGACCCGGCGGTCAAGGCGGCGCAGGGCGGGCCAGCAGAGCACTCCGATCAGGATCGTCGGCACGCCCCCAGCGACCAGCGACCATCGCGCGCCCGCATGCTGGCCGATCCAGCCGACCAGCGGCCCGCCGATCGGAGTCGTGCCGAGCCAGGCCAGCCCCCAGAGCGCCATCACGCGCCCCCTCATCATCGGTGCCGACGCGGCTTGCAACATCGTCTTGGCCATCGAGTTGAAGGTGATGCTCCCGTAGCCGACGAACACCATGGTGCCGAACTCCACGGCCAGCGTCGGCGCCAGCGCCGCGGCGGTGATGGCGATTCCCCACCCGATCGAGGCAAGGCAAAGGGCCCGGCCGCTCGGGCGAGGCCTGGCTGCTGCGACCAGTCCTCCGACGACCGCGCCCGCGCCCATGATCGAGGCCATGAGCCCGTACGTCCCCGCGCCGCCGCCGAAGGTACGGTCGGCCATCAACGGCAACGTCACCTGGAACTCCCAGGCCAGCGTGCCCACGACGGTGATCATGATCAATGGCACGAGCAGTTCGGGTGTTCGCCGCACGTAGTGCAGGCCGGCCCGAATCTGGCCTTTCTCTCTTCGCGCTCGCTGCGCGGGGAACAGCTCGGCCGTGCGCATCAGGAGTAGCGAGACCAGCACTGCCGCGAACGAGACTCCGTTAAGGGCGAAGCACGTGACCAGGCCAAGCACGGCCACGAACAATCCGCCAAGGGCCGCCCCGAACACCCGCGCCAAGTTGAGCGATACAGAGTTGAGCGTGATCGCGTTCGACAGTTCCTCCGGCCGGACCATCTCGGGGATGAAACTCTGCCGGGCGGGATTGTCGAAGACGTTGATGCCGCCGAGCACCAGTGCGAGGACGTAGACGATCCACATCTTGATGACGTCGAGGCCGATCAGCAGCGCGAAGACCCCAGCTACAAGACCAGAGAGCGTCTGGGTGACGTACAGGACGCGCCGCTTGTCCAGCCGGTCGGCGATCAGCCCGCCGAAGGGCCCGAACACGAAGATGGGCATGAACCGGGCCGCCGTGGCCAGCCCGAGGTCAGTACCGCTCCCAGTCAGCTTCAGCACCAGGAAAGCCAGCGCCACCGTCTGCATCCAGGTACCCATCACGGAGACCAACTGGCCAGCGAAGTACAGGCGGTAGTTCCGGTTCCGCAAGGACAAGGCGATGCCCTTCAACCTGAACCGGCCGGGTGTCCCTGCCAGGCCACTGCTCACGTCATCACCTCATTAGTTAGCCTAGCTAAAGATTATAGGACGCGACTTCACGCGGAGGATCTTGTGGATGCAAGTGGACGGTCCTGGGGTCTCCTGGGGAAGCACGCTCGGACCGGCATGCGCCCAGGCCTTCCCGCGGCGGGTCGATGCGCTAGTCCTCTGCGTCCTGGCCAGGAATCACCGACTGGTGCTTCGTTACAAACGACTCGGGCCGCCCGAACCATCGGGTCGCACCGACCCCGCGCTGCACATCCTCGGCCCCGACGGCACCGTTATCGCCACCACCGACGGCTCCGTCTACCAGATCAGCGGCACGCAGTTCCCTGTCGGCAACCCCGCTGCCGCCGTCAGGTAGGAAAGGCTTGCCGGAGTCGCGTGGCGATCAGCTTTCGTACCAGCGGCGCAGGAAGAGGCTCGTCCACACCGAAGCGCAACGCTCCCGGTGAGGTCGAGTATCCCTCGAGCTCGGCGCTGAGCTGGGGAAACACCGAGCCGCTGTGGGGCAGGTAGCTGAGGTGGTTCTTAAAGGCGGCGAACCCGGCGATCGTCTTTCCGCCGACCTTGAACGCCGGGACGCCGTAGGAGATGCCCTGGTCGGCCTCGGGCAGGATATCGAGGATCGTCTGGCGCAGCCTGGTCAGCGTCGTCTTCTTTGGTTCTTCCAGGTCGTCGAGGTACTGGTCGATCTCCTGAGCGGACATGACGCCATCCTGCCGCGCCGCGGCATCGATCACCAGTTCCGCCACTACTGCTTCGGACCGCATCTGCGACACCCGATGCTCAAAACAAAGTATAAGCAACGTTCGACATACCTAGCCCTTAATAAGGGATGCGACCAATCAGTAGCGCTAATACCCAGTCGCAGACGCGCTGATTCAGGTCCAGGTCGGTGGGGTGACGGTGCCTAGCGCAGGCGGGTGACGACCTCGGGGAGGTCGCTGGCGGGCAGGCGGATCTTGGCCGAGAAGACGATCTCGTCGCTGGCCGGGTAGCGGCCGGATATCAGCTCGAACTGCCACCGGCCGTTCGCGCCGTCATTGCCGCCTGGGGTAATCCGGCGGGACAGGCTGGCTGGCTCGGCCAGCTCGGCCGGATCGGACAAGGCGGCAAGCAGCAGGCCGAGCCGCCTGACGTCGACGGCCATGAGCTGCACGAGCACGACATCGTCCTGGCTGCTCAGGTGCAGGTTCACGCCCTCAGTCACTTCCTCGCTGATGAGCACGTTGCGCAATTGGGCTAGGAGCACGGGTGTTTGAGCGTCATCAGGTTCTAGCTGCTGCATTAATACAGGATATGTCGGCGCTGGCCGATCGGAGCGTGGGTTGTCCGGAAAATCCGATGCGGAAACGCGCTATGGATTGGTGCCAGCCCGCTTCGAACCGCAACGTAGTCCCGCGGTTGTCGTTATAACAGCAACTCCGGGACTACGTTGCGGCTGGGCAAGCATGTCGTGGTCCCCGCCGTAAAGGATCTGTGCGCAGTAACGGGCGCGCCATCACCGGGGTTCGCGGCGCCGTGGTAGACGACTGCCGAATACTTGGTGAATTAACGTCCGTCGGCCTTAAGGCTATCCTGCCGATAGCGGGCGAGCATTGTTGCGGCGGGCGGCCTTCGTGGCTGTGCCGGCGAGCGACCTGCTGAGGACGTACACGCCGCCCGGCCGGCATCACCGTGGGCGACCCTGACGGCGACCCTCCGGTCAGCCCCACGGCACCGGACGCGGCCGGGTACCCGGCCGCGTCCGCCTCGCCTACCCCCGCCTTATGCACCGCATGTCTCCGGCGCGGCCGGCCCTCCAGGGCCGCTGCCCGGCTACTGCACCGGCGACGGCCAGGGCCATCCGTACGTCTCGCTGTTTTGGAGGCAAACGACGATGAAAGATTGCGGAAAGCGAGATATACTCGCATTTGATCGCATGGGTATTGCCATAGGTTAACGTCGGCGACGGTCATGATCCCGATGACCACGGATCACGACACAATGGCAGAGGAGAATCTGATGTCAGGACTCATCCGCGTCACCCCCGAGCAGCTCGCAGGCGTGTCGGCTCAGCTGCGGGGCGGCGCTGGCACGATCGACTCGACGCTGTCCCAGCTGGCCTCTCAGGTCGCGCCGCTCGGCAGTGACTGGGCAGGCACCGGCCAGGCGAGGTTCCTCGCGCTGTGGCAGCAGTGGCAGACCTCATCTCGCCAGCTGCACCAGGCGCTCGAGGACATCAGCGTGCTGATGCAGCGCGCCTCGGTCGCTTACGAGACCAACGACAGCCAAGTCGGCGCCAGCTTCCGCTGAGGCCTGCCGCGATGCTGATCGGAGCCGGCGGCGGCGCGATCACGGTAGACGCCGCCGCCATCGAAGCCATTGCCGCGGACATCTCCGGTGTGGCGGGCAGCACGTCGTCGGTTCGCGGCAGCCTGTCGGGTGCGGCTGACGCGGCGGCGGGCTGCCAGGATCCGGCCGCGGGCGCGTTCTCGCTCCTGCAGTCGCTGCTCACTGGCGCGCTTGGCTGCCTGGACGATTGCGCGACCAGGCTGAGCAGCGCCACGTCAAGCGGGTCGCTCGCGTATACGGGCACGGATACCGCTCAGATGCCCATGACCATTGAGGGCTGCCCGGCAGCTCGCTAGGCCGGAAGGCTGGCTGCGATGATCCCAGACGACGGTGGAGGGTCAGGGGTACTGTTCCTCAGCCCGATCCCCGTGCCCCCCGGCGACCCAGGTGCGCTGTCCGGCGCCGCCGGCAAGTACGCCGCCGCGCACGGCGAGATCGAGCGGCAGCGGGCCCGCCTGGCCGGCATCGCGGGCCAGGCCGGTGGCGGCGTGTGGACAGGCGCCGGAGCGGCAAGCTATGTGTCCGCGACCAACGACCTGGCTGCGGTGTACACGCTGACCGCGGACGCCTTGGCGAAGGGCGCGACGGCGCTGCACGCGTTCTCCGCCGACCTGACGCACGCGCAGCAGACGGCGCGCCAGGCCAACGCCGCTGTCGCGACGTCCAACGCCGCGGCCCGCGCCTACCTGGCCGCGCAGGCCGCGGCGGAGCAGGCGCAGACGGACGCTGAGGACGCGGCGACCGCGTCGTCGACCGCCCAGGTGAATGCTGACGCGAACCCGCACTCGGTGTCGGCCAGGCAGGCGGCCGAATCCGCCCGCACCACGGCGAGCGACAAGCAGTCGACGGCGGACGCCGCGTCGGGCCGGGCGAGCGCGCTGCTGGCGGCGTACGAGGCTGACTACTCGCGCGCGGTCACGCTGTGCTCGCAGGCGAAGGAACAGGCCCGGCAGGCCGTGACGAAGGCAGGCGCCGCGTTCAACGCGGCGTCGACGGACCTCATGGGCAAGTCGGCCAGGCCCGTTCGCGGCGGCGCTTCGGCCCAGCCGGGCGGGTCGGCCTGGACGACGGTCATCAACGTCCTGGCCACCGGCAATAACTGGGCTGGCCCGCTGCTGAATGGCTGGGGCGCGTTCGGCGCTGTCGTCATGACCAGGTCCGGGGTGACCTACCTGGAGTCCGAGGCCGATCTTGGCAAGGCGACCGACACCTACGACGCCGCCATTGACGCCGTGATGAGCCGGCAGGGCTTTTTCAGCAGCGGCTTCTACAGCGCTCAGGATGCCTTCAACGCGGCCAAGGACGGCAACGTCAAGGCGCTCACCGAGTTCCAGGACGCGATCCGCCCCGCTGCCGACGACCCTGGCCTGATGGCGCTGTTCGGCAAGGTCGGCCTGGGCGTGGGCATGGCGGCCGACGTGATCACGTTCATCGCCCCCACTCCTTCGTTCGGCCCTGGCGGCGTGCTCGGCGGCGACACCGACCGGGCGATGGCGACGGCGAACTTCGCCGCGTCGGGGCTGGCCCTGGGCAGCAGCCTGGACGTCGGCCTGGCCACGACCGCGATGGCGATCCCCGGCGTCGATGTCGTCGTCGGCGGCGTGCTGATCGGGACGGCGGGCTATTTCGCCGGCGAATATGTCTATCAGCATTGGGGCGACGTCACCCACGCGGTCAACGACGCGCTGAACGCGGCCGGGAACTGGGCGAACCACGAAGTGGATAAACTGACGAGCGCACTCGATCCGCTCTCCTGGTAGTGAGGCCCCGGTGATCGATGTCCAGGTAAGTGGCGGCTTCCTTGAGGTCGCCGTGACCGACGGCGACGCGTTGCTGCTGACCAGCAGCAACGATCCGTGGAAGCTGTCGATCCCGCTTGAGCACGTCAGCCGGGCCGTTCCCGGCAAGCCGCTGGGCTTCACTAGCAAGAAGCACGTGCTTGACCGCCATGGCGGCTTGCTGGTCTGCGCCCGCCGCGGGGAGCCGACGATCGAGATCTACCTCGATGGCCAGGACCAGTTCAAGTTCCTGACGCTTTCGGTCCCCGACCCGCAGGACACGGCCGCGACGATCAAGGGCGCGCTGCGACAGTACGGGCGATGAGCAGGCTCGGCAACCGGCGCTCCCCGGCGACGCTGCCGCTGTCCTTGCGCTGGCGTCAGGTCTACGACGCTGGCGAGCTGGTGCTCGAGCCCTTCACCCAGGCCGAGCTTGACTGCGTCGCCGTCGACCCGAGTTCCCTGCCCGACCGCGAGCGCGGGCCCGCCCTGCAGTCGGTCAGCCCGCTGCTAGCAAGGCTCGCCGCCGGCCCGGAGGCACCGGCCGCCGGCACCGGACGGGATGCCGAGATCCTCGCCGCCGCGGCGGCCGGGCTGGAGAAGCGAGGGTTCATCAGGCCCGGTCCGCCCGACCGAGGGACCGGAACCCTCGCTGACGAGCTGGGCGGCGTCGCCGCGGACCCCATGAGCCCAGGCGGCGTGCGACCGGTGACTATCCTCGGCGACCTGGCCCTCGTCACCCGGATGAGGTCCCAGCCGTGCTGGGTGGCCGAGGCGCTCAGCTCGCCCGAGCCGACCCGGCCAGAGCCGGCCGCGGCGGGCTGGCGGCTGATCGGCCGGATGTACGCCGCCTACCGCCCGTCCGCCGTGCTGCTCGAGATCGCGTCAAGCCCCGATGGCCGGCTGCCCCCGTTCACCGCGCTGTGGCAGCCGAACGCGGCCAGGCTCGTGGGCCGGTGGTGCGGCGTCGATCCGGCCGATACCGCCGACCCGCGCCGACGAGCCGAGCTGCCGCCCGGCGGCCCGGTACCTTCGGCGCAGGCGGCGCCCGGCTTCGCCAGCGTGCACTTCCTGCGCGTCGTGCACCCGATTGGCGAGCAGGTGGCGATCCGCAGCCTCATCACGGCCGCCGCGCCAGGCCGGCACTGGCTGCTGGAAGGCGACCAGGCCGAGCGGGCCGTCCCCGTGTCCATCGACCAGCTCGCGCCCAGGATCGACGAGCTCGTCACTCCGCCCGGTGACCCTGCCCAGGCCAGGTAGCAAGAGTGATCGACGCGGTAGTCGGCATCGACGCCGGCGGAAGCAGCGTGCGGGTGCGGGCGGTCAGCGCCGCCGGGCTGACGCTGTTCGAGGGGACCGGCGGACCAGGGAACCCGGTCGTGGCCAGCGACGGCGCGCTGCGAGCGAGCTACGCGGCCGCGCTGGCCGGCTGCCCGGAGGCGGCTCGGATCGTGGCCTGCGTGTCGGGAACGCAAAGCGCTGACCAGCGCCAGCGAGTCGGCGCCCTGCTAGCGGACCTGACGAGCTGCCGCGAGATAGCGGTACGCCCGGACTACGTAGCGGCCATGAAGGCCGCTCCTGACGGCACCGACGTGCTGGTCATCGCCGGGACGGGATCGCTGGTCTGCAGCCGGGGCGACGACGGCGCGTACCGGCTCAGCGGCGGGCGAGGCTGGATCCTCGGCGACCACGGGTCGGCCGCCCGGCTGGGGCGGGCCGCCTTGGAGTGGTACTGCGACGATCCGGGCGCCCCGGCCAGCGAGTTCGCCGCTCAGGTAGCGGAGGCGGTCGGGTCGGCCGACTGGCGCCAGATCGTCCGGCTCGTCAGCTCGGCCGCCAGCCCGCCGGAACTGCTGGCGCGGGCCGCGCCGGTCCTCACCACGGCCGCGCGCGCCGGCCAGGACTGGGCCCTGACGCAGCTCAGCGCCGAGATGTCAGGGCTCGCGGCGACGACAAGCCGCCATATCGGACGGCATGGGCCTGGGCGCGGCCTGGTCGAGGTCGCCCTCGCCGGGGGAGTGTGGCAAAGCGATGTCGCCCGGCGCTGCTACCAGAGCGCCCTTGAGCGCCTCGGCCCGCCGCCGGTCCGCCTCACCAGGTCCAGGCTCAGCCCGCTGGACGGCGCCGTGGCCCTGGCCGCGCACCCAGGCCGGTAGCCGGCCGGCGGCGGAACGAGCGAGGACTCGCTGGCAGGGAGCTGAGCATCAGCCGGGAGTAAGGTCACTCGTGACGGAACGGCGGGCGCGGGGAGTCGGCGGGAGCGGGACTGGAGACCAGCTGGCCTTCAGCGACGACGCGGCTGGGGCCGCCCACGTGCAGTCCGGTCACTTCAGGAAGGCTCAGCAGACGCTGCCGCCGCACCTGGCCAGGACGCCGCAGATCGTCAACTTGACCGTGCCCCAGGACGACTGGTCAGCTCTCGGCGAGATGGCGGTACCCGAGTAAGGCATGCCGGTCGTGGTTTCGTTAGGGCTTCCTGGCGACGCCGCACCATGCGGTGACCTGGGAAGGGCCGGACGGGCCCGGTTCGGGGCGCCATTGCTGGGGCTGGACCACGCCGGGCGGAAGCAGGTCAAGGCCGTCGAAGAAGCGGGTGATCGAGCCCAGATCGCGCATGGTCGCTCCCTGGCCGCTCATCCGCTGGTTCACGCGCTTGGTCATCTCCGCCATCTCGGCGGCCCTGATGTCGCTCGCCGGGTGGGCAAGGACCAGGTAGCTCCCCGATGGCAAGGCATCGAGGAGCCCGGCCACCAGGCCATGCGGATCGTCGGCATCAGGGATCAGGTGCAAGATGATCAGCAGCATCAGCGCTATGGGGCGCTTGAAGTCAAGGGTGCGAGCGGCGGCGCTCAGGATCGCCGAGGTATCTCGAAGGTCCGCGTCCAGGTAAGCAGTCTCGCCTTGCGGGGTGTTCACTAGCCTCAAGCTGACGACCACGACCTTGGTGGTCATCTCGATCATCACCACGCTCATAGCGGCGGTGGTCATGGCGACGAGCGTTCGCGTGGTCGCGCTCTTGAACAGCATTGGCGTCGTGCTCGAGCTCCTGGTGCTGCTCGGCGCGGCTGTCGGCCTGCTGCTGCACACCCATCAGAGCATCTCCGTGCTCGCCAACACCGGCGGCGTCGCCGGCACCGGCAGCTACCTGGCCCCGTTCCTGGTCGTCGTCGCGCTGGTCGTGACCCAGCTAGTCGGATTCGAGACGGCGGGCGCCTTCGCCGAGGAGACCAGCAAGGCCCGCATCAAGCCGAGCCAGGCCATAATCGCCGGGCTTGCCGGAACCGCGCTCGTGCTGTTCATCTTCGACTTCGCCTTGCTGCTCGCCATCCCCGGCGTGAAGTCGGCGATGGCGGACCCGAACCTGATCCCTGATGTGCTCACCTCGGCCCTCGGGTCGGCGTTCGCGAAGATCTTCCTGGTCGGCGCTCTCGTCGCGGTGTTCAGCACGGCGGTGGCGACCCTGGCCACGATCGTGCGGATGATCTACGGGATGGCCCGCAACGACCAGCTTCCCGGCTCGGGGTTCCTCACCAGGCTGTCGGGGCGCAGCGGCGAGCCGATCGGCGCGATCGTGGTCGCGACCGTGCTGTGCATCCTCCCGCTCATCTTCATCAAGCGGATCCCCGTGATCGTTGCGGCCATCACGGCGCTGATCATCATCCCCTACATCCTGGTACTCGGCTCCCAGCTACTGCGCAGGCTGCAGGGCTGGCCGCACGAGCCGGCGAAGTTCAACCTCGGCAAGTGGGGGCTGCCGGTGACGGTGGCGGGCCTGGTATGGACGGTGATCATCCTGATCGATGCCGCCTGGCCGCGTGAGGTCACCAATCCTACGCTCGGCCCGCTGCCGGTAATCGAGGACCTCGGCATCGGCCTGATCGTCGTCGGCATCATCTGGTGGTACATCAGCCTGCGGGACAAGTCCGTGCTGACCGACCCGGGCGGCGACGACCGGGCGGGGCCCGAGCCGGCCGTGCGGTCGTGAGGCCAGGCGAATGAACTTCGACCACGCCCTCGACGCGATCGAAGGGAACGACGGGGCCGGCCTTGACCTCGGCGAGCGGGAGCCGGCCTGGCCGGACTTCCCGCCCGCGGAGTACCGGCAAAGGTACGCCAGGCTGGCCGCGCTCATGGATGCTGAAGGCCTCGATGCCCTGGTACTCACCCAGGAGGAGCCGGTCCGTTACCTGTCCGGCTACAACTCGGTGATCTGGGCGGTAGGCCGCTGGCTGCCGACGATCTTCATCGCGCCGAGGGATCCGCGCCTGGCCGTGCTCATCGCCTCAGCGTTCGACGCGGGCTGCGCGGCGGGCACGTCCTGGGCCGGGACGGCCGACACCTACCGGCAGGTCACCGAGCTTCCGGCGAAGGTCGCCGGGCACCTCGCCGCGATCGGCGCGGTGCCGGGCCGGGTGGGCTATGAGCTCGGCCCGGCCAGCATCATGGCGCTGCCCAAGGTCATCGCCGACCAGGTCACCTCGCTCAGCGGCGAGGCGCGCGACGCGAGCCGGCTGCTCTCGGCGCTGCGCATGCGCAAGAGCCAGGCCGAGATCGAGCGGATCAGGACGTCCGTCCAGGCCGCGACCGCCGGCTACCAGGCAGGCCTGGACGCGGCCAGGGCCGGGATGACCGAGAAGGAACTCGTGGCGATCATCGCCTCGGTGATGCACGCCAACGGCACCACGGCCGGCACCAAGCCCCTGTTCGTGAACTGCGTGTCCGGGCGCACCCGCTACCCGCTGGTCGACTCGCCCGCCTCGGACAACGTGATCGCCGATGGCGACATCGTGTTCGTCGATGGTGGCGGGGCCTGCGACGGCTACGTCTCCGACATCCTGCGCCTCATCGGCGTCGGCCAGGTCAGGCCGCAGGACCGCCGCTACGCCGAGGTCGCGGCCGGCGCGACTCAGGCCATGATCGATGCGCTCCGGCCTGGCGTCCGGGTGTCGCAGCTGCTCAAGGCGGCGAAGGCGTACGTCGCCGACGCGGGCGTGACCGACGAGGTCGGCGCGGTCGGCGGGCACGGGATCGGACTTGAGCTCTGGGAGCGCCCGCTGATCACCGAGCACGACGACCCTGATGACGACGTCGCGGTGCGGCCGGGCATGGTGCTCTGCCTCGAGCCGATACTCGCGCCGCCGCACCCGGACGGCGGGCTGGCCGGGATCTTCGTGTTCGAGCAGCAGGTGCTGGTGACAGCGGACGGCTGCGAGGTGCTGTCGGCCGCGCTACCCGCGAAGCTTAAGGAGGCACCCTCAGATGCCGGTCGCGCGGGCGCTGGCGGCCAAGGCCCGCACGATCCGGCGCCTGGAGCGGCAGCATGACGCGAGTGCTGTACGTCAGCCCGATGCCCTACGGCGCGAACGCGGCCGTAGATGCGATCGGCCACGGGCTCGAGGCCACGCTGGCCGAGCACGGCACCGAACTGCGGGTCGCCTACGCCGACTTCGCCGCAACCGGCTGGCGGGAGCAAGCCGGCCAGCCGGTGCGGGCCGGGGCCGACGCCGGGTTCGACGCGATCGTCATCTGGGTGGTGGACCCGGACACGCCCGCCGCGGCGGTGGCCTACGCGCGCGGTCAGGGCGTGCCGGTGGTCAGCCTGGAACGGCCCAGGTTCGACGTGGACGCCTGCGTCGTCTACCCGAACTTCAATCACGGCGTCTACATGGCGCAGTACCTGGCCACGCTGCTGCCGCCAGGGGCGCGCGTCGCCGTGGTCGGCGGGCCTGACGTGGTGGACGACATCGAGTTGCTGCTCGGCATCAGGCACGGCCTGGACGCGGCTGGCCTGGTGACCGTGAACGACCCCGAGGATCCCCGCTACAAGAACACCACTGACGTCGCCTCGGGCGGCAAGGAGAAGACCGCCAACCTGCTCGCCGACTTCAGCCAGCTCGACGGCCTGGTGCCGTTCAACGACGAGACGCTGCGCGGTGCCGTGGAGGCGCTGCGCGAGGCCGGCCGCCTCGGCGAGGTCAAGATGGTGTCGCGGAACGGCACCCCGGCGGGGGTCGAGCTGGTGCGGGCTGGCATCCACGGCGGCACCTGGGACATCGAGCCGCTGGGCATCGGTGCCGCCATCGTCGGCCTTGCCCTGCGGGCGGCCGGGGGAGCGGACCTGGACGGGCTCTGCGTGGCGAGCCCGATCGGCCGCATGATCACGCCCGCCCGCGCCGCCACCTGGGTTCCCTGGCAAGAGCGCGTCCCTTACCGTCAGTTGCGGACCTTCTGACTGGTGCGCGTCAGGTGAGGTCGGGAGTGTCCAAGAGCTTCCAGCTGGTGCCGTGGCTCGGGCCGCGGGTCTTATTTCAGCGGGCGCCAGCTTCTTCCTTTCCTATTCGGGAGGGTATAGACCGTTCATTGGGAAACGTGCGCCTGGCTCTCGGGCTGGGTTCAGCGACGGCAGGACGGATAGGGAGACAATGGTCAGAAAACGGACTATTACCGCGGGCATCGCCGCCACAGCGGTGGTAGGCATGATGATGACTGGCGCTAGCGGGGTGGCTGCGGCCGCGCCTAAGGCGGCGGACACCATGGTGCCTGGCAGCGCTGTCCCGTTCACCAATCATGCCGCGGTCATCGGCAACGCATCGGCGTCGCAGCGGCTGTCCATCCAGGTGTGGCTGCGTCCACGGACGGCAGCAGCGCAGCGTTACGCCGCTGCCGTGAGCACCCCGGGCAACCGGATGTTCCACCACTACCTGAGCCCCGCGAGTTACACGGCTCGCTTCGGGGCGAGCCAGAGCCAGGCGCATAAGGTCGCCTCCTGGCTCGGTTCGCAGGGCTTCACCGGCGTGCACACCGATGCCGGGCGCTCGTACGTCAGGGCCACGGCACCGGTCGCCGCGATCGACCGGGCATTCCACGTCCAGCTCCAGCTCTACCGGTCATCGGCCGCGGTCAACGCCGGCCCGTATACCCTGCGCGCCAACAACCGCGCGGTGTCCATTCCCCGTTCGCTGGCCGGCAGCGTGATCGGCGTGACCGGCCTGGACAACGCCGCGCCGACCCTGCCGATCGAAGGGCCTGGAAGCCGGCCTGGCGTCAGCCGGGTGGAGGTCGGCGCTAAGGCACCGGTCATCCCCTGCTCGAACTACTACGGGCAGCACATCGTGAGCGGCCTGCCCAAGCAGTTCGGGACCACGTCGTTCCCGACCGAGTCGTGCGGCTACAGCGGCTCCCTGATCAGGACCGCCTACGGCGCCAACACGGTCAACACCGGCAAGGGCCAGACCGTTGCCCTGATAGAGCTGGGCCTGACCCAGGACATGTTCCTCACGTTGCAGGACTACGCGGCGGCCAACGGCCTGCCCGTGCCGTCAAGCGAGCGGTACGCGGAGCTGTCACTGGGCTCGGGCACGCAGTGCGGCGACTTCTTCGACGGGGAAGAGCAATTGGACGTCGAGGTCTCGTACGCGATGGCGCCCGACGCTAGCCAACTGGTGGTCGGCGGTGACAGCTGCAACGAGGGCGACTTCGGCCTGCAGGGCCTGTTCGACGCCGATCTCGCCGTGCTCGGCAGCGGCTCCCATCCGCTGGCGACCATAGCCTCGAACTCGTGGGAGGGCGACGACGAGTCGCAGCCCGCTTACCTCACCGACATCGAGCACGCCTACCTGCTGCGCGCGGCCGCCGAGGGCGTCGGGATGTACTTCTCGGCCGGCGACGGTTCTGGCATCTTGTCCCCGTCGAGCGACCCGGACGCCATCGGGGTCGGCGGCACCACGCTCGCGATCGGCAAGACCGGCGACCGCCTGTTCGAGACCGGCTGGTCGACCGGCATATCAGAGCTGACCGACGGCACGTGGGAATTCCTCGGCGAGCAGAGCGCTAGCGGCGGCGGTCCGAGCCTGCTGTGGAAGCAGCCGGCCTACCAGAAGGGCATCGTCCCGGCGGCGCTGTCGGCGGCGCCAGGTAACCGCGGCGGCCTCGTCCGGTCCGCTCCTGACATCAGCGCCGACGCTGACCCGTTCACCGGGGTCGCGCTCGGCGCGCTGTCGTTCCCGAACAACAAGCCGCCCGTCTACAGCCAGTCGGACATCGGCGGGACCAGCGTGGCCTCACCGCTCGTGGCCGGCATAGTGGCTGCCGCCCAGCAGGGGCAGGCCAGCTCGTTCGGATTCCTGAACCCGGTCCTCTACAAGCTGGTCGGGACCAGCGCTCTCGATGACGTGCTGCCGATCACCAGCCGGACTCCGGCGCTGTACCGCGGTACGGCGTGCGGCGCTGATGCGTGCGGCATCACCGCGCTGACCACCTTCGATGACCAGAGCTTCAGCATGGAGGGCTACACCGGGCAGGTCACGCTCAAGGGCTACGACAACATGACCGGCGTCGGCACGCCCAACGGGCAGGACTTCATCGCGGCGCTGCGCAAGCTCGGCTAGTCACTCACCCGTCGGCTGCCGCGCCCGCCAGGCGCGGCAGCCGACGCTGGGTCCGCGTGCGGCCGCTACGGGGCCAGAACACGGGAAGATCGTCAGATCTCGCGGGCCCACTCGCCTTGAAGCGGATCAGGAGTTAGGGGCGAATTGGCCGGCCGGGATGGAGCGGGCGGGGCGCGACTTGAGCCGATGGTCAGCCGCGATCGCGGCGCCGAGCGCACCGCCGGCCATGCCGACCAGCGGGCCAGCGACCATCATGGCCCCGAGGATCAGGAAGATCGCCGAGGACGCGAGGCCGCCGACGGCTCCGGCCGTCGCTCCTGCGAGCGTGCCCTGGCGGATCCGCGCGGCTCGCAGTTCGTCCGGATCCTCGATCCCGGTCACCAGCGAGGCGGCCGCCGCGCCGGCGAGACCGGCGATCAGCAACGCCACGATCGCCGCGAGGAACAGCAGGCCGTAAAGATTGCCGGATACGAACAGGAGCGCGCAAAGGACCGCGGCCGTGGGGATGCCGGCGATGAGGCCCGCAGTCAGCGTCGGCGGCGCCACCGGCGACCGTCGCGAGGTCGCGGCGAAGATCATGGCCACGTAGCCAGCCACGAGCGCCTGAAGTGGCACTATCAGCAGTGCCGTGACAGCAGCGCAGGCGACGATCCCCCAGAGCACCTCGCGCCCTGTCTGCGGGCGCCTGGCCTTGAGGATGAGCGGTGCGGCCAGGCCGACGATGAGCACGACCAGCCCGCCGGCCTCTTGCCCCCAGTTGAGCTTGCCCGAGCCGAGGACGCTGCCGAGTCCGACGTGCCGGTCCACGCGCAGGATGCCCAGGCCAAGGCCGCAGATCGCCGCGCAGCCTGCGACCCGGACGAGCCGAGCCGCGATGGCGTCGCTGACCGGGCCGAACAAACCGGACCGCCGGGCGACCCACGGCAGCCCGATCAGCGCGATCGCTCCCACACCGACCCTGATCCGGTCGGTGCCGCTCTCCGGGTCAGTGACTCGCCAGCTCAGCCACACCACCCACGCGACCGCCGCCGTCACCGCCGCTGCCCCGATCCAGTACCCGATCTTGCGCGCCATTCCTGCCTCCCTTGCCACCAGCCACACCCCGCCCGCCAGCCAGCCCAGGCGCGGCCACCCGGCCGGAACCTGGCCTGCCTCGGCCTGCACCGCCTTCGCCCAGTGCCGCCGCCCCGGCGGCAGCAACCGCGCCGCCCGGTCAATGACCCAGGCCAGAGCCCAGGTCAGCCGCTCGGTCACGAGCTCTCGCCAGCCAGCCGGGTAGCCGGCGCCCGCTGTAGCGCTTGCATGCTGGAACTCTACCTAGGTAGAGTCGACTGCGGCACCGGTTCAAGGGAAATAGTTGCCGGGGATGGCGAGCAGAGCGCCTTGTGAACCTGGCCTAGCCTCGCCGGTACTACTGTCCGGCTCAGCCGGGTTGGGCAGCTGACGGAACCGGCCGCTCGAACGCGGCCTGTCGGCGCTCATGGCGGCGGGATCGATCGTGACCGCGGCCGAGATCTTCTTCGTCGCCAACGGGCTGCAGGCCGCGTCCGCCTCAGGGGAAGCGGCGCAGTTCCGCGTCCGCGTCGGCGACCGAGAATTCCTTCGGATCGAACTCATCACCGGACTCCAGGCCGAGCCAGTCAAGCATGTCCTCGTGCTCGTCATGTGAGGCGTCGGCGAGGATCTCCTTGAGCGCGGCGTAACTCCAGGGGCCACCGCAATCCTCCGGCGGGCACGCTCCCTTCCCGGCGACGCACCGGGGATAGGCCTGGCCGGGCTCCGCGATTAGGGACTGCTCAGCGACGACATCGTGCTCCCAGTCATCGCCGAAGTCGTAGGTGTAGCGGAGCCGGTCTCCCTGCCCGTTAAGCACCTGCGCCAGGCGGACCTTCTGATCGCTGACGTGCCCGAGGTCAGGATCGGGCGAGCCGTACTCCTGCCAGCCCGTGGTGAATACGTGAAGGTGACAGTCACCCCAGCCCATCACCCGCTGGATGACCTCATGCAACTGCCGAAGCGTGATGTCGGCTGGCACGAGCACGCGCCGCCACACCGGGGGCTTCGATACCCCGCGCAGCGTGATCTTGAGCTGGTACACGATGGTGTCAGTCCGCGCCGCGGCTACGCGTTCCCCCGAAGTTCCGGTTTGACCGCGCCGCGTCGCCAGCGGTGGCCGGATTGTGATCGGTGTCGCGGTCGACTGTCCGGTGAGCAGGGCCACGACATCGGCGGCTCTGGGATGGCCCGAGCCGGACGCCAGTTCTGCCGCCTCGGCGGCTTGATCGCCGAGCTGTTGGGCCATCATGGCGCGCATCAAGTACTGCGGGATGGTGTCCGTCAGCGTATCGATCATCGCGCACAGCGCATCGATGATCAGCCAGGCATCGTCGGCTGGATCAATGGCGACCGGCTCGCCCTGCTCCGCCAGCCACTGGCGGGCGTATGCGCCGATCCCGGGTCGCTTGGCCCAGTCCTGCCATGCCTTCGCTGCGTCCGTTCCGAGCGCCCTCGCGAGCGCGAGGGCAGCGACCCGCTCGTGCCCTTCCGCTGAGTTGGCGAACGTGATCAGCTGGTCGGCCGCGTCTGGCGCCGATCGTGCACTGAGCCACGGCTGGGCCAAGGTAGCGGCGACGGTCGGCGGGATGCCGGTGAGCGAGGACATCACGGTCGCGGTGTCCGCGTCGGGCGGCACGGCGTAATGCTGGAACACCGACTCGGCGAGGAGCAGGCCCAGCTGCGTCAGCTCCACCGCCCCGTCGTCGTGGTAGGCCGCACCGAAGTCGAGCAGTCCCAGCACCATGTCAGCGGTGTGCGCGCCCGCGTCGTCCTCGTCCTCGTCGTCGTCAAGGAACCCGGCCAGATCGAAGAGGTCACGGTGGACCTGACCGCAGGCCGGGCATGGCCCGTCAGCTGGCGTCTCCGGCTCTCCCTGTCCGAGTTCCGCCGCGACCGCAGCGCCGAGCTGCTCCATAGTGACCGGCCCGGCCACTGCGCGCAACTGGTGCAGCACGGTCAGGCAATCGACGCATGGCTCGTCGTCCAGGTCAAGCGTGACCGTCGCGGCCCTGAGCCACGCCGTCAGGACGGCGTGCGGATCGGGCGGCGACCCGGCCGCGCCCGGCAAATCGGGTGTCGCCCATGCCCGCCGTCCGTCGATCTCGATGAGCCCGGCGCCGATCGCCGTCGTCCAGTCCCGCATCAGCTCCCAGACGTCGAGCGCGCTGCGCAGTCGCGCCCCCGGCAAGTCGATGCCGAGGTTACGGCAGGCCTGCACGGCATCTGCCGGGCGCAGCACGCCGCTCGCGGTCAGTGCCCTGCCCTGGCCAACCCACGCGGCCAGGCTGCGGGCGCGGGCAAGCGCCGGGCTCGACATCGCTGTACCGGCGAGTTCGGAAGCCTTGATTTCGATGGAGGGGGGTGCCATGGCCTCAGACCCTACTCGCGGGGCCAGCCGGAATGCCGCACAACGAGTTAGGCGGCAGAGCCCATGATTGCGGGCAAGCCGTCAGCGGCGTGGCGCGGCCGTGCGCGCGCGCTCAGGTGCGGTAGGGCGTCCGATCCCGCCGACGTGCTCGTCTCCCTCTGGGGCGTGCTCTTGGCATTTCCCTCCGTTCGGCCGTCGGGCGATGGTCGGCCGCCCGGCTCGGGATGTGCCAGCCTGGTGTCATGCAACTTGAATCCGCGGGCCCCGCGCCAGCTTCCCGGGGATCACGGGCCCGCACCAAGCTGCTGGTATCGCTTGGCGCGGCCGTCACCGCGGGCGCGGTGGTGGCCGCGTTGGGCGCGGCCCTGGATGCGCCGCTGGCTGGCTGGGACATCCTGGCACTGGTCTTCTGCGCGTGGACGTGGCTCACCGTCTGGCGGCTGAGCCCGGACGAGACGGCTAGCCACGCCAAGCGAGAGGATCCGAGTGTCGCTGTGGCCGACCTCGTGCTGCTCGGCGCGGCGATCGCCAGCCTGATCGCGGTCGGCGTCCTGCTAATGGGCGCCGGCGGGATGACCGGCGCCCAGAAGTACGTGCAGGTCGGCTTCGCGCTCGTCTCGGTATTCGTGTCCTGGACCCTGGTCCACACGGTCTTCACGTTGAAATACGCGCGTCTTTATTACTCGGGCGAAACTGGCGGTATTGACTTCAACGAGGACGACGACCCGGACTACGGCGACTTCGCCTACCTCGCCTTCACGATCGGCATGACCTTCCAGGTCTCAGACACCAACATCGGCTCCAAGCCGATGCGGCGGCTGGCCCTGCGGCACGCGTGGATGTCGTTCCCCCTGGGCGCCGTCATCATCGCGACATCCATCAACCTCGTATCCAGCCTGGCCAAATAGGCCAGAGACAGACACCGATCACGCGGGTCAGCTGGTGTCCAGGCGCCGGAAGGTTACCTCGTTGAGTAGCAGCCGGATCGCTGCTGCTGTCGGTATGGCGACGAGCGCGCCGATGATTCCCATGAGGGCGCCGCCGACGAGGATGGCCAGGATGGAGATCACTCCCGGAACCTGGACGGTCCTGCCCATGATCCGGGGGACGAGCAGGTAGTCCTCGGCGAGGCGGTAAGCGATATAGAACCCGGCCGTGGCGATGGCGACTGGCAGGGACACCGTCAGTGCGACGAGGGTGACGATAGCGCCGCCGATGGTCGAGCCGATCACCGGGAGCAGGTCGAGCAGGGCGACCAGCAGCGCCAGCAGGATCGGGTAGGGCACGCCGAAGATGAGCATCCAGATGTAGGTGCCGATTCCGGCGATGACAGAGGTCAGGAAGTTTCCTAGCACGAACCCGCCGACCTTGACGAAGATCTCATCGCCGATCAGGATCATCCTGGTGCGCCGGGACTGCGGTGCGAGCCGGTAGGCGAACAGCTTGATGCGGGGCATGCCGGCCAGGAAGTAGATCGTCAGCACGACGACGACGAACAGGGACCCGGCCGCGCTCAGCACCAGCTCGCCCGCACCCAGCACCCCGCCGACCAGCGCGCTGCCCTTGGCGTGGACGAGGTTGGTCAGGTCCTTCTGGATGTGGTACCTCGCGTTGAGCTTGCCCAGCTGGGAATTGTGGTTCTGCAGCGCGTGCAGGTACGCAGGCAGGTGCTGGCTCAGCGAGGCGACCTGTGCGGATAGCGGCGGGATGGCCGAGGCGATGAAACCGGCCCCGATCGCGCCGGCAGCCACAAGGATCGTGATGACAGCAGCCCAGCGAGGCATCCAGTGTCGGGTCAGCCAGCTGACCACAGGGTCGAGCCCGGCCGCGATGAACAACGCCAGGCCGATGAGGACCAGCACGCCGCGCGCCCTGATGACCAGCTCCGCCAGGCCGTAAGTGACCGCGACGCCAGCGGCCGCCGCCATGCCGATGAAGAACGGCGACCGCTTGTCGAGCGGGCGTCCTGGCTCCCCGAGACCACCGGTCTGCTCGGCCACCGTCTCCGCCAGCTGGACGGCCTCCCGCATCAGGTTCTCGGCCTGATCCTCAGTCAGGACACTGCGGCCGCCCTCCGCCAGCAGCCCGTCCAGCTGCTCTCCGGCGGCCACAGCCGACGGAAGGCCCGTACCGGCCTGACCCGCCGCACCATTCATCGGCTGCCCGTCATCCACAGGGGCGGTCAGTAGTAGTGCCGCCGACCGCCGACCGCGCGGCCCGTCGCCCCGAGCAGCATCAAGATGAGGCCCACCACCAACACGATCAGGCCGATCGTCCAGAGGATGGGGATGCCCGCCACGAAACCGATGATCAGCAAAATTGCACCGAGAATAATCACTACTGACTCCTCACTTACAGAGATGTCTGCTGGCCGCAGCTTTGTCCGCGCTAGCGTCAATCTGGCTCGAAACGAAGGCCTGGGACCGTGCGCGCGGACGCTGAACCCACAAGCTGCCCAGGATCCGGAGCAATATCCAGCTCGCGCCGCCATATCTGTCCGCATGGGCTGACTTCACGCAGGTCTGCTGGTCTCCGGCCACTGCGTCACCGGCCTGACCCTTGAGCGCCGGTGCCGTTAATCCGTTGCCGGGCGTCATGCGCATCGCCGATGATTGCGCCCATGGCCACGACCCGGCGAGCCGACATGTTCACCGCGGACGGCAAGCCGTCCGACGATGACCCGCGCGAGCACAAGCGAAGGCTCGGCGACGAGCGCGTCACGCTGGCCGAGTCCCTGCGCTGCGCGCGCCTGACGCTGGAGATGAAGTGCGCAGGCCTCGACGCGGAGGCCATGGCGCGGCGTTCGGTCGAGCCGTCGACGATGTCGCTACTCGGGCTGGTGCGGCACCTGGCCGAGGTTGAGCGGGTGACGTTCAGGGTGCTGATGGCGGGCCAGGACGTGCCCAGGCTGTTCTGCTCAGAGACCGACCGTGACGGCGATTTCGATGGCGCGGTTCCCGACCCCCGAGTGGTCGCGGCGGCATGGGACGCCTGGCGCGCGGAGGCGGACTTCGCCACGCGGTTCGTGGCCGGGGCGCCCAGCCTCGACATCACCGCCGACGACCCGGGCAACCAGCATGGCAGTGGCGGAGGGCCGATGTCGCTGCGCGAGGTGCTGGTGGGAATGATCGAGGAGTACGCCCGCCACCTGGGTCACGCCGACCTCCTGCGCGAGCGGATCGACGGGCGCCTGGGCCAGTAAGCCGGACCAGCAGTCAGCCCCGTGACCCGCAGCGACAACCGGACGCCGCGCTTCGGCGTCTACTGCGGTGACATGAACGACCTGACGGGGTGTGCGCTGGCATCGCCAGCGGCGGGAAGGAGTCGTCGATGCGCCTGCCGGTTGCGCGCGCTCTCGTGGTCCTGGCGGCGGCGGGGACGCTGGCCATGCTGGGCTCGGCTGGGGCGGACGCCGCCGCGCCCGCTGCGGCCGGCTCGGGCAGCGCCTGGGGCAAGGCGGTCGAGGTGCGGGGCACCTACGCTCTCAACGTCGGCGGCAACGCTAGCGTGACGTCTGTGTCGTGCACCTCACGCGGTTACTGCGCGGCCGGCGGAATCTACGGCTCCTCGTCGGACGACTCCATCGTCACCCAGGCATTCGTGGTCAGCCGGCAGCACGGCCGGTATGGCAAGGCCCAGAAGGTGCCAGGTCTCGCCGGGCTCACCGCCGGGCTGTCCCAGATCGACTCGGTATCGTGCGCGTCGCCTGGCAACTGCGCGGCCGGCGGCTACTACTACAACAGCGACGAAGAGGCGGCCCAGGACGCCTTCGTCGTCAGCGAGCGGGATGGCAAGTGGGGCAACGCCATTCAGGTCGCCGGCGCGCTCAACGGGGCCGGCCACGCCGAGGTCTACTCGGTGTCGTGCCCGTCCGCCGGGAACTGCGCCGCCGCCGGGTACTTCGGGGGCCCGGGGATCAGCGACACCCAGCCGTTCGTGATCAGCCAGCGGGACGGCATGTGGGGCACGGCGGTGAAGCTTCCCGGCACGGCGGCCCTCAACGCCGACAACGACGCCCGCGCCTTCTCGATCTCGTGCCCGTCGGCGGGTAACTGCGCGGCCGGCGGCTACTACGTCGACGGGGCCGGCCGCTGGCAGGCCTTCGTCGCCAGCCAGCGCAACGGCACCTGGCACCCCCTGATCGAGGTGCCCGGCACGGCCGCGGTCAACCTCGGCGGTGATGCGTGGACCAACTCGGTGTCGTGCTCGTCGCATGGCAACTGCGCGGCCGGCGGGTTCTACGAGGCGAGCCTGTACAACGGCGACACTGCCAAGTGGCAGGCGTTCGCGGTGAGCGAGCGCGACGGCACGTGGGGCAAAGTCGTCGCTGTCCTGCCGACGGCGTCGGTCAACGACAACACCCCCGGCGCGGCGGTCAAATCGGTTTCCTGCCCGTCAACGGGCAACTGTGCTGCATCCGGTGCGTACGTGGATCCGTCCGGCGCGCTCCAGGCGTTCGTCGTCAGCCAGCGAGCCGGCAAGTGGGGGAAGGCGGTGGAGGTTCCTGGCACAAGTGCCCTGAACCGCGGCGGCGCGGCCGAGGCGCTGTCGGTGTCGTGCCCGTCGGCGGGCAATTGCAGCGCTGGCGGGTTCTACACGGGCAGCCAGAGCAACGGCCAGGCGTTCGTGGTCAGCCAGCGGAACGGCACCTGGGGCAAGGCAGTCGAGGTGCCCGGCACGGGGAAGCTGAACATTCGCGGCAACGCCGCGCTCTTGTCCTTGTCGTGCCCGGCTATCGGCCAGTGCAGCGCCGGCGGCGACTACAAAGGCCGCGGCGGCCGTCTCCAGGCCTTCATCGTCAGCCAGTCCGGCTAACGGCGGCTAGGGCACCTCCTAGGCGATCTCCCACTCGTAGCTGAACTTGACGATGTCGAGGATCATCGAGGTCTCCAGGCTGGTAATGCCGTCCATGCGGCTCAGCCTGCTCGAGATGAAGTCGAGGAAGTGCTGCTGGTCGAAGAAGAACGCCTCGACGATGATGTCGTACCGCCCGGTCGATACCCCGACGTATCGAACCTCGGGCTGCCGCTTCAGCTCCTCGCTGATGTCCTTCAGCTTCGGCAGCGTGACTGAGATGCCGATGATCGCGGACAGGTTCAGACCGGCCGCGCGCGGCGTGGGCACGGCGACGATGTTGATGAGGCCCCTGGAGACGAGCTGGGCGACCCGCTTGCGGATCGTGGTCTCGGAGACGTGCAGTTCCCTGGCGATCTCGGTGTTCGGGCGCCGCCCGTCGACCTGGAGGATCTTGATCACGCGTCGGTCGATCTCGTCCAGTATGTCGTCCGGTGACTTACGCATATCGAACTTCTTTCGCGCGAATCTCGATCACTGGCTACCGAGTATGACCGACATTCGATCTATGGCGCTAGTACTGCATTGACATCCGATTCGCCCCGCTTTACGGTGGCCGACAACTGCCAGGCATTCGCGGGGGAGGGCACATGGCCGAAGCTGTCGTGTCAGACACGTCGACCGCGCCGGGAGTCTTCTCCCGCAAGGCATCAGGGCTGGTCCGGGTCGGCAGCACGCTCGACGTGTTCATCTTCAACGTCGGCCTCGTGTCGGTCGGCATCGCGATCGCCTACAACCAGTTCTACGGCCCGAGCCTGTATCCCGGCGCCCAGCCCTGGATCTCGACGCTGCTCGCCGCGGCCGGCATGATCTTCGTGGCCGCCGCCTTCTACTGCTGGTCAGTCGTCTTCCCGCGGTCGGGCGGGGTGTACGTGTTCTTGTCCCGCACCATCAACCCCGGCGTGGCGTTCGTCATGTCGCTGATCGAGACGATCATCCTGCTCTACTACGCGGCGCTGGCGGCCGGCCTGATCGTGCAGGTCGGGCTGGCTTCGTTCTTCAGCGCGGTCGGCCTGGTCTCGAAGAACGCGACGATGGCGAACTGGGGCCAGGACGTGGCCAAGCCGGCCGGCGTGTTCTGGATCGGCGCGCTGATCATCGTGGCGGCGGGCGCGCTGCTGGCGTCGGGCACCCGGCGCTACTTCACGTTCCAGCGGGTGCTGTTCGTGGTCGCGGTCGTCGGGCTCGCGGTGATCGCCGGGGTCATGGTGTTCGGCAGCCGCAGCGGTTTCTCCTCCAGCCTGACCAACCTCACCGGCTTGCGCTACCAGCAAGTCATCAGCGCGGCCCTGAAGAAGGGCTTCGTCACCGGGGGGACGAGTTTCTCCGAGAGCTGGAAGTTCATCATCTGGCCGCTGCTGCCGCTGCTCGGCGCGGTCCAGTCGGTCGGCATCGGCGGCGAGGTCAAGAAGGCGAGGCGCTCCCAGCTCTTCGGCATGATCGGCGCGGTCGTCGCGACCGGGATCGTGATCGCGCTGTTCGCGCTGCTGGCGAACAAGGACTTCGGCTACACCTTCCAGGGCGCCGTCGCCTACAACAGCCTGTCAGGGATCCCGGCGACCACCCCGACCGCGCCGTGGTTCGCTGTCCTGGCCGGCATCCTCGGCCACAACGTCTTCCTGTCCGTGATCATCCTGGCCACGTTCGCGGCCTGGATCTGGTTCTGGATCCCGGCCGAGCTGGCCTACACCACGCGCAGCATGATCGCCTGGTCGTTCGACCGGGTGGCGCCGGACAAGCTCGGCTTCGTGAGCGAGACCGTGCACACGCCCGTGGTCGCGATCGGGGTGTCGACGGCGGGCGCGATCGTCTTCATGTGGCTGATCGCGTTCAAGGCGGTCGCGTTCCTCACCTTCATCGAGGTGCTGCTGGTGATCTGGGGCACCGTCATGGTCGCGGCGGTCGTCTTCCCGAGCCGGCGCCGCCAGCTCTACGAGTCGTCACCGGCCAAGAACTTCCGGCTGCTCGGCGTGCCGATCATGCCGGTCGCCGGGCTGATCTCGGCAGCCTTCGCCGCGGTCATGATCTGGCTGCTGTGGGAGGACCCGATCGCCGCCGGGCCGCTGTTCAAGCCGTCCAAGATGCCGGTCGAGTTCTGGATCACCCTCGGCGCGATCGTGCTCGGCGGGGCCTGGTACCTGTGGATCAAGGCCTACCGCAAGCGCCAGGGCATCAACATCAGGCTGGCGTTCCAGCAGATCCCGATCGAATGAGCGGTGCCCAAGCCGCCTGGGACACCCTCGCCGCCGAGGCCACGCAGATCGTCACCGGGGCCGGCCGGGCCGGGGTCACGCTGCGGGTGATGGGCTCCGCCGGAATCCGGCTGCACTGCCGCGAGCCGGGCCAGCTCATGGATGCCCTGCGCCGGCCGGCCAAGGACATCGACTTCGTCGTGCCGGAGAAGCAGCGCAAGGGAATGCGGCGCTACCTGGAGTCGCGCGGCTACGTGATCGACCGCGACCTGCTCATCGCGATGGAGGGGACAAGGTACAGCTTCAGCCACCCGGCCAGCGGGATCGACCTTGACGTCTTCGTCGAGCGGCTGAACTTCTGCCACACGATCGAGGTGCGCTCGCGCCTTGACCGCCATCCGGTGACGCTGCCGGTCGAGGAGCTGATGCTGGCCAAGCTGCAGATCGTGGAAATGACCACGACCGACGTGATGGACGTCAGCGTGATCGCGGCCACCCATCAGGTGCGGCCCCACGGCAGCGACCCCGAGGCGATCGATGCGGGGCACATCGCCCGCCTGCTCAGCAAGGACTGGGGCTTCCACCACACCGCGACCAGGAACCTGCGCCGGGTCGGCGACGCCATCGGCGGCCCGCCCGTGGCTGACCTGGGGCCGGAGGCGGGCGCCCGGGCCAGGGACGGCATCGATGCACTCCTCACCGCGATCGACGCCGAGCCGAAGAGCCTGCCCTGGCGGATGCGGGACAAGGTCGGCGAGCGCAAGCAGTGGTGGCAGGACGTGGACGAGAAGGAGGCGACCTACTGATGAGCCCGCTGGGCCGCCGGAAGGCGGCCGCGCCGAGGAACGCGAACGAGCGCACCATCTTCTTCGCCTCCGACCTGCACGGCTCCGAGGTCTGCTTCAAGAAGTTCGTCGCCGCCGCCAAGTTCTACGGCGCCGACGTGCTGCTGCTCGGCGGCGACATCAGCGCGAAGATCGTCGTCCCGATCGTGCGGACCGGGCGCGGCGGCTACCGCGCCGAGTTCCACGGGCAGGCCGAGCGGATCGACGAGTCAACCGTCGAGGACTTCGAGCGCCGGGCCGCCAACAGCGGCCTGTACACCGAGCGGATGGACCCCGACGAGTACCAGCACTTCGCCGACCACCCCGACGAGGTCGAGCACCTCTTCGACAAGGTGATGCGCCGGACCGTGCAGCGCTGGCTCGAGTACGCCAAGGCCAAGCTCGAGGACAGCCCGGTGCTCATCTACAACGCGCCAGGCAACGACGACCCGCTCGCGGTCGACGAGGTGCTGCTCGAGCACGGCGACGGCCGGGTCGTGTTCGTCGAGGGCGAGATCACGCAGATAGCGCCCGGCATGGAGATGCTGAGCACCGGCTACACGAACGTCACGCCCTGGGACACCCACAGGGAGTACTCAGAGGAAGAGATCCGCGCGCACCTGAACGCGATGACGGACCGGCTGGAGAGCCCGCGGACCGCGATCTTCAACATCCACGTCCCGCCCTACAACTCGCGCCTGGACACCGCGCCGCTGCTCGGCCAGGACCTGAAGGTCAAGACCGCCGCCGGGGCGGTGATGACGGCGCCGGTCGGCTCGACCTCGGTGCGGGAGGCGATCGAGGAGGTCCAGCCCTTGCTGTCGCTGCACGGCCACATCCACGAGTCCGGCGGGTCGGTCAAGATCGGCCGCACCACCGCGATCAACGTGGGCTCGGAGTACGGCGAGGGCGTCCTGCGCGGGGTGCTGGTCACCATCGCCGACGGCAAGCTGCTCGGCTACCAGGCCGTGAGCGGCTAGGCCGGCTCGCCCCCGCCGGGGCGATGGTCAAGCGGGCGACAGTCAACGAGGGTCAAGGGCGACAAGGGGAGCGGTTGTGGCGAGCGTCGACGAACTCAAGCAGGAACTCATCGCGAGCGGGGTCAAGTACTTCTTCGGTGCCTACACCGACATCGCCGGGGTGCCGAAGTCCAAGTGCGTGCCGATCGAGCACCTGGCCGACGCGGCGGCCGGCTCCGAGCTCTACACCGTGGGCGCCCTTGAGGGCATGGGCGAGCTGGGGCCGAACGAGGACGAGTGCTCGGCCATCCCCGACCTGGACGAGGTCACCGTGCTGCCGTGGGACCGCCGGTACGCGATCGCTCCCGCCAACCTGTACTTCCACTCCGAGCCCTACAGCCACGACTTCCGGCGGGTGCTGCAGAACCAGGTCGCCGACGCGGCCACCGCTGGCCTGCGGATGAACATGGGCGTGGAGCCTGAGCTCTACGTGCTCCGCGACACCGACGCCGGGGTGCTGCCCTGGGTGCCAGAGGACCTGGTCAACGAGCCGACCAGGGGCTATGACCTGGAGACCACGGTGCTGGCCGATGGCTTCCTCGAGCCCATGGTCGATTACATCAACGAGCTCGGCTGGGACGTGTACTCCTTCGACCACGAGGGCGGCACCGGCCAGTACGAGTTCGACTTCGGCTACACCGACGCGCTCCAGATGGCGGACCGGATGCTGATCTTCCGGCTGATGGCCAAGCACGTCGCCCGCACGCTCGGCTGCTTCGCCTCGTTCATGCCCAAGCCGTTCCAGGCCTCGTTCGGCTCGGGCGCGCACCTGAACGTGAGCCTGGCCGACATCGAGACTGGCCGTAACCTGTTCGACGGCGGCGTTACCGGCGCCAGCTTCGCCGAGGTGCCGCACGATCAGGCCTACGGGCAGACGGCGTACTTCTTCACCGGGGGAGTGCTCGCCCACGCGGACGCGCTGATGGCGGTGCTGTCCCCGACGGTCAACTCCTACAAGCGGCTGATGCCGCGCGGCCTGATGCAGGAGATCTCCTGGGCGCCGGTGTTCTCGGCCTGGGGCTACAACAACCGGACCCTGATGTGCCGGCTGCCGATGAACCGGCGCTGCCTGGAGGTGCGGACCGCCGACAGCGCGGTGAACTTCTACCTCGCCGCCGCCGTCGTGCTCGCGGCCGGCCTGGACGGGATCAGGCGCGAGATCAAGCCGGGCGAGCCGGTGAACATCGACACCTACAAGGTCAGCGAGAAGGACCTCGCCGCCCAGGGCACCCGCAGGCTGCCATGGACCCTCGGCGAGGCGATCGAGGCCTTCGAGGGCAGCGAGTTCCTGCGCGGCGTGCTCGGGCAGCCGTTGCACGACTCGTACGCGCAGTACAAGCGGGCGGAATGGCAGGAGTACAACACAGTCGTCTCCGAATGGGAGCAGGCCAGGTACCTGCGCCTGTGGTGATGGTTTATTGGCGGAAGGAAAGAGGGTTGACCGTGACCGACGGCAAGGGCGGAGTCGGCGGGGGGCCTGACCGGGCGGAGGCCAACGCGCAGGCGGTCGGCCGGATGACCGGGGCCGAGCCCGTGCTGATCGACGTGCGGACGGCGGGCGAGGTCATCCCGGGGATGACCGGCGCGACCATCCTGACCTCCGGCCCGCCGATGCCGTGGGCGGAGTACTACGGCGGCCAGCGCAACGCCATCATCTACGGTGCGCTGTACGAGGGCCTGGCCGCCGACCCGGCCGACGCCGACGCCAAGCTCAGCGACGGCCGGATCACCCTCGCTGCCACCCACGACCACGGCTGCGTCGGGTCGGTGGCCGGCATCTACACCGCGTCGATGCCGGTGTTCGTGGTGGAGAACGCCGACCGCGGCAACCGCGCCTACTGCAACTTCTACGAGGGCGAGTCCCGGCACCGGCTGAACTACGGCTCCTACAACGACGAGGTCAGGGCCGGCCTTGACTTCCTGCGGGACGGCCTCGCCCCGGTGCTGCGCGAGGTGATCAGGGCCAGCGGCGGCATCCCGCTCAAGCCGCTGATCGGGCGGGCGCTGCGGATGGGGGACGAGCTGCACAGCCGGAACACGGCCGCGACCACGCTGTTCGCCAGGGAGCTGACGCCTTACTTCATCGACTACGCGATCACTGAGTCGAGGGACTCGGCCCTGGAGGCGCTGCGGTTCCTGTTCGCCAGCGACTACTCGTTCCTGCGGCTGTCCATGGCGGCGGCGAAGGCGATGGCGGACGCCGCCCGCGACGTCCCAGGCTCAAGCGTCGTCACCGCGATGACGATCAGCTGCCGGAACTTCGCGATCAGGGTCAGCGGCCTGCGCGACGCGTGGTTCACCGGGCCGCTGCCCGAGGTGTCATGCAAGCTGTTCGACGGCTTCACCGACGACGACGTCGAATGGATCGGCGGCGAGAGCCACATCACCGAGACCGTGGGGCTGGGCGGGTTCGCCCAGGCGGCCGCGTTCGGGTTGCAGGCCTACCAGGGCGGCTCCGCCGCCGAGATGATCGCGATGAACTCGGCGATGTACGACATCACGGTCGCCGAGCACCCGGACTTCCTCATCCCCTACTACGGCTTCAGGGGCACCCCGGTCGGCATCGACGTCTTCAAGGTCACCCAGACCAAGATCACCCCGGTGATCGACGGCGGGCTGGCGGGCAAGAACGGCGGCCAGGTCGGAGCCGGCATCCTGCGCGCGCCGCTGGCCTGCTTCACCGCCGCCGAGCAGGCCTACCTGGACGCGTTCCCGGTTTAGCCGTTCGTGAAGCTGGCCACCGCGCTCTTCCAGTCGATCACGACGTTCTCAGGGGCGGCGCCCGGCATGAACTTGGCCGGGAGCTTCGAGCCGGGGAAGAGGAGCGGCAGCCCTTCCGGTGGCACCGGGTTGCCGACCTTGATCTGGTACGGCGCCTGGCCGGGAACCATGACGGTCAGCAGGAACGCGTACATGTCCAGGCCCGACACCGAGCTCTTGACGCCGAGCGGCTGCGACTGGACGATCACGACCTCGCACGAGCTGCCGCGCTCAAGCAGCTCCTGGGCCGTCAGCTGGCCTTCCTTCTTCGCCAGCCGGACCGACGGCGGCTCCACGCTGAAGTCAATGCCCACTCGCGTGTGGTCGGTGGGGTCCACCCGCACCGCGACGACCGTGTTGCCAGGCTGGATCTCGGCGATCGAATAGACGGGCACGCGCTTGCGGACCTGCGCGCCGAACGGCGGCGTGTCGTCGAGGTAGACGACCAGCTCGAACAGGCAGACCTGCTCAGGCGGAGCGCCGCCATGCTGGATCGACGTACCGGTGACCTGCACGCCCATGACCTCAGCGCGACCCAGTTGCCCGCTGATCATGAGCTGGGAGTCGTCGCCTCCCATCGCGGTCTTCATCTTGTTGAGAAAGCCCATCGCAGGCGCCTTTCGTTGGCCTCACGGTCCAGCGCGGCGGATGACGGGGACCGCATCCAGCCGGCGCCAGCTTCCCGGCCAGCCTAAGTACGCGCACAGTGACGAGCCGTGCCAGCGGAGTATCGGATCAGTCTCTTATCGGTCTACCAGCGACCGGCCCGCCGCACCCTGACTTCCATGATCATGTCGCACTGCATGATCCCGGTAAGTAGCACCCCGGAATCCGCATACTGACTTCCGTGATCCAGGCGGTCTCGCCGGGATCACGGGCAGCCGCTCCTGGGCCAGGTTCCCGGCCGTCCGCCGGCCAGGAGCATCCGGCCGGCAGCAGCAGGGTCAGGCGTTCGGGAGTAGGCGGGCGGCGGCGGGGCCGTGCAGGGAGCCAGCGTCGAGGCGGCGGCCGGCGATGGCGAGCAGCAAGTCCTGGGCCGCTCCGGTAACGCGGTCGCCGGAGCCGTAAGACCAGTCCAGGTCGTCGGCGGCAAGCTTGAGGCCGGCCAGGTCGACGCCGAAGCGACCGAGCGCCGCCGGCGACGTGACGGCGTCAAGCACGAGCAGCATCCGGTCGCCGGGCACTTGCCGGCCAAGGCCAAGCGGCACGGTGAAGTCGAGCCCGTGGATGACGTCGTGGGTCAGCGGTGCCTCGGGCTGCCCGCCCGGCGGCACCCATGGGTTCGCCGCGTTGTCCCGCAGCACGGCGGTCAGCTCGGCCGGGGACAGCGCGGCCGCGTCCTCCTTCGCGCACCGGTCGGACATCGCCGTGAAGTCACCTCCTGACTTGGCCAGCTCGAGCCCGTACCGCTCCTGGGTGTACCGGAACGGCATCGTCAGATGGGCGACGACCTCGCGGACCCGCCAGCCGGCGCACAGCGTGGCCGCGTCCCAGTCCCCGGCGTCGAGCCCGGCGAGCACGTCGGCGAGGTCTCGCCGTTCTGCGGCGATCGCCTGGGCGAGGCTATTTGGCTGATGGAAGGTCTGGCTTGGCATTGACTGGCTCCTTCGCTGGAGTGCTCGGGCGGCGGCCGTCAGCCGGTGATCGTCTTGAGGTGGGCGGCGAACTTGTCGAGTGAGGTCAGGAAGCCGGCCTGGGCCTGCGGGGCCAGCATCTCCTCGGGCACGCCCGCCTGCCTGATCTCCACCTGCGTGCGGGAGTCGCCGAGGTCGGTGAAGGTCGTGGTCACGGTCATGCCGGAGAGGTTCTCCCGCCAGACCAGCCGCTCCGGCTCGGTCACCTCGAGGAAGACCGCGCTGGTCGGGTACGTGCTGCCGTCGGCGTCGCTGACCATGACGGTCTCGAACGCGCCGCCTGGCCTCGGATCGACCGTGATCTGGTCGGCCGGCGCGCTCACTCCGAGCGGCCCCCAGAAGTGGGTGAGGTGCTCAGGGGTGATCAGGCAACGGAACACGAGCGCGCGGGGCGCGTCGAAGATCCGGGTGATCGTGAGCTCAGTCATGGTCGGTCCCCTCCTGCTGGATGGCGCGCAAGTGCGCGTCGAGCTTGTCGAAGCGCTCGGCCCAGATCCGGCGGTGCGTCTCGATCCAGCCGACCGCGGCGTCGAGCGCCTGCGGCTCAAGGTGGCAGGGCCTGAACTGCGCGCTCCTTGACCGGGTGATCAGCCCGCTGCGCTCGAGCACCTTCAGGTGCTTGGAGATCGCGGGCAGGCTCAGCTGGAACGGCGCGGCCAGCTCATTGACCGTGGCATCGCTCCTGGCCAGGCGGGCCACGATCGCCCGCCGGGTCGGGTCGGCGAGCGCCATGAACGTCTCGTCAAGGCGGTCCGCCGCCACCGTCATCCCGTCCTCCCG
>DATKFV010000099.1:0-12507 GCA_035511035.1 Streptosporangiaceae bacterium
CTACCCGCGCGCGGGCGAGTACGCGGAACGCGACGTCGTGCGAGGCCAGCCGCTCGCCGTAGCGGAACAGCCCCCGGCCCACGCTCAGCGCCCGCACCGCCACGACCGCGACCGAAAGCGCGGCGATGCTCGGATGCTCAGAGGCGCGGGCGAGCAGGAATCCCGACGTGGCCAGCAACGCGATCGCGCAGCCAGTCGCCAGCGCCCCCGCCGCGGCCGCGACGAGGACCCGCCCCCGCAACGGCCACGCCAGCGCGAGCACCCGCCGCACGGACCTGGTGCTCACGCCAGCACCGCCGGCACCGTCGCGACCGCCGGCACCGCCAACCCGCGCTCGGCTAGCCGGCCACCCTCGGTCAGCCGGCCACCATCGACGGTCAGCACCCGGCCGCTCCCGGTCAGGCCGGCGGCCCGGTGCGTCACCTCGATCACCGTCCGGCCGGCCGCCAGCCGCCCGATCACCTGGTCAAGCTCGGCCGCGCTCGCCTGGTCCAGGTGCGCCGCGGGCTCGTCAAGCAGGAGCAGTGCCGGGTCAAGCAGGAACAACCGGGCGAGCGCGATCTTCTGCCGTTCACCAGCGGACAGCCGCAGCGCCCGCTCGTCCAGAACCGTGCCGTATCGCTGCGGCAGCCGCGCGATGAACTCGGCCGCCCCGGCCATGGCGGCGGCCCGCTCGACCTGCGCCGTGGTCGCGCCCGGCCGCCCGAGCGCGATGTTGTCGAAGACCGGCCAGGGAAACAGCCTCGGCTGCTGCGGCAGCCAGCCGATCTGCCCGCGCCATTCATCGGGCGGCACCGCCGCTAGCTCCGCGCCGCCGACAAGCACTCGTCCAGCGGCTGGCTCAAGGTATTTCAGCAGCAAAAAGAGCAGGCTGGTCTTGCCCGCCCCGTTGCTGCCGTTCAGGGTAACTCGATCCCCTGGTCCGACGCACAGGTCGATGCCGCGCAGGAACGGCTCCCGGCCCGGATACGCCAAGCTCACCGCTTCCAGCCTGATCGCCTCCCGGCGCAGGTCAGGAACCCACGCGCCGGCCGAAGGCGCCGGGGTGCCCGGCTGCTCGTCGAGGATCTCGTAGGCCCGCTCGGCCGCGGCCGTGCCGTCAGCGCTTGAATGGAACGCGGCCGCCGCGTTACGCACCGGCAAGAACGCCTCGGGCGTGAGCAGGAGCACGAACAGCGCGGTCGGGTAGCCGAGATGCCCGTAGAGCAGCCGCAGCCCGACCTCCACCGCGACCAGCGCGGTCGCCACCGACGCGGCCAGCTCGAGCACCAGCGAGGACAAGAACGCGACCCGCAGCGTGGCCATGACGCCGGCCCGGTACTCCTCGGTGATCCGCCCGATCACCTGCTCCTGCCGCTTGGCCCGCCCGAACACCTTGAGCGTGGGCAGTCCAGCGACGACGTCGGCGAAGTGGCCGCCGAGACCGGCGAGCTGCCGCCAGCTCCGCCTGGTGCTCGTCTTCGTGGCGACGCCGATCAGCACGCCGAACAGCGGGATCAGCGGCAGGGTCACCGCGACGATCAGCCCGGACAGCCAGTCCGCCGTCGTGATCGCGACCAGCACGCTGACCGGCACCAGGACCGCGAGCACCAGCCGCGGCAAGTAGCTGGCGAAATACGGGTCAAGCGAGTCGAGGCCGGTCGTCGCGAGCGTGGTGATCTCGCCGGATCGCTGCCGGCTCAGCCAGACCGGGCCGAGGTCGAGTGCTCGGCGCAGCAGCCTTGACCGCAGCCGCTCCTTGGTGACGGCGGCCGCGCGCAGCGCCGTGACCTCGCTGCCGTGGCTGGCCGCCGCCCTGACCACGATCACTGCCAGCAGGGCGCCGAACGCCCCGGCCAGTGCGGCCGCGCCCACGCCGGCGGCCGCGCCGGCCAGCACGCGGGCCAGCAATCCGGCCTGGGCCAGGATCGTCGCGGTAACGACGAGCTCAAGCGCCAGGCAGCCGGCCAGGTAGCGGCGCGGGGCGGCCGGCTCGGCCAGGAGGCGACGGCGCACCGGCAGGCCGGCTCGGGACACGCCCTGGTCCTAGGACCGATGGGCCTGGTCGGCCTGGTCGGGCTGGTCGGCCTGGTCGGGCTGATCGGAGTCGAGCGGCGTGTAGATCGACTCAAGGATTCCGACCGGGCCGGCGGTGAAGGCGCGTTCCCGCCGGGCGTCCTTGGTGAAGGCGACCCACCAGGTCAAGATCGCGCCGACCCGGTTGCGGAAGCCGGTCAGGAACGCGATGTGAATGAACAGCCAGGTCACCCAGCCGGGGAAGCTACTGAGCTTGAGCGGCCCGCCGGACACGACGGCCCGGCCGCGCGCGATGTAGGCCGCCGAGCCCAGGTCGCGGTACTTGAACGGGCCAGCTTGCCCGGCTTGCCCAGCTTGCCCGGCTTGCCCAGCTTTCCCGGCTTGGCCAGCAGGCTCGGCCTGCCCGGTCGCCAGCTGCCGGATCCGGCGGCCCGCGTAGTGCCCGGACTGCATCGCGACCTCGGCTACGCCAGGCAGCTTGCCGTGGCTCATGACGTCGCCGACGACGAAGACCTCGGGATGCCCGGGGATCGTCAGGTCATCGCCGACCAGGATCCGCCCGGCCCGGTCCTGCTCGGCGCCGGTCGCCTTGGCCACCGCCGTCGCCAGGGCCGGGGCGGCCACCCCGGCCGTCCACAGCACCGTCCCGGCGTCAAAGTGCCGCTCCTCGCCGTCGTGGTCCTTGACCTGCAAGCCGGACTCGCCGACGTCGGTGACGCGCGTCCCCATGTGCAATTCGACGCCCAGCTTCACCAGCGCTTGCGCCGCCCGCTTCGACAGGGTCTCGCCGAACGAGGCCAGCGGCATCTCGCCGCCGTCGAACAGCAGCACCCGCGCGTCCTCCGGCCTGACCCGCCTGAACTCGTCGCGCAGGGTCTTGGTCGCCAGCTCGCGGATCTGCCCGGCCAGCTCGACCCCGGTCGGGCCGGCGCCGACCAGCGCGAAGGTCAGCCGGCGCCGCCGTTCGGCCGGATCGTCCGTGCTCTCGGCCAGCTCGAACGCGCCGTAGACCCGCCGCCTGATCGTGAGCGCGTCCGAGATGGTCTTCATGCCGGGCGCCCAGGCCGCGAACTCCTCGTGCCCGAAATACGTCTGCTCGACCCCGGCCGCCACGACGAGGTAGTCATAGCGCAGCTCGAGTTGCTCCCCGAGCGGCCGGACGCACGTCACGCTGCGCTGGCCAGGGTCGAGGTCGATGACCTTCGCCATCACGCACTCGACGTTCTCGTCCTTGGCGAACAGCCCCCGCAACGGCGCGGTGATCTGCCCTTCGGACAAGATGCCGGTCGCGCACTGGTAGAGCAGCGGCTGGAACAGGTGATGCTCGCTGCGGTCGACCAGCGTGATGTCGCACGGCCCGCGCCGCAGCGCCCGCACCGCGTACAGCCCGGCGAACCCGCCGCCGATCACCACCACCCGACTTCGCCGACTGCGTCGGCTCCGCTCCCGATGTGGCCCCCGGCTCCGCGCCTCGTCGCTCACCCCCTTGCCCCCGTTCACGGCCCCGGGTTCTCCCAGACGTCACCTTCGATGAGCAGGGCCTCCGCTTCCTTCGGACCCCAGCTGCCCTTGGCGTAGGAGTGGACCGGCACGACGTCGCCGAGTACCGGGTCAACGACCCGCCAGGCCTGCTCGACCGTGTCCTGCCGGGCGAACAGGCCCCGGTCACCGGCCAGCGCCGCGCCGATCAGCCGGTCGTAGGGCCGCATGTCGGAGGCGGGCTGCTCGGCGAACGTCAGCGTCTCCGGCTGGGCGTGCCAGCCTTCCCCTTGCTTCTTCCCCGACACGGTGATGCTGACCCGCGCCTCCGGGTTGATCCGGAAGCGAAGCGCGTTCACGGCAGCGGGATCGACCTGGATCCCGAACACGTCGTGGGGCGGGTGCTTGAACCTGATGGTGACCTCGGTCGCCGTCAGCGGCAGGCACTTGCCGGCCCTGATCATGATCGGCACGCCCGCCCAGCGCCAGGAGGCCATGCTCAGCTTGACCGCGACGAAGGTCTCGACGGTCGAGTCCGGGGCGACCCCGGTGACGTCGCGGTAGCCCTCGTACTGGCCGCGCACGGCGGTCTCCGGGGTCAGGGCGGCGAGCGCCCCGATGACGTCGGACTTGGCTGACCGCCACACGTCGAGACCACGGCTGTCCGGTGGCTCGGCCATCACCGAGGCGAGCACTTGCAGCAGGTGGTTCTGCAGCACGTCCCTGATCGCGCCGTTCTTGTCGTAGAAGGCGCCGCGGTCGGACACGTCGAAGGCCTCGGCCATGGTGATCTGGATGCTCCGCACGTGATCACGGTTCAGCAGCGGCTCGAGCATTGAGTTGGCGAACCGTACGAAGAGCATGTTCTCGACCGGGTCGAGCCCGAGCCAATGGTCGACCCGGTAAATGTCGTCCTCGGCGAAGTGCTGGTGCATCGTGTGACTGAGCGCCTGGGCGCTCGCCAGGTCGCTGCCGAACGGCTTCTCCACCATGACTCGCGAGCCGGAGGCCAGCCCGGCCGCCGCGATCCCGTCGGCGATCCGGCCGAACAAGGCCGGAGGGACCTCCAGGTAGAACAGCACCTTCTTGCCTGAGCCGAGTTCGGTGGCCAACTGCTCGTAGGTCTGGCTGGAGTCGAGGTCGCCGTCGATGTACTTGAGCAGACCCAGCATTTTTGCTGCTGGTGGTGAATTTGGGTCGATGCCATTGTGCTGAAGTGACTGCGTCGCGTAGTCCCTGAACTGGTCAAGACCCCAGCCGCTCTTAGCGACGCCGATCACCGGCATGTCAAGCATCCCGCGCTCCGCGAGGCCCACCAAGGCGGGGAACGTCTCCAGCTTCGCCAGGTCCCCGGTCGCGCCGAAGATAACCAGCGCGTCCGCCTTTTCCGCTGCGGTAGTCATGATTGTTCCTTCCTGGAGAGCGCGGGTACCCCGAAGTCCTTGTCCGAAAGCCGCCGCCTAAACACGTAATAGGTCCAGGCAGTGTAGGCCAGCACTACGGGCAGCAGAATCAGTACAACGACCGTCATAACTCTCAGCGAGTAACCCGCCGACGCCGTGTTTTGGATCGTCAGGTCGAAGGCCGGCCTGGTGCTCGAGACCATGACCCTCGGGTAAAGCTCGCTGAAGATCGACAGCACGACGAGGGCGATCGCCACCGTCGTCGTGGCGAACCCCCAGCCCTCCTGGTCGTTGCCGACCAGCCAGGCGCCCGCGAGCATCGCCAGCACCGCGGCGATCTCGACCGGGTTCGGCAGCAGGCCCTTGCCGGCGATCGAGTGGGTCCAGATCACGAACGCCAGCAGCACGAGCGCGGCGACCGGGGCCGCGCGCCGCGCCAGGCGGGCCGCCCTGGCCCGCAGGTCACCGCTGGTCTTCAGCGCGATGAACGTGGCGCCGTGCACGACGCAGAGCACCACCAGCGTGATCCCGGTGGCGAGGCCGTAGGGCTGGAGCAGCGTCCAGAACGACCCGGTGAACTCCTGGTGGCCGTTGACCGGCAGGCCGTGCAGCAAGTCGCCGAGCGCCACCCCGATCAGGAGCGGCGCGAGCAGGCTGCCTGCCATCAGCAGCCCGCTCCAGGTCGCCCGCCAGGTCGCGCTGTCCCGCTTGCCGCGGAACTCAAAGGACGTGCCCCGCGCCATGAGCGCACCGAGCAGCAGCACCAGGGCCAGGTAGAACCCGGAGAACATGGTCGCGTACCAGCCAGGGAAGGCCGCGAACATGGCCGCCCCGGCGACGATCAGCCAGACCTCGTTGCCGTCCCACAGCGGCCCGATCGTGGCGATCGTGGCCCGTCGGCCCGGCTCGTCCCGGCCGATCAGGGCGTGCAGCAGGCCGACGCCGAAGTCGAAGCCTTCGAGCACGAAGAAGCCGGTCCATAGCAGCGCGATGATCAGGAACCAGATCTCAGCGAGCGTCATCGGTGCCCGCCCCCTAGTAGGTCATCGAAGGGACGTGGGGCTCGGTGCCTGGCTCGGCCGGCGGCGGGGGCTCGAGCTCGCGCCGGGAGTACTTGATCATGAGCGCCGCGTCGACGACGGCCAGCGCGGTGTAGAGCAGGCCGAAGGCGATCAGGCTAATCAGCAGGTCGGTGAACGTCACCGACGGCGAGACTCCCTGCCTGGTGAGCTGCAGGCCCTGCACGATCCACGGCTGCCGGCCGCTCTCGGTGAGCAGCCAGCCCGCGGTGTTCATGAGGAAGGGAAGGATCACGGCCCAGGTCGCGGCGAGCAGGAACCAGCGGTTGGCGGGCACCTTCTTCTTGCGCATCAGCAGCAGGCCCCAAAGGCCGAGCAGCAGCACGAGCCCGGCGAGGTAGGCCATGACCCGCATCGACCAGTACTGGATGAAGACGTTCGGCACGTAGTCGCCGGGCCCGTACTTGGCCGCGTACTGGGCTTGCAGCGGGCTGAGGCCGATCACCTTGCCGTTCCACGAGTTGGTGGCCAGCAGGGACAGCAGGTGCGGGATCTCAAAGATCTGGGTCGGCGTATGGTCGTTGTTCCCGCCGCCGATCTGGAACAGCGAGAACGAGCACGGCTGGCAGGTCGTCCACTGCGCCTCGGCCGCCGCGATCTTCATCGGCTGGTACCTGCCCTCGATCACGCCAAGCTCGCTGCCGACGAACATGTCGAGCAGCAGGATCGGCACCAGGACGGCGAGTGCTATCCGCAGCGTGCGGCCGAACACCTCGTTGCCCTTGCGCAGCTGCCAGGCCGACACCGCCAGCATGACCGCCGCCCCGGTGACCAGCGAGTCGAGCACGACGTGGGTGTAGCCCCAGCCGAACACCGGGTTCGTGAACACCGCCCAGATGTTGTCCAGTTGCGGCATCCCGTGCACCAGCTTGTAGCCGACGGGATGCTGCATCCAGGAGTTGGCCATCAAGATGAAGGCCGCCGACAGGACCGTGCCAGCGAACACGAGCCAGATCGTCAGCAGGTGCACCCGCCGGGACAGCTTGTCCCAGCCGAAGATCCAGAGCCCGAGGAACGTCGATTCGAGGAAGAACGCCGCCAGGCCCTCCATCGCCAGCGGCGCGCCGAAGATGTTCCCGACCATCCGCGAGTAGGACGACCAGTTCATCCCGAACTCGAACTCCTGCACCAGGCCGGTCACCACGCCGACCGCCACGTTGATGATCAGGAGCGTGCCGAAGAACCTGGTCAGGCGGAGCAAGGCGGGATCGCCCCGGGGGGTTCCGGGGGGTCCCCCCGGGCTAGCACTGCGGTGCCAGGAGGTCTGGAGCACCGCGACGAGAAAGGCGAGGCCGATGGTTACGGGCACGAAGAAGAAATGGTTGATCGACGTCAGCGCGAACTGCCACCGCGCCAGATCGAGCGTCATCAACCCCCACCGTTCCGTCGGCCCTCGCCGCCCCCTCGCCGCAGAACCGCTGGGGCACTTTGCTGCTGTTCTCGCGACAGCTAGGCGCCCCCGCTGCGTCGGGCGGGCACCTGCCCTCGTCACCATTCCTCCGATCGGCGGAGCTGGCACCACCCAGTGCGGGTGATGTGTAGAAGCTGGGAGGGGGGAAGATTCGGGACATGACCGATCGGTATGACGTGATCATCATCGGAACCGGCGCGGGCGGCGGCACCGTGGCCCATACGCTGGCCCCGACCGGCAAGAAGATCCTGCTGCTCGAGCGCGGTGACTACCTGCCCCGTGAACTCGGCAACTGGGATCCGGACGCGGTCTTCGTCGACGGCCGGTACATCTCCAAGGACACCTGGTACGACGAGCACGGGAAAGCGTTCCAGCCGCAGGTGCACTACTTCGTCGGCGGCGCCACGAAGCTGTACGGCGCCGCGCTGTACCGGCTCCGCCCGGCCGACTTCGGTGAGATCAAGTACTCCGACGGCGTGTCGCCGGCCTGGCCATTGGACTACGGCGAGCTTGAGCCTTACTACACCAGGGCTGAGTGGCTCTACCAGGTGCACGGCGACCACGGCGAGGACCCGACCGAGGGCCCCGCGTCCAAGCAGTACCCGTGGCCGGCGATCAGCCACGAGCCCAGGATCCAGCAGATCTCCGATCAGCTGGCGAAAGAGGGATACCACCCGTTCCACGCCCCGAGCGGTGTCCTGCTCGACGAGGCGAACCGCCCGGCCAGTGCCTGCATCAGGTGCGCGTGGTCGGATGGCTACCCCTGCCTGGTGCACGCCAAGTCCGACGCCGAGGTCATCGCGGTCCGGCCCGCGCTCGACCAGCCGAACGTGACCATGCTCACGAACTCCGAGGTGATCAGGCTGGTCGCTGACTCATCCGGCGGCGCTATCGCCGAGGTCGTGGTCCGCCGGGATGGGCAAGAGGAGCACTACGCCGCCGACATCGTCGTGCTCGCCGCTGGTGCGGTGAACACGGCCAAGATCCTGCTGGCCTCGGCGACCGGCGCGCATCCTGATGGCCTGGCCAACGGCTCCGGTCAGGTCGGCCGTAACTTCATGTTCCATAACAGCAAGGCCGTCGCCGCCCTGGCCACGGAGCCGAACGACACCGTCTACCAGAAGACGCTCGGGATCAACGACTTCTACCTGGCGACCGGCGAGCGGGCGCCGCTCGGCAACATCCAGATGCTCGGCAAGTCCAACGCCGGCGCGATGAAAGGCGAGGAGCCGAAGCTCACGAAGCTGGTTCCGCGGCGCGCCCTTGACGAGGTCGCCCGGCACTCGATCGACTTCTGGCTGAGCACGGAGGACCTGCCGCGGCCTGGCAACCGGGTGACGCTCGACAGTGCCGGCAAGCTGCACCTGGCCTATACGTTCACCAATGCGGCCGAGACCGCCGCGCTCTACAAGGAGCTCGAGACCATACTGAACAAGACCGGCCTGACGGCTCGCAACGTCTTCCGCAAGAACTTCTACATGGACATGGAAGTCCCGATCGCGGGCGTGGCGCACCAGGCTGGCACGTGCCGCTTTGGATCAGATCGGTCTTTGTCGGTAGCCGACGTCAGCTGCAAGGCTCATGAGCTTGACAACCTCTATCTCGCGGACGCGAGCGTCTTTCCTAGCATCGGCGCGGTCAACCCGGCGCTGACCGTGATGGCCAACGCGATCAGGGTCGGCGACCTGATCGCCGAGCGCCTCCGCTAGTTCGGCCGGCGGCCTGGGCGGCAAGGCACAGGCTTGACCGTCGGCATGGCTGCCGTTGCACTGATGCCGGGTACCTGTCCTGTCGGCCCCCATAGCCGCACAGGAAGGACGGCAGAGACGTTGGAGCGCTACCCGAACATCGCTGATCACGGACTTATCGGCGACTTGCAGACCGCGGCCCTGGTCACCACCGACGGGTCCATCGACTGGTTCTGCTGCCCTAGGTTCGACTCGCCGAGCATCTTCGCGTCCCTGCTCGACGCGGACAAGGGCGGCCATTTCCAGATCGCCCCTGAACGAGCCGAGTATGTCACCAAGCAGCTGTACGCTCCTGACAGCGCCGTCCTGGTGACCAGGTTCATGACCCCTGATGGGGTCGGGGAGCTGATCGACTTCATGCCGGTGCTGACCGGGCGCCCGACCGACCGGCACCGGCTGGTGCGGATCATGCGCGTCCCCAGGGGCGTGATCAAGTTCGGGATGGACCTTCAGCCCAGGTTCGATTACGCGCGGGCGAAGCACAAGACCGAGCTGTCTGAGCACGGCGCGATGTTCAGCTCCGACGACATGCGGCTCACCGTCCACGTCACCGGCAGTGGGACCGGCAGCAGCGCCAAGAACGGCGGCGCGGTGCACCGGCAGGGGAACGGCCTGCGGGCCTCGTGGACGTTGCGCGAGGGCGAGACGGCCGGGGTGATGATCGAGTCCATGGGCGGTGCGCCGCGGCGGCTCACGACCGCCGAACTCGACCGGCTGCTCGGCGAGACCTCCGAGTTCTGGCGGAACTGGGTGCATCGAAGCACCTACCGGGGTCGCTGGCGGGAAATGGTGTCGAGGTCGGCGATCACGCTCAAGCTCCTCACCTACGGGCCGACCGGCGCGCCAGTCGCGGCCGCGACCGCGGGGCTGCCCGAGGATCCGGGCGGTGAGCGCAACTGGGACTATCGCTACACCTGGATCAGGGACGGCTCGTTCTCGATCTACGCGCTGCTCGGACTTGGATACCTGGAAGAGGCGGCCGCGTTCGGCGTCTGGATGCGGGAACGGGTGTCGGAGCAGGCCGGGAGCAAGTCAGGTCCGCTCAAGATCATGTACCGGGTGGACGGGTCATCTGACCTCTCCGAGGAGACACTGCGCCACTTCGAAGGCTGGCGGGGCGCCAAGCCGGTCAGGATCGGCAACGGAGCCGCCGACCAGCTTCAGCTCGACATCTACGGCGAGGCACTCGACGCCGTGTTCCTCGCCGACCAGCACGGCTTCGAGGTCGCGCACCAGGGCTGGCTCGCGATAGCCGACATGATCGACTGGGTCGCCGACAACTGGGACCAGCCTGATGAGGGCATCTGGGAGACGAGGGGCGGCCGCAAGGACTTCACCTACGGGCGCTTCCAGTGCTGGATCGCGCTCGATCGCGCGATCAGGCTCGCTGAGCGGCACGGCCGGCCGGCCAACGTGGCCCAGTGGGCGATGGAGCGGGACCGGGTGTACAAGCAGATCATGGACCGGGCCTGGAACCCCAAGGTCAAGGCGTTCACCCAGCAGTACGGCAGCGACGTGCTCGACTCGTCCCTGCTGCTGATGCCGCTGCAGGGGTTCATGGCGCCCCGTGATCCCATGTGGCTGAGCACGTTGCGGGCGATGGACCAGACACTTGTGTCTGACAGCCTCGTCTACCGCTACAACCCGTCGATGACGCCGGACGGGCTGCGCGGCAGCGAGGGCACGTTCTCGCTCTGCACGTTCTGGTACGTAGACGCCCTGGCTCGGGCCGGACGGCTCGAAGAGGCCGAGCTGACCTTCGAGAAGATGCAGACCTACGCCAACCACCTGGGCCTTTACTCCGAGGAGATCGGCCAGACCGGCGAGCAACTCGGCAACTTCCCGCAGGCGTTCAGCCACCTCGCGCTGATCGGCGCCGCCGTCAACCTGGACTACCAGCTCGACCACGGCGCGGGCGTGCTCGAGCCGACGCTAGCGGGCGCCAGGTAACCCATGCCTGGCCTTAGTCTGCGAGCGTGGGTGACGGACCAGCGGGCCCTATCGCCGCGGCGACCCCGGCGGACGTGATCGTGCGCGCGGTGATCGTGGCCGGGGTGTCCGGCAGCGGCAAGACGACGGTCGGTGAACTGCTAGCCGCACGGCTTGGCTGGCAGTTCACCGACGGCGACGCCCTTCATCCCGCCGCGAACATCGCCAAGATGGCGAGCGGCCAGCCGCTGACCGACCAGGACCGGGCACCATGGCTGCGCCGGATCGGTGAGGTGATCGACGCGGAACTGACGGCCGGGCTGTCGCTGGTCGTCGCCTGCTCGGCGCTCAAGCGCCGGTACCGGACCGAACTGCTGAGTCAGCGGCCCGAGGCCTGGATGGCCTTCCTGCTGATCGGGCTCGACGAGGCCTGTCGGCGGCTCGGTCGCAGGCGAGGCCACTTCTTCGAGCCTGACCTGGTCAGCAGTCAGTTCGCGGCGCTAGAGGAACCCGGCCAGGACGAGGCGCGCGTGGTGCCCGTGCCGGTGACCGGGCCGCCAGGCGAGGTGACCGATGAGATCGTCGGGCGCCTGGCCCTGCGAGCGGTGCCAGGCCAGTGAACTCGGGCAACCTGTTCGAGCAGGCGGCCGGCTTCGCGCTGCTCGCGTCCTTCTACCCGCCCGCCATGCTGATCGCGGCGCTCTACCTGGGTTCGGAGCGCCCTGGTCGCATCACCGTGAGCTACGTACTCGGCGGGCTGGCGATGGTGACGATCGTCTCGGTCGTCGTGCTGGTCGTGCTGCGGGCCGGGGGCCTCAGCCATCTTGGCCATCACCAGACCAGGTACGGGGTGCGGCTAGGACTCGGAGTAGTGGCGGTCATCGCCGCGGTGCTGCTCTGGCGCCGCCAGCGGCGCCCGGCCGACCCGGCGAAGGCCGGGAAGCCGAAGCGACCCAGCCTGATCGAGCGGCTGTCCGCCCGGCCAAGCCCGCTGAGCGCGTTCGCGGTCGGCGCGTTCGTGTTCGGGCCGTCGCTGACCTTCATCGCCGCGGTCCAGGTAGTAGCCACGGCGAAGGCCGGCCTCGGCGTAACCATCGGCGCGATCGTGATGATCGTCCTGCTGACCGTTGCGTTCGGCTGGCTGCCCCTCGTCGCCTACCTGATCGCCCCCCAGCGGACCGCCACCCTGCTGCGAAGACTAGACGCCTGGCTCAAGCAACACGGCAAGAAAGTCGTCACCACCGCCATCGCCGTAGTCGGCATCCTCCTAATAATCCAGGGCATCCTAGGCCTCACCTAACCCAAGCCGCCCGTGCCGGCTCGCCCCGCCCCGCGCCGGCTCCGCCCCGCGCCGGCTCCGCCCCGTGCCGGCTCCGCCCCGTGCCGGCTCCGCCCCGTGCCGGCTCCGCCCCGTGCCGGCTCCGCCTCGTGCCGGCTCCCCC
>DATKFV010000100.1:0-34853 GCA_035511035.1 Streptosporangiaceae bacterium
CTGGACCTTCACTAGGAGGGTCGGGCGGGTGAACGGCTTGGTGATGACCTCGACGCTGGCGTCCGGCCAGCCGTGGGCGTCCTCGGGCCGCTCGTAGCCTGACATGAACAGCATCCTGATGCCCGGGCAGGCCTCCCTAGCCCTGGCCAGGAACTCTCCCGCCGTGATGCCTGGCATCACGACATCGGCGAGCAGCAGGTCGATGGGGGCCTGGCTGGCGAGCAGGGCGATCGCCTCCGGTCCGTTCCCTGCCGTCATGACCCGGTATCCGGCGCTCGTGAGCACCCGGTGGGCCACGTCCCTGATCGCCAGCTCATCGTCGGCGACCAGAACGGTGCCGGCGTAGGTCTCGGTGCTCGCGCCATCAAGGTCACCCTTGACCGCGCTCGAGGCTGGGGCGCCAGGCAGCATCAGCGTCACGGTGGTGCCCTCGCCGGGGTGCGAGTTCAGCCAGGCCCTTCCGCCCGTCCGGGCGGCGAACCTGTGCACGGCGCTCAGGCCAAGGCCGGCCCCTTCATCGGTGGTCTTGGTGGTGAAGAACGGCTCGAACGCTCGCTCGGCGATGACTGAGTCCATCCCGACGCCGGTGTCGCTGATCCGGATCAGCACGTACCGGCCGGGGAGCAGCTGGGCGAACTCGCCTAGGTCGGCCGGGCTGTAACCGGCGGCACCCAGGTTCGCGTCGCCCGTGTCCACGTTGTTGCACGTGACGTCGATCTGGCCTCCGGCCGGCATGGCCTCCCGCGCGTTGAGCGCGATGTTGATGATGGCCTGCCTGAGCATCGCGGGATCGACGTTGACTTGCCACAGGCCACTATCCGGATGCACCGAGATCGTGATCCGCTCGCCAAGGACCCCCTGGAGCAGCGCCGCCGCGTCGGCGGTCAGGCGGCCAGGATCGGCGATGGCCGGCTCAGCCTGCTCCCGCCTGGTGAACGCCATCAGGTGCTTGACCAGCCGCTTAGCCCGGTCGGTGGCTTCCTCGATCTGCCGCACGTCCCATCGCACCGGCCCCCACCGAGATGTCCCCTGACTCGACTCGGCGACGGTGATCTCGTCGTGCACCAGGCTGGAGTAGCTGGATATGACGGTGAGCAGGTTGTTGAAGTCGTGGGCGATGCCCTCGGCCAGCTGGCCCAGGCTCTGGCGCCGCCGCGACTGGGCCAGCTCGGCCTCGAGCTGGCCCAGTTCGGCCCGTAGCTGCAGGTTCGCACTGATGTCCTGGCAGAAGACGGCCAGATATCGCGCCCCGCAGTCGGGCCTGATCGCCTGGCCGGTGAGGCGGACCGGCATCACGTCGCCTTCCCTGGTCACGATCCTGGCGTCGGCGGCGAGACTTTGCTCGGCCTCAGTCGCGATGACATGGACCAGATCGTCTAGCGGGGGCTGATCCTCCGGGTGGAAGATTCCGAGGAAGTCCTTGCCGATCAGTTCCGAGCCGGAGTAACCGGTCTGCTGGCAATAGGCGTCATTGACCGCCAGGTACTTGCAAGAGCCGCTCACGCTGAGGCCGATGGCGATGATGCCGACCGGGGCATCCCCGAAGTCACGGCTAAATTGGCTCTGCTGAGCCTGGAGCGCGTGAGCTAGCTTCTCGGTATCGGCCGCGGGCGCCGCCTCGTCCGCCTGACCTTCGTTCGCTGCCATACGTTGCCCCCGCCTCGGCATGGCTGAGTGAGCTACCCTCAGCGATCTTTCAATTACATTAGGTAACCAACTCCGGTCAGTTTAAGCCTGCCGCCGGCTCGCCGTCAGCCAGGAGAACGATTGAGCACCCTGGGCCGGGCAACCGGCTCGCCGGCGCTGGCGCGCCAGTCGGCGATGCGCACGACCGTCTCCAGGTAAGCCAGGACAAAGGGCCCGTAGCCCAGCAGCAGCGACCGGGCGGCATTCGCCCAGGAACGGTCGCCATTACCGGTGAACTGGGCGATGTCCACGGTCAAGCCGACCTCGGGTCGCCCGAACATGGCCGGCATCGGCCAGTTGGCGCCTTGCGCAAGCCCGCGCAGCACGCCTGCTTCGCGTCGATCGGGATCCAGCACCCGCATGCGCAACTTGCCGTGATGGGCAAGCACCAGGTAGCGCACCAGGTCCCGGTCGAGCCGACGGCCGACCAGGCCAGCCAGCGGTCCGTCGATGAGCAGCAGGGAGGCAAGCTCATGGCGGAAGGCGACGTCACCGGCGAACCTCAGCTCACCGTCACCGCCGGACTTGGCCCACGGGCGACCAGCATTGACTCGGTCCCGCTCGTCGGGGCGAGCGAGTGCGCACAGGGCGTCCTGCCAGATCGGGTGGGCCTTTCCGGCGTCGTGCAGGTAGGCGGCGGCCACCACCGCGCGCATGACCGTACCGGTCAGGCCGGGCCGCATCATGGCGAGCAGCGCGGCGGCGTGGTCGCGGGTCTCCTCGCTGTGCCGGGCCAGTGAGATCCAGCCGAACTCGGCGGCAGCGGCGGCTTCGGGCACCGGGGGCACGCCCAGCAACGGGGAGTCAGGGACCGGATCGGGCAAGCTGGGGTCGAATCCGAGCACGGGGTCGTAGCCGCCATCGCTGGCGGCGACGAGGAGGGTCTCTCCTGGGCGCGGCGGCGCTTCCGCGGTGACCCTGGCCCAGCCTTCCTGGGCGGCCCAGTCCATCCGCCAGACCGCAACTCGCTCGGCGAGCCTCGCCAGCTCCGGCAGGCGAGCGCGGCAGCGCCAGTCGTCGGGAGGCAGCCAGAAGCCAGCCGGCGGCGCACCCGACGCCGGGCTCCACGTCGCCCAGATCAGCTGGGCCTCCAGCTCGCCGGCGTCCAAGATCAGGGGCCGCAGGTCTGGCTCGCCGCCATCGTCACTCGGCCCGTTGTCGAACAGGGCCAGGAAGTCGGGCCTGGACAGCAAATCGGGCCTGGACAGCTCAGTGCCGCCGGACTCGGCGGTCGGGTCAGGACCTGGAACCTCAGCCAGTCCCCGCACCGATGCGCCGTCGAGCGCTCGAAGCGCGGCGAGCGACGATTCCAATTCGGGCTGCTCACCACCTGCCGCGTCGGGCAGGAGCCAGCGGAAGCGGGCGTCACCACCCGTACCGCTCGAGTCGCAGTGCCCGGCCCGCGACACCAGGCTCGGCCACGGCGCGACCTCACTGACGACGAGCGCGGCACGGGTCTCCAGGCCGGCCTCGATGACGCTGGTCGCGACGACGAGTTGCCCGGCGTCGTCGGTCACCGGGCCGGTCACCGCGTCGGCCAGCCTCCTGCGCTCCCGGCCGCGGAACCAGGGGTGGATCAAGACGCGCGGCACGCCCGAGCCGGCCAGCGCGGCGTGGAGGCTACGGGCCGCCCCGAGCGTGTTCGCCGCGATCAGCGTGCGGGTGCCGGGGCGATGCTGGGCGAGGACGGCCGCCGCGATCGCTGGGTAGTCGCCGCGATCGGCGGCAAGCCGGGCGACCGTGAAGGCCGAACCAGAGCCAGCGGACGACATCCCTGACATCAAGGTGACCGCGAACGGCTCGGCGGTCCCGAACCCCCCAGCGAACTCGGCCAGGCGCCGCATCGTGCCCGCCGACCTCGGGCACAGCGCGGCTTCGGCGAATACCCAGTGGGCGCCGTTGGTGATCAGGGCGAAGTCGATCGGGTACAGGGCGCGGCCGACTCCGATGCCGCGAGCCAGCGCCTTGCTGACCAGGGCGTCGGCGGTGCCGATCACGACCGCGGGCTTGTGCATGTCCTGCCGCCAGTTCAGCGAGCCGCCCGGCCCGGTCACGGCCACCTGATCGGCCAGGCCCAGCCGCCAGAGCCAGCCCGTGACCTGGCCGACGACGTGCTCGATCAGGCTCGAAGACGGCAGCACGTAGACCAGCCGGCGCGGCGTCAGCCCAGGTCCGTGCAACCACCGCCACAGCCAGGCCAGCACGATCTCCGACGGCGCGGCTCCGGCCGGCACCGCCACGAAGTCGCCAAGCCCGGATGCGGCGAGGCGCTGCCAGCAGGCATCGGGCTCCCGGCCCGCCGCGGTCGCGAAGAAGCTCGCGAACGGCTCACTGCGCTGCTTCACGCTCAGCCAGCAAGTCGATGATCTGCTGGCCGTAGCGGGCCAGCTTGGCTTCCCCGACGCCGCTGATCCCGCTCAGCTCCCCCAGCGTCGACGGCGCCTGCGCCGCGATCTGCCGCAGCGTCGCGTCGTGGAAGACCACGTAGGCCGGCACGCCCTGCTCCTTGGCGACGTTAGCCCGCCAGGCCCGCAACGCCTCGAACGCCCCGGTCGCGGCCGGCGCCAGCTCCGCCGCCGCCACGGCCGCCGCCTTGGTCCGCTCCGTCCGGCCCGACTTGCGGATCACCTGCTCGCGGCGCAGCAAGACGGTACGCCGGCCGGACAGCACCTCGCCGCTCTCGGCCGTCAGTGCCAGCGTGCCGTGGTCTACCTCGACCGCGAGCAGCCGCTGGGCCAGCAATTGCCGTACGACCCCGCGCCACTCCCCGTCGCCGAGCTCGCCGCCGATTCCGAACACAGTCAGAGAAGCGTGGCCATTTTGCGTAATTTTAGGGGTTTCCTTGCCGAGCAAGATGTCGATGATGTGCCCGGCCCCGAACTGCTGGCCGCGCTCGCGCTTCAGGCGGTACACCGCGGACAGGAGCTTCTGGGCCGCGACCGTGCCGTCCCAGGTCTGGGCGGGGACCAGGCAGGTGTCGCAATTGCCGCACGGGGCGGCGGCCTCGCCGAAGTAGGCCAGCAGCTGCGCCCGGCGGCACTCCACCGTCTCGCAGAGCGCGAGCATCGCGTCCAGGTGCCCGGACAGGCGCCGGCGGTGCGCGAGGTCGCCCTCGGACGAGTCGATCAGCTTGCGCAATTGCATGACGTCGGACAGCCCGTAGCCAAGCCAGGCCGTGGCCGGCAACCCGTCCCGGCCGGCCCGTCCGGTCTCCTGGTAGTAGCCCTCGACCGACTTCGGCAGGTCCAGGTGGGCGACGAAGCGGACGTCGGGCTTGTCGATCCCCATGCCGAAGGCGATCGTGGCGACCATCACCAGGCCGTCCTCCCGCAGGAACCTGGCCTGGTTCGCGGTCCTGACCCGAGAGTCGAGGCCGGCGTGGTAGGGCAGGGCGGTGATGCCGTTGCGGGTCAGGAACTCGGCCGTCTTCTCGACCGAGGCCCGCGACAGGCAGTACACGATCCCGGCGTCCCCGGCGTGCTCGCCGTGCAGCAAGCCGAGCAACTGCCGGTTCGGCTCGGACTTCGGCTCGATCCGGTACCTGATGTTAGGCCGGTCGAAGCTGGACACGAAGTGCCGCGCGTCCTCCAGCCGCAGCCGGGTCGCGATCTCGGCGCGCGTCGCCTGCGTCGCGGTCGCGGTCAGCGCGATCCTCGGCACGTCCGGCCAGCGCTCTTGCAGCGCCGAGAGCTCCAGGTAGTCGGGCCGGAAGTCGTGCCCCCACTGGGCCACGCAATGGGCCTCGTCGATCGCGAACAGCGATACCCGGCCGCGATCGAGCAGCCGCACCGCCGACTCGGCCCGCAACCGCTCGGGCGCGAGGTACAGCAGGTCAAGCTCCCCGGCCAGGAAGTCCGACTCGACCGCGCGCCGCTGCGCCGCGTCCTGGGTCGAGTTCAGGAAGCCGGCCCTGACCCCGAGGGCTTGCAGCGCGTCGACCTGATCCTGCATGAGCGCGATCAGCGGCGAGATGACCACCCCGGTCCCGGGCCTGACCAGGGCCGGGATCTGGTAGCAGAGCGACTTGCCGCCGCCGGTCGGCATCAGCACGAGCGCGTCGCCGCCGCCGATGACGTGCTCGATGATCTCGGCCTGGGCGCCGCGGAACGAGTCGTAGCCGAACACCCGGCGAAGAACATCCAGTGCTTCAAAACCCAGTGGCTCAGCGGCTAGAAGGGGCACCGCTCCATCCTAGGAGCGCCTGCCGTCACCCGTATCCCGGCTCGACCGACGCCGACGCCAGCACGGTCAGCACCCGGAAGCACCGGATCGCCTCGGCCATGGTCGGCAGCGTGAAGCTCACGGTCCGCTCCCCGGTCTGCCGGACGCCAGGAACCCCGGTGCAGGCCGCCACCGGCTGGGTCGCGTCGAAGTCGACCTCATAGGTGTAAGGCCCGCGCCGCGGCTCGAGCCGCCCGAGCGACCGCTGCGCGGCGGCCGCGCCCGCCCTGATCAGGTCGGCCGTCCGGGCCGGCGGCAAGCACACGGCGGTGTACCTGTCCACGCACCGCTTCACCGCGACTCGCTGCGCCGCCGGCGCGTACTCGGCCGCGTCCGCGCAGGTCAGGTCGTCCCCGGTGACCAGCACCACCGGCACGCCGAACTCACCGGCCAGCAACGCGTTCATCCGCCCCTCGCTGGAGGAGACCCCGTTGATCCGCACGTCGAGCAGCGTCGTGCCGATGAAGGTGTGCGACAGCACGCCTTGCCGCCCGGCGCCCGCGTGGTACCCCACGAAAGCGACCGCGTGCACGCCCGAGTCGATGCCCTCCATCATCCCGAGCGCCTTGTGCGTGCCGACGATCGCCGCGCAGCGCGGGTCAAGCTGGGTGAGCAGCAAGTTCCGCTTGTTCGCGTGCGCCTCGTTGACGATGACCTCGTCGGCGCCCGCGGCGATGAACCCGTCGACCGCCGCGTTGACGTCCGCGGTCAGCAGGACCCTGAAGTACTCCCAGCGCGCCGATCCTGGCTTGACGTCCTCCGGGCAGGTCACTCCCGTCACGCCTTCCATGTCGGCAGAGATAAGAACACGCATAGCAAAAAAGATCCCCTGAGGTCGGTGAGCCCGGTTTCGTTGCGTCCGGGACCATGCTGATGGCTGACCTGATCACGATATGGGCGGGGTCGTGTCCAGACACGACCCCGCTCCGCCGCCGGGGGTACTCGCTTGGAGCCTCCGACCGGCGCATACTTCCTGACGTGAATCGACTACGGACAGTAATCACCGGATCCCGGGCCTCGCGCCCGCTGCGCTTCCTGCCGACGGCCACGATCTGCCTCGGCGTCGGTGGCGTGCTCGCGCTAGCGATCGCGGCGACCGCCCCGGCGGCGCCAGTGACCACGGCGGCCGGGAAGTCCACGGTGCCGGGCACTTCGCAAGGCCGGCCTGCCCATGCAGGCCAGTTGCCGATTCTGGACGCCCGCACCAGGGTCAGCGTCCACATCGCTTACGTCATGAACACCCATGACTCGGGACGGCGGTCGCTGCGCGCCGCGATCCTCGCCGCGAACGCCAGGCCCCGCCGCAGCCTCACGGTCATCGACTTCACCGTGCGTGGCGTGATCAGGCTGCGGAGCGCCCTGCCGGCGGTGGTCAGGACGACGGTCATCGACGGGGCGTCGGCGCCTGGGCATGCTCCTGGCGGTCCGCCCGTGGTCGAGGTCGACTGCGCCGGGCACCCGGGGCCGCGGTTCGGCCGCGGCTCGAACGGATCGCAGCTGCTCGGCCTGGCCGTCGACGACGCCAGCGGCAACGGCGTCAGCGTGTACTCGGACTCGGTCACGGTCAACGGCGACTACCTCGGCCTCGACCTGCGCGGGCGGGCGTTCGGCAACCACGGCAACGGGCTGTACCTGGCCCGGTCAAGCTCGCGCGACCTGATCGGGCTGAACAAGGCGGGCAACGTCGGCGTGATCGCGAACGTCATCTCGGGCAACCGCCGCAGCGGCGTCGTGCTGGACGGCTCGTCGGACGACACGCTGGTGTCCAACCGGATCGGCACGAACCGGGCAGGCACGGCCGCGATCCCCAACGCCGGCGACGGCGTCGTCTTCACCGGCAGCGCCGACGGCAACGAACTCGGCGGCACCGACTACGTGAACCCGGCGACCGGCCAGGCGAACGACCCGACCGGCGACAAGGGCACCAAGACCCCGGTGTTCGTGGTGCCGCCGCTTGGCAACCTGATCTCAGGCAACCGGCGCGACGGCGTGCTGATCGCGCGGGGCTCGGACGGCAACCTGCTGAACGGCAACTTCGTCGGCACGACCAGCGGCGGCGACCGGGCGCTCGGCAACGGTGGCGACGGGGTGCGGATCGAGCACTCGAACCGCGACTCGCTCACCGGCTGCAAGTTCGTCAACAACCCGTTCGTCTACTACAACGTGATCAGCGCCAACCGGGGCAACGGCCTGCTGGTCGACGACGCCAACGACATCACGGTCCAGGGCAACTTCTTCGGCACCGCCGCCGACAACGCCAAGGTGCTCGGCAACAGGGGCAACGGCATCGAGGTCACCGGCCGGTCCTTGAACGCTCAGGTCGGCGGCGTGATCCCGCTCGGCAACGTGTCGGCGGGCAACTACCGCAACGGGATCGCGGTCACCGGCCGGGCCCGCGGCTTCGTCACGTTCAACACCTTCGGCGGCCTGTTCGCGTTCGGCGGGGCGGCGCCCAACCACGGCGACGGCATCTTGATCACCTCAACCGGCGGCGACAACCTGGTCCGCACCAACGTCATGTCAGGGAACCGGCGTAACGGCATCCAACTGGCCGGCCGGGCCACGGGCGTGACCATTGACCCTGACATCGCCGGGCTGTCGACGAAGGGCGACAGCCCGCTGCCGAACGGGGGCGACGGAGTGCTGATCGACGGCAGCGCTCACGGCAACATCGTCGGCGGCGACCTGCGCTCGGTCATCGCGCAGAACACGTTCTCTGGCAACCGCGGCTACGGCCTGGCGATCACCGGCCACGCTTTTGACAACAGGGCATTCGGCAGCTACCTCGGCACGCTGGTACTCGGGGCCAAGCCGGCCGGGAACAGCCGCGGTGGCGTGCTGATCGGCGGGCACGCCTACCTGAACGTGATCGGCACCAGGAACATCATCAGCGCCAACACCGGCAACGGGGTAACGCTGCGGCCCGGCAGTCACGCCAACGTGGTCGCCAGCAACCTGATCGGCCTGAGCCGGCTGCGCCAGCCGCTGCTGAACACCGGCAGGCCCGTGATCGACCTCGGTCGGCACAACGTGGTTCGCGGCAACCGTTACCCAGGTCGATAGCATCCGTCAGGTGATAGATCGAACCAGGCTGAGCCGGCTAGTCGAACGCGAGCGAGCGGCCTACGCCTCTGGTCATCCCGCATCGATGCGGGCCTTCGAGCAGGCCGGGTCGCACCTGCTCGGCGGGGTGCCGATGACCTGGATGCGGGTGTGGCCGGGCGGGTTCCCGCTGTACCTGGCGACCGCCCACGGGGCCAGGCTGACCGACCTGGACGGGAACATCTTCACCGACTTCGCGCTCGGTGACACCGGGGCGATGGCCGGGCACTCCCCCGCCGCGGTCACCGCGGCCGTCACCGAGCGCTTCGGCGAGCTTGGCGGCGCGACGACCATGCTGCCGACGGAAGAGGCGGCCAAGGTCGGGGCCGAGCTCACCCGCCGGTTCGGCCCGACGCACTGGAGCTTCGCGCTGTCGGCCACCGACGCCAACCGGTGGGCGCTGCGGATCGCCCGCCAGCTCACCGGCCGGCCCAAGGTCGCGGTGTTCAGCTACTGCTACCACGGCAGCGTCGACGAGTCGTTCATCATCGCCACGCCGGAGGGACCGCGCAGCCGGCCAGGGAACACTGGCGCTGCCGTGGACCCTGTCCAGACCACGCGCGTTGTCGAGTTCAACGACCTGGCCGGGCTCGAGCGGGAACTCGCATCGGGCGACGTGGCCGCGCTGCTGATGGAGCCGGCGCTGACCAACATCGGCATCGTGCTGCCCGAGCCCGGCTACCTGGACGCGGTCAGGCAGCTGACGCGAGACCACGGCGTGCTGCTGATCAACGACGAGACCCACACCTTCAGCGCCGGGCCCGGCGGCTGCACCCGCGCCTGGAACCTGGACCCCGACCTGGTCACGATCGGCAAGGCGATCGGGGGCGGCATCCCGTGCGGGGCCTACGGGCTGTCGGTCGAGCTGGCCGAGCGGATCATGGCCGACAAGTCGGCCGACCTGATCGATACCGGGGGCATCGGCGGCACGCTGGCCGGCAACGCGCTGTCGGTCGCCGCGATGCGCGCGACGCTGGAGAGCGTGCTGACCGACGACGCGTTCGCGGACATGATCGCGCTCGCCACCAGGTACACGGCCGGCGTGGCCGACGTCATCGCTAGCCGGGGCCTGCCCTGGAACATCGTCCAGCTTGGCGCGCGGGCCGAGTACCGGTTCTGCCCGCAGCCGCCGCGCAGCGGCGGCGAGTCCGCCCTGGCCGCCGATCCTGAGCTGGACGAGTACCTGCACCTGTACCTGGCCAACCGAGGCTTGCTGATCACCCCGTTCCACAACATGGCGCTGACGTGCCCGGCGACGACCGACGCCGACGTCGACTCACACACCACGCTGTTCGCAGCGGCCTCGGATGAATTGGTTAACTGACCCTTTCGTGCCATTCCCTACATAAGGGGTTCGTCCGGCGCTAGTGTACTTGGATAAAGCGCGGAGCCATTGCGCCACACATTGCCACGACGTATCGTCTTCGTGAACTGATGCGGCAACTATGTGCCCCGGAGATATACCCCGCATGATCTGGGCATGATTTTCGCGTGATTTTTGCGACATCGGACGTGGCCTGGCAGTGGCGTAAGCATAGATAATCGCGAGAGCTAAGCCGCTCCGGTGTTTATGGGGCCTTATCCGAGGGGTTTCGTGTGGGCATTAGCCAGGGCCGATCCCTACTCCCCGATTTACGCTGGCAACTCACGACCGCGGTCAGGCCGAAGCGTCAGGTCGTCAGCGAGCGGGCGGCCCGTCCAGCGATCCTCGACGAGGCCGAGCGGTTCATCCTGCTGTTCCACGACGAGAACCCCCAGGCTGGGCCGCCGGAAGACCGGCTGCGCCAGGTCAAGGCGGAGATCGAGTCCAGCGGTACGTACCGGCACACGACGGCCGAGCTCACGTTCGCGGCCAGGGTGGCCTGGCGCAACAGCTCGCGCTGCATCGGCCGGCTGTACTGGCGGAGCCTGCGGGTGCGCGACCGGCGCACCGTCACCTCTGCCGACGAGATCGCCGCCGAGGCCATCACCCACCTGCGCGAGGCGACCTCCGACGGCCGGATCAGGCCGGTCATCACCGTGTTCGCGCCCGACGCTCCTGGCCGGCCAGGGCCCCGGATCCTCAGCCAGCAGCTCGTCGGCTACGCCGGCTATCAGGCCGACGGCGAGACGATCGGTGACCCGCTGAACGTGGCTCACACCAGGCTCGCGCAGCGGCTCGGCTGGCCGGGGGCGGAGCTGCCAGGGCGCTTCGACGTGCTGCCGCTGATCGTCGCCGAGCCTGGGCACCTCCCGGCCTGGTATCGGTTGCCCGCCGACGCCGTCCGCGAGGTGCGGCTCACTCATCCGCACTTCGCCTGGTTCGCTGACCTGGGCCTTCGCTGGTACGCGGTGCCGGTGATCAGCGACATGTACCTGCTCGCCGGCGGCGTCAGGTATCCCGCCGCGCCGTTCAACGGCTGGTACATGTGCACCGAGATCGGCTCCCGTGACCTCGGCGACGCCGGCCGCTACGACCAGCTCCCCGCGGTCGCCGAGCGGATGGGCCTGTCCACCGCCAGCGACCATAACCTCTGGAAGGACCGGGCGCTGACCGAGCTGAATCACGCCGTCCTTTACTCGTTCCAGGCCGCCGGGGTCACGATCACCGACCACCACACCGAGTCGGCCAGGTTCATCAAGCACCTGGAGATGGAAGAGCGCAAGGGCCGGGGCTGCCCGGCCGACTGGAGCTGGATCGTGCCGCCAGCCGCGGGCTCGACCACCCCGGTCTTCCACCGGTACTACGAGGACTTCGACCAGACGCCGAACTTCTACCGGCATCCCCGGCTGTCGCTGGCTTCGGCCTCTTAGACTCCGTCCTCCTAGAACGCAGGGGACTCAGACTCCTGGCACCGTCCCGCTGCCGACGCGGCCCCGCTCGGCCAGCAGGCCGTCGTCGAAGTGGATCCGTTCGCTCGGGATGCCGGCCTTGCCCAGCACCCGCAGCGTCTCCCGCACCATCGCCGCAGGTCCGGCCACGTACGCCTCGCAGTCGGCGTGCGGCATGTACCTGGCCGCGACCCGGCCGACGTTGCCCTGCATCCCGTGGTAAGCGGGATCATCCGAGGCCACCGGGTGGACCTGGAGCCAGGGATACACGTCGGTGAGACGCCATAAATCGCGCAGGTCGTAGAACTCCTGCTCGCTCTTCGCCCCGAGGAACAGCCAGACGTTGCGGTGATGCCGGACCGCCGACTCCTCGAACACGACCTGCTCGGCGATCGCCTTGAGCGGCGCGAGCCCGGTACCTCCGGCCACGCACAGCAGGTCACGCCGCTCGGCGGGCGCGAGCGTCATGTTCCCGACCGCCGGGCCGAGGATCAGCGGGTCGCCGACGTGGGTGTGGTCGACGAGGGCGCTTGAGACCCAGCCGCCAGAGACGGCCTTGACATGGAACCTGATCAGGCCGTCCTCGCGCGGCCGACAGGCGATCGAGTACGGCCGCCAGACCCGGGGCCAGCGCCTCGTCTGCACGGTCACGTGCTGGCCGGCGCTGTAATGAAATCGCTCCTCGGGCGCGATAGTGACGATCGCGATGCCGTTGCCGCGCCGCTCGTGCTCGACCACCTCGGCGTGCCAGTAGGCCGGCGCGTTGGCGTCGACCTCCTCGGCCGCCTTGATCATCACGTCCGAGGCGACGCCGTAGGTGCTGACCCACGCCTCCTCGGCCGCCCCCGTGAAGGCGGTCCCGGCGAAGGCACGTAGCGTCGCGATCAGCGCCGCTCCGACCTCCGCGTACATCTCAGGCCGGACCGCGTACTTACGGTGGTCCCGGCCGAGTTGCGCCAGGTAGTTGACCATCTCCTCGGGCGTCTGCAGGCTCTGCACGATCTGGGTCAGCGCCCGGAACAGCCGGTCCCGCTGCTCGTCCATCGCCGGAGGGAACAGCTCGCGCAGCGCCGGGTTAGCCGCGAACAGCCACCCGTAGAAGTACGCCGCCGCCATGTCCCCCGCGGCCGCGACGATCGCGAAGGTGTCCCTGATCGCGGCGATCGTCTGGTCACCGTCAGGGGCGGACTTCTCCTCCTCGATGGCGCTCTGATCAGGCAGTTCTCTTAACCGATCGCGCACGCGGCCGAGCAGCACGAGGTCGCCGAGCGCATTGGCCGAAGGAACGTCCCGCCATTGCCCGCCCAGCCAGCGGCGCCGATGCGCGTGATCCCGGGCGGGCCGAACTTCCGGCCGCTCCGCCGGTGGCTCATCGGGCTCGGCCTGCGGCCGAGCCTCGGGCCGAACTTCTGGCCGCTCAAGCACCGCGGTCGGGGCCGCCTCGGGAGCGTCCGTGGCCACCGGAAGCACCGCGCCAGGCAGCACGGGACAGCCAATCGCCGGCACGTCAGCGGCCAGCCGGACGTCGCCAAAAGATCGAGCGTCCCCATACGGCCGAGTGTCACCAGCCGACTCAGTGCCACCGACCGGACCAACATCACCAGCCGCACCTATGTCACCAGCCGACCCAATGTAACCAGCCGGACCAATGTCACCAGCCGGACCAATGTCACCAGCCGGACCAGTGCCACCAGCCGGATCAGTGCCACCAGCCGGATCAGTGCCACCAGCCGGACCAGTGCCACCAGCCGGACCAGTGCCACCAGCCGGACCAGTGCCACCAGCCCGCCCGATGTCGCCGGCCGACCCAGCATCACCATCGAGAGGCGCGGCAACCGGCTCAGCCTGCGGCGCGGCGTTCTCACTGCCTGTCGCCTCGGTGTTCTGCCCGTCTGGGGCTACTGCGTGGCCGTTGCTCCCGGCCTTGCCCCCGGCGCCGCCGGCCTTCTGCTCGACCACGGCCGCCGCGAGCGCGGCCACGGCGGCCAAGTGGTCCTGGGATACCCGGCTGCCCATTTCCAGCAGGTCACGCGTCTGAGACCGAGGCTCGGACCTCGTCTCGGCGGAACCAGGCTTCCCTGGCCCAGCCGGCCCAGCCGGCCCAGCCGGCCCTGCCGGCCCAGCCGGCCCTGCCGGCCCTGCCGGCCCTGCCGGTCCCGTCTGGGTTGCCCCAGCCTCGCCGTTCGTAGTCAGTAAGGCGCCAGCTACCGACTGGTCATCGGCCAGACGTTCCGAGCCGAGGCCATCAGTCTGGCCATCGGCCCCTGAGCCAGGCAGGAGCGACCTCAGTCGGCGCGCCATGAGCAGATCCTTTCCAGGCCAATCGTTCGGTGTGCGACGGCTCCGCGTGCGGCAAGCCCGTGTTCGATGGGTCTTTGCGCATCGAGTCCGTGTGCATCGGGTCCGTGTTCAATGAGCCGACGTTCAAGGAGTCCGTGTTCAATCGGTCGGTGATCAAGTCGAAGCCTCGCTCCGGCATAATCGACGTCTCTCGCTCCTCCACATATCCGTGCCTCCTTCGACCGACCGCGGGACTATCTCAGAACGCCCCGCAAACACCAGGACCCGACCCGAACGAGCGCGCCGCACGGCACTGGATCGATCCCATGGATACGAGTAAATCGTACTCGCGACCGATTGGCTCATGGACACAGATAATTGATTTGTCGGGCCCAAATCTGCCACGCCCGCTCCCCCAGCGCCACCCCGCGCCCGCCGATAATCCCCAGCAAACCCCAGCAATTCCAAGCACCTCACCCTCGGCCTACTCGTTGTCGCCGTCGACAGTGGCCTGACCGGGCATGGCTGCCCCAACGACGCCGCGACACGGACGTCGACCATGCGAGCCGGTCCCGCAGCGGCGCCCCACCGAACTCAGCCCCGCCGCTGGCCCATAGCCGGGCTCATGAGCCACAGCCAACCCCGTCGATGGCCCATCGCAGGGGTTCGTGAGCCGCGACCAACCCCGTGGATGGCCCATCGCAGGTGCTATAGCCCCGTCGATGGCCCATCGCAGGGGTTCGGAGTGCGGGTCCGGCCCCGTCAATGGCCCATCGCCGGGGTTCGGAGTGCGGGTCCGGCCCCGTCGATGGCCCATCGCCGGGCCACCGGGCTACCCGGGCCCGCCCAGACCGCCCACCGCGCGCCCCCGCCATCTTCCGGGATCAAGCCCGCGTCGTGATCAGGGAGAATCGCACGGACCACCACGCCCCGAATCACCGTGATCAAGAAAGAACCATGATCACGGACAACTGCCCGGCCGATCTCCCTCCCCGGAGCCTCCCGGACGACCCCGAGCCACCAGACCACCCCGATCCCCACCCCCGCGCCCCCGCCATCTTCCGGGATCAAGCCCGCGCCAAGATCAGGGAGAGTCCCACGGACGACCGCGCCCCGAATCACCGTGATCAAGAAAGAACCATGATCACGGACGACTGCCAGGCCCACTGAGTCACCGTGATCAAGGAATCGACCGTGATCACGGACGTCTGCCCGGCCGACGCCCCCGACCCGAGCCCGCGGGACACCACGAGCCCCTCGGGCCACCCGGGACCGCCCCGGACCGCCCCGGACCACCCCGGATCACCCCGGACCACCCCGCGAGGCTCTCGGACCGCCGCGGCCATCTTCCGGGATCATGGGCGCGGGGCACGATCTCGGAGGATCGCTCGGCTTGCGGCGGCGCGAAGTAGCATGGCTCCGCCGCGAAACCCGCCGCGAAACCTCGCTCGCGAACTCCCGCCGGAGGTACTCAGCATGCGCTTTGCGATCAAGACGAGGCCCGAGCACCAGACGTGGGCGCAGATGCGGGAGGTGTGGCTGGCCGCCGATCAGATCGAGTTGTTCGAGTCGGCCTGGAACTGGGATCACTTCTACCCGCTGACCGGCGACCTGACCGGCCCGAACCTCGAGGGCTGGACGATGCTGGCCGCGATGGCGGAGGCCACCAGCCGGATTCGGATCGGCTGCCAGGTCTCGGCGATGGTGTACCGGCACCCCGCGCTGCTGGCCAACATGGCGGCCACGGTCGACATCATCAGCGACGGCCGGCTTGAGCTCGGGGTCGGCGCGGGCTGGAACCAGCTGGAATGCGACGCCTACGGGATCGACCTGCCACCGCTGCGCGAGCGCTTCGACCGGTTCGACGAGGGCGTGCAGGCAATCATCAGCCTGCTGACCGAAGAGGTCGCCACGTTCGAAGGCCGCTACGTGACGCTCACCGAGGCGCGCTGCGAGCCCAAGCCGCTGCAGCGGCCGCATCCCCCGATCGTGATCGGCGGCCGGGGCAAGAAGCGGACCCTGCGGACGGCCGCGCGCTGGGCCCAGCAGTGGAACGCCATCACCGCCGACCCGGCCGACTGGCTCGACCTGAAGCAGACCCTCCTGGCCCACTGCGAGCAGGTCGGCCGCGACCCGGCCGAGATCACCTGCTCAGCGAACGTCCGGCTGGACGGCACCGGCGCGGACCAGATCAACTCCGCCATCGAGTCAGCCACCGGCTACGGCGAGGCGGGCGCCGACCTGATCGTCTTCGGGCTGCCGAACGGCGCGAGCCCTGACGTGCTCCAGCCGCTCGCGCACCGGCTCGCGGCGCTGGCGTAGGCGACCGAAAGTGAGCGACGAGGCCGTGGAGATCTACACCGACGGCGCCTGCAGCGGCAACCCTGGTCCTGGCGGCTGGGGCGCGCTGCTCACCTACGGCGCCAAGTCCAAGGAGATCTGCGGTGGCGAGGCGGGGACCACGAACAACCGGATGGAGCTGATGGCGGCGATCCAGGCGCTGGAAAGCCTCACCAGGCCATCCACCGTACGGCTGCACACCGACAGCGTGTACGTGCGCAGCGGGATCATGAAGTGGCTGCCGAACTGGAAGCGCAACGGCTGGCGGACCTCGGACAAGAAGCCGGTCAAGAACGCCGACCTGTGGCAGCGGCTCGAGGCCGCCAGCGACCGGCACCAGGTCCAGTGGCTCTGGGTCAAGGGCCACGCGGGCGACCCTGGCAACGAGCGGGCCGACGCGCTCGCCAACCAGGGCATGCGCGAGGCGGCTGGTCGCTAGCTCGCGCAGTCGGCGAGCGCGGCCGCGAGCAGCCGGGCGCCCGTGGTGAGGGCCATGGGATCGCCGGCCGCGTAACTCAGCCTGAGGTACTCCCCGGCCGGCTCGCCGGGGAACGATATCCGCCCCGGACTCACCGCGAGGCCACGGGCCGCGGCTCGTTGCGTCACGATCGTGTCCTGGCAGGCGTCAGGCAACCGCAGCCACAGGTGCACGCCCCCTGACGGTACCCGCGCCAGCTCGCACCCAGGCAGCTCGGCGACCGCCAGGACCAGGGCGTCCCTGCGTTCCCTCAGCGCCCGCCGCAAGCCGCCCAGGTGCCTGGTCCAGCCGGGCGCGGTCAGCACGTCGAGCGCGATCTGCTGCAGGATCGGCGCGACGAACAGGTCATCGCTAATCCGGCCGCGCCGCAGCCTGACCAGGGCCGGGCCCCGCGCGGTGAGCCCGGCGACCCGCAGCCCGGCCGCGACCGGCTTGGTCAGCGACCTCAGGTAGATCACGTGCCCGTCATCGTCACCGCTGGCGAGCGGCGGCGGCGAAGGCGGGCCGAGGTCGAAGTCCCTCATCCAGTCGTCCTCGATCAGGAACGCGCCGCTGGCCACGATCGCGGTGAGCACGGCCGCGCGGCGCTCGCGCGCGAGCACCGCGCCCACCGGATTCGAATACCTTGGCTGCAAATAAACCAGCTTCGCGCTGGTCCGGCCGAGAGCGTCCGCCAGCGCCTCCGGCACCATCCCGTCGGTGTCCCCGGCGACCGGCACCAAAACCAGGCCAGCCGCCCGCGCGGCCGCGATCGCGCCGACGTAGGTGGGCGACTCCATCACGACCGGGTCACCCGGCGCCGCGAGGTGACGGAACGCGGCCGAGAGCGCCGCCTGGCCGCCCGAGGTGATGACCACGTTCTGCGCGCTCACCCCCGGGCCGATCTCGGCGGCGAAGTGCGCCCGCAACTCGGGCAGCCCCTGGGCAGGCAACCGGCTCCAGGCCTGCGGCCGCCTGGCCGCCCTGGTGGCCGCGGCCGCCAGCAGCCCGAGCGGCTGCAGCCGCTCGTCAAGGAAGCCGCTGGACATCGAGATCACCTCGGCCGGAGCCGGCTCGACGAGTTGCTCAAGGTCGGCCCCGAGGCCGGCCCGGCTGCCGAGCGCGGTGCTCTGCCAGGACACCTCGCCAGGCGTGACCACCACCCGGCGCGCGGCCGTGTACGTGCCGCTGCCAGGCCGGGTCTCGACTAGCCCGCGCCTGGTCAGGTCGGCGAGCACGCGGCGCACGGTCACCGGGCTCAGGCGATAACGCTGCTGCAGCTCGCGGTAGGACGGCAGCCTGCTGTCCGGCGGAAGCTCGGCTACCAGGCGTTCGAGGCCAGCCAAAGCAGACCCAGCCAGGGCCGAATCCGGACTGCTATCATTGTTCATGACAGCTAGTAGTAGCACTACTCAGGCTAAGTCGAAAGCGGTCATCGAACCGAAAGCGGTCCCCGGCTCGATGGCCGTGACCCCGGTGCTGCTCGGCGTGCTCGGCGTGGTCTGCTTCAGCCTGACCTTCCCGGCCACCGCCGTCGCCGAGGAGTCCTTCAACCCGCTCACCGTCGGCGCCGGCCGCTCGGTCATCGCCGCCGTCGCGGCGATCGCGATCCTGGGCGCCAAGCGCCAGCCCCTGCTTCCGCCCCGCGCCATCATGGGCCCGATGCTGGTCGTGGCCGCGACGGTCGGGATCGGCTTCGGGGTCTTCTCGGCGGTCGCGCTGCGGCAGGTCGGCAGCGTCCACACCGCGGTCGTCACCGGGCTGATCCCGGCGGCGACCGCCGGGATGGCCGCGCTCCGGGCGGGCGAGCGGCCTAGCCGTGGTTACTGGGCCGCCCTGGCCCTCGGGCTGGTCGCCGTGGTCGGGTTCGCGGTCGTCCAGGGCGGCGGCCGAGTCAGGGTTCCCGACCTGCTCCTGCTCATCGCGATCGCGGGGGCCGGCCTCGGCTACGCCGAGGGCGGCGTGCTGGCCCGCCGCTACGGCGGCTGGCGGGTGATCTGCTGGGCGGTCGTGCTGGCGCTGCCCGTGAGCCTGCCGGTCACGGTGATCGCCACGATCGCCACGCCGCCGCGCCACGTCAGCGCCGCTTCGGCGACCGGGCTTGCCTACCTGGGGCTGGTGTCGATGGGCCTGGGCTTCTTCGCCTGGTACCAGGCGATGGCCAAGGGCGGGGTCGCCGCGACCGGGAAGCTGCAGCTAGCGCAGCCCGCCCTGACGCTCGGCTGGTCCGCCTTGCTGCTCGGCGAGCGGGTCAGCGCCCTGAGCCTGGTCGCCGCCATCGTCGTGATCGCGGCCACCGCCCTGGGTCGCAAGGGGATCCTGGGCAGCACGAGGAGAACGTCAGGTAAACAGGAAGTCGGCGACACCACACCAAAATCACCCACCACATGATTTCACTGAGCCAGTTCTGCGGCAGAATGCAGCTATGCAACCTATGCATCTCCGTAGCGCAGGACTCATATCGACAGCAGTGTTGCTGACCGCTGGCCTAGCGCTAGCTGGATGCAGCAGCTCGAGCACGTCGAGCACGCCGCCGAAACAGCCAAGCTCATCGAGCCCGAGCCCGAGCCCGTCGAGCTCGAGCTCGGCGCCGAGCGGCTCGTCTGAGCCCACTTCTGGCGCGGCGGCGACGGCGGCGATCGAGACCAACTGGGCGAAGTTCTTCAGCGCCAAGACGCCGGTCGCGCAGCGGATCGCGCTGCTGCAGAACGGGTCGCAGTTCTCGTCGGTGATCACGTCCCAGGCTGGCTCACCGCTGGCGACCGCCGCGTCTGCGAAGGTCACGCACGTGACGCTCACGGGCACCAGCCAGGCCTCGGTCGGCTACAACATCCTGCTGTCCGGCAAGACCGCGCTGGCCGGGCAGACGGGTGAGGCCGTGTACCAGGACGGCGTGTGGAAGGTCGGCGACACGAGCTTCTGCGCCCTGCTCACGCTTGAAGCTGGCGGCAGCAAGAAGAGCCTGCCCGCCGGCTGCAAGGGCTAGCGCAGGTGACTAAGGCTTCGTTCGCGGTCACGGGCACAGCGGCCGCGACGCCGGGGCGCTCGATCGCGCTCGCGACCCTGTGCACCGTGCTGTTCCTGACCTTCCTCGACACGACGATCGTGAGCGTCGCGCTGGCCAGCATCCAGACGACGCTGCACGCCGGCGTGGGCGGCCTGCAGTGGGTCGTGGGTGCCTACGCGCTGACGTTCGCCGCCGCGATGCTGATCTTCGGCATGATCGGTGACCAGTTCGGTCGCAAGAAGGTCATGATCATCGGCATTGGCGTCTACTGCTTCGGCGCCCTGATCTGCGCGCTGTCGATCAACATCGCCGGCATGTCGGCCCTGCCGCTGCTGCTGGCCGGCCGGGCCGTGATGGGCCTGGGCGCGGCCGCCAGCGAGCCGGGCACGCTGTCCATGATCCGGCACATCTACACCGACTACCGCGAGCGGAACTGGGCGCTAGGGATCTGGGCGGCGGTCTCTGGCTTGTCGCTCGCGCTCGGGCCAGTGATCGGCGGCGCCTTGGTCGGAGTCTGGGACTGGCGGGCGATCTTCTGGTTCGACGTCACGTTCGGCCTCGCCGCACTCGTCGCCGCGGTCAGGTTCCTGCCGGAGAATGCCGACCCCGACCCGCGCCGGATCGACATCGCCGGCGGCGTGTTCGGTGCCGCGGCCCTCGCCACGCTGATCTTCGCCGTCATCGACGCCGAGACCGCCGGCTTCTCCTCGCCGGGCGTGATCGCGCTGCTGTGCCTCAGCGCGGTCGCCACCGTCGCGTTCCTGTGGCGAGAGAGCCGGGCCGAGCATCCGCTGCTCGACGTGAAGTTCCTGCGGGTGCCCAGGTTCACGACCCCGAACGTCGTCGCCTTCTGCGCTTACTTCGCGACCTTCGCCATCTTCTTCTTCACCGCGCTGTTCCTGGTCGAGGTTTCGGGCTTCACCGGCTATAAGATCGCCGAGGTCTTCTTGCCGATGATGGTGCTGATGATCCTGGCGTCGCTGGCGGCCGGACGGTACGCCCCGGTGATCGGGGTGCGCTGGCTACTCGTCGGCGGCTGCGGCATCTTCGCCATCGGCCTGGTCCTGACCAACGCGTCGATCAGCCCGAACCCGCCGTTCTTCGCGGTCGCGGCTTCGCTCGCGCTCACCGGGATCGGCATCGGCACCTGCGTGGTCCCGATCACCTCGTCCGTGCTGACGGCGGTGCCGCCCGAGCGGTCAGGCATGGCCGCCTCGGCGACGAACACCAGCCGCGAGGTCGGCGCCGTCATCGGCGTCGCCGTGCTGGGCTCGCTGGTGAACGGGCAGTTGCACACGGACCTGGTCGCGCGCCTGAATGCCCTGCATATCGCGCCCTACCTCCAGGCGGTCGTGATCGAGGGCGTCGAGACCGGAGCCGAGCCATCGAGCGGCGGCACCTCGTCCCTGGCCCCCAAGGGCGAGGCGAGGCTGGTCCAGGAGGTCCTGCACGCCGCCTACTCGGCGTTCCAGTCGGGCCTGCACGTCGCGCTGTACCTGTCGGCGGGCCTGATGGCCGGGGTCGCGATCCTCGCGCTGGTCACGCTGCACGGCCGGCCAGGCCAGCTGGACGACGAGCAGACCGCCCCCGTGCGGACCAGCTAGGCCCGGCTCCACCTCCGGCCGTTCCAGTGCAGGATGAGCGTGTTGGATCCGGCGTAGCCGACGGCCCAGGCGTTGCTGGCTGAGGTCGCCGTCACGCCCGACAACGTGCTGTACCCGGCCGGGCTCGGGCTGGGCACCCGCCGCCAGGACGAGCCGTTCCAGTGCAGGATCAGCGTCTTGCCGCTCGCGTAGCCCACGGCCCAGGCAGCGCGGCCCGAAGTGGCCGCGACGGCGTTGAGCGTGCTGTAGCCGGCCGGGCTCGGGCTAGTGATGTGACGCCAGGACGAGCCGTTCCAGTGCAAGATCACCGTCTTGCCGCTGTCCTGCGTGCCGCCGACGGCCCACGCGTTCCGGCCCGACGTCGCCGCCACCCCGTTGAGCACGGGATCCCCGCCCAGTCCTGGGCTGGCCGATTGCCGCCACTTGATGCCGCCCCAGTGCAAGATCAGCGTGCGATTACCTGACGACCCGACCGCCCAGGCGTTATCGGGTGAGGTGGCGGCGGCCGCGTTCAGGTAACTGCCTGAGGACGAGGGGCTCGGGCTGGCGAACCGCTTCCACGACCTTCCGTTCCAGTGCAGGACCACGGTCCAGGTCGGGGTGCCGCCGACCGCCCAGGCGTCGCGGGCGGTGACCGCCGCGACCGCGCCGATGCTCGTGTCACCGTTCGGGTTGGGGGCCGGCACCCGCTGCCACGACGCGCCCGCGAGTCGCTCGGTCAGCGGCGCCGGGCTGCCACCGATCGAGCCGACCGTCCAGACCCCCCAGGCCGACGTCGCCGACACGCTGTGCAGTTGCGAGAAGGCGCGCGGTCGCTGGGTCACGGTGAACCGCCAGCGCGATCCGTTCCAGTGCCCGATGACGACCTGCGTGGACGTGTACCCGACGGCCCAGGCGTTGCGGGCCGATGCCGCCGTGACCCCGGTCAGGACGCCGGTCACCGACGCGTAGGCCTCGGGTCCGGCCATAGCTCCCCGCGAGGGAGTAATCTGTGTTCCCCGCGCGAGGGAAACTTGTGCTGCGCCCGCACTCACCAGCCCAGTGCCAGCGAGGGCCAGGCTCGCGACTACGGGAATCGCACCCGCCAGCGCCCGGCCGAATGCGGGGGCAGTTCGGACTATTGCGACATGCACCAGTCGATTATCGCCCAGGGACATCACGATGCCTGCGAGACCACAAACTAATCTCGGGCCCCGGATGCCGCCGCCCGGCCCCGCCCGGCCGCCCGACGCCGCCCAGCGGTCCGGCCAGCCGCAGCGGCCCGGCCCCGCCCAGCGGCGCCCGCCCGCGGTCACAGCCGCGGTCGCGGCCCTGACGGCCCTGGCCGCGCTGACCGCTACGGCCTGCAGCAGCGGCCCGCCGGTCGCGCAGCCCAGGCCGCCGACGACGAGAGCCGTCAGCACGGCCAGGACGCAGTCGCCGTCGGCGAGTCCGTCGCCTTCGGCGACGGACTCGGCGACCCCCCGTGGCCCGCTTCAGGTCGCGCCGGGAGCCGGGTCAAGGCCTCAGACCATGGCCAGGCCGAAGGCCACGGGAGCCGCCTGGCACGCGCTGGTGGCCGACCTGTGGCTCGCGGTCAGGACCGGCAAGGCCGGGCTCGGACGGTCGGCGTTCTTCCCGCTGGCCGCCTACGAGCAGGTCAAGGCCATCGTGGACCCGGCCGCGGACTGGAAGTCGAGGCTCTGGGGCGACTTCGTGCTCGACGTCGGCGCGGCCCACGCCCTGCTCGGCCGGGACGCGCGGTCGGCCCGGCTGGTCAAGGTGGCGATGGCACCGGCCGCCGACGACGCCTGGATCGACCCCGGCGTCTGCTACAACCGCATCGGCTACTGGCACATCGCGAACGCCAGGGTCGTCTACCGCGAGCACGGCCAGGAGCGCTCGTTCGGCATCGCCTCGCTGATCTCCTGGCGGGGCGTGTGGTACGTGGTCCACTTCGGCGGCGTGGTCAGGCCCGCCGTGGGGATGACCGACGATCCGGCCGTCGGGCCGGGCTACGTCGGACCGCAGGGCGGTTGCTAGGAGAGCCCGGCAAGCCGCCCGCCCCGCCAGCCGCTACCACCCGAGCCACGCGCCACTTTCAAGATCATCGGGCTAAGATCGAAGATTGTTGATCATATTACTAGGTACCTACGAAAACGGGCGCAGCTATACACCCAAATATGGTAATTCGCGTCACCGAAAACAGTAATATGATCAACTTCAGTCGCATGTTAGTACGGGTTTCCTATTTGATCATGTCACTTCGGGCAGCACTTCAGCCGCTAGCAGTTCCAGGTGGGCGATGTCGGCCAGGTCGAGTACCTGGAGGTAGACGCGCTGGGCGCCGATCTCGTCGAACTGCTTGATCTTCGCGACGATCTCGGCCGGGGTGCCGGCCAGGCCGTGCTCGCGCAGTTCGGCGGGCTCGCGGCCGATGGCAGCCGCCCGGCGGGCGATCTCCTCCTCGTCCCGGCCGCAGCACACGACCTGGGCCGTGGAGTACACCATGGACTCAGGCGAGCGCGAAGCCGCTTCGACAGCTGCCCGCACCCTTTTGAAGCTGGCCGATGTTCCCTCGACGCTGTCGAAGCCAGAGTTGTATTCGTCGGCGTAGGCCGCGGCCAGTCGCGGGGTCCGTTTCGGGCCGCCACCGCCGATGATGATGGGCGGGCGCGGCCGCTGGGCGGGCTTGGGCAGGCCCGGTGAGTCGGTCACGGTGTAGTGCGAGCCTGCGAACGAGAACTTCTCCCCGGCCGGCGTGGTCCACAGTCCCGTGATGATCGCGAGCTGCTCTTCCAGCATGCCGAAGCGGTCGCCCAGGGGCGGGTAGGGAATCCCGTAGGCGTGGTGCTCGTCGTCGAACCAGCCGGTGCCGATGCCGAGCTCGACCCGGCCGCCGCTCATGTCGTCGGCCTGGGCGACCGCGATCGCCAGCGGGCCAGGATAGCGGAACGTGACCGGCGAGACGAGCGTGCCGAGCCTGATCCGCTCGGTCGCCGTCGCGATCGCGGCCAGCGTGAGCCAGGAGTCGGTGGGGCCGGGCAAGCCGGTCACGTCGCCCATCTTCAGGTAGTGGTCGGATCGGAAGAACCCGTCGAAGCCAAGGTCCTCGGTCGCCTTGGCGACCCTGAGCAGGGTGGCGTAGTCGGCGCCTTGCTGGGGCTCGGTGAATATCCGCAGTCGCATAGCCCGCATCTTGCCCTAGCCGGCCACGGCGGCTTCAGCCGGCCGGTCTTGCCAGCGTCGCCAGCGCCTCGACGTGGTGGGTCATCGGGAACGCGTCGAAGGCGCGGAGGCCCGCCAGGTGCCAGCCGCGCTGGCCGAACAACTTCAGGTCGCGGGCCAGGGTGGCCGGATCGCAGGAGGCATAGCCGATCCGCTCCAGGCCGGGCGCGGCGGCCAGCAGGTCAATGAGGGCGGGCGGCAGGCCGGTACGGGGCGGGTCGGCCACGGCGATCCTGGCGTCCCCGGTGCCGATCCGGCCGATCACCTCGGCGGCGTCGCCCCTGTGCACCCGGGCCCAGCCGGTCCCGCGCAGGTTGTGGCGCGCGTCCGCGACCGCCGCCTGGTCCTGCTCTACCGCGATCACGGTGCCGGCCTGGCCCACCGCCTCGGCGAGCACTCCGGCGAACAGCCCGGCTCCGCAATAAAGGTCAAGGGCGCTGTCGCCGGACCTGGGTCGCAGCGCTTCGAGCACGGCCGTCGCCAGCGTGTCGGCGGCGGCCGGGTGGACCTGCCAGAACCCGGAGGCGGCGACCCGCCAGTCCCGGCCGGCCGCGTGCTGGGTGAGGAAGCGAGGGCTCTTGACCGGCCGGCGGGGCTGGCCTTCGACCATGATGGCGCGCTCGCCGCTGGCCGGGGCGACGGCGACGACCACCGCGGTGGCGCCTCGCCAGGACTGCCTCGTGACCTCGGCGTCGGTGACCTCGGGATGGGCGATCAGGCAGTCGGAGACGCGGACGACCTCGTGCGAGCGGTGGGCGCGCAGGCCCGCGTGGCCGGCGCGATCGACGGCGAACCTGACCCGGGTCCGCCAGCCCAGGCCGGTCTCTTCGCCCGGGTCGCCCGCCCGTGCTTCTTCTGACAGCGATTCCACCGTCACGTCGGCGTCCAGCCCGGCCAGGCGCCGGAGTTGCTGGCTGATCACCTGGGCCTTGAGCTCGCGCTGGGCGGGCAGGCTGGCGTGCTGCCAGTCGCAGCCGCCGCAGCCGGCCGGGCGGGCATAGGGGCACGGCGGGGAGACCCGAGCGGGCGCCGGATCGCGGACCTCGACCGCGTCGGCCCGCGCGAACTTGGCTGTGACCTGGGTGATCTGGGCCACGACGCGCTCGCCGGGCAGCGCGTGCCTGACGAAGACCACGAACGCCTCATCGAGCCGCGCCACGCACCACCCGCCGTGCGCCACTTCCCCGACCGTCAGCTCGACCCGGCTGCCCACGGCAGGCCTGACAGTAATCGCTCCGCTCACGCCCCCATCGTCCCGCCCGCCCCGCCCCCGCGCGACCCCAGCCCCGCCCCGGCCTGCCGTCCCCGCCGCGCACACCCGCTGACCGCGCAGCCGCACGCCGGTACGATCATCTGCGTGGACTGGGCAGACTATGCCTAGGACAGCTCCCGGAAAGGCGATCATGCACATCGTGATCATGGGATGCGGGCGGGTCGGGTCGACCATCGCCCACATCCTTGAGGACAACGGCCACTCGGTGGCCGTCATCGATCAGGACGTCGAGGCCTTCCGTCGCCTGCGGCCAGGGTTTCGCGGCACGAAAGTCACTGGCGTTGGCTTCGATCGGGATGTGCTGGTAGAGGCGGGGATCGAGCGGGCGGACGCGTTCGCCGCGGTGAGCAGCGGCGACAACAGCAACGTGATCGCGGCCAGGGTCGCCAGGGAGTCGTTCGGCGTCAAGCGGGTCGCGGCCAGGATCTACGACCCGCGCCGGGCCGAGGTCTACCAGCGGCTCGGCATCCCGACCGTGGCGACCGTCAGGTGGACGGCCGACCAGATGCTGCGCCGGCTGTTGCCTGAGGAAGTCGCCACGCTCTGGCGCGACCCGACCGGCGCGATCGTGCTCGCGGAGCTGAGCTGCTGCGATGACTGGCTGAGCGAGAAGGTGAGCACGCTCGAGGCGGCCGCGAACGCCAGGATCGCGTTCATCTCCCGGCTCGGCCAGGCGATCATACCGGGCCCGAACACGGTGCTGCAGCAGGGCGACGTGCTGCACGTGATCACCAAGGAGGAAGACCTGGGCCAGATCGCCTCGGTGTTCGCCAAGCCGACCGCGCCAGGGAAGGGAAGCCACTGATGCGGGTCGCCATCGCAGGCGCCGGGGCCGTCGGCCGCTCCATCGCCAAGGAACTGCTTGAGAACGGCCACGAGGTCCTGCTGATCGACAAGAACTCCAGGGCGATCAAGGTCTACAGCGTGCCAAGGGCCGAGTGGCTGCTGGCTGACGCCTGCGAGATCAGCTCGCTCGACGACGCCTCGCTCGAGCGCTGCAACGTGGTGATCGCGGCGACCGGCGATGACAAGGTCAACCTGGTCGTGTCGTTGCTGGCCAAGACCGAATACGGGGTGCCTCGGGTCGTGGCCAGGATCAACCACCCGAACAACGAGTGGCTATTCAACGAGTCCTGGGGCGTCGACGTCGCCGTGTCGACCCCGCGGCTGCTGTCGGCCCTGGTCGAGGAGGCGGTCAGCGTCGGTGACCTGGTCCGGCTGATGACGTTCCGGCAGAGCGCGGCCAGCCTGGTCGAGCTGACCATGCCGGACGACGCGCCACTAGCCGGGCAGCGGATCGGGTCGATCTCCTGGCCGGCCGATACCGCGCTGGTCGCGATCTTGCGAGATGGCCGGGTGATCGTGCCGAACGCCGACGACCCGCTCGAAGGCGGGGACGAGCTGCTGTTCGTGACCAGCGAGGACGTCGAGATCGAGCTGGGCCAGCTGCTGGCCGGGGGCTCGCGCTAGCGGCGCCTGCGTGATCAGCGCGTCTCGGTGATCTCGGGACCGCGGGTGAACGGGTCAGGCAGCTGCCAGTCGGGGTACTCCTCCTGCTGGGCGATCTGCTCATCGATCGCCCGCCGCACGTCCTCGGGCAACCGGATCTCCAGCTGGTCGCGCGGCGGGGCCGGGTAGTCGCCGCGCACGACGACCACGTCGGCGAACAGGGCGTTGAACGGCTCAGCGAGCACGGCGTCGGCGGCGGCCGGGCCCGAGATGACGCCGCGCAAGAACCAGCGCGGGCCGTTGAAGCCGAGGAACCTGACCGGCTGGAGCTGGCCCGCTGGCTGGGTGCCTTCGTCCCCGATCGGAACCTGGGCCAGCAACTCAGGCCCGAACGGGCCGTCGCCTTCCTGCCAGCTGCCGCCCGAGTCGGCGATGTTCTCCCCGATCTCGTGCCTGACCTCATCCCACAGGCCACCGCTGCGCGGCGCCGCGAACGCCTGCAGTTGCATGCCGCTGTCCTCGCGCACGACCGCGACCCAGGCGCCCTCTTCCTCGGCGACGTTGATCTGGACGTCGAAGCCCTCTTGGACAGGGATCAGCAGGCTGCCGAAGTCGATCCGCTCGGCGGGCGAATAGTTGTCGGAGATATCCCATGGGCCACCGGGCAGGCCGGCCAGGCCTGAGTGCTCGGACTGGCCAGCCTGCTCGATCGGGCCGGCCTGGCCCCGCTCGTCGTCCGGCCGCCTGGCGAGGCCAGCGAGACCTGGCTCGCCGTGCTCGTCGAGCCCAGCTGAGTCCTCACCATCGCGGCGGCGACGTCGCAACACGGCTCTGCTCCTGCCTGTCCAATGACGCTCAAGTAAGCGGTGTTTCCCGATCCGCGGTTCCAGGTACGCGGTGATCAGCGCCCGGTGGAGCCGTGGGCACCATCGCCACGATGGGATCCGGGCAACTCAGATACCTCATGAAAGACCGGGCGTTCGACCCTCTGAATCACGAGCTGCGCGATCCGGTCCCCGCGCCTGAAGCTGACCGGGCTGCTGCTATCAGTATTGAACATGATCACGTTGATCTCCCCACGGTACCCCGCGTCAACCGTGCCCGGCGTGTTGACGATCGTGATGCCGTAGCTGGCGGCGAGGCCGGACCGGGGATGGACGAAGGCGGCGTAGCCGTCAGGCAGCGCGATCGCGATCCCGGTCGGCACCATCACCCGCTCGCCTGGCCGCAGTTCCACGTCGACCGCGGTGTACAGGTCCACTCCGGCATCGCCTGGATGGGCCTGGCCAGGCAGCGGCAACCCGTCGTCGATCCGCCTGATCAGCACGTCGACGGTCATGCCCGGCCCTCGTCCAGGCCCTGGCCCTGGCCCTCGCGCGGCTCGTCCTCGGGCAACGCGTTCGCCTCGGCCCAGGCCACCTCGGTGTGGGACGACTCATCCTGGCCCTGGTCGGCTTGATCGGCCTTGGCCTCGATCCTGTCGGCGGGCCTGGACGCACCAGCGGTCAGCCGCTCGTCCGCCGTGGCGCCAGTCCTGCGCTTGGGCTTGCGGCCTGGCTGGCTGACCGGGCCGTCCCGGCGCCTGGGCTCGTTGTTGCTGCGCCACGCGGCCGACACGACCGCGGCGGTCGGGACGGCGACGATCGCGCCAGGGATGCCGGCCACGATGCCGCCGATGGCGAGCACCATGATGATCTCCAGGGGGTGCAGCCGCACCGCCCGGCCGATCACGAGCGGCTGCAGCAGGTGGCTCTCAACCTGGTTCTCGGCGAGGAACACCGCGAGCAGGATCACCGCCGCGACCCAGCCCTGGGTGGCCAGCGTGACCAGGATCGCCAGCGCCCCGACGGCGAGGATGCCGACGAGCGGTACGTAGGCAGCGATGAACACGAGGATCGCCAGCGGCATGATCAGCGGCACGCCAAGCAGCCACAGCGCGATGCCGATGATCACGGCATGGACCACCGCGATGATCGTGGTGCCGTGGATGTACTTGACCAGCGCCTGCCAGGCCGCGACGCCGGCCTTGTCGGACCGCTCGACCGCTTGCTTCTTCCCGGCGCTGTCGCCCCGGCCGAAGCGGAAGTTCTCGAATCCCGACATGAGCTTGGCCCATAGCTCATCGCCGTCCTTGAGCAGGAAGAAGGTGATGAAGACGGTCAGGATGAACCCGGCCAGCACCTCAAGGAAGTACTTGCCGCCGGTCAGCACGGTGCCGGCCACGACGGTCTTGTGCTGTTCGAGGTAGTTGACCAGCTTGCTGGTGAGCTGGCTGAGCTTAGCGCCGTTCAGCCGGAACGGCGGGCCGCTGAGCTCGTGCAGCAGCCGGCTGACGGTGTGCACCACCTCGGTGGACAGCTTGGGGTAGCCAGCCTGCACCTGGTTCGTGATCAGCAGCCCGATGCCGACGAGCACCCCGATCGCGGCGAGCAGCGTGACCCAGGTGGCGGCCAGGCGCGGCAGGCCGAGTCGCTTGTTCAGCCAGGCCGCCAGCGGCTGCAGCAGGGCGCACAGCAAGATCGCGGCGATGAACGGCAGCACAAGCAGCCGCAGCGCGACCGTGACCTTGAAGGCCAGGTACACGATCGCGGCGATCAGCAGCAGCCGCCATGCCCACGCCGCCGCGACGCGCAGCGGGGCCGGGACGTAGGCATCGGCCGCGCGCAAGATAGCTGGCCCGAGGCGGCGCTCCACCGGGTCCAGTTGATCCGGTCGATCCGGCTGGTCCGGCTGGTCCGGCTGGTCCGGCTGGTCCGGCGCAGGGTCGCCGGCCGCACTCCCAGCGCCTGAGGCCTCAGAGTGGGCCCCGACCTCAGGCGCGACTAGCGTGGCGGCCGCGATCGAGCGGCCTGCCCCTCCTGCTGGAGCTGACGGGAGCGCAGCCGGCTCAGGCAGCCGGTTCTGCGCCGCGGCGAGCGATCGCCTGGTGCCGTCGAGGGTAGCCGCGCCTAGCTGCGCGGCGGCCGCCCTGATCCGGCCTGCCAGCCGACGCCCCGCGTCCGCCGTTCCTCCACCGTCCGTGGTCATCCCTCCATGTAACCAACTAACGTGTGCTAATGCGCGTCTACCGTGAACGACTCGGCGCGCCCGCCTCGTGGTGGCTGGCGGGCGCCTTGTGCGTCTTCATCTTCGGAACCCTCACCTGGGCAGGATTCACTGTAGCTATAGGCATTGACGTCTACCTCGGGCTGGGCGCTCTAGTCGCCAGCGCCTTGCTTATCTGGGGGGCCGTGGTCATCGAGGTGACCGCGAGCGAGCTGAGGGTCGGCTCGCAGCGGCTGGCGCTCAGCGAGGTCAGCGAGGTCTCGGCGCTGGACGTGGACCAGACGACGGCGCTGCGCGGGCCGCGGGCCGACGCGGCCGCCTACCTGCTCGTCCGGCCTTATCTTCCTGAGTCGGTGTACGTGGCCGTGGCTGGCCGGCCAGCGGGCAGGCCGTACTGGCTGATCGGCACGAGGCACCCGGCCGAACTGGCGGCCGCCATCGAGACGGCCGGACCCGGCCGCCATCGAGACGGCCGGGTCCCGATCGGGCCTGGCGACCGCGTGCAATGATTGATCTTCCTGGGGGGAAGACGCAGTGGTGAATCAAGCACAGGGATTGACGCACCGGAAGTCGGCGAGTACAGGCACGCCGATCCCGGTCGGCGGCGAAAGGACGGCAATGCCTGGCAAAGGCGCTGATTTCAGCAGCAAGGCGATCAACGCCTTGGCGGCGATGGCCGCCGCGTTCGTCGCGCGCAAGGCGATCAGCTTCGCCTGGACCAAGGCGACCGGACGGCCGCCACCCGACGCGGCCGAGGATCCTCAGGTAGCGATGGGCGAGGCCCTCGTGTGGGCGCTAGTGGTCGGCGCGGGCGTGGGTGTCGCCCGCGCCCTCGCGGTCAAGCTGGCCAGTCGGCAGGCGGCCAAGCGGCTGGCCGGCGCGCCGGACGCCGACAGCTAACGCCGACATCCAGCCGATCGCAGGCCTTAGGCTAATTCGGTGCACTCCAAGGACCGATCAAGGCTGTTGTTCCAGATTGGCTACGCGCTGCGGCATCCGGGCCGGATACCGGGCTATCTCCGGCGCCGTGGCCGCGATGCGATGCTGCGGCGCAAGTTCCCTGACCACGTCAGCTACTACCGCGCCGTCATGGCGTCGGACGCCTCGCGCAGCCACGAGGGCGCGGTCGGCAGCCATAACCACGACTCCTGGCTGGAGATCGGTCAGCTGCAGTTCGACTACGCGGTCGGACACGGGCTGAAGCCAGAGATGCGGATGCTCGAGATCGGCTGCGGCAACCTGCGCGCGGGCCGGCTGTTCATCGACTACCTCGACCCTGGCGGCTACTACGGCATGGACATCTCCCCCGACATCCTGCTCGCCGCGGCGGACACGGTCACCCAGTTCGGGCTGCAGGCCAAGCTGCCGCACCTCACGCTGGTGAAGGACCTGAAGCTGGCGTTCCTGCCGGATGACCACTTTGACTTCGTGCACGCGCACAGCGTGTTCTCGCACTCCCCGATCGAGGTCATCGAGGAGTGCCTTGAGCACGTCGGCCGGGTCATGACGGCCGGCGGGTTCTTCGACTTCACCTTCGACCTGACCCGCGGCGCCGAGCACCACGTCCTGCACGAGGACTTCTACTACCAGACGTCCACCCTGGTCGCGCTCGCCGCCAAGCACGGGCTTGATGCGGCGTTCGCCGATGATTGGGAAACGACGGGCCACGAGCAGTCGAAGATTCGGATTACCAAGCCCTTGCCGCTTCGCGCCGAATAAACCGGACAGGTTGGCCGGATTAGACCCGCCCGACCGGGGAATGTCCCGTGCCGCAGGTTTCGCTGTGCCGGTTTCCTCGGGCAGGTTTTCGTCGGTCAGGGAGGATTCAGAATGGCCCAGCCGCAAGTCCTCGCGATCGTGCTGGCCGGCGGCGCCGGCAAGCGCCTGGCTCCGCTCACCGATGACCGGGCCAAGCCGGCGGTCCCGTTCGGCGGGCTGTACCGACTGATCGATTTCGCGCTGTCGAACCTGGTCAACGCCGGGATCCGGCGGATCTGCGTGCTGACGCAGTACAAGAGCCACAGCCTGGACCGGCACATCACGACGACCTGGCGGCTGTCCAACCTGCTCGGCAACTACGTCACCCCCGTGCCAGCCCAGCAGCGCCTCGGACCGCACTGGTACACGGGCTCGGCCGACGCCATCTACCAGTCGCTGAACCTGATCTTCGACGACCGGCCTGACATCGTCGCCGTCTTCGGCGCCGACCACGTGTACCGCATGGACATGACGCAGATGGTGGACCAGCACGTCGCCGGTGGCGCCGGCGTCACGGTCGCCGCCATCCCCGTGACCAAGCAGGAGGCGACCAGCTTCGGCGTCATCCAGACCGGCAGGGACGGCCGGACCGTCGAGGCCTTCCTGGAAAAGCCCGCCAAGCCGCCGACCTTGCCGAACGATCCCGAGCACGCCTACGCGTCGATGGGCAACTACGTGTTCACCACCGACGTGCTGGTCGACGCGCTCCGCAAGGACGCCGCCGACGACGGCAGCCGCCACGACATGGGCGGCGACATCCTCCCGATGCTGGTCTCGCAGCGCTGCGCCCAGGCTTACAACTTCCTCGACAACAAGGTGCCGGGGGCCGAGGAAAGGGACGGAGGCTACTGGCGCGACGTGGGGACGCTGGACTCCTACTTTGAGGCCCACCTCGACCTGTGCGCCGTGCACCCGATCTTCAACCTCTACAACGACCAGTGGCCGATCCTGACCTACGTGCCATCCCAGCCGCCCGCCAAGTTCGTGCACAACAGCGGCGACCGGATCGGCCGCGCGATCAACAGCGTGGTCAGCAACGGCGTGATCGTCTCCGGCGGGCTCGTGCTCGGCTCGGTCCTGTCGCCGGGAGTGCGGGTCAACAGCTGGTCGCGGGTAGAGCGAGCCGTGGTCATGCACAACACCACGATCGGCCGGCATGCGGTCGTGAAGAACGCGATCTTGGACAAGAACGTCGAGGTGCCGGACGGGGCGGTCGTCGGCGTCGACAAGGACCATGACCGGGCTCGCGGCTTCACGGTGACGTCCGGCGGTGTCACCGTCGTCGGCAAGGGCCAGGTCGTGACGCCTTGACCGACCCTCCCCCCTTGACCGGCACCGCCTCCTCCGCCCAGTCGTTCCGCAAGCTCAATGTCGCGCTGCTCACCAGGGAGTACCCGCCCGAGGTCTACGGCGGCGCCGGCGTCCACGTGGAGTACCTGGCCAGGGAGCTCGCGAACCTGGTCAACCTGACCGTCCACTGCCAGGGCGCCGACCGGCCCGGCGCGGTCGCCCACCGGCCATGGGAACTTCTGGATAGCGCGAACGCCACCTTGCAGACGATCTCCACTGACCTGTCCATGGCCGGGAACGTCGGCTCGGCCGACGTCGTGCACAGCCACACCTGGTACACGAACCTGGCCGGGCACCTCGCATCCACGCTCTACGGCATCCCGCACGTGATGACGGTGCACTCACTCGAGCCGCTCCGGCCATGGAAGGCCGAGCAGCTCGGCGGCGGCTACGCCCTGTCCTCCTGGTGCGAGCGCGTCGCGGTCGAGTCGGCGACCGCGATCATCGCGGTCTCCAACGGCATGCGCGACGACGTCCTGGCCACGTATCCCGACATCGACGAGGAGAGCGTCCACGTCATCCGCAACGGGATCGACACCGAGCAGTACGCGCCCGACGATGGCACCGACGTCATGGCAAAGCACGGCATCGCCCCGTCGAGCCCGACGGTCGCCTACGTCGGCCGCATCACCCGGCAAAAGGGCCTGCCGGTGCTGCTGCGCGCGGCCGAGCTACTGCCGCCGGAGGTTCAGCTCGTGCTCTGCGCCGGCCAGTCCGACACTGAGGAGCTGGCCGCCGAGGTCACCCACCTCGTGGACCACCTGCGCGACACCAGGTCAAGCGTCGTCTGGCTCAACGGCATGCTGCCCAAGCACGAGGTCATCCAGATCCTCAGCCACGCCACCGTCTTCGCCTGCCCCTCGCTCTACGAGCCCCTCGGCATCGTCAACCTGGAAGCCATGGCCTGCGGCACGGCCGTCGTCGCCTCCAGCGTCGGCGGCATCCCCGAGGTCGTCGCCGACGGCCAGACCGGCCTCCTGGTCCCGCCCGGCGACCCCGCCACCCTCGCCGAGGCCCTCACCTCCCTGGTCACCGACCCGGCCAGGGCCACCGCCATGGGCCAGCTGGGCCGCCAGCGGGTAGCCGCCGAGTTCAGCTGGGCCAGCATCGCCGCCCAGACCTCAGCCCTCTACACCTCCCTCACCCGCCCCTAACCCGCAAGCGCCCCGCACCACTCCGCCCCAGCCCCAGCCCCGCCAGCGCACTACCCCGCCCCGGCCCAGCCGCGCCCCCCGGCCCCGCCAGCGCACCACCCCCACCCCC
>DATKFV010000101.1:0-18759 GCA_035511035.1 Streptosporangiaceae bacterium
AGCCACCCGCCGCATGACCCACGCCTCGCCCGAGCCACCCCCGCCCGAGCCACCCCCTCCCGAGCCACGCCGCTGCAACACCCCCCACTCCTCCGCGCCACGCGCCACTCCTCCCACCACCACCTGCTCCTCCCAGCCCCCCACTGCAATCGATTGCAGAATGAGAGTGTCCGTGAATATGGCGTGGGGCGACCACGAAAGGCGCGGCGGGTCGACCAAGCCACCTGCACATCTCCGTGATCATCAAGAATCCGAAATCACGGAGTTTTGGCGCGTCAGCACCCGCGAGAACCTCCGTGATCACGACACCGAGCTTGATCACGGAAGCCCACCGGGGCAGGCCGACCCCGCGAGAACCTCCGCGATCACGACACCAGGCTTGATCCCGGAAAAGCGCCGGGGCCGACGTGGGCTCTCTGAGGTGCTACCAGGCGACCTGGTTGAACTGGAAGCGGGCGTCGGTCAGGAGGAGGTGGCGGCGGGTCAGCTTGCCGTCGGTGATCGCGGCGATCCAGAGGGATTCCGGGGGCGCGGTCGCCAGCCGGTAGACCACCCGGTCGCCGTCCGGCGCCACCGCCAGGGCGATCGACCTGGACGGCAGCGCCGCCACCTTGCGGGCCACGGCGCCGCGAGCGTCGAGGCTCACCCGGTCGATCTGCTTGGTGTAGACCTGCCCGGCCGCGAGGTAGAAGCTCCGCTTGGCCAGCAAGTCACCGCTGAGCGCCGAGATCGCCTGCCCGGGGACACCGCGCACGTAGAAGCGGTGCGCCGACAACTGCCGCGTGGTCGTGTTGATCACGACGGCGCAAAGGCCTGCCTTGGCGTCCTGCTGCCCGCAGGCGTTCTTCCCTGGCGTACCAGGAGACGGCTCCATCGTCTTGAACATGGCGCTGGTGCCGGTCGCGATGGCGTCGGGCTCGGACACGGCGACGACCTCGCTGCCATCGCCCAGCCACGTCAGCCCGCCCTGGTTCAGCACCGACGAGTCCGAGCCCACCCAGGGGAGCAGGCTGATCGTCCTGGTCGCGCCGGTGTCCAGGTTCCTGACCGCGACCTGCGCCATGGTCACTCCGGTCGCGTACGCGAGGTACTTGCTGTCCGGGCTGACGGCCGGGTACGAGGCCGTGCCGATGACTACTTGCTTCCCGGTCGCGATCGTGACCTGGGTCAGCCGGAGATCCGGCTCGAGCACGAACAAAGTGCCCGCGTCCGGGGCCAGCGCGATGCCGTTGCCGCCCGCCGAGATCCGCAGCGTCCGCACCGCCCGCCCGGTCGCCGCCGAGGTCAGCCTGACCTGACCGTGCCCGCCCGCGGGCGGCACCCCCTCGACCGCCAGGTCCGTCGGATCAACCGGGGCCGCCAGCGCGAGCGCGGAGTCGCTGGCGGCGTGCGCGCGCAGCACGTTCCTTGCCACCATGAGCCCGCCCGCGAGGATCGCGATCGCCGTCATCGCCGCGATCGGGCCGAGCAGCCGGTCGGGAACCCTGGTCCGGGTCCGAGGCGACGGGCGGCGCAGCGGGCGCAAGTCGGCCGGGGCGATCTGCTGCGCGAGGTGCAGAAGTTCTTCCCGCAGGCGCTGCTCAAGCCGAGTGCTCATGCTGCTCCTCCCCCAGCGCATGGGCCAGGGCGGCGAGCCCGCGCGAGGTGGTCGACCTGACCGCGCTCGCGCCGATCCCCAGCATCGCCGAGATCTCGGCAACGTCGAGATCGCAGAAATAACGCAGCACCAGCACCTCGCGCTGCCGCGACGGCAGCGTCCGCAGCGCGGCGGCTAGCTCGCCGCGATTGGCCGTAGCCGACTCGGCGTCATCGGTCTCGGCCAGCCCGCCCGCCAGGCGCACGATGTGCCGGCGGCGCACCGCGGCGCGCCTGTGCACCGACCGGCAGCCGTTCAGCACGCTCGCCCGCGCGTACGCTAAGCCGTCCGCCGAGCCTCGCATCGCCGGCCAGCGGCGGTGCATCCGCTCGTAGACGTCCTGGACCACGTCCTCGGCCGTCGCCAGGTCCCCGGTCATCATCACCGCGAGCCTGACGAGTTCAAGGTGGTGCGCGCGGAACAACTCGGTCACGCCGATCGTGCCCGCCCGAGCCGCCTGGCTCGGCCCGGTGGCGATCAGCGGATCGCTTGCGCCGCGCAGAAGCATGGTCTTCGCCTCCACGACCATTAGACGCTTGGCACCGCCACCGCGCTGCTCATTAAGTCCGGGTATCGTCAGCCGATATGGCAACAGGCTCCGCTCGCGTTCACATACTGCACGAAGGCTATGTTCGCGAAGACGACGACGGCGAGCACGTCGGCAGCACCGTGACGCTGATCACTGACGGCGAGGTGGTCGTCGTCGTCGATCCGGGCATGGTGTCGTCGCGGGAGGCGCTGCTGGCCGCGCTCGCTGAGCACGGGGTGACGCCGCAGGCCGTCACCGACGTGGTGTTCAGCCACCACCACCCCGACCACACGATCAACGCGGCCTTGTTCCCTGACGCTCGGATCCATGACCACTGGGCGGTGTACGACGGCGACCTGTGGCAGAGCAGGGACGCGGACGGCGCCCACCTCAGCCCGTCGATCAGGCTGATGGCGACGCCCGGCCATACCGAGCAGGACATCAGCACGATCGCCGACACCGCCGAAGGCAGCTACGTCTGCACGCACGCCTGGTGGAGCGCAGGCGGCCCGGCCGATGACCCGTTCAGCCCTGACCAGGCGAGGCTCTCGGCCAGCCGGGAACAGATCCTGGGCATCGCCACCGTGATCATCCCAGGGCACGGGCCAAGCTTTCGGCCCGGCCAGGACACGCCGCGCTGATCACCGGATCGCGACATGGACGCACCGACTAGGGCCAAGACCGCGATCGCGGCCGTGCTGGCCTTGCTCGCGATCGCCGGGGCGCGGCTCGCGCGGCCGGTGGCGGGCTGGGACTGGCCACCCCACCGCGCGCTGGTCGTGGGGTGCGTGCTTGAGGTCGTGCTCGTCGGCCTGCTGATCACGCTGCGCTGGGGCAGGCGGCGCCCGCCCGCCGGACCGCCGGGACGACCGCCAAGTGACGACCTCGCGGCCAGGCTGCGCCGGGTCGTCTCCGCGGCGCTGACCTTCGCCGTGATCGCGGTTCCCGTGCTGGTCGTGCTGACCTCGGTCAAGTTCTCGACCCGCCGGCTGGTCAAGCTGCCTAGCCTGCACATCAGGCCAGGACGGGCCAGGCAAGGGCACCCCCTGCCGCCGCACCTGAGCAACTTTCATATCGGCTCGCTGCTGCTCTACGTCATCATCGCGATCCTGATCGCCGCGCTCGTCGTGATCGCCGTGCTGGCCTGGCGGCACCACGGGCGCCTGCGAACGCATCCTCCTGATCTGGAGATCGAAGAGATATCGGAGGACAAGCTGGCTCGGGCGGTCCAGTCCGGGCAGCTGGCGCTGCGCGAGTTCGACGACGCCCGGCGGGCCATCATTGCCTGCTACCTGGCCATGGAGCGCAGCCTGGCCGAGGCAGGGGCGGCCAGGGGCGCCGCCGAGACCCCGGACGAGCTGCTGGACCGCGCGGTCGCGGCCGGGCTGGTGCCGCCGGCCCCGGCAGGCCGGCTGACCGCCTTGTTCTACGGGGCGAGGTTCTCGAGCCATCCCGTGCCCGCCGCGGCCCGCGACCAGGCGCTCGCCGCGCTCGATGAGATAGCGGCGGCCCTGGGCGCCTCGATCGCGGCCGCTGGTGAGTCGCGATGAACACCGGCACCTGGCGCTCGGCCCGGCGCGAGCTGGCGGTCGCGGCCGGGCTGGTCGTGGCGCTCGGCGCGGCGACCTGGGCGCTGCTCGGTCCGGTCCAGGCCAGCCTGGTCGTGCTCGGCTGCGCGACGCTCGGCCTGCTCGCGATCCAGGCGCTGCCCGCTCGCCGCGTCCCGCCGGCCAGCCAGCCCGACATCTACTACGACGTGCCGTCGACCACGTTCGCCGGGTTCTGGCGGACCCAGACCGACCTGTCCGACGCGATCGCCTCGATGAGCGCCTGGGACCTCAACACCAGGCGCCGGCTGCAGAACCTGCTCGCGGCCAGGCTGGCCGAGCGACACGGCATCAGCCTGGCCGACGACCAGGAAGCGGCCAGGGCGGTGCTGATCGGTCACGCCGGCACAGTTAGCACGGCCGGCCGCGCCGACCTGTGGTACTGGATCGACCCGCAGCGCCCGACCCCGCCCGACGCCACCACCAGGCCCGGCATACCGCCGAGGGTGCTGGCCGCCCTGATTCAACGACTGGAGCAATTGTGACCGAGCTGACCCTGACTCCCGCGCAGACCGCCGAGCGCTGCGCGGCCGTGCTCGACGAGCTCGAGCGCGGCATCATCGGTCAGCGCCAGGCCCTCGAGCTGGTGCTGACGGGCATCCTCGCGAGCAGCCACATCCTGCTCGAGGATCTGCCCGGCCTCGGCAAGACGCTGACCGCGCGCTCGTTCGCGCGGGTGCTCGGGCTTGACTTCACCAGGATCCAGTTCACCCCAGACCTGCTCCCCACCGACGTGGTCGGCGCGCCCCTGTACGACCAGCGCACTGGCGAGATGGTGTTCAGGCCAGGACCGGTCTTCACCCAGTTGCTGCTCGCCGACGAGGTCAACCGGACGCCGCCGAAGACCCAGGCCGCCCTGCTCGAGGCCATGGGCGAAGGCCAGGTCAGCGTCGACGGCCTGACCAGGCCGCTGCCGAGCCCGTTCATCGTGCTGGCCACCGCCAACCCGATCGAGTACGAGGGCACCTACGACCTGCCCGAGGCCCAGCTCGACCGATTCGGGATGCGGCTGCGGTTCGGCTACCTGGCCAGCGGCGACGAGGTCATGATGCTGCAGCGCCGGATCGACCGCGCCGCCGCCGAGATCACGCTGGCGCCGGTCACCACCGCCGCCGAGCTGATCGCCATGCGGGACTCGCTCGAGCAGGTCGAGGTGAGCCCTGACCTGCTTGAGTACGTGGTCGCCCTGATCACCGCGACCAGGACGAACCCGCAGGTCCAGGTCGGGGCGAGCCCGCGCGGCGGCTTGTTCATCACCCAGCTGGCCCGCGGCTACGCGGTGCTGCGCGGCCGCGACTACGTCATCCCCGACGACATCAAGGCGGTCGGCGTCCCCGCGCTCGGCCACCGGATCACGCTCCGCCCTGAGCTGTGGACCAGGAAGGTCAGCGCCGACGACGTGGTCGCCAGGATCCTGGCCAGCGTCCCCGTGCCGCGGACCGACCCGGCGGCGGGGGTTCCAGGGAGTCGCCCGCACGGGGGAAGCACCATGACGACAATTTTGAATAAATGATCTTTACAATATTTTATGCAAATAAGGACCTCCCGTGCTGACGGCTGGTCCACGCCGCGAGCTGCCCGTGACCTGGCAGTTGTCGGGTCATGCCCGACGCTTGGTCACGCTCGCGCTCGGGGGGCTGTTCATCGCGGTGCTCACCAGGCGCCCCGAGTTCGCCGGCCTCGCCGCACCCGCCCTGGCCCTGCTGCTGCCAGGCGCGCCCGGGCGGGGCGAGCGGCCCGCCGTGCTCGGCCTGGAGATCGCGACCGAGGCCGGCCAGCTGGTCGAGGACGAGCAGGCCTCGATCGCGGTGCGGGTGACCGGGCTTGACCCTGGCCAGGTGCGGTTGCGGATGCATCCGGGGGCCTGGATCGTGCCCGGCGAGCCAAGGGCTGGCAACGACGGCTGGTTCACCGTGCCGTTCCTGCCGCAGCGCTGGGGCGCCCGCGCGTCCGGCATGCTCGAGGTGATCGCCTATGACCGGTGGCGGCTGGCCGAGTGCCGGCTGCTCATCAGCCTGCCCCCGATCACCTGCCAGCCGAAGCCAGCCAGGCTGGACTCGATGGTGGTGCTCAGCAAGCTGCCCGCCCGCCTCGGCGAGCACGCCTCGCGGCGGCCAGGCGAGGGGATCGAGTTCGCCGGGGTGCGCGAGTTCGTGCCCGGCGACCGGCAGCGGCGCATCAACTGGCCGGCCACCACCAGGCGGGGCACCCTCCAGCTGAACACGTTCACCGCCGAGCGGGCCCAGGTGGTGGTCGTGCTGATGGACATCAGCATCGACGTGGGCGAGGCGGGCACGAGCTCGGCCGACCTGGCGGCGCGGGCGGCGGCGGGCACGGTGGCGCGCTACCTGGCGGCGCGGGACCGGGTCGGGCTGATCAGCTACGGCAAGCAGCTCCGCTGGGTCAGCCCGGCGACCGGGCGGCGGCAAGCCGACCGGATCATGCACCTGATCACCACGAACTCGGGCCCGGTGTATCCGGCGGACATGCTGGCCTGGCTGCCGCACTCGATCCTGCCGCCGGGGGCCCTGGTGATCGTGTTCAGCCCGTTGCTGACATTGCGGGTGATCGAGGGGCTGCGAGCGCTGCGGGAGCGCGGGTTCGCGACGATCGTCGTGGACGTGCTGACCGCGCAGCCGGGCAAGGGCACGGGCCGGTACCGGGCGATGAGCGAGCTGGCCCGGCGGATCTGGCGGATGGAGCAGGACGCGATCAGGTTCTCGCTGCGCGAGATCGGCATACCGGTGGTGCGCTGGGACGGGCAGTCGCCGCTGGACGAGCCGCTGGCCCCCTTCACCAGGCGCCGGGTGGTGAACTTCTGATGGGCTTCGGCGGCCGGGTGGTCATCGCGGTCGGGCTGCTCGCCGCGGGGGTGGTGGCGTGGGCGGCGCTGCCGCTGGGCAGCGCGCCCGCGTTCGCGACGCCGGTGCTGGCCATCGCCTGCTTGTGCGCGGTGCTCAGCGTGATCAGGCTGACGATGGTGACGCTGGCGGTCGGCGAGTACGCCGACGCGGGCGCGCGCGAGCGCGGAGCCGCGCTCTACGACTGGCCGGCGTCGCAGCTGTGGCGGTGGCTGATCGGGCTGCCGGGCGCGCTGCCCTGGGCCCAGGTGCTGATCGTCGCGGTGCTCGTGCTCGAGGCGGTGCATCCCGCGCGGCCATGGCACACCGCCATGCTGGCGCTGCTGCTGCTCGGCTTCCTGCTGGCGGCCCACCTCGCCGAGAGCGGCGGCGGACCCTTGGTGTTCCGGCCGCACCTTCCGTTCATCGTCGCCGGGGTCGCGCTGGCCTGGCTAGCCGTCGGCGCGGCGGCCCTGCCAGCCTCGGCCGGGGGCGCGGGCTCTGGCTGGCTGGCGGCGTTCGCCGCCGTCGCGGCGGTGGTCGTCGCCGGGCTTGCGCTGCCGCTCTAATCTCCGCTCTGCCTGACCCTTCCTCCCCGCCGGCCCTTCCTCCCCGCCGGCCTTCCTCCCCGCCGGCCTTCCTCCCCGCCCGGCCCTTCCTCCCGCCGGGCCTTCCTCCCCGCCGGGCCCTCGCTCCCCGCCCGGCCCTCGCTCCCCGCCCGACCCACGCTCGGCGCGCGCTCCCGGCCCGTGTGAAAAGAACCTAGTACTAAGATCATTTAAAGTTGATCATGGTACTAGGTACCTGTTGTTTTGAGTTGACTTTCTGGCCCTTTAGTCCGGTATGCCACAAGGAAGACCGTACTAAGATCAGGGCCCGGACGAACTTCTCCCGAATGGCTCTTCCGGCCAGGCGGTGTAGCGGGGGGCGGACAGGCCGCCCGGCGGGTTCCGCCTGGAGACCTCGGCGAGCCAGCTGATGGCCGCGGCGACGATCACGAGCAGCACGAAGATCGCCTCGCCCGTGCGGATCGCGTGCCAGCGCTGGGCCAAGAAGATCGCGGTGTCCCAGCCGACGTGCACGACGATCAGCGGGATCACGCTGCCGGTGCGCAGGAACAGCCAGACAAATACCGACGCCCAGATCGCGATCCCGACCACGCCGGGGCCGTAGTAGTCGTGATAGGAGCAGCGCAGCAGGACGGCGACGATGACGATCTCTGGTAGCGGGCGGCCGGCCTGGCGCAGCGTGGTGACCACGAAGGCCAGCACCACGGTCTCCTCCACCACCCCGGCCGCGACCGAGTCCGCGGTCGCGTAGAGCAGGTAGGCCAAGCTCGCATGGGCCGGCTGGGGAAGGTGGCCGGTCTCGAGCTGGCCGGTGACGATGCCGCCCGCGATCAGGGCCGCGATCGCCCAGACGCCCTGCCGGAACGCTGGCCCGATGGCCGCGCCGCCGCTAGCGGCGCGCGGCAGCCCCAGGCCGAGCGACCTGGGCGAGATCCCCCGCCGGGCCGACAGCGCGGTGGTGACGACCACGGCGAGGGCCGCGCTCGCTAGCTCGCTGATCGCCGCCGGGGTGAACACCGCCCAGCTACCGGTCGGGGCCGGGTAGTGCTTGACCAGCGTCTCGGCCCCGGCGAGGATCCCGGCCGCGAAGAACAGGGCGAACACGCCAAGCACCTCGGCGTAGGCGCGGCGCGCGGAGATTGGGCTGCTCGGCGGAACGGGCTGGATCGACCACCAGTGCGGCCGCGCTGGCCTGCCGATCGGCCCCGGCCAGGTCGCCTGAGGCTGGTCAGTGCTCAACAGGGGCCCTTCCTAGCGAACTCCGGCTGTCACCGGCCTGCGGCATAGCCTTGCATGCCGCGGGCGTTCGCTCCGGCGTACAGGAAGCCAGATTCGGGATCCCTGGCCACGGCGCTGATCCGGCCGAGCGACCATGACGACGAGACCGTCACGTCGTGGCCCCGGCGACGGAGGTCAGCGATGACCGCCGGGTCGTGCCGGTCCTCCAGGGTCAGCGACCTCGGCCGGCTGCCCCTCGGGTAGAAAGACGAGGGGAAGTGGTCGGTGTGGAAAGCCGGGGCGTCGATGGCCTCCTGCAGGTTCATGCCGAACACGACGTGGTTGATGAAGAACCCCATCGTCCACTGGTCCTGCTGGTCACCGCCCGGCGTGCCGAAGGCCAGGTAAGGCACCCCGTCCCGCAGCGCCAGGCCGGGTGACAGCGTCGTGCGCGGCCGACGGCGAGGGGCCAGCGTGCTGGCGAAGCCTGGGCTGAGGGTGAACATCTGCGCCCTGCTGCCCAGGCAGAACCCGAGGCCAGGCACGATCGGCGAGCTCTGCAGCCAGCCGCCGCTCGGGGTCGCGGAGACGAGGTTCCCGAACCGGTCGGCGACGTCGAGATGGCAGGTGTCGCCAGGGCCTAGAGTCGCCGTGCTCAGCGTCCCTTGCCCCAGCGTCGGGTCGCCGGTCGCGGCGTCCTGGGCGACGTGGCCCCAGTCGGCTGACGGCTGGGCGGCGGCCAGGCCGAAGTCCGCTAGGGCGTAGCCGGGCAGCCTCGGCGCCCTTCCCTCGGGGGCGCCTGGCCGCAGGTCGCCGGACGACTCGCCAGTGACCAGGCTCCGGCGCTCGTCCGCGTAAGGCGGGCTCAGCAGGGCCGCCAGCGGCACGTCGGCCTGATCGGGGTCGCCGTACCAGGCCTCGCGGTCGGCGAAGGCGAGCTTGGCGCACTCGGTGATGGTGTGCACGAGCTCGGCGCTCCCAGTGCCCATCGCGGCCAGGTCGAAGCCGTCGAGCAGCCGCAACTGCTGGCCGAACACCGGCCCCTGCCCCCATGGGCCGGTCTTGCACACGGTCAGCCCGTGGTAGTCGACCGTGACCGGCGGCTCCACGCTGGCCTGCCAGCTCGCCAGGTCGTCGCCGGTGAGCAGGCCGCGCTGGGGCCGGCCGGTCACGTCCATCACCTCGGCGTGGCCCAGGTAGCTGTCGATCGCCTCGGCGACGAAGCCCTCGTACCAGGCCCGCCTGGCCGCCTCGATCTGGCCGTCCCTGTCGCTGGCCGCCGCCTCGGCGTCGGCCAGCACGCGGGTGTAGGTCGCGGCCAGCACGCGGTTGGTGAACCGGCTGCCCGGCGCGGGCGCGTTCCCTCCGGCGAGGTAGACCTGCGCCGAGGTCGGCCAGTCGACGGTGAAGGTCGGGGCCATCGCCTCGATCAGCGCGCTCGCCGAGGCAAGCATCGGGTAACCGTCGGCCGCGTAGCCGATCGCGTAGGACATCACATCGCGCAGCCGCATCGTGCCGTACTGGCGCAGCAGCAGCATCCAGGCGCCGAACGCGCCCGGCACGGTCGCGGCGAGCAGGCCGTTGCCGGGGATCAGGTCGATCCCGAGCGCCTCGAAGGCAGGCACCGTCGCCGCGGCCGGGGCGGTGCCCTGACCGCAGAGCACGAACGTCTCGGCGGAGGCGCCGGCGTGCCCGATGATGGGCACCTCGCCGCCGGGACCGTTCAGGTGGGGCTCGACGACCTGAAGGACAAGGCCGGTCGCGACCGCGGCGTCGAAGGCGTTGCCGCCAGCCTCAAGCACTGCCATCCCTGCCGCCGATGCCAGCCAGTGAGTCGAGGCGACCATCCCGAAGGTGCCTTCTAGCTGCGGCCTTGTGGTGAACTGTTGATTGCTGGCCACATCGCTCCGATCCTTCGAATGCGAGCTACGTTGGGCATACCTACCCAGATTGCCACCTCCCGGATCGGGTCTGGCCATCGGAGGCCGGCCTACCTCGATCTGGCCAGGCTCGATCCGGTCAGGCTTGATGATGCTGGCGCCGCGGATCTGCCGGTACGCTGCGCGGAGGCCAGCATCCCGCCCCGGCGGGCCGGCGCTGCTGGCCAGCGGTCGAATCCCATCGGTAGAGTTACCTGAAAAGGACGTCTGATCATGAATCTTTGGGCACCGGCCGCGCGGAGGCTGCTCGCAGCTGCCGCCCTCGGGTCAGCGGCCGCGCTCGCCGCGGGATGCGGCAGCTCCTCGTCATCGGGCGCCGGCTCACCGCAGCACACGGTCACGGTCACGGTGACGCCGTCATCAGGCAGCGGCGGGACGACGGCGCCGTCCACGCCCGGCACCTCGCCCACGGCTCCCGGCGTGGCCGAGTGCGCCACCTCCGACCTGAGCGTCAGGGTCGGCGCGAGCAACGGCGCGGCCGGCACCATCTACTACTCGCTCGACTTCACGAACGCCTCATCGAGCAGCTGCTTCGTCGAGGGCTACCCGGGCGTCTCGCTGGTGACGGCAGGCAGCGGCTCGGGCAGCCAGATCGGCGCCGACGCCAAGCGCGTCCCTGTCGTCACCCCCAAGCAGATCGTGCTCGCCCCCGGCCAGACCGCGAACGCCCAGCTTGGCGTGGCCGTGGCCCAGAACTTCCCGACCTCGAGCTGCCACCCGGTGACCGCGCACTGGCTCAAGGTGTTCCCGCCGGACCAGACCGTGGCGGCCTACGCGCCGTTCACCACCCAAACCTGCGCCTCGACCTCCGAGCCGACGATGCACATCGCCGCCTTGACCGCTGGAGCCTGACCACGCATTACCTCGGGCAGCACGGCCTGGACGGACGGGTCCGTTGAACGAGCACGCCGACCCGTCCAGCGGCGGCCTGCGCGCCGGGGCGACGCTCGCGGGCTACCTGCTCGAGGAGCGCATCGGCCGGGGCGGGATGGCGGTGGTGTTCAGGGCCAGGGACGATCGGCTCGGCCGCCTCGTCGCACTGAAGATCCTCTCGCCCGGCTACACGGCCGACCACGGGTTCCGTACCAGGTTCATCAACGAGTCCAAGGCCGCGGCGACCGTCGAGCACCCGCACATCATCCCCGTCTACGGGGCCGGCGAGGCGTCGGGGCTGCTGTACATCGCGATGCGCTTCGTGCCCGGCGGCGACGCCCGCTCGGTCCTTCGCCAGGGCGGCCCGTTCAGCGCCACCCGCACCTGGCGCATCATCTCCCAGATAGCGGCCGCGCTTGACGCGGCGCACGAGCACGGCCTGGTGCACAGGGACGTCAAGCCCGCGAACATGCTGCTCGACTCGGGCGCGGTGATCATGTCCCGCTCGCCCGAGCCAGCCGGCACCGATCCGGCCGACCACGTCTACCTGACCGACTTCGGGATCAGCAAGCAAGCCTTCACCCAAGGGCTGACGGTCACCGGCCAGATCCTTGGCACGCTCGACTACGCGGCCCCCGAGCAGATCGACGGCAGCCCCGTCGACGGCCGTACCGACCTGTACTCCCTCGCCTGCTCGGCGTTCGAGCTGCTGACCGGCATCACGCCGTTCCGGCGCGACCAGGGTCCGGCCCTGATCTTCGCCCAGCTATCGGAGCCGCCGCCGCCGGTGACGGCCAAGCGGCCCGAGCTATCGACCGCGGTCGACCAGGTCATCGCCAAGGGCATGGCCAAGGCGGCCGACGACCGGTACCCGGACTGCTCGAGGTTCGCCGCCGACCTGGGCCGGGCCCTGCGCCTGGTGCCTGGCCAGATCGAGGCCGTGGGGCTCGGTCTCATGCCGCCGGTGACGAGCATCCGCCGCCGCCCGGGTCAGGATCGCCAGCCGCTGCCGCGACCGCCGCAGCAGGCCGGCGAGCTCGGCCGGCCGGCGCCGCCTTCCATGCCGCCCGGCGGGTTGGCGCGCCCGCCGGGAAACGAGCCGCCGACGAAAAGGCGCGAGCCATAAGGCTTCTCGCACTCGAAATTCAATGCCGACAATTATGTCGCGCTAAACAACCCCGCATAGGCGCGTCGCGTCGTTATCATTGGCAGGGTCCGAACGCCACTGCGCATTTTATATCCAAGCTCGTGGCGAAGAGGCGCATTTGCATATTAGGTGCCGCGATTAATTGGAGTGCGTCATGCACGGCATATTCTCACCCGGTCAGCCCCGTATCGCCTGGTTGCGCCGGTGCGCTCTTATCGGCCTGATCTGCCTGGCCGCAGCGGGGTGCGGGGCCCAGAACAGCTCGGGTCACTCAGCATCGGTCCGCCATCGCGGCGCCATGCCGACCGGCGAGAGCCCGTGCAACTCCTCGCACCTTGACGTAACCCTCGACCTGAGGTCAGCGGGCGTGGCGGCAGGCACGTCGCTGATCCCGCTCGACTTCACCAACGTCTCCTCGGTTAGCTGCAGGCTCGCCGGGTTCGCCTACGTCTCATTCGCCAAGAGCAGCTCAGGTGCGCCCGTCGGCGCCGCCGCGGCTGCCGACCGCGCGGTCACCGCGCGGACGCTGCTGCTGGGCGCGGGCAAGACCGCGCACCTGTGGCTGCGGATGGTGGCGACGGCGGACCTGCCAGCCAAGCAGTGCCGACCCAAGACGGTCGCTGGTCTCCTGGTCAGAGTGCCTGGTCAGTCCGCAACGATCTTCATCTCGCACCGGTTCACGACCTGCGCCCTGCGAGTACGCGGCACCGACATCCTGACCGTTGAGCCCTTCGAGGCCGGCCGTGCCCGCGCGGGCACGGCACAGTAACCACTACTCACGGGGGAATTGAGCAGCATGAAGTTCAGCACCTTTACCACCAAGCTGATCGCAGGGGGAGCGATCGCCGCAGCGGCGATCGCGCTGCCGGCCTCGGCCATGGCCGCTCCGGCCAGCGCCACGCGGCCTGGGTCCAGCCACGCGTCGTGCCGGTTCCAGCAAATCAAGGTCTGGCTGGGCATCGGCAATGGCACGAGCACCCACAACACGATCTCCTACCCGCTCGAATTCAGCAATGTGGGCCGCTTTACGTGCTCGCTATTCGGCCATCCCGGCGTGTCGGGATACCACAATGGCCACCAGGTCGGCCCGGCGGCTATTCACGTCGGGTCAAAGTTCCTGGTGTTCCTGGCGCCCGGCCAGACGGCGCACGTCCACCTGACGATCAGGTCGGCCGGGAGCGTATCTGGATGCGTGCGGCGGGCCGGCACGCGACTGCGGGTGTTCACGCCGAACCAGACGGCATCGACCATCATTAACGGGTTCGTCTACACGGCCTGCGCGAACAGGACGACGCTGAGCGTGACGTCGGTGCGTCCAGGGACTGGAATCCCCGGCCTGCACGTCTGACGGACGGTCAGATAACGCTAGCTGTCGCGTCGGGGACGGCGCGAGCCTCGGGCATCCGATAGGTTGCCGCCCATGGCAGAGATCAACCCGAGGCTACGCGCCGTCCTTGACCTGAACGTCGCCGAGGCGCGCGAGTACGCCGGACGGCATGAGTATGACGGCAAGATCCAGGACCTATCCCCCGCCGGGGTACGCTCCGGCCTCGACCGGCTCGCCGCTGCGGCCTTGACCGGCTCGCCGCCGCTGGGCGTCGAGACGCTGGACGAGTACGACGCGGCCCACCTGGCCACCTTCGAGCGCGCCGCGACAGTGAGCTACGGCGACCTCGAGCTGTACCGGAGCAACCCCTACTACCACATCGCCAACATGGACCTGGCCTGCTATGACCGGGACTACGCCGCCGCCGACGACCGGGCCAGGGCCAGGGCCGACCACATCGCGGCCTGGCCCGACGCCGCCGACGCGGCGATCACCGCCCTCGATCAGGTGCCGGCCCCGGTCGCCAAGGCGCTGGCCAGCGCCGTCCGCGGCCTGGCCGCCAGCATCCCGGCCGAGCGCGACGAGCAGGCGAACACCGCGGCCATGGCCGCGCACGCGCGCCTGGTCGCCCACATCGACGAGGTCGCGGTCAGCGGGCGGCCGGACGCCGCGCTCGGCCAGGCGGCGCTCACCAAGCTGATGAGCGCCGCCGAGGGCATGGAGGTCGATCTCGGCCGGCTGGCCGAGCGCGCCGACGCCGAGCGCGACCGGCTGCGGGAGCGGCTGGCGGACAGCTGCGCCCAGATCGACCCCGACCGCCCGGCCATGGAGGTAGCCCGTGACCTCGTCAGGGTGCACCCGGACGCGGATGGCGTCATCGAGGCGGCCCGCGTCTGGACCCAGCGGGCCATCGACTTCACCAGGGACGCCGACCTGGTGCCCTACAACGACGGCCAGTGCCTGGTCGAGCTGGCGCCCGAGTCGCGGCGCTGGGCGATGGCGATGATCTCGACCGCGGCGCCGGGCGAGCCCGAGGGCCCGTCGATGTACTACATCACCCCGCCCGACCCGAGCTGGCCTGCCGCCGAGGCCGAGGAGTGGCTCGAGGTCTTCAGCGACACCACGCTGCCGGGGATCACGGTGCACGAGGTGGCGCCCGGCCACTTCTCGCACGGCCGGGCCATCCGCCGGGCGCCGACCTTGGTGCGGCAGTGCCTGCATTCCGAGGCCTTCGTCGAGGGCTGGGCCCACTACGCCGAGGAGCTGTGCGTCGAGGAAGGCTTCTGCGCCGACGACCCGAGGTTCGCGGTCGGCGTCTGGCTGGAGGCGCTGGTGCGGGTGACCAGGCTCGCGTGCGCCATCGGCCTGCACACCGCCGGGGCGACCGTGGCCGACTGCGCCCGCCGCTTCGAGGCCGACACGCACCTGCTCGGCCAGGCGGCCATGGCCGAGGCCACGCGGGCCACGTTCGACCCCACCTACGGCCGGTACACCTGGGGCAAGCTCGAGATCATGGCCTTGCGCGAGCAGGCGAGGCAGGCCTGGGGCAGCGACTTCACGCTGCTGCGGTTCCACCGCGCGATGCTCGACCTCGGCTCCCCGCCGCTTGGCCTGCTAGGCACGGCCCTGGTGCGCGGATAGCCCGACAGTGCTGGCACCACAGGGACCGCCGGTAGGGTGCTCACCATGACCGACACCGGCGACCTCGACGCGCTCTCTTCCCGCGAACTGCATGATCTGGCGGTGCGACGGGCCAGGCACCACCTGGACGTCAAGTTCTTGTGGGAACTGCTGCGCGCCCTGCCGGCCGGCGAGATCGCCGCCGGCCACCCCGAGCATGCCCAGGCCGACGCGCTCAAGCTGTCCGCGCTCATCGGCGACGCGATCGACTCCGACGACAGCGACATCGAGGAAGCGCTGCGCCCCCTGTACCTGGACTACCTGAACAAGCACAAGGCAGACCTGGCCAGCCTGCCCCAGCGCTAGAACTAACCGCACCCCGGACAGCCTGAAGCCCCGGCCGCCGAATCCGGCCGGGGCTGCTGGCATCGGTCGCGCTGCTGGCTTAGGCCTGCAGGATGGCCTCGATCTCGAGGTGGATGTCGACCTTGTCGGCGACGACGACGCCGCCGCCCTCGATCGCGGCGTTGTAGGTGATGCCGAAGTCGGACCGGTTGATCGAGCCGGTCGCGGTGAACCCGGCCCTGGTGCCGCCGTGGCCGTCAGGGCCGAACCCGTTGAGCTCCAGCTTCAACGGAACCTGGCGGGTCACGCCCTTCAGGGTGAGCTCACCATCGAGCACGTAGTCGTGGCCGTCCGCGCGCAGCCCGGTGGACCGGTAGGTCATCTGCGGGTGGTTCTCGGTGTCGAAGAAGTCAGGCGAGCGCAGGTGACCGTCGCGCTGCTCGCTGCCAGTCTGGATCGAGGACAGGTCGATCTCGGCCGTGACGGTCGAGTCGAGCAGGCTGTCCGCCGTCACGATCTCGCCGTCGAACTTAGTGAACCTGCCGCGCACCTTGCTCACCATCATGTGCCGCACGGAGAAGCCCACTTCCGAGTGCAGCACGTCGATGGCCCACTTGCCGGCCACGTAGCCGGGGATGGCGGTCTGAGTCTGAGTCTGCGTCATGTCAACGCTCCCGATGATCGTCGTGTGAGGTGATCCGGCCGGCTAACGCCCGAAGTCGCTGGCCCGGCTGGGCCTGCTACCTCGCGCCCCCGTCCGGAGGCTTGTCTTGTTGAACACGAAACTACTATCAAAGCTTCCCGCGACTTGTCAAATGTTCAACTAGATTGGTAGCCTGCTTGTGTGGAGACGACTACGCGCTGGCTAACCGAGGAGGAACAGCGCGTCTGGCGCCAGTTCCTCACAGCCTGCCAGTCGCTGTTCGGCGGCATCGACGCGCAGCTCCTGCGCGATTCCGGGCTGCCCCACGGCTATTACGAGATCCTGGTGCGCCTGTCCGAGACCCCAGGACGGGCGCTGCGGATGACTCAGCTCGCGGCCGCGTCGACCTTCAGCAAGAGCCGGCTCTCGCACGCCGTGTCCAGGCTCGAGCAGCGTGGCCTGGTGATCAGGGAAGACTGCGCGACCGACCGCCGCGGCCAGATCGCCCGTTTGACCGACGCCGGCCTCGAGGTCCTCAAGGCCGCCGCCCCCGGCCACGTCGAGCAGGTCAGGCGCTCCCTGATCGACGCGCTCACCCCCGAGCAAGTACGCCAGCTCGGCGAGATCAGCGCGGCCATGATCGCGGTCGCCGCTCCCGGCGCCGCGTCAGGCTGCCAGGAAGCCGACGAGGCCATGAGCGCCGACCCCATAGCTGCCTGCCAGGAAGCCGACGAGGCCATGGGCGGCTGCGGCCGCCTGGACGACGAACTCGACTAACCCGTTGCTGGGCTCGCATGCTGACCGCCAGCCAGGCCCGCACGGGTAAGGGCTATTCTCCTTAACGATACTCAAGCGTCGGCCGGGTTCCGCGCGGACCACAGCTGTCGCGCGGCCGGTCACCCGAGAGAAGGCGAAGATGCCCGTTGGCACAAGTCGAGGGCTGCGGCTAGCCGCCCGCCGCGGCGCGCTGGCCGCCTTGATCGTCACCGCCATCGCGGTCACCGGCTGCGCCAGCCAGTCCGCCTCCGCCTTGCCGATCAAGATCGCGAGTGCCTACGTGATGCAAGCCAACGGCGTCAAGACGGTCGACGCCTACTTCGTGCTCGCGAACCCAGGGCCGGCCGACCAGTTGGTAGCCGTGCACAGCAGCGCAGGCGGCAAGGTCTTGATGCTCGACCCCGATGCCCAGGGCGTCTTGGGCAGCTCCGGCGTGGCGACCGTTCGGCTACTCAACGAGATCAACTTCCCGGCCCGCAGCACAACCAAGCTCGACCCGACCGGCGCCCACCTGGAGATCGTCGACTCAGGCCCGCTCCGCCAGGGCACCGACATCACTCTCACGCTCGTCTTCGCCCACGCGGGCAAGATCAAGGTGCTAGCCCAGGTAAGCAACCCGCAAACCGGCAACAGCGGCTACTTCGGCCCCTGACCTTCCGCCCCGCCCCGCCTCGCCCCGCGCCGTGCCGCCGTGGAGCCCGGACCCGGCCGCCCGACCCCCACCCCGTGCCGTGGTGGGCGCTCGACTACGTCGTCCCACCCCAGCGATGGGCCACCGTGGGGCACGGACCGGCCGGCCAGCCCCCACGCCGTGCCACCATGGGGGTCAGGAGCCCCAAGTCGTGCCGTCGTGGGGGCTCGGACGATGTCGCGCCACCCCGGCGATGGACCACCGTGGGGTGGCGGCGTAAGTTGCTGTCAGGCTAGTTGCGACATATCGTCTTGGTGTCGGCTGTTGGCCGGGGCGCTCGCCGCCTGACAGGCATCAGTGGCGCTGAGGGGTAGACGGAGGAACTGATGGCAAGCGGATCAGGCATCAGAGTCGGCGACGCCGAGCGCGAGGCGACGGCGAACAGCCTGCGCGAGCACTACGCGGCGGGTCGCCTGGACATGGAAGAGTTCCAGGAACGGCTCGACGCCGCCCTGACCGCCAAGACCAACCTCGACCTGGCGAAGCTGACCGAGGATCTGCCGAACGCCAACGGCTACTCCGCGCCCTGGCCACCTAACGCCTCGGCCAGCGGCGTCCAGCCAGGACCAGGCTGGCAAGGCCCAGACTGGCAGGGACCAGGCCCGCAAGGATCAGGCTGGCAAGGCACTGGATATGCGCCCGGCAACGGCCAGTGGGGCCCCCGGAACCGGTCGCGTCCGTTCGCCGCCGCCGGCGTTCCGATCGCGGCGCTCATCTTGCTCGTGATCTTCGCCTTCTCCTTCCCGTTCGGCGGACTGCCGAAGGTTCTCGTCATCTTGCTGGCCGCTTTCGGGATCATCCGCAAGATCTTCCGCAGTATCACTGGCCGCTGGCGCTAGTCGGCGCTGTCCATGATCTTGTTATTCCTCCGGAACATGGACCGGTGAAAATACCACGATCGCGGCAAGATTACTAAGATCTGATTCCGCAAACGTTTGCAGAGCTGGTGGCCGCGCCGGGGCTGGGCTGGGCGCGCCGGGGCTGGGCTGGGCGCGCC
>DATKFV010000102.1:0-48054 GCA_035511035.1 Streptosporangiaceae bacterium
GGGAGGGCTCGCGGGGAGGCGGGAGGGCTCGCGGGGAGGCGGGAGGGCTCGCGGGGTGGTTAGAGGCCGAGTAGGGAGTCTAGGCCTACGGTTAGGCCGGGGGGCAGGGTCGCCAGGCCGCGGATGGCGCGGAGGACGCCGGGCATGAAGGAGGCCCGGTCCAGGGAGTCGTGCCTGATCGTCAGGGTCTCGCCGGTGCCGCCGAGCAGGACTTCCTGGTGGGCGACGAGGCCAGGGAGGCGGACCGAGTGGACGTGGATGTCGTCGACGATCGCGCCGCGGGCGCCGGGTGACTGGGTCGTGGTGGCGTCGGGGACCGGGCCCAGGGCGGCGGCGGCGCGCGCGGCGTGGATCATCGCGGCCGTGCGGGCGGCGGTGCCCGAGGGAGCATCGACCTTGTTCGCGTGGTGCAACTCGATGATCTCAGCGGACTCGAAGAACGGCGCCGCTTGCTCGGCGAAGCGCATCATCAGCACGGCCCCGACCGAGAAGTTCGGCACGACCAGGATCCTGGGCGGATCTGGCGTCCCGGCCACGAGGTCAGCGGCTTCGGCCAGCCGGGCCGCGTCGAAGCCTGAGGTGCCGACGACCACGTCCCGGCCGACGACGAGGCACCAGCGCAAGTTGTCCATGACCGCGGCCGGGCTGGTGAAGTCGACGATCACGTCGCACGCCTTGAGCGCGTCACGCGAGTCGCCGAGGTCGACCTCGGCGACCAGGTCAAGGTCGTCCGCGGCGAGCACGGTCTGCGCCACCAGCGACCCCATGCGCCCCCGGGCGCCGAGTACTCCGACCTTGATCACTTCCGGCTCCTTCGCGCGGCCAGCACGCCAACGCCACTGACGGTGCCCGCTCCCGGCGTCAGCTCGCGATGGCCTGCTCGAACGAGTCGGTGTCGTCGTAGGGCCCCACCACGGCCAGCGCCTTGGGACGAGTCAAGATCGCCTTGGCCACGTCCCTGACATCGTCAAGGGTGACGCTTTCGATGCGGGCAAGTATCTCATCGACCGGTTCAAGCCGGGGATACACCAGCTCGGACTTGCCGAGCCTGGTCATGCGGGAGGCTGGATCCTCCAGGCCTAGCACGATCGAGCCGCGCAATTGCCCCTTGCCCCGGTCGAGTTCCTCGGCGCTCAGGCCATCCTCGCAGACCTTCGTGATCTCATCGGCGCAGATGGAGAGCACCTCGTCGGCCTTGGCCGGGAGGCAGCCGGCGTAGATGCCCCACAGGCCGGTGTCGGCGTGCTGGGAGTTGAAGCTGTAGACCGAGTACGCCAGCCCGCGCTTCTCCCTGATCTCCTGGAACAGGCGGGACGACATCCCGCCGCCGAGGGCCGCGTTGAGCACGCCGAGCGCGAACCTGCGCTCGTCGGTGCGCGACATCCCGGCGCAGCCGAGCACCAGGTTGGCCTGCTCGATCGGGCGGGAGATCAGCCGGACGCCGGTACCTGAGCCGACCTCGGCCCTCGCCTCGCCCGGAAGCCTCGGCCCGGCCGGCCGGGTCGCCGAGTGGAGCACGGGGCCGAAGCAGCGCTCGGTGATCTCGACGACGGTGTCGTGATCGATGTGGCCGGCGGCCGCGACGACCAGCCGGTCAGGGGTGTACCTGGCCACGTAGTGCTCGGCGATCTGCCCGCGCGAGATGGCCTCGATCGAGTCGACCGTGCCGAGGATCGGCCGCCCGAGCGGCGTGTCGCCGAACAACTGCCAGCCGAAAGCCTCATGCGCGGCGTCGGAAGGATCGTCCTCGGTCATCGCGATCTCTTCGAGGATCACCGCCCGCTCCGCCTCGACCTCACTGGGATCGAGCACCGAGTTCGTGACCATGTCGCAGAGCACGTCGATCGCGAGCGGCAGGTCCTCATCGAGCACCCGCGCGTAGTAGCAGGTGTACTCCTTGGCGGTGAACGCGTTCAGCTCACCGCCAACGGCGTCGATCGAGGCCGAGATGTCGAGCGCTGACCGCTTGCTCGTCCCCTTGAACAGCAGGTGCTCAAGGTAGTGGGTAGCTCCCGCGTGATCGCGGTCCTCATCGCGGGAGCCCACGCCAGCCCAGATGCCAAACGACGCCGACCTGACCGTCGGCAGCGACTCGGTGATTACCCGCAGCCCGCCAGGAAGGACGCTGCGGCGAACCTCGGAGTCGCCACCGGTGAGCCGCTCGGTCACGAGTTGCCGGATTCCCGGTCGCGATGGCGGGTTCTGTAGTGGTCGCCGCTGCCACTACCGGGCCCGCTGCCACTACCTGGCCCGCGGCCACGGTCACGGCTGCGGTCACCGCGATCCCTGCTGCCGGCCGGGCGGTCACCGGACCGGTCGCCGCGCGGGGCGTCGTCCCGGCCGCCGCCCAGGTCCTCTCCGGCCGCTTCCCGCTCGATGACCTCGACCGGGACCAGCGAGAGCTTGCCGTTGACGACCTCGCGGATCTCGACCTGGATCTTGTCGCCGACCTTGATCACGTCGTCCACGTTCTCGATCCGCTGGCCGCCGTGCAGCTTGCGGATCTGGGTGATGTGCAGCAGGCCATCCTTGCCCGGCAGCAGCGACACGAACGCGCCGAACGTGGTCGTCTTCACCACGGTGCCGAGGAACCGCTCGCCGACCTCGGGGATGTGCGGGTTGGCGATCGCGTTGATCGCCGAGCGCGCGGCCTCGGCCGAGGAGCCGTCGGTGGCGCCGATGTAGATGGTGCCGTCGTCCTCGATCGTGATCTCGGCGCCTGTGTCCTCCTGGATGGAGTTGATCATCTTGCCCTTCGGGCCGATGACCTCGCCGATCTTGTCGACCGGGACCTTGACCGTGATGATCCTCGGCGCGTTGTCGCTCATGTCGGCGGGAGCGTCGATCGCCTCACTCATGACCCCGAGGATCGTCAGGCGAGCGTCCTTAGCCTGCTTGAGCGCGGCGCCGAGCACTGAGGCCGGGATGCCGTCGAGCTTGGTGTCGAGCTGCAGGGCCGTGATCACGTCCTTGGTGCCGGCGACCTTGAAGTCCATGTCGCCGAAGGCGTCCTCGGCCCCCAGGATGTCGGTGAGCGTCACGTAGCTGCCGCCCTCGTGGATCAGGCCCATCGCGATGCCCGCCACCATGTCCTTGAGCGGGACGCCCGCGTCGAGCAGCGACATCGTGGAGGCGCACACCGAGCCCATCGAGGTCGACCCGTTCGACCCGATCGCCTCGGAGACCTGCCTGATCGCGTAGGGGAATTCCTCGCGGGTCGGCAGCACCGGCACCAGGGCCCGCTCGGCGAGCGCGCCGTGGCCGATCTCGCGCCGCTTCGGCGAGCCGACCCGGCCGGTCTCGCCGGTAGAGTACGGCGGCATGTTGTAGTTGTGCATGTAGCGCTTGGTGCGCTCAGGGTTGAGCGTGTCGATCATCTGCTCCATCCGGAGCATGTTCAGCGTCGTCACGCCGAGGATCTGGGTCTCGCCGCGCTGGAACAGCGCCGAGCCGTGCACGCGGGGTATCACCCCTGCCTCGGCCGACAGTTGCCTGATGTCGGCCAGGCCCCGGCCGTCGATCCGCTTGCCCTCGGCGACGATCCGCTCCCTGACCAGCTTCTTGGTGAGGGACCTGAACGCGCCGGCGATCTCGCTCTCCCGGCCTTCGAACTTGCCCGACAGCCGCTCGATCGCGCCGGCCTCGATCCGGTCGGTCTCCGCGCCGCGCTCCTGCTTGCCGGCGATCGTCAGAGCGGCGGCCAGGTCGGCGGACACGTCGGCGGCCAGCGCGTCGTAGACGTCCTGGCTGTAGTCGGCGAACGTCGGGAAGGCGGCCGTATCCTTGGCCGCGGCGGCAGCCACCTGCATCTGGGCCTCGCACACGGCCTTGATGAACGGCTTAGCGGCCTCAAGGCCCTCAGCGACCACGTCCTCGGTGGGGCCCACGGCGCCACTCGACGGGTCAGCGAGCAGCCTGAGCGTGCTCGGGGTCGACTCGGCCTCCACCATCATGATCGCGACGTCGCCGTCAGGGAGCACCCGGCCGGCCACGACCATGTCGAACGTGGCGTCCTCAAGCTGGCTGTGGGTCGGGAACCCGACCCACAGGCCCTTGATCAGGGCCACCCGAGTGCCGCCGATCGGCCCAGAGAAGGGCAGGCCAGAGAGCTGAGTGGACAACGAGGCAGCGTTGATCGCCACGACGTCGTAGAGATGGTCAGGGTGCAGCGCCATGATCGTCTCGACGATCTGCACCTCGTTCCGCAGGCCCTTGACGAACGTGGGCCGCAGCGGGCGGTCGATGAGCCGGCAGGTGAGGATCGCGTCCTCGGACGGCCGTCCCTCCCGGCGGAAGAACGACCCTGGGATGCGGCCAGCCGCGTACATTCGCTCTTCCACGTCGACCGTGAGCGGGAAGAAGTCCAGGTTCTCCCTGGGGTGCTTGGAGACGGTGGTAGCGGATAGCACCATCGTCTCGTCGTCAAGGTAGACGACGGCCGAACCCGACGCTTGCATGGCAAGCTTGCCGGTCTCGAATCTGATTTTATGTTGACCAAATGCGCCATTATCAATGACGGCTTCTGCGGTATGCACACCCTCCATCGGGTGATACCTCCTCGATTGAGGTCCCGCGTCAACCCGCCGCTGAAGCGCCACCGTGTCCAAGTTGACTACTGGACGGTAACTGCCGACCGGTCTTCGATCGAAGCCCTCGGATCGAGCCCGCCACCAAGGCGGGCTGACGAGTCCGAGAACCACTACCGAGGACCGGCCCTCAGGCACTTTGAGCACTCCGGGCCGGGGCCGCAGGACGTTCCCTCTGTTATGCCGCGTTCCTCGTATCCGTAAGGCACCTGCTGCGCCTTACCGGGATTTCCTCTTACCGAAATAAGCCTACGGAACCGCGGACTTCCGCTATTTAGTTGTACGGCAGGCAGCGTCCGCCACCAGCCTCTGCGCTAGTCAGCCATACGCCAACCGCCTGCGCACCAATGTAGCGCCAGGAGCCGACAGACAGCGATACGTCCGACCGCAAGTCCTGCCTGGTCGCCGACAGCCGGCCTGGCCTAGCGGCGCAGGCCGAGCTTCTCGATTAGCGCGCGGTACCTGCCGATGTCCTCGCGGGACAGGTACTGGAGCAGTCGCCGACGGCGGCCGACGAGCAGCAGCAGCCCGCGACGGCTGTGGTGGTCGTGCTTGTGCACCTTCAGGTGCTCGGTGAGACCATTGATGCGCTTCGTCAGCAGTGCGACCTGGACTTCCGGCGAGCCGGTGTCACCCTCACTGGTCGCGTGGACGGCGATGATCTCCTTCTTGACTGCGGTATCGAGCGGCACGTTCTTCCTTCTCTATCGTGGTATCAGTTCACGCCAGCGGCGCAGGATTGGGTCTGCGTGCTAGGCAGGCTGCGGATAGCGGGCGACACGCCGGACGTGGACTTGCCACGTGAGGTCCAGCCGCCTGACATCCAGATCTGGGCTAGCCGCATGAGGGCGCAGCTAGGCCTGGCCAGATACTCGGCCGCCTTCACGGTACCACGCAAGTAACGCAGACGGTACCGTGCTTCCCATTACCAGCGGGCGAGCACCTGCTCGGTGTCAGCGACGTCCTGACGCATCGCAGTGATCAGCTCGTCAATGGCGGCGAACCTGACCTGCCCGCGCAGCCGCCCGGCGAACTCGACCGCGACATGCCAGCCATACAGGTCCAGGTCGTCCCTGTGCAGCGCGTAGGCCTCGACGCTACGGTCCGTGCCATCAAACGTGAGATTGGAGCCCACCGAGATCGCGGCCGGCCAGCGCTCGACCTCGCTGCCGTCCGGGTTAAGCGCCGCCAGCCAGCCGGCGTAGACGCCGTCGGCCGGGATCGCCGTGTGCGGCGGCGGCTCAGCGTTCGCGGTCGGGAAGCCGAGCGAGCGGCCGCGCTGCTCCCCGCGCACCACGATGCCCTCGACCCGGTGCGGTCGGCCAAGCTCGGCCGCCGCCTGCTTGACCTCTCCGGCCGTCAGCAGTTCCCTGATCCAGCTCGACGAGACCGTGACCCCGTGATCGGTGAACAGCGGCACGCCTTCCGCAGCGAACTCGTACTTCTCGCCCAATTCCACCAGCAGCGCCAGGTTCCCGGCCGCCTTGTGCCCGAACCTGAAGTCCTCGCCAACGACGACAGCGGCCGCGTGCAGGTGATCGACCAGCACGTGCTTGACGAAGTCGTCGGCCGAGAGCTGGGAGAACTCGTAGCTGAACGGCATGACGCAGACCGCGTCGGCCCCAGACCGGCCGAGCAATTCGGCCCTGAAGCGGATGCTGCACAGCATCGGCGGGTGCGAGCCCGGCCTGATCACCTCGTCCGGATGCGGGTCAAAGGTGACCACCACGAGCGGCAGGCCAAGATCAGCTCCGAGCTGCGCGGCCCTGGCGACGATCCGCTGATGGCCGCGGTGCACGCCGTCGAACACCCCGATGGTGACGACGCACCGGCCCCAGTCCTGGGGCACCTCATGCAGGCCATTCCAGCGGTACACCGTAAGCTCCCCTTCGCCGGGCGCGGCCCGCGCCCGATCTCCCAGCATCCTTCGCCAGACCCAGCCTGCCAGACCCAGCCTGCCAGACCCAGCCTGCCAGATCAGGCCGACGGCGCTCCGAGGCACTCCCGCGCAGGCACCAGGCTAAGAGACGAAGACCGCCAGCGGCCGCAACTCCGAATCGCGCTCCGTGACCAGGGCAACGAGCTCACCGTCCGGGCCGAAGGCCGCGATGGGCTGCCCAGGCCCGTCGGCGTCACCCGAGGCCGCGACCTCGGTCTCAGCCTCGGTCAGCTCGACGCCGCGCCCGCTCTCGAGCCCCGCCGCCGCCAGCCTCGCGCCGTGCGAGATCAACCGGGCCTGCCTCGCATCAAGCTGCATGCTCGGGAAGGCCGCCGCCGCGGCGGTGGCCAGCGGGATGAACTCGAAGTGCTCGGCGAGCTGGTCGAGCGTCCGCGCCGACTCGATCTTGTAGGGCCCGACCCTGGTCCGGCGCAGCGCCGTCAGGTGCCCGCCCGTGCCCAGGGCGGCGCCAAGGTCGCGGGCGATGGCCCTGATGTAGGTGCCGCTCGAGCAGGTCACCTCCACGTCGAGGTCGAGCAGGTCGCCCGCGGGGCGGACGGCGGTCAGGTCAAGGCGCCACACGGTGACGGTCCGCGCGCTCAGCTCGGGCGCCGCGCCTGACCTGGTCAGGTGGTAGGCGCGCTGGCCCTTCACCTTGATCGCGCTGATCTTCGGTGGTACCTGGCTGATCTCGCCGGTCAGCGCCGCCAGGGCGGACCTGAGCTCAGGCTCGGAGACCGTCGCCGCCAGCCTGGCTCCCGGCTCGGGCGCGATCACCTCGCCCTCAGCGTCGTCGGTCACGGTCGCCTGGCCAAGCCTGATCGTGGCCGAGTAGTCCTTCTCGGTCAGCGCCAGATGGCCGAGCAGCCTCGTGGCCTTCTCGATGCCGATCACGAGCACCCCGGTCGCCATCGGGTCGAGCGTGCCGGCGTGGCCAACCCGCCTGGTGCCTGCCAACCTCCTTATCCGGGCGACGACGTCGTGCGACGTCATCCCTGGTGACTTCGCGACCAGCACGAGTCCGGACTGTGGCACTAACGGCACGTCCCCTTGCGCCGGGGTCGCCGCATACGTAGTCATGTCTCATCACCTTCATCGGACTCGTCCGCGGTGCGGTACGGGTTCCGCTCCCCCGCGTAGATCGCTCCTGCTCGCGTGCTGGCCAGCTCAGCGTCGGCTTGCTTCGCCTTGGCCACCAGGTCCTCGATCGACTTCGCGCCCTCGGGTAGCAAGTCGCGCACGAACGTGATCGAAGGGGTGTGCTTCAGCCCGGTCTGCCTGCCGACCTCGGACCGGATCACTCCGGTCGCGCTCGCCAGGGCGGCGGCGCTGGCAGCGGCGTCGGTCTCTGAACCATAGACCGTGTAGTACACGGTCGCGTCGCGCAGGTCACCAGTGACCCGCGTGTCAGTGATGGTCACGAAGCCCAGGCGGGGATCCTTGATCCGTCGCTCCAGCATTTCCGCGACGATCTGCATGATTCGCTCGCTCAGCCGCCGGGCCCTCGCCGCATCCATCCGCTCACTCCCCCTCGTCATTGAACAAGCGCTGCCGTGCCGACAGCAACTCGATGCCAGGGCGGGCGGCGACGAACCGCTCGCACGCTTCGAGCACTTCGACGGCGTGCGACGCCGTGGAGGCCACGACCGCGACGCCGATCTCCGTTCGCCGATGCAAATCCAAGTACCCGGTCTCGGCCACGGCAAGCCCAGGGAACTTCCGGTTGACCTCCGCGATCAGGGGCCTGACCTCGGACCGCTTCTGCTTGAGCGAGCGCACGTCGCCGAGCAACACATCAAGGGCCAAAGCGCCTATATACAAAAGGTGCCTCCGGGTCGCAGCGGCCGGCTCCGCGCCGAGACGGCGCGGAGCCGACCGCTCCAAGTGCCAACGCAGGATCGCCGGCGCTAAGTGCGCCCTCGCACTCACGTACGTGGCTTCTCCCGCATCTCGAACGTCTCGATCACGTCAGCGATCTTGACGTCGTTGTAGCCGACGCCGATGCCGCACTCGAAGCCCTCGCGGACTTCGGTCACGTCATCCTTGAACCGGCGCAGCGACTCGATGTTGAGGTTGTCGGAGACCACGACGCCGTCCCTGACCAGCCGCGCCCGGCTGTTCCTCGTGATCGTGCCCGACCGGACGATGCAACCGGCCACGTTGCCGATCCTGGGAACCCGGAAGACCTCCCTGACCTCGGCGCTGCCGAGCTGGGCCTCCTCGAATTCGGGCTTGAGCATGCCCTTGAGCGCCGCCTCGATCTCCTCGATCGCCTGGTAGATGATCGAGTAGTACCTGATGTCGACGCCCTCGCGCTGGGCCAGCTCGCCCGCCCGGCCGGCCGGCCGCACGTTGAAGCCGATGATCACCGCGTCCGAGGCGATCGCCAGGTTGACGTCGTCCTGCGTGATCGCGCCGACGCCACGGCCGATGACGCGGAGCACCACGTCCTCGCCCACGTCAATCTTGAGCAGCGCGTCCTCGAGTGCTTCCACCGAACCGGACACGTCGCCCTTGATGATCAGCAGGAGCTCCTCGCGGGCACCCGACTTGAGCGCGGACTCCAGGTCCTCCAGCGTGACCCTTGGCCTGCGCTGGGCGAACTGGGCGGTCCGTTCCCTCGCCTCGCGGCGCTCAGCGATCTGCCTGGCCACGCGGTCGTCGGTGACCGCGAGGAAGCTGTCACCAGCGTCCGGCACCGCGGTCAGGCCGAGCACCATCACTGGCCGTGATGGCGGTGCATCTGCCACCTGATCGCCGTTCTCGTCGAGCATCGCCCTGACCCGGCCGTAGGCCTCGCCGGTGACGATCGAGTCGCCGACCTTCAGCGTGCCGCGCTGCACCAGCACCGTGGCGACGGGGCCGCGGCCCTTGTCCAGGTGCGCCTCGATAGCGACGCCCTGAGCCGGCTGATGCGGGTTGGCCCGCAGGTCAAGCTCGGCGTCAGCGGTGAGCACGACGGCCTCGAGCAGCTCGGCGATGCCGGTCCCGTTGCGCGCCGAGACGTCGACGAACAGCGACTGACCGCCAAATTCCTCGGCGACCAGGCCGTACTCGGTGAGCTGGGCCCTGACCCGCGCCGGGTCGGCGCCCTCCTTGTCGACCTTGTTCACCGCGACGACGATCGGCACGCCGGCGGCCTGGGCGTGGTTCAGCGCCTCAGTCGTCTGCGGCTTGACGCCGTCGTCGGCCGCGACCACCAGGATCACCAGGTCGGTCGTCTCGGCGCCGCGGGCTCGCATGGCGGTGAACGCCTCGTGACCCGGGGTGTCGATGAAGGTGATCGTGCGGTCGGTGCCGTCCACCTCGGTCGTGACCTGGTAAGCGCCGATGTGCTGGGTAATGCCGCCAGCTTCCTTCGCCACCATGTTGGTGTGCCTGATCGCGTCGAGCAGCTTGGTCTTGCCGTGGTCGACGTGACCCATGACGGTGACCACCGGAGGCCTGATCTCGAGGTCTTCCTCGCCGCCCTCGTTCTCGCCGAACTCGATGTCGAACGTCTCGAGCAGCTCGCGGTCCTCTTCCTCCGGCGACACGACCTGGACGTTGAAGTTCAGCTCGGCGCCGAGCAGCTGCAGCGTCTCGTCGTTGACCGACTGAGTCGCCGTCACCATCTCGCCGAGGTGGAAGAGCACCTGGACCAGCGATGCCGGGTTGACCCCGATCTTGTCGGCGAAGTCGCTCAGCGAGGCGCCGCGCGACAGCCTGATGACCTGGCCGTTACCGCGCGGTACCGACACGCCGCCGATCGACGGTGCCTGCATGTTGTCGAACTCTTGACGCCGCTGCTTCTTGGACTTGCGGCCACGGGACGGGCGGCCGCCTGGGCGGCCGAACGCGCCCGCGGTACCGGTCCGGCCACGGCCGCCCGCACCTGGACGAGCCGGAGCGCCGCCCGTGCGGGGCGCGCCAGCGCCACCACCGGCACCTGGACCGCCGCGACCGGGAGCACCTGGACCACCGCGACCGCCACCAGGCCTGGCCCCGGCGCCTGGACCACCGGTTCCGCCGCCGGGCCCGCCGGGACGGGCAAACGGCCGCGGCGGCATGCTGCTCGGGCTCGGCCTTGGCCCGCCTGGACGGGGGCCGCCTGGGCGGCCATCGGACTGGCCGCCAGGGCCTGGCCTCGGGCCGCCAGGACGCGGGCCCTGGGGCCGCGGGCCACCCGTGGGGCCTGGAGCCCCAGGCCTGCCCTGGACCTGGCCGCCAGGCTGAGCGACCTGACCGCTAGGTCCTGCCTGCCCAGGCGGGGCGGCCTGACCTGGCCGCGGTGGCCGGCCGGCCGAGCCCATGCCGGTCGAGGTTGAGCTGAACGGGTTATTGCCGGGACGCGGGCCCGGCCTCGGTGCCCCTGGGCGGGGACCTGGCGTCGCGCCGCCGGACGGTGGCGCGGACGGGGCTGGCCGCGGCGTGCCTGGCACCGGTCCAGGCACGGGTCCAGGCGCCGGGCGAGCCGGGGCCTGGACGGGCGGCGATGCCGGGGGCGGGCCGGCCTGGCCCGCAGGCCCTGGTACCGGCCTCGGGGTCACGCCGGGCACTGGCGCCCCGCCTGGCCTGGGCAGGTCATCGGCCCCTGCCTCCGGCTCAGGCTGGCTGAACGGCACCCGCGGAACGCCAGAGCTCACTGGCCGGCCGCCGTCATCGCCGCGCTCAGGCTCGACCGGCAGCGGCGCCGGGCTGGCTGGCGCCTGCGCGACCTGAGGCAACTCAGCGGCCGCGACGGCCTCAGCGGCGCGCGCTGGCTCCGCTGGCGCCTGCGGGGCGATCGTCGGCGGCGGGGGCGCTGACGCCCTGCCATTGCTTGCGTGCCTGGCACCATCGGCCTGGCCTGCTGATGTCTTCGCGGCCGTCGCCTGGCCTGCGAACGCTTCCTTGAGCTTACGGACGACCGGCGGCTCGATGGTCGACGATGCCGACCTGACGAACTCGCCCATCTCTCCGAGCTTGGCCATCACGGCCTTGCTCTCCACGCCGAACTCCTTAGCGAGTTCGTATACCCGGACCTTCGCCACTACGCTCCCTGCCTCGGCCCGGCAGTTCCGGGCCAGTCAGCCGGTCCGGGGCAGCGCATGCTCCGTCCGGCGTCAGTTCCTGCTGTTCATCGCCGCTTGCTCATCGAGCGCTCATTACAATCTCAGCCTGTCTCTCCGGCAAGTACCGCGCCGATCGTTATCGTTCCGCCTTGTGCCGCCGTGCGCCAGGCCACGAAGGACTGGCGCTCAGGCTTGCGACAGATAACTGGCAAGCCCGTCATCGGCGAGCGTCCCGGTCACGCGTAGCGCTCGCGGAAACGCCCGGCGGCGCCTGGCTCGCTCCAAGCATTCCTTACTGGGATGCAAGTATGCTCCCCGGCCTGGACTGCGCGCCAAGGGGTCGGCAACGATCTCGCCGCCAACCGCTACCACGCGGAGCAAGTCAGACTTGGCGGCCCGAGCCCTGCACCCCACGCAGGTACGGATCACCGATCCGGACACAGCGAGAGACGAAGACCCCATAGCCGCCCGGCTAACAGCTTACAGGGCCGGCGCGTCTGCGGCACCAGGCACCTTGCTCGCCGGAACGGCGCCGTCGGACATCGCCTTGCCGCGGCGGTCGCCCCCGCGATCATGGGCCCAGGCCGCGCCCCGGCTAGCGCCAACCTCGCTGGGCGCGTGGCCGCGATGCGCGGCAGGCTCGGCCGCGGAGTCGCCGTCGGCCTGGTGGTCGGGCTGGATGTCGATGCGCCAGCCGGTAAGGCGCGCGGCCAGCCGCACGTTCTGGCCCTCCTTGCCGATCGCCAGCGAGAGCTGGTAGTCCGGCACGATCACCTGGGCGACCCGGTTGGACTCGTCGATGATCCGCACCTGGGACACCCGCGCCGGCGACAGCGCGTGCCCGACGAACTCGGCCGCGTCATCGGAGTAGTCGACGATGTCGATCTTCTCGCCGTGCAGTTCGGCCATCACGTTGCGGACCCGGCTGCCCATCGGGCCGATGCACGATCCCTTGGCGTTGACGCCGGGCTCGCGGGCGATCACGGCGATCTTCGTGCGGTGCCCGGCCTCGCGCGCGATCGCGGCGATCTCGACCGCGCCCGAGGCGATCTCGGGAACCTCGAGCGCGAAGAGCTTGCGCACCAGGTTCGGGTGCGTGCGCGACAACGTGACCGACGGGCCCCTGAAGCCCTTCCTGACGTGCAGTACGTAGCACTTGAGCCGCTCGCCATGCACGTAGCGCTCGCCTGGCACCTGCTCGGTCGGGGGCAGGATCGCCTCGATCCGGCCGAGGTCCACGAGCACGGCCTTGGGATCCTTGCCCTGCTGGATCACGCCGGCGACGATGTTGCCTTCCTGGCCGGCGAACTCGCCGAAGGTGAGCTCGTCCTCGGCGTCCCGCAACCGCTGCAAGATGACCTGGCCCGCGGTCGTGGCGGCGATCCGCCCGAAGCCGGCCGGGGTGTCGTCGTACTCGGTGAGCACCGCGCCGTTCTCGTCGGTCTCGGCGGCCCAGACCGTGACGTGCCCGGTGCGGCGGTCGACGGCGACCCGCGCCGACGGCGCGGCGCCGTCCGACTTGTGGTAGGCCACGAGCAGGGCATCCTCGATCGCCTTGATGACAAGGTCCATCGAGATGTCCTTCTCGGCCTCCAGGCTCTTCAGTGCCGACACGTCAATGTCCATCGGGTCCCTCCTTGTCGGCCTGGCCACTGCCGCTGGCAATGTCCTCGTCCTGCCGGGAGTCCTCGGCGTCGCGGAAGGAGTCGAGATCGTCGGCCCCGTCTAGTTCGTCGATCTCTTCTAGGCGTCCGAACTCAACCTGAACCCGGCCTGGGCCGAGCTCACGGAAACTGAAGGTGCGCCGCGCGCCGTCGATGTCAAGGGTGACGTGGTCCTGATCCGCCCCGACGATCCTGCCCTTGTAAGCCGAGGGCTCCCCGTCGTGGTTTATTTGCTGCGGATCTTGATCTTTCCCGTCGAGCGGCGTGACGACGACCAGCCTTCCGGTCGCCCGCCGCCAGTGCCTTGGCTGCGTCAGCGGCCGGTCGATGCCAGGCGAGGTCACCTCGAGGGTGTAGGGCGCGCCGCCCATCGCGTCGCTGGCGTCGAGCTTGGCCGCCACCTCCCTGCTCACGTCGGCGATGTCATCGAGGCTGAGGCCGCCGTCGGCATCCACGACGATTCGCAGCAGCGCTCGTCGGCCAGCCGAGGTCACCCTGATCGCCTCGAGATCGATCTCCATCGCCTTCAGCACCGGCTCGATGACGCTGGTGAGCCTGGCCTGGCCGGCCGAAGCGGCCGGGGATGGCCTGCTCGCCTTGGCCGTCGGTCCGCCGGCGTAGCTGGTCCTGGCGCCGCTTTTGGCGCCGCCTGAAGCCTGGCCTGGACCGCCGGAACGAGGCGCGCGGGTATCGCGCCCCGAGCCGGCGCGGCCCTGTGCCCGCGCCGACCGCGGCGCCCCGCGGTGAGAGTCCTCACGCATCCCGCACTCCTGCCCAGCCACTGTTGCCGTAGTCGCACCCGGCCACTAGCCTATCCGGGACCACGGCCCATGGTTCCGACCTGCTCGCTCTCGCCTGCCTTCGGTCGCCGCACTTCCTCGCTGGCCCATGCGGCATGGCGCAACTGAGCAACGAACGGCGTGCCATGCTGGTGCCCGGGAACGGCCGGCAGTTGGCACGAGTTTCGCGCCGCTGCTGACCAGGCTGGTGGCGGCCTTTCGGCGCCAGGCGCCTGGGAACATGCTTCGAAACGACCGAACGGAGAGGCGAACGAGAGGTGGCGGCTGAACCAACACGCCGGCTCATGCTCACCGCGGCGGCCGCCGGTTCGCTGGGATTGGCCGGGACGCTCGCTGGATGCAAGGGAATCACCGCACTTGGCCCGATCCCGGCTATTGCTCCCGATGTCGTCATGCTCGAGCACGCGATCGCGGCCGAGGAGGCCATGGTCGACCGGTACGCGGCGGCGCGGCGCCAGCTCGGGGGCACGGGGAGCGCATCGACGACTAGGGCGGCCAGCGTGATCGCCGCCATCTGGGCCGAGCACGAGGCACACTTGCGGCAGTTGCGGGCCAAGCTGATCCTGCCGCCCCGGCTGGCCAAGACGAAGATCAGGGCAAGCCGGGAACCGGGCCCGCTGCCGGACGAGCTGACCGGGGTGCTGGCCGCGCTCGCGGCGGACGAGCGGGCGGCGGTGACGCGGCTTACGACGGGGCTGCTCGCGGCGCCGGCGGCGCTGGCTCAGCTGATGGCCAGCATCAGCGCCTCTGAGGCCGCGCACATCGTGTTCCTGCGCCGGGCGGGATCGGCGTGAGGGCGGGCCTGGACCGGGCGCGGGGGCGCGGGGCGCGCGGCCCGCGCGGCGAGGTGGCCGCGCTGCAGGCGGCGCTGGCCGCCGAGGAGGCGGCGAGCTACGGCTACGGCGTGGTGGGCGCGCACCTGAGCGGCCAGGCATTCAGCCTGGCGACCTCGGATTGCGTGATCCACGAGCGGGCCAGGGACAACCTGATCGCGATGCTCAGCTCGCTGGGGGCGCCACCGCAGCCCGCGGCCGTCGCCTACCGGCTGCCGATGGCGGTGAGCACGACCGCGCAGGCGGCCACCCTGGCCGTCGACCTTGAGCTGAGCGTCGTCGCTGGCTACCTGGACCTGGTGGCGGTCGGTGACCGGTCGCTGCGCCGGCTGGCCGCGAGCCGGATGCAGGACGCGGCCAGCCGGGCGGCGAGGTGGGGCGGTCAGCCCGAGGCGTTCCCCGGACTGGCATCCGAGCGCTGACCCAGCGACCCGGCGGCCCGCCCGGCCCGTCGGCCTCGCCCGGCCCAGCGGACCTGCCCCGGACGGCGGACCAGCCCCGGACGGCGGACCAGCCCCGGCGCGACGCCCGCCCGGACGGCGGACCTGCGCTGCGCGACGCCTTGCCCCGCGCAGCGCGTCTGCCCGCGCAGCGGCTCCATGATCAAAAGGAAACACGTACTATGTTGGCGCCGAAATGATCATAGTACGGTCTTCCGTCCCGATAATCGGTATAAATCTGTACATTACGACATCAGTATCGCCAGGCATCTAGTACTAAGATCATCGCGGCAGCCGTCTTAGTACAAATGATCATGAAGGGGGCACGGCGAACCTCCCTCACCGGCAATTAAGTTGCCCGGCCTCGCGAACATCTCATCCGTTCAGACGGTTTTGCTAGCCCGATTAGCCCGTTTTGCAGATATATCAGCCGCCCGAACGAATGCAAAGTCGCCAGCGAACCACACCTTCGCACCCGCCAACGCGACCCGACCGAAACAACCCAGCCGACCCGAACAACACGGTCGACCTGAATAACTACGGCCGACCCGAGTCGCCCCCGCTCCCACGGCCAGACCCCTCCCAACACCAGGGGCGCCTTAGCATCGCGTCAGCCGCACCAAGGTGCCCCGCTGCGCGGAAAGTCAGGCCCACCACTGGAACCATGACCCCGCCTAACGCGCAGACCCGCCCGACGCTCACCCAGACCCCGCCCAAACATCGGGGGCACTTTGATGTCGCGCCAGCAGCACCAAAGTGCCCCCGATGCGCGGGGGGACTCAGGCGCACAACCCGAACCACGACCCGCGAACCCGCCCCAGCCGCCCGAGACCCCGCCAACCCGCGCGAGGCCTCCCGAGACCCCGCCAGAGCCGCCCGCTGCCCCAGAGCCCGCCCGCCCACACGCGCCCCACCCGCAACTCCAGCCTCAGTGGGCGGATTCGAGCACTTTCGCGATCGCGGTCGCCGCTTGCGAGACGTCATCGCCGGGAGCGATCCGTTCCGCCCACGGCCACCAGAACCACCACATGCCATCTTGGCTACGGCCTACGTAGACGTCCTCGGCCAGCCTCGCTGCCGTCGGGTTCACCACGTGCAAACTCGGCACCCGGCCAGCGGGAGCCATCAGCGTGGCGTGCAGACCGCGCCGGCCCAGTTCCTCGGCCAGTCGCTCGAACCGATCGAGTCGCTCGAGGAAATGCTGCGGTTGCTGATCCGCGCCGGATTCCTGGCCGGTTTCCGTGCCGACCTGGCCAGTTACCAAAGTCACCATGTCACCTTGTCACTTTACGTAATTGTAAGAGCACATAGAGTAATGCGCTTAACAAAGAATGCCCGCGCAAAGGCAGCACTGCAAGTTCTGTCGGCTAATTCCCTGGCGAAGTCAACCCCGACGGCCCCACCCTGACCTGGGACGAGTCATTCGCCCGGGTATGGTCCCGGCGGCGAGCGCCACCCGGAATGCCGCACCGCAACCCTATCGCCGGCCGGTCCGGCCTCAGGCCAACTCGTGGCATTGTGCGCCGAACGGCTGGCCTTCAGCGCCAGACGGATCTAAGTCGGCGAATGCGGCCCCTAACCACCCGCTGGGAGTACCGGCGTGGTGACGGGGAGTATCAACGCGGACGCGTGCCCGGCGTCGTGGCAGATCTGCTGGTCGGCCGGCACCAGCTTGGTCGCGGTCGCGATTGGCTCGCCGCTGCCGGGGTTGCGCGCGTACCTCGGGTGGGCGCCGCTCGATACACCGAGCCTGACCCGGTGGCCGGACTTGAACCGGTACGCGGTCGGCCACAGGTCGATTCGGGCCTTGATCGTGCCGTCCGGCTCGGCGGCTGGCTCGCCTGGCTTGAGCCGGACCAGCGCGTCACAGACCGCCGTCGAGCGCCCGGACGGGTCGACGTCGCACAGCCGGGCGAAGAAATCGGCGTGCTCCAGGCTCGATCGCACGTAGAGCTCGGCGGTGACCTGGCCGATCACTTCGAGGTCGGCCTGGAGCGGCGAGCTGGTGTAGGTCAGCACGTCGTCGCGGGCCTCAAGCTCGCGGTTGTCGGCAGGCGGCTTGCCTCGCTCCGGGCTGGCCGACAGCACGGGACCGCCGACGCTTGGAGTGGGGTCGGCCGGGTCATAGGTGTAGGTGTCAGGCTCAGCCGCCGACGGCGGCGGGTCGAGGGCGAGACCAGCGTCAGGCTGCAGGTGCCAGCGCTGCGTCGTCGCCGCCGGCGGCCAGCTCGGCAGGTCACGCCACTGCTCGAGGCCACCGACGTAAATCCGCACCGGGTCCGCCCTCAGCTGGCTCTTGTCGCCGAGCAACTGGCCCCGGCACCAGGCGATCGACTCCTTGATGCCGACCGCCATCCCATGCTGGTCGGTGTGTTGCCAAGGACCTATCAGCAAATAAGGCTCGTGGCCGGCGGCGCGCAGTGCCTGGTAATCGCGCAGTTGGGTGGGGAGGAAGATGTCCTGCCAGCCACCGACGAAGCTGACCTCGGCGCCGACGTCCGAGCGGCCGGCCGAGAAGCGCCGCTGAGCCCAGTACGGGTCGTGACGATCGGGATGGGCCAGCCAGCCCTGCCAGTCGCTGACCTCGTGCCCGGTGGAACGGGAGTCGAGGTCGGCGAGCGGGAGCCGGCCGTACAACGGCTTAAGCTTGCGGCTGGCCAGTCCCTGGGTCAGAAGCGCGAGCCTGCGCTCCTGACGGTCCACGATGTTGATCCAGACCAGCGCGGTCTCCAGCGAGAACGACCCGCCGTCGAAGATCAGGTCGTACGGCTCGGTGCTGGTGACCAGGGCAGCCATCGCCTTCAGCTCGGGGCCGGCCTGTGCCGCGATCGCCCACTGCACGATGCCGAGGTAGCTCGGGCCCGCGGTCGCGAACGAGCCCGGATACCAGTCCTGCTCGCGCAGCCAGGCCACCGTCGCCAGCCCGTCATCGGTCTCGACGAACGCGTCGAACTCGCCGCCCGAGCCGAACGTGCCCCGGCAGCTTTGCAGCAGCACTTGCAGGCCGCGCTCGGCGAACAAGGTGCCGAACAACGTGCCGAACATGTTGGCCCGCCCGTACGGCGAGCGGACCAGCACCAGCGGCCCGTCGCCGCTGGCCGGGATGTAGCGGTCAGCGAGCAGCACGGCCCCGTCGGGCATGGGGATGCGCAGGTCACGCTCGAACTTGATGGCGTGGGACTCGGCCGCTGGCAGCTTCATCATCCGGCCAAGAAACCGGCTGGTGACCGTCATCGCCCTGCTCCCCTCATCGGCCTGCCCCTCTCATCGGACGTGGCACGCGAGCGCGGCGCGCCGAACCGAGCGCACTTGCGCGACGCAGTTCTGATGATGTCCGCTTATGCCACGCCGATCAATGGCCCAGCCGACCAGCGCCGCTCGACCCGCGCGTCGGCCGGGCCGCCGCAAACGTCCGCGATCATGGACATCTTGTGATCACGGTACTTCGCCGCGTCAGAACCCAGTCGATCCTCCGTGATCCGGACTGGACTGAGATCACGGAAACGCGGCCGGGTCGTCATCCGGACACTGATCACGGCGATCAAGGGAGCGGGCGTGATCGCGGGAGTCAGTGTGCGGATCACGGGGCGGGACTTACCGGGATCATGAGGTGCGGCGTGATCGCGGGAGTCAGTGTGCGGGTCCACGCCCAAACTCCGGGCGCTACGTCAGGAGATCGGGGAGCGGGGCGGTGTGGAGGATCGTGAGCTTGGAGACGGCGCGGGTGAGGGCGACGTAGAGGCGCTGGAGGCCGCGGGCTTCGGCGGCGGCGATGGTCGCGGGTTCGACGACGATCACATGGTCGAACTCCAGGCCCTTGGCGAGCCCAACCGGGACGACGGTGAGCTGGCTGGCCTCGACCTCGCCGTCGAGGATGGCGTGCGGGAGGCCAGCGGCGGCGAGCGCGCTGGCCGCGGCGGCGGTATCGGCGTCGGCGGTGATCACCGCGATCGATCCCGGCTCGGCCAGCGCGCCGGCGCAGGCGCCGGCCAGCGCGGCGAGCAGGCCGCCTTCGGGTACTTCCGTGATAGTGAGCGAGCCTGGGTCTTGGCGCACGGACCGGGCGGGCGCGAGGTCGGGGGCGATCTGGACCAGCAGCCGGCTGGCGAAGTCGAGTATCTGGCGCGGCACGCGGTAGCCCGTGTTAAGCACTTCGAGCGCCGCCTCTGGCTTACCGAGGTCGGCCAGCATCTGCTCCCAGCTCTCGGCCGCCCACGCGGTGGTGCCCTGGGCGATGTCGCCGAGTACGGTCACCGAGCCGGTCGCGGCCCGGCGGCCGATCGCCCGGCAGGCCATGGCAGATAGATCCTGGGCTTCGTCAACCACGATGTGCGCGAGGCTAGCCGTGCGCTCGACCTGGTCGGCGACCTCGTCGATCAGCACGGCGTCGGCGGCTGACCAGGGTGCCGACGCCGGGCCACGCGGCGGCTTGGCCCAGGCGACCGCGTCCTGCTCGGCCTCGCTGAGGACACCGGCGGCGCAACGTCGCAACGCCTCGCGGTCGGCGAGCAGGTCGAATACCACGCGCGCGGGATCGGCCTTGGGCCAGATCGCGTCGACCGCGGCCTTGACCGGCGCGGTGCGGCGGACGGCCGCGTGCGTCCGGTCGTCGCAGGTCTCCCCGGCCGCCTCCATCTTGGTCAGGATCACGTGCGCGATCCGGTGGGACAGCATGTCCCGACCGGCGCCGTACCGCACCTTGCGCTCGAAGAGCTCCATGACCAGCTCAGTGAGATCGTCGGCCGACATCCGCCAGCGGCGTGAGCCCCTGCTCAGCAGGATCGGCTCGGCCGGCTCGCGGATGCGCTCCCAGAGCGCCCGCCTGAGCACGACCGCCATCCGAGCGTCACCCTTGAGCCTGGCCGCGGTCGACGTGTCGGTACCCCGGATCGGCACGGTCGCGAGCAGTTCGGTGACCGACGTCTGGGCCGCGTCGAACTCACCGAGCGCGGGCAGCACGTTGCGGATGTAAGTGAGGAATGCCCGGTTCGGCCCGATGACCAGCACGCCGCCGCGGCTCATCCGCTCCCGGTAGGCGTATAGCAGGAAGGCAACGCGGTGCAGGCCGACCGCGGTCTTGCCGGTGCCAGGAGCGCCTTGCACGCAGACGGACAGGGTCGCGTCGGCCCTGACGATGTCGTCCTGCTCGGGCTGGATCGTGGCGACGATGTCGCGCATCGACCCCGACCTCGGCCGCTCGATCTCCTCGATCATGATCCGGCTCAGCGCCGGGCCAGCCCCAGCCTGACCAGCCGGAGCCTGACCAGTCCCAGCCGGGGCGCCCGCCTCAGGACGAGCCGGATGCCCAGGATCGAACAACTCGTCCTCATACGCGGTCAGTTCGCCGCCGCTGAACCCGAACCGGCGCCGCCTGACCAGGTCCATAGGGTCGGCCTGGCTGGCGCGGTAGAACGGCCGGGAGATCGGGGCTCGCCAGTCGATCACCGCCGGGTGGCCGTCAGGGTCGTGCACGTGGCGGCGGCCGACGTGGAACTGCTCGGCCGGCTGCGCCGTGCCAGCGCGGGGGGACGACCCCCCAGAACCCCCCGCAGTGCCAGCGCGGGGGGACGACCCCCCAGAACCCCCCGCAGTCTGCGCGTAGTCGAGCCGCCCGAAGAAGAGCGGAGTGTCGGGCAGGTCGCGCAGGGACTCGGCGCGGTGGTACAGGTCGGCCTTGAGGTATTCCTGTGATACCCGGTCCCCGGCTAGGGCCGGCAAGGACAGCACGTCCTGGCGCATCAGCCGCAGGTACTCGCGGGACTTGGTCAGGTGCTCACGCTCGTCGGCTAGCACCTTGTCTGTGTCAGTATCTTCCTCCGTCGGACAGGCCATGGCTCAGCTCCTTGGCTCTGGCTTCCAGGACCGGAAACGCTCGTGCGTCCGGCACAAGGGCACAGGAGCCTAGCAAGCAGCTGCCCGGGTGTCACCTGAATTTACGGTCACCGCCCGCATACCTCTGCTAACTAACGGTTATGACAAGGTCACGGGGGGTGAAGTCATGCCGGGAGCGATCCACAACTACTGGCTGGGCATCATGGCAGTGGCGTTCGTGCTCGCGCTGGTGCTCTGGATCTCGCTGGTCTTCTCCGCCGAGCGCCATCCGGGCGGACAAGCCCAGGAACATAGACCGCGAGGTGAGGTCACTGGTGGCTCCTTCGTCGCGGCCGAAGGAGGCCGCCAGGTCACGCCCGATCCGAGGACGGCGCCAAGCCAAGTGTCCGTCCGGCCAGCCGCCGGAAACGCCCAAAGAGTAGCAAATAAACCACCCGAGGAGCCGCCGGCACCAGTGCCGGCTCCCCGCGCCGCCCATGCGGATGATGCCGCGCGTACTCCGACGGCCCAGCCCACAGACAGCAAGGGAGCATAACGGGCCGAAGCGGACATAACTATCGCCTGGGCGCTAGCAAAGCGCCCAGGCTCCCCAAAGCCGGGAACCTCCCGCGCAGCGGGGGAACAGCCCAAATTCAGAACAGCCCAAATTCAGAACAGCACTGACATGAACTCGCCGACTTGCTCGAAGCCGACCCGCTGGTAGGCCGCCCGGGCGGGCGCGTTGTAGTCGTTCACGTACAAGCTGACGACCGGAGCCAGCAACTCGCGGGCGAGCACGACCACGGCCGCCATCCCGTGCGCGGCGTACCCGCGGTTACGTAGTTCCGGCGGCACCCAGACGCCCTGGACCTGGCAGGCGGCGGGCGTCACCGCCCCGACGTCGGCCTTGAAGATGACCGTGCGGTGCTCGATCCTGGCGAACGACCGCCCGGTCGCGATCAGCTCGATCACGCGGGCGCGGTAGGCCGCGCCGCCGTCAGGCCCGATCGGGGAGATCCCGACCTCCTCGGTGAACATCGCGATGCTGGCCGGCAGCAGCAGCCCGATCTCGTCCCTGCGCACCGGCCGCACCAGCGGATCGGGCTCGACGAGGGGCTCGCCGGCCAGGGCCAGCAGCGGCTGGGGATCCCTGATCTCGCGGGGCCGGTCCCAGTACGGCGCCAGTTGCGACCACAGGTCGCGGACGCCGTCGGCCTGGCCGGCGATCGAGGAGCAACGCCGCCCCTGCAGCCTGGCCCGCTCGGCGAACGCGGCCGTCGCGGCGGGCACCGCCTGCACCGGGACCATGTTGGCGCCGACGTAGCACGCCGAGGTCAGCTGGCCGGCCTCGTAGTAACCCCAGACCTGGGCCCCGAGGCTGACCGGATCGAGCCCGCTGGCCCTGATCCGCGAGCTCACGAAGACGTTCGTGACCGGGTCGCGGTCGCACAAGGCGAGCGCCTCGTCGCGGTCGCGGTCTACTAGCAGGCGAAGCGCCGATGAACGCCCGGCCTTAGTGCGTAGCACGACTCAAGAGTATCGGCACTTAGCCGCTGGGAACGGGCGCGGGAAGCGCCGGACAGGTCGCGTTGACCAGTCCGGGCTTGGACGGCAACGCACCAGTCGCGAGGTAGCGGTTCAGGTATCCGTTCACGCAGTTATTGGGGGGATACGCGAGCGACTGGCCGTGGTTGCCGCCGCCTTCCACGACGACCATCCGGGCGGTCGGCAGCCTGCGGTGCGCGTCCTGGGCCCCGGCGTACGGGGTCGCGGCGTCAAGCGTCCCCTGCAGCATCAAGATGCCCGGCAGCCCGCGGGCGCCGATGGTCAGGGCATGGGCGGGACCGTGCACCGGCCAGTACGCGCAGGAAGCGTTGAACCAGAGGTTGTCCCACGCCTCGACCGGCGCCGTGGAGTACACCCGCCGCACGTCGGTGTTCCACTTGGCCCAGTTCCTTGGCCAGGCCACGTCGGCGCACTCGACCGCGTTGTAGACCGCGAACTCGTTCTCGCTCTGCTTGCCGACCTGGTTGTACAGCGTCATCAGCTGCCCGGTCCCGCCGACGTGCAGGTACGTCGCGAGCGCGGCCGCCAGCGAGGGCCAGTAGCCGTTGTCGTAGCCGCCGATCAGCATGGTGTCGTCGTACTCGTCGGCGCCGATGACGGGCACGCCCGCCGAGTTCTTGATCGGGTGGGCGGCCAGCCTCGCCCTCGCCTCGTACCAGGACTTGCTGACCTGCGCCGAGGTCGCGCCCAGCTTGTAGAGGCCGTCGTACTTCGCCGTCCAGGCGAGGAACGCGTTCATCCGGCCCTGGAAGGCGTAATCCTGGGCGATGTTGTCGTTGTACCAGACGCCGTCAGGGTCGACCGTGCTGTCCAGCACCATCCGGTGCACCCGGCGCGGGAACAGGGTCGCGTACACCTGCCCGATGTAGGTTCCGTAGGAGTAACCGAGATAGCTCAGCTTGGACTGGCCCATCGCGGCCCTGATCTGGTCCATGTCCCTGGCGACGTTCTCGGTCGTCATGTAGGGCAGCAGCCAGCCGTACTTCTTCTCGCAGTCGGCCGCGTAGGTCTTGGCCCGGTTGACCATGACCTGCTCGGCGGCCGCGCTGGCCGGGATGTAGTTGGGCCGGGCGCGCGCGAAGAACGAAGGCTCGCAGTGAATCGAGGGCACCGAGGCCCCGACGCCGCGCGGGTCGAAGCCGATGATGTCGTACCGCGACGCGACCGACCTCGAAAGTCCCTGGGCCACGAAGCCCGCCATGCTCGTGCCGCTCGCGCCTGGGCCGCCGGGATTGACCAGCAAGATGCCCTGCCGCTGGCTGGCTGGGGCGGTGGCAGGAACCTCGGTCAGCGCGAGCGTGATCTTCCGGCCGCCTGCGTCGGCGTAGTTCAGCGGCACCGAGATGCGACCGCACCGCATCGCCGGGCCGCCAGCCGAGCCGCAAGCGGCCCAGTGCAGCGACGCCTCGCTCGCGGATGTCCCGGTCGCGCCGGAACCGCCAGGGCCGCCGCCGGAGGAGGCCGAGCTCGATCCTGGCGTGCAGCCGGCCACGGCGAGCGCTACCGCGGCGGCGATCGTGAGCGCAGCCGTTCCCCCCCGATTTCGGACTATCCATTTTCGGATAATCCGAAATCGGGGGCCTGCGGCTGGGCCGGAACCGGAGTCAGAGTCAGGCATCCGGCGCCGTCATCGTCGCCGCGAGCTTCATCGCCTCTTCGATCAGCGTCTCCACGATCTTCGACTCGGGCACGGTCGCGATGACCTCGCCCCGCACGAAGATCTGGCCCTTGCCGTTCCCCGAAGCGACGCCGAGGTCGGCCTCCCGCGCCTCGCCAGGCCCGTTGACGACGCAGCCCATGACCGCGACCCGCAGCGGGATGTCCAGGCCATCAAGCGCGGCCGTTACCTCGTCGGCCAGCTTGTAGACGTCGACCTGGGCCCGGCCGCAGGACGGGCAGGACACGATCTCAAGCCCACGCTCCCGCAGCCCGAGCGACTCCAGGATCGCGGTGCCGACCTTGACCTCCTCGACCGGCGGCGCCGACAGCGACACCCGGATCGTGTCGCCGATGCCCTCGGCCAGCAGCGCGCCGAACGCGACCGCCGACTTGACCGTGCCCTGGAACGTCGGGCCCGCCTCGGTCACCCCGAGGTGCAGCGGGTAGTCGCACGCGGCGGCCAGCAGCCGGTAGGCCTGGATCATCACGACGGGATCGTGGTGCTTCACCGAGATCTTGATGTCGCGGAAGCCGTGCTCCTCGAACAGCGAGCACTCCCACAGCGCCGACTCGGTCAGCGCCTCAGGCGTCGCCTTGCCGTACTTGGCCAGCAACCGCTTGTCCAGGGAGCCGGCATTGACCCCGATCCTGATCGGCACGCCCGCGTCAGCGGCCGCGCGGGCTATCTCGCCGACCTTGTCGTCAAACGCCTTGATGTTCCCCGGGTTCACGCGCACGGCCGCGCATCCGGCGTCGATCGCCGCGAACACGTATTTTGGCTGAAAATGAATGTCCGCTATTACCGGGATCTGTGACTTCCGCGCGATCGCCGGCAGCGCATCGGCGTCGTCCTGGGATGGCACCGCGACCCGCACGATCTGGCAGCCAGCCGCCGTCAGCTCCGCGATCTGCTGCAACGTCGCGTTCACGTCGGCGGTCAGCGTGGTCGTCATCGACTGCACCGAGACCGGGGCACCGCCGCCGACCGGTACCGCGTGCGGGCCCTTGCCGACCATGATCTGGCGCGAGGCCCGGCGTGGTGCGAGCGGCGCGGAAGCGACTACAGGCATGCCGAGATTGATGCTCATCAAAATTATCGCCTTACTGAAGCTGGATCGGGTTGAAGATGTCCGCGGCGATGAGCAGCACACCGAGACATATGAACACGAACAGGAAGCCGACGCTCAGTGGTATGAGTTTTTGCATATCGATAGGTCCGGGGTCGGGCCGCCGCCGCAGCCGCGCGAAGGTCGACCTCACCCCCTCAAAGATAACGATCGCCAGCTTCCCGCCGTCGAGCGGGAGAAACGGCAGCAGGTTGAACAACCCGACGAAGATGTTCACCGACGCGACGACCAGCAGGAGGAACGCTGCCTTCTCCTGCCAGCTCACGCCGCTGGCGCTGGTCACCTGGCCGGCGGCCTCGGTGACGCCGACGACGCTCGAGACCCCGCCGCCGTTCTTGCCCCGGTTCGGCGAGAACAGCTTGGGGATCTCGCTCGGCAGCTTGCCTAGCCCTTGCACCGAGCCGACCACGACCTGGCCGAACTGGCTGCCGGTCGCGGCGACCGCGGTCGGCAGGCCTTCCCGCACGAACGGCACTTCCTCGATGCCGAGGAAGCCGCCCTTGCGCCAGGACAGCTTGGCGAGCGTGATGTCCTTGGTGAACTGACGGCCGTCGCGCACGATCGTGAAAGCGACCGGGGTGCCGGCCTTGTGGGCGATGATCCGGCTGGTCAGCTGAGTCCAGGTGGAGACCTGGTGGCCGTCGACGGCGACGATCTTGTCCCCGCTCTTCAGGCCGGCCAGCACGGCCGGGGACTTCATGTCGACGGGCCGACAGCTAATCTGGGTCTTCGTATGGGGCACGCACGGGTCCAGGGTGACCACGGTGGTGTTCTGCTCACCCAGCCCGACGGCGACCACGAAGATCAGCCCCAGCCCGATCACGAAGTGCATGAACGAACCCGCCAGCAGCACGATCGCGCGCTGCCAGGCCGGCTTGGACCTGAACGTGCGCGGCTCGTCGGCCGGGTCGACCAGATCGAGGTTGCTCATCCCCGTGATGTCGACGAATCCGCCAACCGGCAGCGACTTGATGCCGTACTCGGTCTCGCCGCGCCGGAAAGACCAGATGGTGTTGCCGAAGCCGACGAAGAACTTGGTGGCCTTCATGCCGAAGGCCTTGGCGGTCACCAGGTGGCCGGCCTCGTGCAGCATGATCGAGATGAGCAGTGCGATCACGAAGATCAGCACGCCGAGCAGATAGCTCACCTGCGCTTGCTCTCCTTTCGGCGCTACGACCGCGCGGACTAGCCGCCTGGCCGCTGCGCCGGCCTGGGCCGATCTGCCTTAGCCTGCCTTAACCGTCCTGGTCGGTGCGTCCAGGGCGCTGGTCAGCTCGCGAGCCCTGATTCGCGCCCAGGCATCAGCAGCCAGGATCTCCTCGATCCCGCTCGCTGGCCCGGCTGAGCCACCATGCTCTGAGATTACCTGGGCCACTGTCCGCATAATCCCCGTGAACGGAATGGCACCGGCGCGGAAAGCCGCGACGCATTCCTCGTTCGCGGCGTTGTATACGGCGGGCGCGGTCCCGCCGGAGGCCCCGACCGCGCGCGCGAGCGGCACGGCCGGGAACGCGCTCTCGTCCAGCGGCTCGAACGTCCACGAGTGCGACGCCGTCCAGTCGACCGGCGAAGCGGCATCAGCGACCCGGTCGGGCCAGGCCAGGCCGAGCGCGATCGGGATCCGCATGTCGGGCGGGCTGGCCTGGGCGATCGTGGAGCCGTCGGTGAACTCGACCATGGAATGGATGACGGACTGGCGGTGCACCACGACGGTGATGTCGTCGAACGGCACGTCGAAGAGTAGGTGCGCCTCGATGACCTCAAGGCCCTTGTTGACCAGGGTCGCCGAGTTGATCGTGATCACCGGGCCCATGTTCCAGGTCGGGTGCGCGAGCGCCTGCTCGGGCGTGACGTCGGCTAGCTGGCCCGCGGTCCAGTGCAGGAACGGGCCGCCACTCGCGGTGATCACCAGCCGCCTGACCTCGTCCCGCCGGCCGCCGCGCAGGCACTGGGCGATCGCCGAGTGCTCGGAGTCGACCGGGACGATCTGCCCGGGCGCGGCCCTGCTCGTGACCAGGTCACCGCCCATGATCAGGGATTCCTTGTTGGCTAGGGCGAGCACCCGGCCCGCGTCGAGGGCCGCCAGGGTCGCCGCGAGCCCCACCGCGCCGGTGACCGCGTTCAGCACCACGTCGCAGGGCCAGCCAGCCAACTCGGCGACCGCGTCTGGCCCGGCCAGCACCTGGGGCAGCCGATCCGCCCCCGCGCTCGCTCCTGCGTTCGCCCCGGCCTCGGCCCGCAAGGCGGCCCGCAGGGCCGGCTCGGCGGCCGGGTCAGCGACCGCGACGACCTCGACGCCGAACTCGGTCGCCTGCCTGGCCAGCAGTTCGGTACTGCCGCCCCCAGCCGCCAGCGCCACCAGCCGGAACTTGCCGGGATTGCGGCGCACGATGTCGGCTGCCTGAGTTCCGATCGACCCGGTCGATCCGAGCAGGACCACCGTCCGCGACTCGCCCACCGAAGCGCACTCCATGACGACCATTCTCTCCGTCGCGGCCCGCTCCGTCTCGGCGGGTCGCCACTGCGACCCGGCGACCAGCGGTCCTTGATGGCCTCAGCGATCTTGGTCAGGCCCCGGCTAGACTCCTTCCTAGGTTGCTAGGTAACCGCGACCCCGATCACTGGATCATCGGAGCCGACACATGACCGCGAGCGCCTCCACCTCATCGCCAGGCCGATCGTCGCCGGGCCGGTCGTCGCTAGGCCGATCTCCCCAGGACAGCCTCGATTTCTCGGCCGAGCTGCACGCCGCCAACCAGCGCCCCTGGCGAGCCCGCTGGCCCGACCGGCCCGCGGACCAGCAACCCGACTGGCCCGACCTCGATCAGCTCGCGACCGTGACCTCCGAGCTGACGACGTTGCCGCCGCTGGTCTTCGCAGGCGAGTGCGACCTGCTGACCCAGCGCCTCGCGGCCGTCAGCCGCGGCGAGGCCTTCGTGCTGCAAGGCGGCGACTGCGCCGAGACGTTCGCAGGGACGACCGCCGCGGACGTCAGGGCGAAGCTGCGCACCTTGCTGCAGATGGCGGTCGTGCTGACCTACGGCGCGAGCGTCCCGATCGTGAAGATCGGCCGGATGGCAGGCCAGTTCGGCAAGCCGCGATCGAAGCCGACCGAGGTCAGGGACGGCCTCGAGCTGCCCGCCTACAAGGGGGACGCCGTCAACGGGCTGGAGTTCACCGCCGCCGCCCGCACCCCCGACCCGGCCAGGCTGCTGCGCGCGTACCACTCGTCAGCGGCCACGCTGAACCTGTGCCGCGCGTTCAGCACCGGCGGCTACGCCGACCTGCACCAAGTGCACGCCTGGAACCAGGACTTCGTCGCCGACAGCCCGGCCGGACAGCGCTACGAGCGGGTCGCCGGCGAGATCGACCGGGCGCTTGGCTTCATGCGGGCCTGCGGCGCCGACCCGGCCGAGCTGCGCACGGTCGAGTTCTACTCAAGCCACGAGGCGCTGCTCCTCGACTACGACTACGCCATGGCGCGGGTCGACTCCCGCACCGGCAAGATCTACGACACCTCGACCCACTTCCCCTGGATCGGCGACCGGACCAGGTCGCTCGGCGGCGCCCACATCGAGTTCGCCAAGTCCATCGCCAACCCGATCGGCCTCAAGATCGGTCCAGGCACGACCCCGGCCGAGCTGCTCGAACTGGTCGGGGAACTGAACCCCGACCGCAAGCCAGGCCGCCTGACCCTGATCACCAGGATCGGCGCCAGCGGGATCCGCGCCGTGCTGCCGCCGCTGGTCGAGGCAGTCAAGAAGGACGGCGCCCCCGTCGCCTGGGTCTGTGACCCCATGCACGGCAATACCTTCGAGGCGCCGTCCGGCTACAAGACCAGGCATCTCGACGACGTGCTGGACGAGTTGACTGGCTTCTTCGCGGTCCACAAGGCCGCGGGCACGCACCCCGGCGGCATCCACATCGAGTTCACCGGCGACAACGTGACCGAGTGCACGGGCGGCAGCTACGAGCTCGCCGCCGACGACCTGTACCAGCGCTACGAGACCGCCTGCGACCCCCGCCTGAACCGCAGCCAGGCCCTAGACCTGGCCTTCACCGTCGCCGAAAGCTACCGCCGCCCCTAGCTCAGCCCCCGAAGCCGTCGCCGCCCGCGTTTCAGGGAGCAGTCGCGGACGAGGGCGCCATCTCGTGCTGATCGGAGAGACTCGACGTCGTTTGCGGGGAGCGTTCTTTGTCCGGGGAGCGTTCTCACTCGGATCGGGGGAGAGTTCTCAGCGCTGACGGGGATCGTTCTCAGTCCGGGGACAATCACCCCCGCCATACGACAAAAGTGCTCCCGCCGACGACAACGCTCCCGGGCAACGCTGAAAACACTCCTGGGAACGACAACGCTTCCCGGCAGCGCCCGAAGACTCCCCGATTTCGGATTATCCGATTTCGGATAGTCCGAAATCGTCGGGAGCGGCTGCGCCGGCTCAGGCCTGCTTAGGGCGGCGCTCCGCTGTCGAACAGTGGGGGACCACGATGTCGCTCTGGCGACCCTAAGTGCCCCCGCTGCGCGGAGGGACCGCAGCGCAGCGGCGGAGGGACGGCCGCGGGGAAGGCCGCGCGCGACCGGGACGGCCCCGCGCGGCCATGAGACTACTGATCTGGGTCCAGGGCAGCTCGCCTGTATCACCGGGCGTAGCTGAGTGCTCCTGATGAGTGAGCAGGATGCGACCCGCTGGCAGTGACTCACGGGGGCCGCTTCCGGACAAGGACAGTAGCCGCGCGCACGACCGGCCTTCACCGCGCGGCGGACACACGCAGCCATCAGGGAGGGCTCAGCCATGCCTTGGACCAACGAACCATCGCTTCTTACCGCCGCCAGCGGCCCGGCCGCGGCCAGCGCCGACGCGCCGACGCCGCAGTCCGGCTACCGCATCTACGCGCTCGGCGGCAACAACGGCGTCGACCTCGCCGACGCCACCGTCCAGACCTACGACACGAGCACCGACACCTGGTCAACGGCGCCGTCAATGCCGACGGCCCGGCTGAACCTGGCCGCGGCGTCCGGGCCGAACCGGGTCTACGCGATCGGCGGCAGCGACGGCATGGGCCCGCTCGCCACCCACGAGATCTTCGACCCGGCGGCCAACGACTGGACCACGGCGGCGCCGCTGTCCTCAGCCAGGGAGAGCCTCGGCGCGGCCACCGGGCCGGACGGGCTCATCTACGTCTTCGGCGGCTACGACGGCTCCTACCTGGGCGTGACCGAAGCCTACGACCCGGCTGCGGGCACCTGGACCAGCTTGCCGGCGATGCCGACCGCCCGCTCCGCGCTCGCCGCCGTGACCGGGCCTAACGGCCTGATCTACGTGATCGGCGGGCAGGACTCGACCGGCCCGCTCGCGACCGTCGAGGTCTTCGACGTGGCTACCAGCACCTGGAGCACGACCACGCCGCTGCCAAGCGCGGTCTGGGCGCTGGCCGCGGGCCTCGGACCCGACGGCCTGATCTATGCCTTCGGCGGTGTGGACGGCAACGGCTTTCCAGTGAGCACGGTCTACAGCTACGACCCGGCGACCTCAGCCTGGACGACGCAGGACTCGCTGCTGGCCGCGACCGGCTTCCTGGCCGGGACGACCGGGCCCGACGGGCTGATCTACGCGATCGGCGGGCAGAGCGACCTCGGCGAGCCGGTGGCCACCGTCGAGGCCTTCACCACGGCCACAGCGCAGACGGCGCCCGACCCGTACCTCGGCAACGGCTCGTACCAGAGCCCTGACATCATCTTGCTCGACTCCACGAACACGCCGATCCCGATCGGCGGCGCCCCCGGCGGCGCCTGGGACACCCTGCTGCCGCCGAACAGCAGCTTCGGCCTGCAAGCCGTCGTCTACAACGACTCGTCGGTCCCGGCGACCGGCACGATCGTCAGCTTCTGGCACTTCCCCGGCGGGGTCGGCACCGCCGGCGTCCTCATCGACTCCCAGACCGTCACCGTCCCGGCCAACGGCTCCCTCGTGGTGACCTCGGCTAACCCGTTCCAGAGCGGCCCGCCGCTCGCGCACGAGTGCGCGGTCGTCGCGATCAGCTGCCCGACGTCGCCGTACTTCAGCGTCAACCCGGCGACCGGCACCGACGTGATCGACCCGACGATCCCGCATCCAGGCGACTCGTTCCACTACGGCTCAGCCTGGCGGAACACGAACTCGCTGCTGATGAGCGGCGGCATGGGCTGGGTATTCCCGTTCGGCACCGGCCGCCAGATCAGGCCGTCGCCGCTGCCGGTCAAGCTCGGCGCCAACGCGGTCAAGGTCCCGGCGGGCTGGCAGGACCGAGGCGAGGCGGCGACGATCAAGGGCGCGCTCGAGTTCACCGGAGCCGCCGGCCGCGTCCCGCTGTTCCTGGTCCCCGAACTGCGCGCGGGCCTGCCGGTAGCCGACCTCGGCCTGCGCGTGTACTCCAAGGAGAAGCCCGACGACAGCACCGCCGAGTCCAACTGGGCCGCCGCCATCGCCTGCGAGTCCGGCGAGTTCTACGTCGCGGGCACCATCCCGGCCGACGCCCAACTAGGCGACATCTACCTGCTCACCGTCCAGGCCACCTACCCGGCCGCCGACCGCTGCGAAGAGCGCACCGTCGAGTACCTCGAGGTCATCCACATCAGATAGCCCGGACTAGGCCCGGCGGGAACCTTGCGACCGCAAGGTTCCCGCCGGCGTAAGCACAAGCCGCGGCCAGAGCTCCTAGCCGGCCGACGGCTCCCAGTCAGGCCGCAGGGGCATGCGGGACTCGCCGTCCTCGTCGAGCTTGACGCCGAGGACCTGGTGCAGCTGGATGACGTTGCGCTCGAAGCCGAGCCGAGAGCCGGCCATGTAGAGGCGCCAGACGCGGGCGATCGGCTCGCCGACCTCGGCGACGGCCTCGTCCCAGTGGGCGTCGAGGTTGGCGCACCAGGCGGCGAGGGTCAGGGCGTAGTGTTCGCGCAGGTTCTCCTCGTGCCTGACCTCGAAGCCGTTGTCGTTCATGGCCGAGATGATGTAGCCGGGCCCTTCGAGCTCCCCGTCGGGGAAGACGTACCTGAAGATGAAGCCGCCGCGGACGCTGGCCTTGCCGTGGTTGTCTGGCCTGGTGATGCAGTGGTTGAGCAGGCGCCCGCCTGGCTTGAGCTTGCTGGCCAGGAAGCTGAAGTAGCCAGGTAGCTGGGCCTTGCCGATGTGCTCGGTCAGGCCGATCGAGCTGACCGCGTCGAAGCCGGCCTCGGTGACCTCGCGGTAGTCCAGGTGCCTGACCTCGGCCAGGTTGTCGAGCCCGGCTTCCTTGATCGCCTTGGAAGCCCAGAGGGCCTGCTGCTCGGACAAGGTGACGCCCAGCGCCTTGACGCCATAGTGGCGGGCCGCGTGCATGACCATGCCGCCCCAGCCGCAGCCGACGTCGAGCAGCCGCTGGCCGGGCTGAAGCCCTATCTTCCGCGCGACCAGGTCGAACTTGTACTCCTGCGCCTCTTCAAGCGAGGCGTCGGGGCGCGGGTAACAGGCGCAGGTGTAGGCCATCGACGGGCCGAGCACCCACTCGTAGAACGTGTTCGACACGTCGTAGTGATGCGAGATCGCGGTCGCGTCCCGGCCCCGTGAGTGCCGCCGTCCGATCATCCAGCTCCGGTTGACCCGCACCTCCTGCGGCGGTGGCGGCACCCGGGGGAAGAGCAGCCCAGGCCCGCCAAGCTCACGCAGGATGGCGAGCTTGTCGGCCGTGCTCAGGTTCAGTTCCTGTACTCCGGCCAGCCTGCTCAGCGCGGTGTACATGTCGCCGTCCACGTCCAGGTGCCCCGACACGTACGCGCGGGCCAGCCCCATCGACCCCGGGGCCTGGGCCAGGTACTTCACGGCCGTCTCGTCACGGACCGAGACCGTGACCGGCGGCGTCCCCGGCCGCCCGGCCGAACTTCCGTCGTAAGCGTGGAACTCCACTGGCGCACCGTGGCCAGCCACCTTCTCGAAAACCTGGGCCAGCGTCATGCGTCCTCCTAGCTACCTCGACCCTTGCTGCCTTGATCCTTGCTGGGCGCGAAAGCTCATTTTTCGCCGACGCACTTGTCGTAAAGGTCGGCGAGCCGGCCGACCGGGTCGTACTCCGCCTTGAGCCTTGAGTACGCCGGTCCGTTGTAAAGCCGCCAGAACTCCTCTGGCGAGTAGTACGAGGTCGAGTACAGGCCCTTGTGCCCGCCGAGATCGGTGACCACGTGCTCTATTTGCTTGTTAAAAAATCCGTCGCCTTGCCCCACGGGCAGTGCCACCTGCCCCCAGAAGCCGAAGTTCACGTAGACCTGCCCCGGCTGCAGCGGGTAGAGCGGCCAGGCCTGCTCGTCGCGCAGCCGCAGCGGGCACAGCCAGACCGGGCTCATCGCCACGTTCGCGGCGAAGAACTCGTAGAACTCGGCCGACCGATCGACCGGGATCTCGACGTCCTGGACGACCGACTCCTGGTCAGGACCGCCGCGCCTGGTGCGGATCGACTCGGTGAAGCCGTGCTTCTTGTCGAAGGCGACGATCTTGCGGTAGACGTCGGACCGGCGGTAGCGGCTCGGCCACAGGGACCGCACCAGCGGGCGCTGCACCCCGAAGGCGCGCGAGCACCAGAACCAGTCGGTGTCCCAGCGCCACAGGTAGTCCTTGATGGTCAGGAAGTCCTCGGCCGGGCCCTTGATCGACTGGTAGTAGATCCGCTGCCCGGTGTAGTCGCTGACCCAGGGCGCGACCTCGCTGAACGCGCCGACGGACAGGTAGAGCTCGTCCGGGGCGAACGCCGTGCCGTCCACGAAGTCGGCCCGGTGCCCCTGGTAGCTCCCGTCCCTGGCGATGTCCGCGATCGCGGCCATGACCTGCGCCGCGTCGCCGAACCTGAAATGGTGCAGATGCACGTAGGGCGCTGCAGGTTCAAGTTCTATTTTGAGCCAAAGGGTGTAGCCGAGAGTTCCGTAGGAATTAGGGAATCCTCGGTACAGGTCCTCGTTCGGGCCGCCTCTGGCCGCGGTCAGCACCCGCCCGTCGCCGGTCATGACCTCCATCTCGAGCACCGACTCGTGCGGCAAGCCATTGCGCAACGAGGTCGACTCGATGCCAAGGCCGGAGACGGCACCGCCGAGCGTGATCGTCTTTAGCTGAGGCACGACCAGCGGCATCAGCCCGCGGCGCAGCGTCGCGTCGACGAGGTCCTCGTAGGTCGTCATGCCGCCGACGATCGCGGTACGGGTCAGGGGGTCGACCTCGAGCACGCTGGTGAACGCCGAGACGTCCAGGGTGACCACGTCGTGGCTGGCGTCGCGGTACCTGAACAGGTTCGACGTCGACTTGGCCAGCCTGACCCTTGAGCCGGCCGGGATGGCCGCGTACTGGCGCCGCAGCCTGGCCGCGGCCGCGTGGCGGCTCGCGAGTAGCGGGCTGGCCGCTGGCGGCGTCACTGGCTCGGCTGGTTCGGCTGGTTCGCCCTGGCGCTCGTGATCTGCGAGCTCGGTCACGCTGTCCTCCCCGGGGGACCGGCGTACGGGCGCAGCCCCTCGCGGCCTGGTTGGATATACAACATCGTTATCGTACCGGCCAGTAGCTCGCCGTTTTCTTGTGAGGCGTAGTGATCTGCCGCCCGTCCGCGTCTATGTCGGACGGTAGTTCCTTTGTCGCACTTAGTCAGATTCCGGTCAAGGCGTGGACCCGGCCCGATGCCACCGCCTCGACCAGCCGCTGATGGTCGCGCGCGTTCTGCTGGGCGTAGGCCACAGCGAACTCGCCGATGGCGTGGTCGAAGGCCTCGCCGGAGCCGAGGTAGCCAGCGATGAGCGTGGCCCGGCCGGTCCGCGCGTGGGCGCGGGCGAGCGCCCAGCCGCAGAGCCTGCCGTAGTAGGCGAGCTGGTCGGCGTCCATGACGGGCACGTCCATGCTGCCCTTCATGTCGCGCAACTGGCGGACGTAGTAGTCCCTCGGCTGGTCGCCGTCGGCCGGCACGCCGCAAGTCCAGCCGAGGAACGGATCGGACGCGGCTTGGGTGACCCGCTGCCCGCGCACGACTCGCTCGCCTTGGTGCTTGAATTCGCTGGCTCCGGCGAACGGCGCGAGGACTGACTCCTGAGCTTCCTTGAGCTGCAAGAACAGTGGCTCGTCGGCGCGATCGCCCATGAGCAGCAAGATGAACGCCTCGGTCCCGACCGAGCCGACGCCGACGACCTTGCGGGCGAAGTCACCGAAGTAGTACCGGCTCAGCACCTCCTGCGCGTCGGCCTTCAAGGTCCGCAGGTAGAGCTCGACCGCCCCGTGCAACTCGTCGAAGACGGTCGGGTCAAGATCGATCGGGTAGCGCACGATCATCGGGTAGTCGGGCTTGATCCGGTAGCCGGCGGCGGTTGCCTCGCACATCTTGGTGAGCGCGGCGAGGCTGGTGCGCCGCATGGCGTTGCGGATGTCCCGCTGGCGGCGGCGTACCGCCTTCTTCGGCTGCAGGGCATCGAACACCGACGTGATCTGCGCTACGTCGATCCGCGCGTACCACACGTCGAGGAAGCGCATGGTGGCGAAGTTCGCCATCTCGACGCGATAGCTGCGAGCGCACTTGCGCGCGGTCGACTTGGCCACGCTGCCGGAGAAGCCGTTGTCAAGCGCGGCGACCGCGAAGCTAGCGGCCAGCCGCTTGACGTCCCAGTCGAACGGGCCAGGCAGGGTCTCGTCGAAGTCGTTGACGTCGAAGACCAGCCTGCGGTCCGGCGCCGCGAACATGCCGAAGTTCATCAGGTGCGCGTCGCCGCAGCACTGGACCTGAAGGCTCGTCGTCGGCGTGTGGGCGAGATCCCACGCCATCGGCGCGGCGGCGCCGCGAAAGTAGGCGAACGGCGAGGCGACCATCCGGCCGTACCTGATCGGGACCAGGTCAGGTACTCGCTGGCCGGCCTGTTGCTCGAGGACGGCGACCGGGTCAGGCCGGTCGGCCGGAGCCTCCCAGCTGGCATGGCTGGACCTCGGCACCGCCGAGCGCTCGGCCCGGCCCCGGCTGCGCCACTCCTCAGGCGTGAGGATCTCGCGCGGCGGCGCGAGCACTCCTGGTGACATACGGCTCATCACGACCACCGTCCCCCCGATCGGTCGGCCCGCCGGTGCGCCGCAGTGGCGGGCCGGCTGGCCTGGTCAGTCAGTTAAGACTACGGAAGCCGTCGGCCAGCGGCCAGCGTCGGCGGCCTCGGTGGCCCTCCGCCGGCCTCAGCGCCTCGCCGGCCTCGGCCGGCGGGCTGGCCGGGCAGGACGGACAATAGTTCCAGGTGGCTGTGGCGGCGTGGCGGGAGGAAGCATGGGCGCGGTGTACCAGGAGCTGGACGAGCGCCTCATCGGCTTCATCACCAGCCAGCCGATGTTCTTCGTGGCCACGGCGCCTTGCCTGGATAGCTCGGGCGCCGGCGGTCACGTCAACGTGTCGCCGAAGGGATACGGCGACACGTTCGCGGTCATCGACCCGCTGACGGTGGCCTACCTCGACCTGACCGGGAGCGGGTCAGAGACGATCGCGCACCTGCGCCAGAACGGCCGGATCACGATCATGTTCTGCTCGTTCGACCGGTCGCCCAAGATCGTGCGGATCTACGGCGCCGGGCGGGTGATCCTGCCCGATGAACCGTCTTGGTCGCAATACCTCGGCTATTTCCCGCCCGCCGGACAAGCCTGCGCATCCAGCGAGTCCGGCTCACCCAGCGCGGCCGGCATCTCCCGCACGTCCGATCCATCCGACACAGCCGACACAGCCGACGTGGGCAGGGTCCGCGCGGGGAGAGGGATCGGCACGGGGATGAACTGCAGTGCCAGGCGGGCGATCATCGTCGTGACCGCCGACCGGATCTCGGATTCCTGCGGCTACTCGGTGCCAGTCATGGACCTCGTGCACGAGCGAGACGTCCTGGCCCGCTGGGCCGAGCGGAAGTCGCCCGGCGACCTCGCCGCCTACCGGGTCAAGAACAACAGCCGCAGCATCGACGGCCTCCCGGCGCTGACGCCAAGCAGCAGCGGCTCTTAGGTGACTGATCCTGGGTAACCAACCGAGGCTTCCGTATTCATCTCTTATCGTTGGCCCATGCGATTCGCGCTGATCAATTCCGGGCTCGGGCTGCTGGCTACCGCGAGCGAACTGCACAAGGTGCGCCCGGACGCCGATCTTGTCATCGCCATGGATCCCGACGGCATGCCGTGGGGCCCGCGGACCCCTGACGACATCGCCGAGCGTTCGCTCGCCATCGCCAAGGCGGCTGCCCGCTACGAGCCCGACGTGATCATCATGGCCTGCAACACCGGTTCCGTGCACGCCCTTGAGGTGCTGCGCGCCGAGTTTGAGCCCGCTATCCCGGTCGTCGGCACCGTCCCGGCGATCAAGCCGGCCGCGGCCGCCGCCCATTCGGTCGCCATCTGGGCCACGGTCGCGACCACGGAGAGCGCCTACCAGCGCAGGCTCATCGAGGAGTTCGGGGGCGGTGCTGAGGTCACGCCGGTCGCCTGTCCTGGCCTGGCCAGCGCCGTCGACGCCGGCGATGCCGCCGCCATCGAGATCGCTATCGCCGATGCCGCGAGCCGAACCCCGGCTGGTTGCGGCGCCGTCGTGCTCGGCTGCACCGAGTACGAGCTAGCCGCCGACCCGATCGGCGCTGCCGTCCCTGGCGCCATGCTGTTCAGCTCGGCCGCTGCCGTCGCGGCACAGGCGCTGCGCCGGGTAGCGCTCGCCGGGCGCGATCTTGGCGCACCGGACGACCAGCGGGGCGGACGGCTGACCGTGCTGCTCAGCGGCCGAGTCGCCAGCCTGCCCCCGGCCGCCTTCCAGTACCCCCAAGGCCGCGAACTGGCCAAGCTCGAGGCCCAGTCCAACCCCACCCCCGGCCTGATCGCCTAACTAGCCCGCCTCCTGCCCCGTCATCATGAGCACGAGCCCGCTCGCGGAGCCCTGCCGAGGCAAAAGCACCCCCACACACGTCCGTGATCACACCCCGGCACGGACCACGGAACCCGGCCAGGGCAAAAGCACCCCAGGGCACGTCCGTGATCATGCCCCGGCGGACATCACGGAAGATCGCCCGGACGAGAACGCACCGAACCACCGTGATCATGGAAACTCCATGATCACGGTCGAAAGTCGTGGGCCCGGGGCCGGGCCCGGGCCGGGCCGCCGGGACCAGGGCCGGGGCCAGAGGCCGGGCCGCGGCCTGGCGTTGGCCGGGGCTGGGCTACGGCCTTGGGTCGAGGAGATCGCGGGCTTCTGCTAGCGGGGTGGTCGATCAGGGTGGGCCGGGGCTGGGCTACCTGGCGGGGATCTGGTCGGTGGGGGCGTCGCCGAACTCTACGGGGCGGCGTGAGCCGTAGAAGCGCTCGGCCGCGCGGATGGTGGACTTTACCGGGGCGTAGCCGGTCCAGGCGCCCGCGAAGGCGCCGACGCCGAACGGGATCGCTGAGCTGGCCCTGGGAACGGTCCAGCTGATCACCCATTGCCGCATCGCGGTCGAGCGGGCTTCCCAGAGGGCGTCGCACTCGGCCGCGCTCCAGCCACGGAGTGCGCTGACCCCGCCTTCGTTGCCGCCGATGTCCCATACCGCGGCCCCCGGCCGGAACTGGGGTGGCAGCGTGGCGGTGACGACCAGCAGCCTGGCCACCCGGCGCCGCTGCGGTTCGATGAGCTCCTGCCCCGTGGCGTGGGCGACGACGTCCTCGGCGTCGACGCAAGAGCGCAGCAGCGGCACGGTCGCCGCCACGACGGTCGCGAGCGACGCGGCCGTGCCGTAGGGCGGCAGGAAGGCGAACCCGCCGGCCGCGGCGCCCCTGGCGGCGGCGCGGTTCGCCGGGCCGGCGATGGCCTTGCGCTGAGCGTTGGCCGCGGCCCGGCCTCCGGCCGCGATATCGCTGTCGTACTGGGCGAGGATCTTGGAGTTAGGTTCCTGCTCGAGCACACCGTAAAGATTCCAGATGTGCTTATCCATCTCCTTCAGGATCGCGGTCGCGAGCGCACTCGCCCGCTCGCCGCCTTCGCCGACTATGTCCATCGAGTTCTCCTCGGCCCACATTTCCCAAGTCCCACGGCAGGTTCTTACCGATCTCACTGCCCGGCCGGGAGCGAAAAATGCCGACGACGACCGCGAAACTAAGCGCCCGGCCGGCAGCGCCGTCTTGAGCGAGAGGCACAGGCCGTCGCTCAAGACGATGCTCGCCGGGCCGCCGCGAGCCCCACCGATCACTGCGCGGCACGCTGACAGCGCCGGGCTATCGGCGGCGGCGGGTCGGCGGTGCAGGCTTGCGGTGCCTGGCGTAGCTGGCGGCTACTTGCTTGGGCGTCATCGACAGCCGAGCCGCCGACGGCGGCAGGCCCGCGTGCAGCGCATCGGCGATCAGCAAGGCCATGGAGTACTCGGGGTCGGCACCGAGCGCGCGCTCGATCGCGATCGCGGCGAGCGCGCCGTCGCCTGACTGCCAGGCGATGAACGCCAGCAACGCGGCCGGCGCCGGCACGAACTCAGCTGGCAACTGGCGGACCAGTTGCCGCCACAAGCGCTGGTGCGCCTCGTTGAACTGCGGGTCCATCCTGGCCCAGGCGTCGTCCCTGACCCGCAGGTCGGTGAGCGTGATGCCGAGCCAGGCGATCTCGTCGAGGTCAGTGATCTCGCCGCCGCGCCGGTACAGCGCGACCGCGCGCCGGACTGACCGCCGGCCGGCGTCCGCGACCGCGAGCAACGGGTCGCTGCCCTCGACCGCGGCGAGCGTCTGTGAGATCAGGTCGCTGGCCCGGCTGCGGGCCCGCTCCATGGCCTGCGCGATGGGCTCGATGGACTCGGGGGCCCGGGCGAGCGTGGCGGCCAGGTCGGCCCGGCTGGTGCGGGGCTCCAGGCCTGCCGCTGACAGTGCCTGCGCCGCCGGGTGATCCGACGGGTCGTACGGCGAGCCCTCGGGCGGGCAGCAATGCGGGTTCTGGCACAGATAAGACCAATAGCGGCCGTCTTCCACCCTGAGGATGTCCTGGATCGCGATCTGGGCCTCGCCCAACGCCGGCGTCAGCGCATCGACGACGCCGGTCACCGCCTGACCTGGGCCGTACCCGATCACCACGACCAAGTTGAGTTGCTCACGGTCGAGCACGCTGGTCGCGTGCGCGGCGATGTCGGCGTTGAGTGCGTGATCGGGCGGGTCAGGCAGGTCGTAGCGGAAGGCCAGCCTGATCCGGCCGTGCGGTCCGCCGATGCCCAGGACGACCAGGCTGTTCGCGGGGTGGAAGCCGAGCAGGTGCGGCACGATGGCCAAGACGCCGTCGGCCGAGCCGACCTTCACCTTGCAGCGGAAAGCGCCGGTCTCGGCTGGATCGGGAGCCTTCTTCGGCGGGCCGCTAGGGCTGGGCCGCCGATCGGCAGGTCCGGCCGGGCCCTTGCCAGCCGGAGCGTTGCGGGGGGAACGTGAATGCCGGGCACGAGTGCCATTCGGCTGGGATTCAGTCATGCATGCAGGTTCGCCCGCGCCGACCGGACGCCGCAGGGAGGATTGTGCCGAATGTGGATGCTTACGGAGTTATCCACAGGCCGGCGCGAGCTATTTGACCCTCTCACCAGCGAAGACGCCTAAATCGCATCGATCAGGGTTCCACGGAATTCAGTCAGATTTTGACACCGAGCAGCGCGTCAGCCGCGTCGGCGACCAGGCGGGCCGATGCCGCCGCCGACGCCGCGCGGCGACCGGCGAGCACCCCGTCGGCCCAGGCGTCGATGGCGGCGAGCGCACCGGGAGCATCGAGGTCGTCAGCCATCCGATCGCGGACCTCGGCGAGCGCCTCAAGGGCAGCGCCATCAGGACCGGCCAGCTCGGCCCCGCCCGCACCGGCCGCCGCGCCCGCCTCACCCGCACCGGACACCGCGACCGCCTCCCGCCACCGGCCCAGGCGCCGCTCGGCGAGCGGGAGCGCCTCGTCGGTCCAGTCCCAGTCGTGCCGGTAGTGATGCGCGAGGATCGCCAGCCTGATCGCCATCGGGTCGGCGCCCTCCTCGCGCAGCTTGGACACGAAGACGAGGTTGCCCAGCGACTTGGACATCTTCTCCCCGTCGTAGCGCACCATCCCGGCGTGCACGTACCGGCGCGCGAAGACCTCGCCGGCGGCGTCGCCGGCCGCGACCCGAGCGTGCGACGCGCTCATCTCGTGGTGCGGGAAGATGAGGTCGGAGCCGCCCGCCTGGACGTCGAACGCGATCCCGAGCCAGCGCGACGCGATGGCTGCGCACTCCACGTGCCAGCCCGGCCGGCCAGGCCCGAACCTGGAGTCCCAGTGCGGCTCGCCTGGCCGCTTGGCCAGCCACACCAAGGGATCGAGCGGATCCTTCTTGCCTGCCCGGCCCGGGTCGCCGCCCCGCTCGGCGACCAGCTCGAGCATCGTCTGCGGGTCATAGCCCGACACCGAGCCGAACGCCGGATCGGCCGACCGCAGCGCGTAGACGTCGTGGTCAAGGTCGTACAGGCCGTCCCGGTCCCGCAGCCGCCCGCTGAACTCCTCGATCACGTCGAGCGCCTCGACGGCGCCGACCAGGTAGTCAGGCGGCAGCAGCCGCAAGGCCGTCATGTCGGTGCGGTACAACTCGATCTCGCGGTCCGCGAGCTCCCGCCAGTCCTCGCCGTCGCGGTCAGCCCGCTCAAGCAGCGGGTCATCGACATCAGTGACATTCTGGGCATACAAAACCTCGTGCCCGGAGTCCCGCCAGCTTCGGATCAGCAGGTCCCAGGCGGTGTAGGTCGCCGCATGACCAAGGTGCGTCGCGTCGTAAGGCGTGATGCCGCACGCGTAGATCGTCGCGAGCTGCCCGTGGGCCGCGACCACCTTGGACCGGCTAGCCGTGTCCCAGATCGTCAGTTCAGGTGCCAGGCCTGGCAGGGCTGGGATGCTCGGAACAGGCCAGGTGTCCATGGCCGCAAGATTATCGCTCCGCTTGCGAGCTATCGGAGGGAGCGTCCCTGTTCGAAGGCGTAGGCCAGCGCCAGCAACCTCGGCTCGCTCCACGCCGGACCCATGAACGTGATCCCCACGGGGAGGCCGGTAACGTCGCCAGCCGGCACCGTGATCGCCGGGTAGCCGCTGACCGCGGCCGGCGAGGAGGTGCCGAAGCTGTGGTGATCGCCGAGCACGTAATCGGTGAGCCAGGCGGGGTTCCCCGTGAGCGCGACGATCGCGTCGAGGCCATGCTGCGTCAGCGTCTCGTCAAGGCCGCCCCTGGCGAGCGTGCGGGCCTCGTCGCGGCTTAGCCGCCAATTGGGGTCACTGCGGCCGCCGGTGGACTCGGCCTGGACGAAGATCTCCTGGCCGAACTTGACCAGCACGGTCTTTTTGCTGCTGATGTTGAAGTCGATGAGTTCGCCGAGCGATCCGGGGTGCTCGCCGCCGAGTCCAGCCAGGTAGGCGTTCAGGTCGTCCTTGAACTCCATCGCGAGGGCGGCGAACTCGGGCTTGCCGATGGCGTCGGCTCCCGGCAGCGACACCGGATCCACGATGACCGCGCCCAGCTCAGAGAGCAGGCGCACGGCCGCCTCGAGCACGGCGAGCGCGGCTGGCACCGCCTCCGCGCTGCCGTCCCGCCAGATGCCGATCCTGGCCCCGGCCAGCGCCTGCGGGTCGAGGTAGCTCGTGTAGTCGGCCGGCTGCGGGCTGTCGGGCCCTGGCGGGGTGTCGGCCGTCGGCGGATCGGCGCGATCCTGACCGGCGATGGCGCTGAGCAGCGCCGCGGCATCGGCCACGCACCTGGTCATGGGCCCGGCCGTGTCCTGGGCGCTGGAGATCGGCACGATGCCGGACCGGCTGACCAGGCCGAGGGTCGGCTTGAGCCCGACGATGCCGCAACTGTTGGCCGGGCTGACGATCGACCCGTCGGTCTCGGTGCCGATGGCGAGCGGGGCAAGGCCGGCCGCGACCGCGACGGCGGAGCCTGAGCTAGACCCTGACGGGTTGCGGCCGGCGCCGTGCGGGTTCACCGCCTGGCCGCCGAGCGTGGACCAGCCACTGGTCGAGTGGGTTGACCTGAAGTTCGCCCACTCGGAGAGGTTCGCCTTGCCGACGATCACCGCCCCGGCCGCGCGCAGCCTGCTAACCAGGAAGGCGTCGGCCGCCTGCGCGCGAGCCAGGGCAGGCGAGCCCGCCGTCGCCGGGGCTCCGGCCGCCGAGATGTTGTCCTTGATCAGCACGGGGATCCCGGCGAGCGGGCCGGTGTCGCGGCCGTCACGCTGCGCGGCGGCCCTGGCCGCGTCGGCCGCCGCCGCTTGCTCGCCGGCGTCCGCGCTGACCGAGATCACCGCGCCGAGGTCGGCATTGGCCTGCATGCGAGCCAGGTAAAAGCTCGTGAGCTGGGCGCAGGTGAGCTCGCCGGTCGCCATCGCCGTGGCCAGGCCAGCCACGGTCGCGGCGGCGGCGGTGAGGTCGGTGCCGCCGATGGACTCGCTGCTGGGTTGCCGAACCGACATGGTGGAAGACTAGGATCCCCTGGCGTGGGCCGGCACCGGGGGGTACGTCCTGCCCACGAACCCTAGACTGCCCAGATGACCTTCAGCATCGGCAAGCTGGACTTCGAGCCCGCCATCGACTCCCCCGGCCTGCTCGCCGCGCCCGTGCTCGCGGCGCTGACCGGGCCGGACTGGCCGCTGGCGGCCGACGCGGTCGGCGTGACCGAGATCGACCCCGAACTCGCCGACACGGCGGCCTTCTGCCAGCGGTACGACGTCGCCCTGGCCGAGTCGGCCAACTGCGTGGTCATCTCGGGGCGGCGGGAGGGCGAGACGCGGTTCGCCGCCTGCGTGGTGCTCGCGACCACCAGGGCGGACGTCAACAACGTCGCCCGGCGGGCCCTCGACGTGCGCAAGGCCTCCTTCGCCCCGACCGACGTCGCCGTCGCGGAGACGGCGATGGAGTACGGCGGGATCACGCCGATCGGGCTGCCCCCCGACTGGCCTGTGCTCGTCGATGCCGCCGTCGCCTCGTGCGGGCTCGTCGTGATCGGCAGCGGCGTCCGCCGGTCCAAGCTTGGCCTGACCGGCCAGGCCCTCGCCGCCGTCCCCGGCGTGACCGTGGTGGACGGCCTCGGGCGCTAGCTAGCCGGCGCGGGCGAAGCCGGCCATCACGGCAGCCAGGAGACCTTGCCGTGCAGGGCGGCGTAGCCGACGAAGGCCCCGGCGTCGATCAGCGTGTGCGCGATGATGAACGGCGTGACCCGGCGCCAGCGGCGGAAGAGCACCCCGAAGATCAGGCCCAAGGCCCCGTTGCCGAGGAAAGCGCCGAAGCCCTGGTAGAGGTGGTAGCAGCCGCGAAGCAGGGCGCTGGCCAGGACCGCCACCCATGGCCTGACCCCGAGCTGGTCAAGCCTGGTGAGCAGGTAGCCGATGACAAGCGTTTCTTCTAGCATGCCGTTGGCGAACGCATACAGCACCAGCACCGGAATTCGCCACCATACCGCCGGCAAATCCTCGGGGACGACGTTCAGGCTGTATCCGAGCTTGAATGCGAGTACGTAGAAAGCCAGCCCCGCACCGCCGATGAGCGCCGCGAGAACAGCGCCGCGGGCGGCGTCCTTGCCGGGCTGGCTGGGATCAAGGCCGATCGACGACAACGGCTCGTCGTTCCTGGCGAACAGGTAGAGCACGAGGACGACCGGCGCCACGAGCTCGGCGATGGTCGCCAGCTGCAGGGCCAGGTCAAGCCAGTTGTTGGTCGCCTCAGGCCCGACCAGGGTCGCCTGCTGGCTCGCTAGCGATTGCTTCGATAGCAGCGAGCCGATAAGCGACAGCAGCGCATTCAGCGCACTCGCGCCCAGCGACACGGCGAAGACCGCAAAGATCTCCCAACGGATCAGCCATGGCTGTTGCGGGCGTACGCTAGTTTCCCTGAGTGCCACTGAAGGACTCTAGCCGAGAGCCTGCCGGCTCAATTGGCTAGCGTTGCTCGTTTTGAGAACTAGCAGCCAGAAGTCCTGGCGCTCAGCGTGTACCTGGCCGACGGCGTGGTAGGGCAGGTCTGTCCGATCCTGCTGCGACATGCCCTACCGCGCGGTAGACATAGTTCGGTCAAGACTGAAGATAGACAAGGTGGCCCGATGACTTCAGCAGGCGCTAGCCGCGATGGCGAGCCTGCGTCCTCGGATCCTGGCCAGCCGGCCGGCGGCGGCGGACCGGCTAGCCAGCAGCAAGCGCGCGGAGACGAGGGCACCGCGCCGGGTGGACAGGCCTCGATAGCGACCGCCGTGGTCAGCTCGACCGCGGCGCAAGAAGGCCACGACGGCGCGGACGCGGGCACGAAGGCGCAGGCCAGCACCAGTGCGGGTGTCACAACCAAGAAGGATCAGCAAAGAAACCAGCAGGGCAAGCCAAAAGCCAGGCAGGGCAAGCCAAAACAGCGCGGTCTTCGCGGGATCGGGCGTTTCTTCGCGCGGATCTGGCGCCCAGCCTGGGTCAGGCACGTGGTCCTGCTGCTCGTGTACATCGGCGCCGGGATCGGCGCGACTTGGCCGAGGTTCACTTACCTAGCCAACTCCAAGCTGCCGAAGACCACCGACATCGCCAGCTTCGTCTGGGGCTTTTACTGGGTCGCCCATCAGGTCACCCATCTGGGCAACCCGTTCTTCACCACGCAAATGGCGGCCCCGGTCGGCATCCAGCTCGGGTTCAGCACGCTGATGCCGCTGGCCGGCTTCGTGATGACGCCGGTGACCCTGCTGTGGGGGCCGTCGGCCGCGTTCACCGTGCTCAGCCTGCTCACGCCCGGCCTGCTGTGCTACGCGATGTACCGGGCGGCCAGGCTCTGGCTGAACCAGCCAGGCTCGATCGCGGCCGGCGCGATCTTCGGCCTGTCCCCGATGGTGCTCTGGCAGAACTGGTACCACCTCAACATCGCCATCGGCCTGATCTTCCTGCCGCTGACGATCGAGGCCGCCGTCAGGCTGCGCCGGTCCCAGCGGGTCGCTCCGGCTGTCTGGCTCGGCATCGCCCTCGGCGCGGCGATGATGACCAGCCAGGAAGGCGCGGTTATCGCGATCCTGCTGGCGGCCGCGATCCTCATCCCCTGGATCATCGGCACGTTCTTCAACGACCGGGCCGCGCTGCGCAGGGCCCTGCTGCCGCTCGGCATCGGCGCGGTCGTGGCCCTCGTCTTCGCCAGCCCGCAGCTCATCGCGATGGCCCAGCAGTACCTGGCTGGCGGTACGGCGGTCCCGCCGGGCACGCTCGCCCAGAACTACACCCAGTTCGGGGTGCCGCTGCAGACGTTGTTCGCCCCGTCGCCGCGGCTGGCCTATTACGGCCTTGGCCATTTCCCTTCCGGGTACACGTTCGACGCGGCTCCGAAGGGCGGAACGTCGGTCCAGCCGGCTGAGGGCCTGCCTGGCTTCGGGGTAGTGGCCAGCGCGCTCGCGGTGCTCGGCGTGATCATCGCCTGGCGCAAGCGCACCACCTGGTGGTTCGTGCTGCTCTGGCTCGGCTGCGCCGTGCTCGCGCTCGGCACCAGCATCACCATAGGCAGCGCGTGCGTCGTCAACCTCGCCAAGCCCGGGCTGGTGTACGGCCGGACCTGTCACCAGTACCTGCCGCTGCCGAGTCACATCCACTGGGTGTTCGTGACCAGTTCGGTGGTGAACGCCTGGGAGAAGGTCCAGGTCTCCAACCTCATGCCCTACACCTGGCTGGTGCGCATTCCCTGGCTGTCCGGCCTGCGGGAGGCGGACAGGTTCGCCCTCGTCGGCATGATCGGCGTGGCGATGCTCGCCGGGATCGTGGTGCAGTGGGCCAGCAAGCGCCGCTGGTGGCTGGCCGTACCGCTGCTCACCGTGATACTGGGCCTCGGGGTACTCGAGACCGGCTGGGCCGGTGGCACCGACGGGCCGCCGTTCACCCTGACCGAGGCGATGCCGACGACGATGCCGTACCTGGACGCTCCGATCCAGTCCGATCACTCGAACTCGGTCGTGCTCGACGTGCCGTTCGGATTGCGCGGCGGCCTGTCGCTCATCGGATCAGGCATCTCCGAGCGGACGTTGCTGCTGGCGACCGAGGACGGGCATCCCCGGGCGGTGTCCTACACCGCCTGGGTGCCTAAGCCCACGATCAAGGCGATCCAGGCCCACGCCTTCTACTGGTACCTGATGACGTCCCAGAACGCCACCAAGCCTCCGACGATCCGGCAACTGGACGCGGCCGCGGCCGACCTCAAGACGCTGCACATCGGCTGGGCGATCGTCTGGGCGAACCTGTGGCGAGCGAACCACCCGCAGCAGCGGCTCGACCATGTCCGGGCTTACTTGCGCGACCTGGGCTTCCGGCAGTTCCGGATCACCTGCCTGGTGGGGACGCCGCCTGGCGGCCCCTTCTGTGGCGGCCGTGACCTCGAGAAGGTCCGCCTGCTCCAGTACGTGCCCGCCGACGCCTTCAAGGGCCACCTGCCGTCCGGCGGCCATCACCACCGCCAGAGCACCACGACGGCCGCGACGAAGCCGAAGAAGTAACGAGCAGCCGGGAGCGGCCCTCGCCAAGGCCCAAAAGTAACGAGCAGCCGCACCCCGGCCCCCCACCAGGCCCAGGCCCAGGCCCCGGCCCCCCACCAGGCCCAGGCCCAGGCCCCGGCCCCGCACCCGGCCCGCACCCC